>QEVK01000032.1 GCA_003577315.1 Hyphomicrobiales bacterium | reverse complement strand
GTCGGGCTACGCCCTCCCGGCGTTCCCCAAATGCGCCGCCAAGTGGACTACTTTTGCGCCGCCCAATGGCCGACTTTTACTCCGCCGTTGACAATCATCTGAGCGAGAGCTTTGCCGTCCATCACATTCTCATTTTAAAGACACTTTTATCGCATTAGTAAGCTTTCCATCAGTCATTGCAACAGCCACCGAACGTCCGATCCGTCCCGCATAGCCGCCCCATGAACAAGGGAATGGCAGTTTCCCACCCCGAAGCCCAAGTTCAAGCTCGGTACCGCCGCTCGTCGCTGCCAATTCCAAACGCCCGATAAAGCCCATATATATATATATATTCGCAAGCTCGTTGCGTTTGTCGACGCCGTGAGGGTCGCACCATGAACCGTCTTGAATATCCCGTCATCGTCTCACCGCTTCCGCTGGAAGAAGGCGGCGGCTTTCTTGCAACCGTTCCCGATCTTCCCGGCTGCATGAGCGACGGCGAGACGCCACAAGAGGCGATAATCAACGTGCAGGATGCAATCGCTGCGCGTGGATTGAAGCTGCTGGCGATCTTGGCCGCGACGTTCCAGCACCATCCCGGCGATTGACACTGGCATGACCATGCTTGCCGGTCTCACCTCATAAGAGTTCGCTAGGCGGTTATGGGTGTTCTAGTCACATCCATACGGTCCACATACCCGCAACCCCTGACCGTAGGGGTTTGTCGGACTATCACTCCGATACTGGCTTCCTGCGCCGTAAGGGTTGTTGATGCTGTCCGACGAGTACTGACTTCCATAGCGTCCATAGGGGTTTGCGACACTATCTGGATCATACGGGTTACTGTTGAAGTTCCCGCGAAACTGACCATCGTCATTGTAAAGACGCGGGCTGTTAGACCCATTTCCATACGATTCGCCACCAAGCTCGTAAGGGTTCACACGATTACTGGCATATGGGTTCGCGCTATATCGTCCGTAGTCCTGCGCGAAAACGGCTCCAGTCTGAACGACCATCCCTGTAACAACTGCCAATGTGAAAGCACGCATGTCGATCCCTGCCACAACATTATTTGCTACCGTAAACGGAAAAGTGACGGGAAGGAAGAACGAACCTCGCGCAACGTATGACACTGCTCAACGACGCCTGTGGCGTGATAGGAAAGAACAAGTCTACCGACCACGCCGCAAACGATGACTACGCCTATCTTTCATGCCAACTTGGGCAAAGACGATTTCGCCCTTTTGCTCGAAGCCCGTTTTCAGTTTTTGCAAGCTGCCGATCCGGGAACGATCTCAGACATTGACGCTTCGCTAGGCAAGCTCCCGATACGCGGCCAGCCGATCAATGCAAACGCGCTCAAGCTGTTTCGACATGCCGACATCGAGCATCAGCGCGGTGCAGCATTGGAAACAGCCATCGAGCGCGCAATGGAACAGCTTCCCGATGTCAAGCCACGCCGCAGGCGTACGAAAAAGATCGCAGGACACACTGATCCCGATCACGACAAGCTCATTCTGTTGGCGGAATACAAACGGTATCGCGGATTGATAGCAGCGGGGCTTGACCCAGCTATCGCCTATAGCAGCAACAATATCTTTGAGTTCGTTCTCACTCGGCAATGGCAGAAGGCCGCGGCCATCTTCTCGAAAGCGAACAAACAACGGCGGGCGAAGCTATGTTCGCGGCTCAATCGAATCGGATCGAATAACGCTGAATAGTGTTACCAGACCGGCGCCATGAGAGCCGGTAGGCATGGGTATCAACGGATTCCTACGGAGATAGCCCGATGTCGCTCGATTTGACGCCCCACCTTCGGCCACTGCCCGACAACGACGAAATCCTGATCCCGTCCCGCCAGATGCCCGCCTATGTCGGCTTGTCGCAACAGACACTCGCCCGCTGGCGGCATGAGGGCAAGGGGCCGGAATACGTGAAGATCGGGCGCTTAGTCGCTTACAGCGCCGGGGCCGTGCGGCAATGGCTTGAGCAGATGCGCCGTGCCTCGACAAGCGAGCGACCAAACCAGGCGGTAGGATCAATAAATAGATATTAGATATCTATCCTATTGATAATATTACAAATATCCGTCCGCTAACCCAATTCTCATTGGGATATTGCCCTCGGCAGGGTACGAAACCCCTTGCCCGATTGGGATTTCTTACCAATGCCTCGACCAATCCGGCCTGACCTGCATCCGACCATTTGGGTAAGAGACACGTCGAGTGAACGGCGACGTGCGCGTGAAGCGGTTGGGTCTGCGCCTGATCTCGAAGTATCCGTCTATCAGAAGCGCAGAATTGCACCCTATGTCCGCTACTTTGGCGGATTTCACAATTGGATACGCTTCCTACGTGCAGAGGGCGAGACGATCGACCATGAGGTTCTGAACTGCATGGTCGGGCACCTGAGATTTCCCGTCACCCGCGCACAAGGTCCAGCGGATCAGAATGGACTTGTTCCACATACCGTGTTCTTGCCCGGTTGCCGTGTGGAACGAACGCAGCAACAGATCGCGGACGAACTACGGTGCTCGGTCGAGCGTGTGCGCCTCGCAATAAAGAAATTCGAGCTGTGCGGCGTTATCGTAAATTCTGGACGTGGATGGTATGAGTTTGACGCAAACTTCTTCTGGATAGGGGCGGACGACATTAGGGTAGCCTACGCTAGGGTGCAGTTTAGAACATAACGCTCTCAGTATGGGTATCCATAATTCTTATATGCAATTTCTCCAGACCATACCAATTTATCTGGATTTTCCAAATATACATAATCGTTGAACGTTTTGCAAAAAGCTGTGCTTCTGAATGGTTCTATAATTCTTGTTTGTTTGAAGGCGATGCCTTTCTTTTCCCGTGTCGTGAAAAGATTTTTGGAAAACCCTTTCTTGTAGGCTCGCACAATTATAACCGAGCTTGCGAGCGGTCTGAAATGGTAATTTGTTATAGTCACGATGACGTTTGTGCCGAAGCCCGAACACCGATCTGCGGTATCGTATGCAATGCTCACTGTCGCAGGTTTGAAATACACGAGCAATGCAATCGCAGCAATTACAATGGCTAAAGAAACATATAAATAATATCTAATATGGTATAAGTGTTTATTTATAACATCCCGTGATGTCATATTCGACATTTTTGTTAGCATTCCACAAACCATCCCGGAAACAGCCAAAACAAAAAGCCTACACGACCAGTGAGAGCGGCCCACAGACCAAGGGGCCACAATACAATCTTCACCAAAGAGGAAAATGCACCGACAATTCCGACAACAAAATACAGATACAATCCATCTTGCATTCTGCAATTTTGTGACAGCATCGGAATAAACGCTGTTAAGTACGAAAACAGCGAGAGCATAAACAAAATTGATCCAACCGAGATATAGAAGGTAAATGCCGAGCCGAGTGCGCCGGTCGTTCTCTGCATCGTGCTCACTTCCCATTCTCAATCGGAGCCGACGAGGAAGTCAGCACAGTTGGCTGCCGACACGGACGCCGCTCCGAAGTTGGTCCGCAATCCCTTGTGTTGAGAATACTCCGTGGAAGGATACTCAACAAGACGCCTCTCTCCCATGTATGGAAATACGAGAGGTGTTCGCACAGAATTTGAAGGCGCTCCGACTGGCGAAGGGCCTGTCGCAAGAGGAATTGGCGCATCGTGCGGACATTGACCGGACTTACATCAGTTCGCTTGAACGCTGTGTGTATGGTGCCAGCATTGATGTCGTTGATCGGCTGGCAATCGTGCTGGAAGTAGAGGCTGCTGACCTGCTGAAAAGGCGCCCGTAGAGCAGCCAATACCGCTACTCCCGGCAGGTAAAATCGAGCACTTGTGTCCAAATGTATGTTGTATGCGCCCGGATCGGAGCTAGGTGTCGCGGGAGAATGAGGACTATTTTCCCAATGCAGCACCTTGGCGTTTGCTATTAGCCCGCGTTAGATCGACATCGAATTGGCTAGGGCGACCGCATGACAGCAGTGCTTGGAATTGACGCCGCTTGGACTGCAACTCAACCGAGTGGCGTTGCACTGATCGAGAACAGCGGTTCAGTTTGGCGACTGATTGCCGTAGCCGCATCATACCTGAACTTCATTGACGGCAGCGAACGGCCGATCAGTGAGCAAAGTAGGCCGTCGCCCTCCATCATGGATTTGGGCACGATACTCAACGCGGCGTCGTCAATGATTGGTTGTAGCGGCGTCGATCTGGTCGCTGTCGATATGCCGTTGGCGAGAACAGCGATCATCGCTCGCCGCAGTGCCGACGATGCAGTTTCGCGCGCCTACGGGGCCAGGAAATGCGGAACGCACACGCCGAGCGCAATTCGTCCGGGTCCGATCAGTGACGCATTGCGCGAAGCATGTGAGGCATCCAGCTATCCGCTACTGACGAAGGCCATTTCAACGCCGGGACTGATCGAAGTCTATCCGCATCCCGCTCTGGTCGAACTCACAAGCGCGATTGAACGCCTGCCCTACAAGGTTTCAAAGACAAGAAGTTATTGGCGGACTGAAACGCCTGCGAACCGCCGCTGTCGTTTGCTGGAGCAGTGGGTGGCGATAATCACTGCGTTGGAGAGCGAGATTGCAGGCGTGAGTGCGATGCTCCCTGTTCCGCAGCACACCGCCGCAACATGGGAACTGAAAGCGTTCGAGGATGCGCTTGATGCCGTCATCTGTGCATGGGTTGGCATCTGTGCGCTTGAAGGCCGCGCAATCCCTTACGGCGACGATGATGCTGCAATCTGGATACCTGTCGCAAATGAGAATGTGGGATGATCCGGCTCATAGCCGCGCCTCACCGCACAGTATGGGCATGGTGTTTGGATTTAGGCGGGGGATTGCCCCCGGTCACTAATGAGCGATGAAGCCTATCCCGGATCGAAACGCTGGACATTCCACGCCGCAGGCGTCCGCGATTGCGGCAGGCAGCGATTTTTACGCCATGCTGCCTATTTGCTGCCTAGCGAAATTCAGAGAGGCAGCCGATCGCCGCTAACTTATTGAAATAATTGGTGGGTGATGTAGGGATCGAACCTACGACCCGCTGATTAAGAGTCAGCTGCTCTACCAACTGAGCTAATCACCCGCCGGGGACGAGCCCGATGGGCCGCCGCAAGTGGTGGCGCTATAGCGGCTCCAGCCGCCCCTGTCCAGCGGCAAAAGTCGCCGCGCGGCGGTTTTGTTCCATTGCCGGCGCGACGGCCCGCATTCGTCGCCGCAGCCGGGCCGATCCCGATGCCGAACGTCGCGCAGCCTTCTTCCATGCCGCGCCGGCCGTGCGGGCGGCCGGCTCCGTCGGCGCGCGGCAAATGCAACATGGCCAAACTTTAATTTGAAATCCCCGCCTGTTTCCCCGATCTGTCGGATGAAGGGACCGAGCAAGCAAAGACAGCAAGGCATGGACCAGATCGTCAAGCGCCGCGAAACGGCGAAGGCCGCCCCTCCCGAGCCGATCGAGGCGGCGCTGTCGCTGGACGGGACGGGCAAGGCGCAGCGGCGGCGCTGGCCGTGGCTCGTCGCGCTGGCGCTTGCCGCGGGCGCGGGCGTGGCGCTGTGGCAATGGAACGCCGCAGCCCCGGTCGAGACCGCCTACCGCACCGCCGAGGTGAAGCCCGGCGCGCTCACCGTCGAGGTCTCGGCCACCGGCACGCTGCAACCGCTGACCCAGGTCGAGGTGTCGAGCGAGCTTTCGGGCGTCGTCCGCTCGGTTTCGGTCGAGGAGAACCAGCGTGTCGCCCGGGGCGACGTGCTGGCCGAGCTCGACACCACCCGCATCCTCGCCCAGATCGACCGCGCCGAGGCCAATGTGGCGGCCGCCGAGGCCCGCGTCGCCGACGCGCAGGTGACGGCGAAGGAGACCGAGCAGACGCTGTCGCGCACGCGCATGCTCTCCGGCCGCGGCCAGGCGACGACGCAGGCGCTGGAGACCGCCGAGGCGGCGGCCGAGCGCGCGCGCAGCGCCGTCGCCATCGCCGCCGCCAATCTTGCCGTGGCGCGCGCCGAGCTCGCGCTCCAGCAGGCCGACCTCGCCAAGAGCACGATCCACGCCCCCATCGACGGTATCGTCTTGAGCCGCTCGGTCAATCCCGGCCAGACCGTCGCCTCCTCGATGCAGGCCCCGACCCTGTTCGTCATCGCCGAGAACCTGGAGACCATGGAGTTGAAGGCGGCCGTCGACGAGGCCGACATCGGCACGGTCGCCGCGGGCCAGAAGGCGCGCTTCACGGTCGACGCCTTCCCCGAGCGGCGCTTCGACGCCGAGATCCGCGACATCTCCTACGCCTCCGTCGTCACCGAGGGCGTCGTCACCTACGAGGCGCGGCTCAATGTCGACAACCGCGAGCTGCTGCTGCGCCCCGGCATGACCGCCACCGTCGACATCGTCACCCGCGAGGCCGAGAACGTGCTCCTGGTGCCGGCCGCCGCCTTCCGCTACAGCCCGCCGGCCGCCACCACCGGCTCCGGCTGGTCGCTGCAATCGCTGTTCATGCCGCGCCCGCCGATGATGGGCCGCCGCCCGGCCGCGACCGCGCGCGGCGAGGGCCGGCCGCTCTACGTGCTGCGCGACGGCGAGCCGCAGGCGGTGCGCGTCGTCACCGGCGCCACCGACGGCGCCTCCGTCGAGATCGTCTCCGGCCTCGCCGAAGGCGAGCAGGTGGTCCTCGGCGTCCGCCAGGCGCAGGACGGCGCGGCCCGCAACGGACGGTGACGACGATGACCGGCACGCCGATGCTCGCCTTCGAGGACGTGTGGAAGACCTACGGCAGCGGCGAGGCCGAGGTGCACGCGCTCGCCGGCGTCGACCTTTCCATCGAGCGCGGCGAGTTCGTGGCGATCATGGGGCCGTCGGGCTCCGGCAAGTCGACGGCGATGAACATCATCGGCTGCCTCGACACGCCGAGCCGCGGCACCTACCGCTTCTTCGGCGTCGATGCCGGCCGGCTCGACCGCTCGCGCCGCGCCGTGCTGCGCAACCGCTATATCGGCTTCGTCTTCCAGGGCTACAACCTTCTGCCGCGCACCACGGCGGCCGAGAATGTCGAGCTGCCGCTGGTCTATCGCGGCGTGCCGGCAAGGCAGCGCCGGGCGCTCGCCATGGAGGCGCTGGCGCAGGTCGGCCTGCAAGGCCGCGAGGGCCACACCCCGGCCGAGCTTTCCGGCGGCCAGCAGCAGCGCGTGGCGATCACCCGCGCCATCGTCACCCGGCCGACGCTGCTCGTCGCCGACGAGCCGACCGGCAACCTCGACACCGCCCGCAGCCACGAGATCATGGAGCTGCTCACGCGGCTCAACGAGGAGCAGGGCCTGAGCATCGTCATGGTCACGCACGAGGCCGACATCGCCGCCTATGCCGGCCGCACCATCGGCTTCCTCGACGGGCGCATCGCCTCCGACACGGCAAGGCTGGAGGCGGCCTGATGATCTGGGAAACCGTCCGCCTCGCCCTGCGCTCGGTGCGCCGCAACGCGCTGCGCTCGTTCCTGACGCTGCTCGGCATCGTCATCGGCGTCGCCGCCGTCATCGCCATGATCACCATCGGCGCCGGCACCACCGAGAAGGTGCGCGAGGACATCGCCAAGCTGGGCTCCAACCTGCTCGTGGTGCAGGCGATGCGGCCGATGCGCGGCGGCGGCCCGACCTTCACCCCGCGCCGGCTGGAGCACAGGGATTTCGAGGGGCTGGCCGAGGGGCTGGAGAACGTCAAGGCCGTGTCGGCCGCCGCCCAGCGCACGGCGCGCGTGGTCTACGGCGCCGACAACCTTTCCGTGCAGGTGACGGGCGCCGACCCCGACTATTTCGTCGCCCGCGACTGGCAGGCGGCGACCGGCCGCCCCTTCACCGATTCGGAGGCGCGCGGCGGCGCCAATGTCTGCCTGATCGGCCAGACCGTGCGCGCCCAGTTCTTCGGCGCCGGCGACCCCACCGACGTCGCCATCCGCGTCGGGCGCATGAGCTGCCGCATCATCGGCGTGCTGGACTCCAAGGGCACCTCCGGCTTCGGCCAGGACCAGGACAACATCGTGGTGATGCCGCTCACCACCTTCCAGCGCCGCATCGCCGGCGACCGCGACATCGACATGATCTACGTCGCCGCGCAGGACGGCGTGGCGACGACGGCGGTGATGGCGGAGGTGGAGGCGATCCTGCGCCAGACGCGCCGCATCGCCCCCGACCAGGAGAACAATTTCGACATCCGCGACATGACGCAGGTGGCCGACGCGATGGCCTCGACGACGACGGTGATGACGGGCATGCTGGGCGCGGTCGCCGGCGTCAGCCTGCTGGTCGGCGGCATCGGCATCATGAACATCATGCTCGTCTCCGTCACCGAGCGCACGCGCGAGATCGGCATCCGGCTCGCCATCGGCGCGCACGAGAAGCACATCCTCGTCCAGTTCCTCGTCGAGGCGACGGTGCTGTCGCTGCTCGGCGGGTTGATCGGCATCGCGCTGGGCCTTGCGCTCGCCGGCATCGCCACCACGGTGCTGTCGATCCCCTTCGCGCCCAGCCTGCCGGTGATCGCGCTCGCCGTCGGCTTCTCCGCCGCCATCGGCGTGGTGTTCGGCTTCTTCCCGGCGCTGCGCGGCGCGCGCCTCGACCCCATCGAGGCGTTGAGGCATGAATGAGAAAAGAGCGAATAGCGAATAGGGAGTAGCGAATAGGGTACGACCGGATTTCCCTATTCGCTATTCGCTACTCCCTGTTCGCTACACAATGTCCAGTTCCACCACCACCGGGCAATGATCCGACGCCTTGGGCCGGTCCCAGCCGACCCGGGGATAGCGCTCGACCTCCTGTCCCGGCGGGAACGGCGTGCGGAAGGGCTGGCCGGCGCGCACGATCTGCGGCACCGCCTGCGCGTTGCGGCGGGCAAGCCCCTGCGAGACGAAGATGTAGTCGAGCTGGCACAGATGCCGCTCGGCCGGCCCGCGCGTGTGGTAGAGCGTCCAGCGGTCGAGCATCGGCCGCCGCTCGACCACGTTCTCGCAGAAATCCCCCGCCGTCAGCACGTCGATGCACGAACGCGCCTCCTCGACCGGCGTGAAGACGTGGCCTTCCAGCACGTCGCCGGTGACGATCACCCGCTCGCGATAGTCGTTCATGTCGCCGCAGATCGCCCAGCGCTTGGTCGCGGCGTGCTCGCGGCCGAAGCGCTCCTCGATGATGCGCCGCACGGCCGCCGCCTCGGCCATGCGGATCGGCATCGTCGCCTCGCGGCCGTCCATGCCGTTGCGCGGGCTGCCCATCGACTTGAAATGCACGGTGTAGACAGTCATCGGCTTGCCGCCGACGCGCAGGTCGATCTCCAGGCAGTCGCGGCGGAAGATGCGCTCGTGCGGCGCCTCGCCGAGCGCTTCGAGCTCGGGCGTGTGCAGGCCGAGCTCCTCGTAGGTCACGTGCGCGTGGCTGCGCATGCCGACGAACTCGATGGGCTGGCCGTGGCGGGTCTCCTCGCGCATCATCACGGCGACGTCGATGCCGCGCCCGTCATTGCCGGGCGTGGTGTACTTGCCGCGATAGCCGGACCCGACCATCTTGTAGAGATAGCCGTATTCGAAGGCGCGCAGCGCCTCGATATTGTCCACTTCCTGCATGCAGATGATGTCGGCGCGGGCGGCGGCGATGGCCAGCGCCGTCAACTGGCGCGTGTCGTCGGTGTGGGCGACGGCGCGCGCGGCCTCGAGCTGGCGGTACTCGGCCTCGTCGCGGATCTGGTAGAGCGCCAGCACGCGGTCCTGGTAGAGCTCGTTGCGGAAGCCGGTGAAATCGAACCTGTTCATCAGGTTCTCGACGTTGAAGGTGGCGAGTCGCAGCGACATGGACGCAATCTCACCCGCAGCGCCGGCAAAAGGCAAGCGCGGCGGCGGAACGGGCGTTCATCGCGCGTTCATGCGCGCGGGACGATGATCTTTCCAAGGGTCGTATCCGGGGCTTGGGAATCTGTCCGGATCCGAGGAGAACGACATGAGACACAGACTTTCCGCCGCCGCCCTGTTCGCGGCGCTCGCATTCGGCCTCGCCGCCCCGGCGACGGCCGCTCCGGCGACAATGGCCCGCGACATCGCCCAGCCCGCCGCCGCGGCCAATCCGGTGGAACAGGCGCAGCATCGCTGGCGCGATCGCGACGACCGCAGATGGCATCGCGGCGACCGGGGCCACAGATGGGACCGCCGGTGGGACAGGCGATGGGACAGGCGCTGGGGCCACCACCGCCACTATCGCCCGGATGCCGGCATCTACTTCCATTTCGGCACGCCGCCGGTCTACCGGCGCTATGTCGAGCCGCGCCGCATCTACCGCTACCGGCTGTCGCAGGCGCACTATGACTGGTGCTACGCCCGCTATCGCTCCTACCGGGCCGCGGACAACACGTTCCAGCCCTATAACGGGCCGCGCCGCCAGTGCCTGTCGCCCTATTCGTGAGCGGCTGAAACGGAACCGGGCGGCCCTGGCCGCCCGGTTCGTATTTCAGGAACGTGGATCGCGATCAATTCCGCGCCTTGTCGACCAGCTTGTTCTTGGCGATCCACGGCATCATGCCGCGCAGCTTCTCGCCGACTTCCTCGATCTGGTGGGCGTCGTTGCGGCGGCGGATGCCCTTGAAGCGGGCCATGCCGGAACGGTACTCCTGCATCCATTCCGAGGTGAACTTGCCGGTCTGGATGTCGTCGAGCACACGCTTCATCTCGGCCTTGGTCTCGGGCGTGATGGTAGTTCATGTTGGCGATGCCGCCCTCGTAGATCAGGTCGACGATCAGCTTCACCTCGTGCAGGCACTCGAAATAGGCCATCTCGGGCGCGTAGCCGGCCTCGACCAGCGTCTCGAAGCCGGCGCGGATCAGCTCGACCAGGCCGCCGCACAGCACGACCTGCTCGCCGAACAGGTCGGTCTCGCACTCTTCCTTGAAGGTGGTCTCGATGATGCCGGAACGGCCGCCGCCGACGCCGCAGGCGTAGGAGAGGCCGAGGTCGAGCGCATTGCCCGAGGCGTCCTGATGCACGGCGACCAGGCACGGCACGCCGCCGCCCTTCTGGTATTCGCCGCGCACGGTGTGGCCGGGGCCCTTGGGCGCGACCATGAGCACGTCGACGGTGGCCTTGGGCTCGATCAGGCCGAAATGGACGTTGAGGCCGTGGGCGAAGGCGATCGCCGCGCCGTCGCGGATGTTGGGCGCGATTTCGTCGCGCCAGATGTCGGCCTGAAGCTCGTCGGGCGTGGCCATCATCATCAGGTCGGCCCAGCCGGCGGCCTCCGCCACCGTCATGACCTTGAGGCCGTCGGTCTCGACCTTCTTGGCCGTCGCGGAGCCGGCCTTGAGGCCGACGGCGACTTCCTTGACGCCCGAATCCTTCAGGTTGAGCGCGTGCGCCCGACCCTGCGAGCCGTAGCCGATGATGGCCACCTTCTTGCCCTTGATGAGATTGAGATCGGCGTCGCGATCGTAATAGACACGCATTGGATCTTCCTTCCTTCGGCCTTCCTCTGGCCTTTCCCTGGTGTGAACTCAGCCGGCGGATGCCGGCGTCTCCGGTGAGCCGGCTTGCGCCGGCGGCTGGCTTGCCCCGTAGAGGGCGAAGAACTGCCGCGTGGCCCGCGCGGCCTCGCGGGCGATGCCTTCCTCGCTCGTGTCGAGCCGGTCGCCGAGCAGCAGCCTGATCTGCACGTCGCGCCCGATCAGCCCGAAGAAGGTGCGGAAGGCGGTTTCGGTGTCGTCGAAGGCGAGAAGCCCGGCCTCGCGGCCGGCCTCCAGCAGCGGCTTCATGCGCCCGCCGATGGCGAAGCGGCCGTTGGCGAGCACGATGGCGCCGAGATTGCTTCTGCCCGAGCCGGCATGGGCCACTGCGACGCGGTTGAGCGCGATGGACGTGCGCGAGGAGATGACGGCAAGCCAGTCGGCGGCGAAGCGCTCCAGGCTTTCGCGCAGCGCCGCCGCGTCGAGCCGCGCCCGGTCGAAGCCGCCGGCGCGCACGCGCGAGGCCTGCCAGCGCACCGTCGCGGTCAGCAGGCCGTCGCGGTCGCCGAACCATTTGTAGAGCGTTTCCTTGGAGCATTTGGCCCGGCGGGCGACGGCCGCCATGGTCAGCCTGTCGCCGTCCTCGACCAGAAGCGCGAGCACGGCGTCCAGAACGTCCTTCTGACGTTCCGTCCACTCCTTGCCCCCTTCGCTCGCCGCCTGCGTCACCCGGCCTCTCCATGCCGTACCGTACGGTACGGTTCTGGTTTCTAGCGATTGCGGAGGGCTTGCGCAAGCCCCGGATTTCAGATGGCGACCTGCGTGCCGATCTCGACCACGCGGCCGCTCGGGATCTGGAAATAGGCCGTCGCGTCGGAGGCGTTGCGGGCAAGCGCGATGTAGAGCTGGTCCTGCCAGCGCGGCATGGACGATTGCGCGGCGGCCTTCAGCGTGCGCCGGGAAACGAAGAAGGAGGTCGTCATGATGTCGAACTTCCAGCCCGCCTTGCGGCAGAGCGCCAGCGCGCCGGGCACGTTCGGCCGCTGCATGTAGCCGAAGCGTATCCGCATGCGCATGAAGAGGTCGTTGAGCTCCTCGATCTCGACGCGCTCCGCGTCGGAAACATGCGGCACCTCCTCCGAGGCGATGGTGAGGATGACGTTCTTCTCGTGCAGCACCTTGTAGTGCTTGAGGCTGTGCATCAGCGCGGTCGGCGCGCTTTCGGGATCGCCGGTGAGGAAGACGGCCGTTCCCGGCACGATGGTCGGGCGCTTTCGCGCGAGGTTCTGCGTCAGCACGGCGAGCGGCACCTCGCTCTTGCGCGTCTTGTCGAAGAGGATGCGGCTGCCTCTGCGCCAGGTGACCATGACGAGCACGACCGCGGCGGCGATCGCCACCGAGACCCAGCCGCCATCGGCGATCTTCAGCGCATTGGCGGCGAGGAAGGTCGTGTCGAGCAGGAAGAACGGCAGCAACAGCAGCACGGCGCCCGAAAGCGGCCAGCGCCAGTTGCGCCGCATGACGACGAGAAGCAGCAGGACGGTGACGACCATCTCGCCGGTGACGGAGATGCCGTAGGCGCTCGCGAGCGCGCTCGACGTGCCGAATTCGAGCACGAGGATGACGACGCCGACAAGCAGAAGCGCGTTGATCTGCGGCACGTAGATCTGCCCGGACCGCGTATCGGAGGTGTGGAAGATGGCGAGGCGCGGCAGGAGGCCGAACTGGATCGCCTGGCTCGCCAGCGAGAACGTGCCGGTGATGACGGCCTGGCTCGCGATGACGGTCGCCACTGTGGCAAGGACGACGAGCGGCAGGACCGCCCAGCCGGGCACCATCTGGAAGAGCGGTTGGCCCGTCGCGCCGTCGTGGCCGAGGATGAAGGCCCCCTGCCCGAAGTAGTTGAGCAGGAGCGCCGGGAAGACGAGCGAGAACCAGGCGAGCACGATCGGCCGGCGGCCGAAATGGCCGAGATCGGCATAGATCGCCTCCGCGCCCGTGACGGCGAGGAAGGCCGCGCCGATGACCGCGAAGGCGACGGCGGAATGGGAGAAGAGGAAGCCGACCGCACAGGCCGGGTTGAGCGCCGCCAGCACCTGCGGCACCGCCGCCACATGCGCCGCGCCGATGACCCCGAGGACGACGAGCCAGAGCGCCGTCACCGGCCCGAAGACCGCGGCGACGGAGGCGGTGCCGCGCCGCTGCACCATGAACAGGCCGATGAGGATGAGAACGGTTACCGGCACGACATAGGGCGTCAGCGCAGGGGCGACGACTTCGAGGCCCTCGACCGCCGAAAGCACGGAGATCGCGGGGGTGATGATGGCGTCGCCGACGAACAGGCCCGCCCCCGCCATCCCCAGAAGCAGGACCGCGGGCGTCAGACGCCTGCCCGCGTTGCGCCGCGCCAGCGCCATCAGCGAGAGCGTGCCGCCCTCGCCATCGTTGTCGGCGCGCAGCACGACGAGCACATATTTGACGGCGACGATCAGCGTCAGCGACCAGACGATGATGGAGAGCACGCCCAGCACCTCGGCATCGGTCGCGCGCGCGCCGCGCCCGCTCGCATTGATGGCCTCGCGCAGGGCGTAGATCGGGCTGGTGCCGATATCGCCGTAAACGACACCGATGGCAGCGAGCGCCAGATGGGCGACGCTCCTGCGGTTTTCAGGAACCGCGCCGCCGCGCGCGTCTTCGACAGGCATGCTCATTCGCAACCCTCCGTCTGGAACGGACGGGGCTTCTACGCCTCACGCATCGCCGGGACAAATGCTGCTTTGGCTGAGCTCGTCGCTTCACTCATGCCCTGGGCGCAGGGCTCGCGGCACAGGAACGCAGGAAACGCCGTACGGTTTCGGCCATGCCGAATTCCAGCGCGTCGGCGGTCAGGCCATGGCCGATGGAGACCTCGGCAAGGAAGGGAACGGCCTCGACCAGCGCCGGCAGGTTGGCGACGGTGAGGTCGTGGCCGGCATTGACGCCGAGTCCTTGCGCGTGCGCCGCTTCGGCGGCTTTCGCCAGCGATTCCAGCGCGATGGCGGCTTTTTCGGAATCGTAGCAGCCGCCATAGGGGCCGGTGTAGAGCTCGATCCGGTCCGCGCCCGTCGCCTTCGCCGCCGCCATGCCGGCGGGGTCGGGGTTGGCGAACAGGGAGACGCGGAATCCGCCCTTCTTCAGCCGGCGCACGACGGGCTCCAGAAGGTCGAACTCGGCCTCGAAGTCCCAGCCATGGTCGGAGGTCGGCTGCGCCGGGTCGTCCGGCACCAGCGTCACCTGGTCAGGCTGGTTGGCCTCGACCAGCCGCAGGAAATCTTCGTCCGGGAAGCCCTCGATGTTGAACTCGGCCCCGGGGAACTCGTCGTCGATCAGCGCCCTGAGCACCGGCAGGTCGGAGCGGCGCGTGTGCCGCTCGTCGGGGCGCGGATGCACCGTCAGCCCGTGGGCGCCGGCGGCGAGCGCGATGCGCCCGAGGCCGGCGACGCTCGGCCACGGCAGGTCGCGCCGGTTGCGCAGCAGGGCGATGGCGTTGAGGTTGACGGAGAGCTTGGCGGCCATGGGAGCAGATAGTGAATAGGGAATAGTGAGCAGGGAATAGCGATTAGAGAGAATGGCGCACGACCGCAATCGCCAATCGGACGCGACAGGATGGGCCATAACCACTCCCGTCTTCCCCTATTCGCTACTCACTACTCCCTATTCGCTCCCCTTCACCTTACCACCGTCAACCGCTCGGCCGCCCGCGTGATCGCGGTGTAGAGCCAGCGCTGGCGCGTGTCCTTGAACGCGAAGCTCTCGTCGAACAGCACCACCTCGTCCCATTGCGAGCCCTGCGCCTTGTGTACCGTCAGCGCGTAGCCGTAGTCGAAATCGTCGAAGCGCTTCTTCTGCTGCCAGGGGATGTCGGCCTCCGGGTCCTCGAACGCGGCCTTGAGCAGCTTGATCTTGGCGACGCCGCGATCGGGATCGTCCTCCTCCGGCGCCACGAGCAGGTTGATGCCGGGCTTCACCGTCTCGCGCGCCGAGGTCATGACCTTCCACAGCGAGCCGTTGAGCAACCCCTTGGCCGGGTCGTTCCTGAGGCACACCAGCTTGTCGCCGGCCTGCGGATAGACGGCGTCGAAGCCCTTCAGCTCGCGCAGGCGCTGGTTGTAGCGGCGCCTGGTGCGATTGGTGCCGACCAGCACCTGGTCGGCGGCCAGCACCAGCTCCCGGTCGACCTCGCCGCGCGGAATGACGCGGGCCGCGCCGAAATCGCCATGTTGCAGCTCGCGCCCCTCGCGCACGTCCATGGCCATGCGGATGATCGGGTTGTCGCGCGCCTGGCGGTGGATCTCGGTCAGCAGGTGGTCCGGCTCGTGCTCGGTGAAGAAGCCGCCGCCCGAGATCGGCGGCAGCTGCGCCGGGTCGCCCAGCACGAGGATCGGCGTGCCGAAGCTCATCAGGTCGCGGCCGAGCTCCTCGTCGACCATCGAGCATTCGTCGACCACGATCAGCGCCGCCCTGGCCACGGGGCTCTGCCGGTTGAGCGAGAAGGTCGGGTTGATCGAGGTCTTGCCGGTCGTCTCGTCCTCCACCGCTTCCTCGCCGCGCGGGCGGTAGATCAGCGAATGGATGGTGCGGGCGTTCACCGCGCCCTTCGAGCGCAGCACCTGCGCGGCCTTGCCGGTGAAGGCGGCGAACTGCACCTGTCCGTCGACATGGCTTGCGAAATGGCGGGCAAGCGTCGTCTTGCCGGTGCCGGCATAGCCGAACAGCCGGAAGACGGGCTTGCGTCCTTCCTTCAGCCAGCGCGAAACCGCCTTCAGCGCCTCGTCCTGTTGCGGGGAAAACTGCATGGCCGATCAGTGCGGGATTCGCGCGCCCGCGACAAGGTGCAACGGCCTCGAGGCATCGGGCCATGTCGGGCGATCGGGTCTCACCCTCCCGCCGCCGGGTTCCTCGCATAGCCCGGTCCGATGGTCAGCGGCCTGTCCGGCACGACGGCATCGGAGATGCCGCTTCGGAAGGCAAGCTCGCGCGACCACAGCAGTCTTTGCCCCTCGCGGTCGAGCACGCGCACCTCGACCTTGTAGGGGTGGCCGGCCTCGACCCCGCGCACCGGCGGCGAGCGCAGCGACAGCCGCGACATCTGCGCTCCGCCGACGCGCTGGCGCACCACATGCGGCGGCCCGCCGGCGGGATCCTCGAACGCGGCCTCGACGATGGAGCCGGTCGGCAGCGGCCGCGCGATGGCGGCGGTGAAGCCGTAATAGACGTCGGCGACGCGATAGTTGAAGATGAAGCCGCCGCCCATCACCTGAAGATAGGGCGTCTCGGCGGGATCCTGCCGCGTCAGCCAGCCGATCGCGAACAGCGGCACGAGCAGCGCGCATGCCGCCGCGGCGAGACCGGCGGGGGTGACCCGTTCGAGCATAAGTGGAAGTTTACCACCTCCGCCCCGCCGCGTCGATTGCCGGGCGGGCGACCTGGCGCGCGTCGCGCTCGAACGGCTCCCCCGGAAGCGGCGGGCTTCGCGTCCTTCCGGTTCGCGCGTCGTGGTCCCGAAAGCGGTTCCCGCTTTCCGGCGGCATTCCTATCGCAGCATCGGCCACAGGCTCGCCACCAGCGAAAGCCCCATGACGATGTTGAACCATTTGATCCGCGCGGGGTCTGCGAGGAAGCCGCGCATCGCCACGCCGAAGCCGGCCCATGTCGACACGCTCGGCACGTTGACCAGCGCGAAGGCGACGGCGACCAGCACCACCGACAGGAACGGCGCCTGCGGGCTGGTGTAGACGGCCATCGCCGTCACCGCCATCACCCATGCCTTGGGGTTGACCCACTGGAAGGCGGCGGCCTCCAGAAAGGTCATGGGCCGCGCCGCCGGGTTGCCGCCGCCCTCGCCCATCGAGCGCGTCCTGGCGATGCGCCAGGCGAGATAGAGGAGATAGGCGCCGCCGCCGACCTTCAGCGCCGCGTGCAGCGCCGGAAAGGCGGCCAGCACCGCGCCGAGGCCGAAGCCGACGCCGAGCAGCAGCGACAGGAAGCCGGCGCCGATGCCCAGCATGTGCGGAACGGTGCGGCGGAAGCCGAAATTGACGCCCGAGGCCATCAGCATCAGGTTGTTGGGCCCCGGGGTGATCGAGGTGACGAAGGCGAACAGGATCAGCGCCGCGAAGACGTCGAGCGACATCGGGATAAAACCTTCCGGTGAGGGCCGCGCCGACGCGCGGAAAGACGGGGGCCGCCCGGCAGGCGCATGGTCCCGGAAAGCGGGGGCCGCCTTGCGGGAACGGTCATGCGCGCAGCGGGACGGGGATCGCGCCGGCGCGCCGGCGAGCGCGGGGCGATCCGAAATTACGCTTCCATGCCCTGAGGGCCGCGGTTCATCGCCGCCACGCCGGTGCGGCATACCTCGATCAGGCCGAGCGGCTGCATGATGGCGATGAACTGGTCGATCTTGGCGGTCTTGCCGGTGATCTCGAAGATGAAATGCTCGGTGGTGGCGTCCGACACCTTGGCGTGGAAGGCGTCGGCCAGCCGCAGCGCCTCGACGCGCTCGTTGCCCTCGCCGCGAACCTTGACCAGCGCCAGCTCGCGCTCCAGCGGCCGCTCCTGCCCCATGGCGCGGGCGATGACCGTCAGGTCGTTGACGCGGTGGACCGGCACGATGCGCTCGAGCTGGTGCCTGATCTGCTCCAGCACGTGCGGCGTGCCGCGCGTGACGATGGTGATGCGCGACAGATGCGCCTCGTGCTCGGTCTCCGACACGGTCAGGCTGTCGATGTTGTAGCCGCGGCCGGAGAACAGGCCGATGACGCGGGCAAGCACGCCCGGCTCGTTGTCGACGAGGATGGACAGCGTGTGCTTTTCCGCGCTCTGCGTCTCGCGGGCGATGAAATAGGCCGAGCCGGTCGGTTGAAGCTGGGCGTTCATGGATGAATCTCTTTCTCGGGTTCCCGTCTCAGGATACTGGAATGACTCGGATTTTTCCGTCCGCTCACACCAGCTCCCTGCCCTTGGCGTCGATGGCGTTGGCGACCGCCTCGTCGGTGGCCTCGTCCGGCAGCAGCATCTCGTTGTGCGCCTTGCCCGACGGGATCATCGGGAAGCAGTTGGCGAGATTGGCCACGCGGCAGTCGAACAGCACCGGCTTCCTGACGTCGATCATCTCGCGGATGGCGTCGTCCAGCTCGCCCGGCTTCTCGCAGCGTATGCCGTGGGCGCCGAAGGCTTTCGCCATCAGCACGAAGTCCGGCATCGCCTCGGTGTAGGAGTGCGACAGCCGGTTGCCGTGCAAGAGCTGCTGCCACTGGCGCACCATGCCCATGTACTGGTTGTTCAGGATGAAGATCTTGATCGGCGCCTCGTACTGCACCGCCGTCGACATCTCCTGCATGGTCATCTGCACCGAGGCGTCGCCGGCGATGTCGATGACGAGCGCCCCGGGGTGCGCGATCTGCACGCCGAGCGCGGCCGGCAGGCCGTATCCCATGGTGCCGAGGCCGCCGGAGGTCATCCAGCGGTTCGGCTTCTCGAAGCCGTAGTGCTGGGCCGCCCACATCTGGTGCTGGCCGACCTCGGTGGTGATGTAGGTGTCGCGGTCCCTGGTCAGCTCGTAGAGCCGCTGGATCGCGTATTGCGGCATGATGACGTCGTCGCTGTTCTTGTAGGCGAGCGAGTCGCGCGCGCGCCAGCGGTCGATCGTCTCCCACCACGGCCTGAGCGCCGCCTTGTCGGCCTTGGCGGTGGCCCGCCACAGCCGCACCATGTCCTCCAGCACCCGGCCGACGTCGCCGCGGATGGCGATGTCGGCGCGCACGTTCTTGTTGAGCGAGGACGGGTCGATGTCGACGTGGATCTTCTTGGAATTGGGCGAGAAGGCGTCGAGCCGGCCGGTGATGCGGTCGTCGAAGCGCGCGCCCAGGCACACCATCACGTCGCAGTCGTGCATGGCCATGTTGGCCTCGTAGGTGCCGTGCATGCCCAGCATGCCGACCCAGTGCCTGCCGGAGGCCGGATAGGCGCCGAGCCCCATCAGCGTCGAGGTGATGGGAAAGCCGGTCAGATCGACCAGCTCGCGCAGCAGGTGGCTCGCCTCCGGCCCGGAATTGACCACGCCGCCGCCCGAATAGATGATCGGCCGTTTCGCGCCCGCCATCAGCGCCACCGCCTGGCGGATCGCCTCCATGTCGCCCTGGACCTTGGGGTTGTAGGAGGGGCGCGGGGCCTGCTGCGGCGGCGTGTAGATGCCCCTGGCGAACTGCACGTCCTTGGGGATGTCGACCACGACGGGGCCGGGACGCCCCGTGGTGGCGACGTGGAACGCCTCGTGGATGATGCGCGACAGGTCGTTGACGTCCTTCACCAGCCAGTTGTGCTTGGTGCAGGGCCGCGTGATGCCGACCGTGTCGCATTCCTGGAAGGCGTCGGAGCCGATCAGCGTCGTCGGCACCTGGCCGGAGATGCACACCAGCGGGATGGAGTCCATCAGCGCGTCCTGGAGCGGCGTCACGGCATTGGTCGCGCCGGGACCGGAGGTGACGAGGAGGACGCCCGCCTTGCCGGTCGAGCGGGCATAGCCCTCGGCGGCGTGGCCCGCGCCCTGCTCGTGGCGCACCAGCACGTGCTGGATGTCCTCCTGCTGGAACAGCTCGTCATAGATGGGAAGGACGGCGCCGCCCGGATAGCCGAAGATGTGCTCGACGCCGTTGTCCTTCAGCGCCTGAACCACCATCTCCGCGCCGGTCATCTCGCGCCTGCCGGTTTCGTTGGCTGCGTTGCTCATCGGTCTGTCCCGTCCTCTCCTCGCGCATCGCGCTGCGGTGTGTATCGTTATCGAAGGCAATAAAAAAGGCCCCCGGGGGGAGCCTGTCTGTCGCGCATGGGGTGACGTCGCCCGGCGGCTACGCCGCCCTGCCCATGCGCTTGCCTACGATGAGAATGCTCGTCTTCATGGCCGCGGACAGTAATTGCCGTCGCGTTCCCCTGTCAATGGCAAAACCGCCCCGGGCAAAACCGCCCCGGGCAAAATCGCCGGGACAGGGGAACGGCGGGCGCAGGGCATTGCGGGCTTTGGCCGCAGGCGGCGTTTCAGCGCCAGCGCCGGCTTCTCGACCAGCGCCCACGACAGGGCGGCAAGCGGCAGCGTGACGGCGAGCGAAGCGCCGGCGAGCCCGACCGGGCCGAGGCCGGGCGCGGACAGAAGCAGGAGTTGCCCCACCGGCCAGCCATAGATGTAGAGGCCGTAGGAAAGGTCGCCGCGGCCGCACAGCCGCCGCATCGGCCCGAGCGGCAGCGCCGAGAAGCACAGCGCCAGATAGCCGATGGCGACATAGGCCACCAGCGGCTCCAGCCTCGTCCCCCACGACAGGGCGAGCGCGGCGACGGCCAGCGCCGCGCCCGCGGGCGACAGGCGCAGCCGGTCGCGCAGGCGATAGGCGCCCGCCCCCACGAAGAAGCAGGTCAGGAAACGCAGCACCTGATCGAACACGCCGAACTCGTCGACGTGCAGCCGCCACAGGCGCGCGATTTCAATGCCGATCAGGACGGCCAACCCGACCCACAGCAGCTTCGGGCGCACCCACAGGCCGAGCGCCGACAGCAGCGCCAGCGCGAGGTAGCACATCATCTCGTATTTCAGCGTCCAGAGCGAGACGTCCACCCAGCCCGCCGCCGGCAGCGTCTCGAACACGCCGGGAAGCGACGCATGCCCGGTCGCCAGCGAAAGCGTCGCCGCGAGATAGTGCAGGGTCTGCGGCGAGGCGAGGTAGGACAGCGGATCGAGGCTGGTCACCAGCGGCCCCATCGCCAGGCCGAGCAGGAGGACGCAGACCGCAAGCCCGGGAAAGACGCGCAGCGCCCGCCCGGCCATGAAGGCGACGAGCCCGGGGCTGCGCTCGAGGCTCGCCGCCACCAGAAGGCCCGACAGCACGAAGAACACGTTGACCGCGTGCTGGCCGAGCGTGAAGGACGACACGCCCGCCAGCGGCTCGGCGTCGAGCCTGCCGGAGACGATGATGAAGGAATGGCCGACGATGACCGAGGCCGCCGCGACGAGGCGCACGAGGTCGAAATTGTTGCGCCCGCGTTCGAGAATGTCCGACAACGATACACCGCGCACGACCGCCGCTCCTCTGCATCTGGCGTCGAGGCCCGAAACGGCACAGCGGGCGCCCGCCCTGCCCGCCGCCGCCGGCCTCGACCCTGGAAGGAGCAATTTCCGGGCCGGTCCGGCGGCGGCCGGCCCGCCCGGCGGCGTCAGGCATTCTTAACTATGGCGAAACACGTCGCCTTAACCGGAAGCGCCTATGGTTGCCGACCGGAATAAGGGGGTGAAGGCCAGTGATGTTCGTTGAACGCGCCGAGCTGGGCGAGACGACGAGCCAGGAACGCCGCGACGCCGCGCAGCCGAACTCGCGGGTGCTCGGCCGCGTCATCCAGTGCGACGGCGCGCGCGCGACGCTCACCGCCTTCGCCGGGGGCGACCGCGCCGAGATACTCGGCCAGTGGGCGGTCGGGCGCATGATCTCGATCAATCTCGGCACCATCCGCACCGTCGGCCTCGTCTACCGCATCGAGACCCCGGCCGTCTCGTGGGACGACAACGAGCTCTACCCGATCAGCGTCCATGTCGAGCTGGTCGGCGAGGTGCGCGACGCCGAGGGCGGCCGGCCGGTGTTCGACCGCGGCATCACCAGCTATCCCTATATCGGCGCCATCGCCCACCGCATCCGCGCCCGCGACCTCGAAGCCGTCTACGACCTCGCCGGCCGCCGCGGTCTGACCATCGGCCGGCTCTCGCAGGACGAGTCCATCGCCGCGCGCATCTCCATCGACGACACGTTGAACCGCCATTTCGCCGTCGTCGGCACCACGGGCGTCGGCAAGTCCACCGCCGTGTCGCTGCTGCTGCGCAAGGCGATCGAGGCGCGGCCGGACCTGCGCGTGCTCATCCTCGACCCGCACAACGAGTTCTCCGTCGCCTTTCCCGAGCACTCGATCCGCATCAACACCCAGACGCTCGAGCTGCCCTTCTGGCTGTTCCGGCTGGAGGAGCTGGCCGAGGTTCTCTATCGCGGCCGTGAGCCGGTCCCCGAGGAGATCGACCTGCTGCGCGACCTCATCCCGCTCGCCAGGCAGGGCTACCGCAACCATTCCGCCGTCACCGTGGTGCGCAGGCAGGCCGATGCCGGCATCACCGCCGACACGCCGGTGCCCTATCGCATGGCCGACGTGCTGCGGCTGATCGACGAGCGCATGGGCATGCTGGAGACCAAGAACGACCGGCCGTTCTACCGCGCGCTGCGCATCCGCATCGACGCGGCGATCAACGACCCGTCCTATCGCTTCATGTTCGCCTCGCGGCTGATCGACGACAACCTCCACGAGACCATCGGCCGCATCTTCCGCGTGCCGCACGAGGGGCGCCCCATCACCTGCCTCGACCTGTCGGTGCTGCCGTCCGAGGTGGTCAATTCGGTGTGCTCGGTGCTGGCGCGGCTCGCCTTCGACCTCGCGGTCAACAGCCACGGCCGGCTCAAGCTCCTGGTGCTGTGCGAGGAGGCCCACCGCTACATGCCGGCCGACCCCCGCCTCGGCTTCGCCCCCACCCGCCATGCGCTGTCGCGCATCGCCAAGGAGGGGCGCAAATACGGCTGCTATCTCGGCGTCGTCACCCAGCGACCGGGCGAGCTCGACCCCACGGTTCTGTCGCAGTGCTCGACGGTCTTCGCCATGCGGCTCGCCAACGAGATCGACCAGGAGATCATCCGCTCGGCCATCGCCGATTCCTCGGCCTCGACGCTGTCCTTCCTGTCGTCGATGGGCCAGCGCGAGGCCATCGCCTTCGGCGAGGGCGTGGCGACGACCATGCGCATGAAGTTCGAGTATCTGGAGCCGTCGCTGCTGCCGGGCTCGGCACGGCAGGACCCCGGCGAGGAGCCTGTGGAGGACGGGGAGATAGACATCCATTCCCTCGTCGCCAGCCTGCGCGGCACGGCCGGCCCCGCTTCCGCCGAGCCCTACGGCCTCGGCGCGCCGGTCGACCCCCACCGGCAGGCGGGCGACCCGCCGCCGCTGCCGCCGGAAAAGCGCGCGCCCCAGCCGGAAGAACGCCTGCGCCGCCGCTTCGGCGACGACGACCCGCTGCGCCGCCTCTACGAATAGACACCCCGCCGGCACGGACCCTGCGGGCGGCAAGGATCGCGCTTCGTCAACGGGATGGAGCGCGAAGGCGAATCCGACCGGCAACGTTGTCAGCGCAGCGAAACCGCCTCGCCCATTGCGATGCGCCGCCATTGCGGGCCGAACTGGTTGCGGAACCACGTCATCTGCCGCTTGGCGTACTGGCGCGTCGCCGCCTTGGCCCGCTCCGCCGCTTCGGCCATGCCGATCTCGCCGCGGTCGGCGGCAAGAAGCTCGCGCACGCCGATCGCCTTCATCGCCGGCAGCGCCGGGTCGGGATCGAGCGCCTCCAGCGCCCGCGCCTCCTCGACCGCGCCCTTTTCCATCATCGCGTCGAAGCGGCGGGAGATGCGGCGGGCAAGCTCGGCCCGGTCCGGCTCGATGACGAACATCCTCGCGCTCGCGCCATCGACCACCGGCGGCCCGGCGATGCCCTGCCAGTGCGACAACGGGCGGCCCGACGCCTCCTCCACCTCCAGCGCCCGCACGATGCGCTGCGCATCGGTGGCGCGGATGGCGGCGGCCGCGACGGGGTCGCGCTCGGCAAGCAGGCGATGCAGCGCCGCCGGCCCCTCTTCCCGCGCCGCCGCCCGCCACTTTTCGCGGATGGCGTCCGGCACGTCGGGAATCTGCGACAACCCTTGCGTCAGCGCGCGGAAATAGAGCCCGGTGCCGCCGACGAAGATCGCCGGCCGGCCGGCGAAGGCGTCTTGCGCCGCCAGCGCCCGCACCTCGCGCATGTAGCGGCCGGTCGAATGGGCGACGCGCGGATCGACGTGGCCGTAGAGCCGGTGCTCGGCCTGCGCCAGCTCCGCCGCGCCGGGCCGCGCCGTCAGCACGTCGAGCACGCCGTAGACCTGCATGGAATCGGCGTTGACGATGACGCCGTCGGTCTCGCGCGCCAGCGCCAGCGCCAGCGCCGACTTGCCGCTCGCCGTCGGCCCGGCTATCAGGATCGCGTTCCGCAACGGCGCCACGCCGCCTCCCTTCCCGGATATGTTCATGCCGCTCGTCGCCACGCTGATCGCCAATCCTTCCCGCCCGGTCCTGACCGCAGACCTTGCAGATAGGGCCTCGCGCGCCGCCGGCGCAAGCCGCATCGACTGGCTGGCCGAGGGCGTGGCGGCCGACCTTCACCTTCCGGGCGGCGCGGATGCCGGGGCCGCGCTCGCCGCGCTGCGCGCGGCTGTCGGCGACGCCCCGGTCGACGCCGCCGTGCAGGAGGCGCAAGGCCGCCGCAAGAAGCTGCTTCTGGCCGACATGGATTCGACCATGATCGACCAGGAGTGCATCGACGAGCTGGCCGACGAGGTCGGCGTCAAGGAGCACGTCGCCGCCATCACCGCCCGCTCGATGAACGGCGAGATCGCCTTCGAGCCGGCGCTCAGGGAGCGCGTCGCCCTGCTCAGGGGGCTCGACGCCGGCGTGATCGGCCGCATCATCGAGACGCGGCTGACGCTTGCCGCCGGCGGGCGCGCGCTCGTCGCCACCATGAACGCCGCCGGGGCGTGGACGGCGCTGGTCTCGGGCGGCTTCCTGTCCTTCACCGGCCCGATCGCGGCAAAGCTCGGCTTCCGCGAGAACCGCGCCAACACGCTTCTGGAAGAAGGGGGCCGGCTGACCGGCGAGGTCGCGGACCCGATCCTCGGCCGCGAGGCCAAGGCCGAGGCGCTGGCGGAGATCGCCGCCCGCCTCGGCGTCACCCCCGCCGAGGCCATCGCCGTCGGCGACGGCGCCAACGATCTCGACATGCTGGCGCTGGCCGGCACGGGCGTGGCGCTTCACGCCAAACCCGCTGTCGCCGCGCGTGCAAAAATCCGCATCGACCATGGCGACCTGACGGCGCTGCTCTACCTCCAGGGCTATCGCCGCGAGGAATTTTGCGCGTGATGCGGCTGGAGACGGCGCGGCTTGCCATCCGCAACTGGGAGGATCGCGACCGCGACCTGTTCCACCGCATCAATTCCGACGAGACGGTGATGCGCTTCTTTCCCTTCCGCCGCACGCGCGCGCAGGCCGACGCCCTGCTCGACACCTTGCGCGCCGGCAACGAGGAGCGCGGCTACGGCTTTTGCGCGCTGGAGCTGAAGCAGACCGGCCATTGCCTCGGCTTCGCCGGCCTCCATCCCGCGCAGGACATCCCGCCCCGGCCCGGCGGCGCGGTCGAGATCGGCTGGCGGCTGGCGCCCGAACACTGGGGCAAGGGCTACGTCACCGAGGCCGGCGAGGAACTGCTGCGCTTCGGCTTCGAGGCGCTCGGCCTTGCCGAGATCGTCTCCTTCGCGGTGCGGGAGAACGAGCCCTCCATCGCCGTGATGCGCAGGCTGGGCATGCGCCACGAGCCGCAGGGCGACTTCGACCACCCGAAGGTGCCGGACACGCACCCGCACCTGAAGCGCCACGTCTTCTACACGCTGGCGCGCCAGGACTGGCAGGGACGGACGGGACGGGCCTGACGGCCCGCCGGCCGATACCGCCCGGCTATTCCATCCTGCCCGTCATTCCATCCGGATCGTCACGAAGCGCAGCTCGCCGCCCTTCGAGGCCAGCATCAGCAGCGCGTTGCGCCGTCCCTGCGCCTTGAGCGCGGCGATGCGGTCCATCACCTCCTGCGGCGAGGACACCGATTCCTGCGCGATCTCGGTGATGACGTCGCCCGCCGTCACGCCGCGCTCGGCCGCGACCGAGCCTTCGGCCACCTCGGTGACGACCACGCCCGACACTTCGGGCGCGATGCCGAAGCTGGCGCGCGCCTCGTCGTTCAGCTCGGCGATGGTCATGCCGAGCACGGCCGCCGTCGCCACCGGCGCCTCCTCGGCCGGGTCGTCGCCCTCGCCGTTGCCGGCGAGCTTCTCGCCGTCCTCCAGTCGCCCGAGCGTGACCTTGACGATCTGCTCCTCGCCCTTGCGGATCAGCACCACGTCGACGGCCTTGCCGACCGGGCTCTCGGCCACGATGCGCGGCAGGTCGCGCATGGCGCGCACCTCCTTGCCGTCGAAGCGGATGATGACGTCGCCCGGCTGGATGGTGCCGTCGTCGACCGGCCCGTCCTTGATGACGCCGGCGACCAGCGCGCCGCGCGCGTGTCCCATGCCGAGGCTTTCGGCGATGTCGTCGGTGACGGGCTGGATGCGCACGCCGAGCCAGCCGCGCCGCGTCTCGCCGAACTCGCGCAACTGCTCGATGACGCCGACGGCAAGCTGCGAGGGGATCGAGAAGCCGATGCCGATGGAGCCGCCCGAGGGCGAGATGATCGCCGTGTTGATGCCGATGACGCGGCCGTGCATGTCGAACAGCGGGCCGCCGGAATTGCCGCGGTTGATGGCGGCGTCGGTCTGGATGAAGTCGTCATAGGGGCCGGAATTGATGTCGCGGCCGCGCGCCGAGACGATGCCGATCGACACCGAGCCGCCGAGCCCGAACGGATTGCCGATCGCCATCACCCAGTCGCCGATGCGCATCGACGCCGAATCGCCGAACTCGACCTGCGTCAGCTTGCGCTGCGAGGGATCGACCTTGAGCACGGCGATGTCGGTCTTGGGATCGGTGCCGACCAGCTCGGCCTTGAGCTTGCCGCCGTCGGCGAAATTGACCTCGATCTCGTCGGCGTCGGCGATGACGTGGTTGTTGGTCACCACGATGCCCTCGGCGGCGTCGATGACGAAGCCCGAGCCGAGCGACTGCACCCGCCGGCCGCCTTCGCCGCCCTGGCCGCGCTCGTCGAAGAACTCGTCGAAGAACTCCTGGAAGGGCGAGCCTTCCGGCAGGCCGGGCCGCGGCGTCGAGCGCTGGCCGCCGCGGCGGCCGACGCTCTGGGAGGTCGAGATGTTGACCACGGCGTCGAGCAGCCCCTCGGCGAGGTCGGCCACCGAGGCCGGGCCGTGGACCGGCGGCGGCGCGGCGGGCGCGGCCTGCGCCGGCTGCTGCGCGGGTTGCTGCGCCTGGGCGCCGGCGAGGGGCGTCAGCGTCGCGGCGAGGCCGAGCGCCGCGGCCCCCGCGAGCGCGCGGCGGGTTGCGGAAGACAGAAGCGTCGAAGCCATAGGGTTCGTCTCCGAATGAAACTGGCGGCTGCCGCCCCCATCCTTGCCGACATTGAGGCGCGTTTGCGGCGCGGGCCGTAAACCCACCGTGAAGCGCGATGGCCGCGACCGCCTCAGGCGCGCACCAGCCAGACGATGGCCACCCCGATGGCGGCGGCCACCAGCCCGGCGGTGCGCAGGGTCTGCTCCGGCGTCGCCAGCACCTCGGCGGCCAGCCGCCGCGCGAGGCTCGGCAGGCCGCCATAGAGCACGCCCTCGATGACCAGCACGAGGCCGAGCGCGACGAGGAAATCGTCCACGCTACTGCGTCGTGCCCGGCGCGGCCGCGGGGGGTGCGGCGGGCGTGCCGGGCGCGGCCGGCCCCGCCGGCGCGCGGCCCTCGGCGCTGCCGAAGAAGCGGAAGAACTCCGAATCCGGCGACAGCAGCATCGTCGTGCCCGAACCCTCGAGCGCGGCGGTGTAGGCGGCCATCGAGCGGTAGAACTCGAAGAACTCCCGGTCGCGGTTGAAGGCGTCGGCGAAGACGGCGTTGCGCTCGGCCTCGCCCTCGCCGCGCAGGATCTCCGACTCGCGCCGCGCCTCGGCGATGATCTCGACCACCTCGCGGTCGGCGCGGGCGCGGATGCGCTGGGCGGCCTCGCGGCCGCGGGCGCGCAGCCGCTCGGCCTCGGCCAGACGCTCGGCGCGCATGCGCTCGTAGGTCTGCTGCGAGACCTCCGCCGTCAGGTCGGTGCGGCGGATGCGCACGTCGACGATCTCCAGGCCGAGCGAGGTCGCGTCCGGGCGAAGCTGGTCGGCGACCTCGCGCATCATCGAGCCGCGCTCCTCCGACAGCGCCGCCTCGAAGCCGCGCAGGCCGTAGACCCGGCGCAGGGCCGCGTCGAGGCGGGTGCGCAGGCGCTGCTCGGCCAGCGGCACCGAGCCGGACACCGCAAGCCGGAACCGCCGCGCGTCGCTGATGCGGTAGGCGATGAAGGCGTCGACCTCGTAGAAGCGGCCGCCCGAGACCTGGACGCGGATGTCGTCGAGGTCGAAGCGCATGACGCGGTCCTCGATCATCTGGACGTTGTCGGCCTCGATGAAGGGCAGCGGCAGCTTGAAGTAGATGCCGGGCTCGGACTTCACGTCGACGATCTCGCCGAAGCGCAGCACGATGGCCTGCTGGCGCTCGTTGACGACGAAGATCGACGACCAGATCAGGAACAGGACGATGGCGGCCGCGACCGCGAGGAAGGGAAGACGGTTCGCCATGTCAGTTGCCTCCCTGGCCGGCCTGCTGGGCGGCGCGCAGCTCGGGCAGCGGCAGATAGGGGATCACCCCCTGCCCGCCGCCCTGCTCGACGATCACCTTGTTGGAACTCTTCAGCACGTTCTCCATGGTCTCCAGGAACAGGCGCTTGCGCGTCACGTCGGGCGCCTTGGCGTATTCGTCGTAGACGGAGATGAAGCGCTGCGCCTCACCCTCGGCCTCCTGCACCACGCGGGTCTTGTAGGCGGCCGCCTCCTCGCGAACCTGCGCCGCCTCGCCGCGGGCGCGGCCGAGCTGCTGGTTGGAGTACTGGTTGGATTCCTCGACGAAGCGGTCCTCGTCCTGCTCGGCGCGCTGCACCTCCTCGAAGGCGTCGGCCACCTCGCGCGGCGGCGCCGCGTCCTCGATGGAGATCGCGGTGACGGCCAGCCCCGCGCCGTAGCCGTCTATCGTGGTCTGTATGATCTCGCGCACGTCCTCGGCGATGCCCTGGCGGTCGTCGCGGAACACGTCCTGCGCCGGGCGCCGGCCGACGACCTCGCGCATGGCGCTCTCGGCGACCTGGCGCAGCGTGGCGTCGGGGTCGGAGACGTTGAACAGGTAGGCCTTGGGATCGTTGACCTGATAGGCGACGGAGAAGCGGACGTCGACGATGTTCTGGTCGCCCGACAGCATCAGCCCGGTGGAGGCGGAGCCGCCGCGGGCTTCGCCGACATTGATCAGCCGCTCGGCCACGGTGGCGCGCTCGACCGTCTCGATGGGCCACCAGTGGAAGTGCAGGCCCGGCTCCGAAATCTCGTCCTTGGGCTTGCCGAAGCGCAGCTCGACCGCAAGCTCGTCCGGCTGCACGGTGTAGATCGCCTGGAACAGCCACAGCACGGCAAGGCCGAGCACGATCAGGCCGAACATGGCGGGGCTCGCCTGGCCGCCGCCGGGCAGCGCGTTCTTCAGCCGGTCCTGGCCCCGGCGGATGATGTCCTCCAGATCGGGTGGCGTGCCGCCGGGTCCGCCGGGGCCGCGCGGCCCCTGGCCCCACGGGCCGCCGCCATTTCCGCCGCCGCCGCCCCAGGGCCCGCCGCCGCCACTTTGATTGCTCCAGGGCATGAATGTCCTCTCGGTCTGGATTGCCGCGCAACGATTCCGGCCGCCGCGCATCGCCGTTTCACCGGGTTATAGGCACGCGCGCGGCCGCTTTCAACGCGATGGAACGCCGGTTCGGCATTTTCGCGGCGCTTGGCCGCGATGCCGGTGCGGCACCCCGGCCGTCACCGGCGCTCGTAGACCACGTGGCGGGTGGGGTGCGTGTCCTTGTCGCCGGCGGGAAAATCCTCGCTCGACACGGCGCGCCACACGGCGGGATCGATGGCCGGAAAGCGCGTATCGCCGTCGATTTCGGCCAGAATATGGGTCACATCGAGCCTGTCGGCCAGCGGCAGCGCCGCCGCGTAGATCTCGCCGCCGCCGATGATGCAGGCCTCCTGCGCCCCCTCGGCGCGGGCGAGCGCCAGCGCCGCGTCGAGCGAGGCGACGCTCGACGCGCCCTCCGCGGCGTAGGCGGCGTCGCGGGTCACGATAATGTTATGCCTGCCCGGCAGCGGCCGCTTCGGGAAGCTTTCCCAGGTCTTGCGGCCCATCACCACCGGCTTGCCCATGGTGGTGGCCCTGAAGCGCCTCATGTCGGTCGAAAGCCGCCACGGCATATCGCCGTCGCGCCCGATGACGCCGTTTGCGGCCACCGCGACGACGATCCTGACCAGCACGACGTCACACCGCGATCGGCGCGCGGATGGTGGGATCGGCGACGTAGCCGTCGAGCCGGAAATCCTCGAAGCGGAAGGAGAAGATGTCCTTGACCTCGGGGTTGATCCACATCCTCGGCAGCGGCTTGGGCGTGCGCTGCAACTGCTGCCGCGCCTGCCCGAAATGGTTGGCGTAGAGGTGCGCATCGCCCAGCGTGTGAATGAAGTGGCCCGGCTTCAGGCCCGTCACCTGCGCCACCATCATCGTCAGAAGCGCATAGGAGGCGATGTTGAACGGCACGCCGAGGAAGATGTCGGCCGAGCGCTGGTAGAGCTGGCAGGAAAGCCGCCCTTCAGCGACATGGAACTGGAACAGGCAGTGGCAGGGCGGCAGCGCCATGGCGTCGACCTCGGCCGGGTTCCAGGCCGAGACGACGAGCCGGCGCGAGTTGGGGTTTTCCCGGATCTCGCGCACGACATTGGCGATCTGGTCGATGGAGCCGCCGTCGCTCGCCGGCCAGGAGCGCCACTGCGCGCCGTAGACCGGGCCCAGATTGCCGTCCGCATCGGCCCACTCGTCCCAGATGGTGACGCCGTTGTCGCGCAGGTAGCCGATGTTGGTGTCGCCCGACAGGAACCACAGAAGCTCGTGGACGATGGATTTCAGGTGCAGCTTCTTGGTGGTCAGCGCCGGAAAGCCTTCGGCAAGATCGAACCGCATCTGCCAGCCGAACACGCCGCGCGTGCCCGTGCCGGTACGGTCGCCGCGGTCGACGCCGTGTTCCAGCACGTGGCCGAGAAGATCGAGATACTGCCGCATGTCGGACGCCTCCGGCGCCGCCTTGGTGGGGGCGAAAGCGGCCTCAGAGCGAGGTGAGCTTCCCCAGATGCTTGGCCGTCAGGTAGTAGAAGGTGACGCGGCTCTTGGTGTTGTCGGCCGAAAGCTGCTCGCACACCTTCTCGATCGCCGCGTTCGCCTTGGCCTCGTCGGCGACGCCGAGCTTCTTGCCGATCCAGTTGGTGCGCACCCGGTCGAGTTCCTTGGGATCGGAGCACGACACCAGCGAGGAATCGCGGTTGCGCAGCGCGATGCCGAGATGCTTGACGATCTTGTTGACGATCTCCTCGTCGGCGCCGGCGTCGTACTTTCTGACGTCCCCGATGTAGTCGGCCATCTGAAGTCTCCCCTCGTGATGGATTGAAGAACCGGACGATTGCGCGCCCTGCCCCGGAGCGGGAGGCGAATCCCGCGGCGAGCGCAGGCCCGCCGTTGCGACATTCGGGTCTCGAACCGGCCGAGTCAAGGCCGGGATGGCCGCCGGCGGGCGGGCCGGCGCCCCGCTTGCGGCGCAACGCCGGGCCTTCCCTTTTGCTTGCGGGCTTCCTATATTCGGCGCGTCAGCCTCGGCTGACTATGGGCATAAACGGCCGATGCAATAAGCCATTCGGACCCGGGGGCGGTACCCGGCGCCTCCACCAGGAACCGCAGCGAGTGCGGCTGCTGATGGGGGCGAAACAGGATCGACGAGGGTGTAAAGATCGGACTTTGTCCCGGCATGGTATCCACCGTTATCGGGCCGAACCTATAGTTGCCAACGACAACTATGCTGAGGCGCGTCTCGCTGCGTAATGCGGCGCGATAGTCTCGAATCAAGCCCTGCGGGTTAGCACCCTCAGGCGGGGTCCGGAGGTACCTGGCAACAGAAACCTCCACCTTCCCTTCCCCGCTTCCACCTGCGAGAGAATTCGGCTTCGCCGCGTCTGGCGGCCGGCGGGAGCGGCGCTATATCCGGTTTACGGGCGGGCGAAGCTCGATTACATCATGGCGTTCGAGATTCACGGGACGGCCCCCATGGCTGACGACCATATCCGCTACGACATCCTCGCGCAGGACGCGCTGCGCGGCGTGATGCGCAAGGTGCTGAGCGAGGTGGCGCGCACGGGCCTGCCCGGCAACCACCATTTCTTCATCACCTTCCTCACCGGCGCGCCCGGCGTGCGCATCTCCACGCGCCTGCGCGAGCGCTATCCCGAGCAGATGACCATCGTGCTCCAGTTCCAGTATTGGGACTTGAAGGTCAGCGAGACCGGCTTCGAGGTCGGGCTGTCCTTCTCCGACATTCCCGAGAAGCTCGAAATCCCCTTCGCCGCCGTGCGCGGCTTCTACGATCCCTCGGTCAATTTCGAGCTGGAGTTCGACGTCAAGCAGACCGGCGCGGACGAGGACGCCGGGATCGCCGCCATCGCGCCTGCCGAGGAGCCGGCCGTGCCGGCGCCGGCGGCTGCGAAGGAGCCGGGAGCCGGGAAGAAGGACGAGCAGGACGCCGAGCCGGCGAAGTCGGCCGAGGTCGTCTCGCTCGACGCCTTCCGCAAGAAATAGCCCGCGGCGATGGCCGACATCGTCAACCTGCGCAGCGTGCGCAAGCGCAAGGCGCGCGACGAGAAGGCGCGCAAGGCCGACGAGAACCGCGCCCGACACGGCCGCACCGGGGCGCGGAAGCTGGCGGAAAAGACGGAGCGCGACCGCGAGGCGGCCGCCCTCGACGGGCACAGGCGCGAGCATCCGTCCGGGAAGGACGACGGCGGGTGAGCGGCATCGTCAAGCGCTCGGTCTCCATCCGCGGCCACCGCACCTCGTTCTCGCTCGAACAGCCCTTTCACGACGAGCTTGCGGCCATCGCCGCCGGGCGCGGCATGACGCTCGCCGCCCTTGTCGGCGAGATCGACCAGGCCCGCCCCCGCGGCACCAACCTGTCGTCGGCGCTGCGGCTCCACGTGCTCGAACGGCTGAAGGCGCGCCGTTCCGGCGCGTGAGCGGCGCTACCGCCCCGCCCCGATGGCCCGCAGCAGGCCGTCGATCGACAACCCGCCTTGCGACACCGCGCCGGGGGCCGGCTGCGGCGCGGACCCGGCCGGCGGCTGCGCCTGCGGCGCGGGCGGGAACTGCGCCTGCGGGCCCGCCGCCGGCTCGTCGCGCG
>QEVK01000010.1 GCA_003577315.1 Hyphomicrobiales bacterium | reverse complement strand
GGTCGGGCTACGCCCTCCCGGCGTTCCCCAAATGCGCCGCCAAGTGGACTACTTTTGCGCCGCCCAATGGCCGACTTTTACTCCGCCGTTGACAGCTGCCGCCGTTGTTCCGCAGGACCGCGCCATGAAAATCTACATGCTGTCCGAGATTGCCCGCCTGATCGAGGCCATGCCGACGGTGATGGCGATCAAGGAGCAATGGCCCGGCGCCAAGGTTGTGCCCACACGCACCATCACTGCCGACAATTACTGGTGGGAGCATGGCGATGAACTGCCGTTCTGACCGACCCCGCAACCGCAATGGCGGCGATCTGATCTGGACACCGAAGCTGGTCGAGGAGCGGCTCGTTGAAGCTGCTGCCGTTCTGCAGCAATTGCCCGAGCCGCGTCGACAGGGATATTTCAACACCTGGCCTCGGCATAGCTACGAGTTTTCCGATCTCGTGGGCCAAGAGCCTCGACAAACATCATTGCCACCACCATCGCCTGCTGCGATTTCACGCATGGAAGAGACGCTGACATGGACAATCGGCTTGGATCCAATCGATGGCAGGATTGTCTGGTTGCGTGCCCACAACACACCATGGAAAGCAATCTGTTGGAAGGTCGGCTTGCAGCGCTCCGCAGCCAATGAGCGCTGGCTCTTCGGGTTGTGCATCATCGCCATGAATCTCAACCGACAGCCGGTGCCGAGAAAGCGGTCACGACGCTATGTGATCGAACGAATGAAGGACTTTTCGACTACAGCGCTGCGTTAAGATGCAGGCGATGGGATGGAAATTCGACTGTCAGCTCGCTGGAAGCGAACGGTAGAAATCAATCATTCGTGGCGGTTTGGGGTGCAGTTCAACCCTCCCGTTTAATCGGCACTACGTAATCAAATATCCAAGTGAACACGAAGGTGAAGACCAGGAAAAATATCAATAGTGCCACTTGCATCACAAGTGCATCGAACGGTCCCACCTGGTACCAGAACATGAATAGCGGGATCAGTATGGCAATCAGGCCGAATTCGAAACCAGCGGCATGGACTACACGCAAGCCAAGGGAACGTGTCTGAATTCTGCGGAGTTGCTCCCACCTTTCGAAGAGCGTGTTGTAAATAAAGTTCCAGACAACCGCAGCAACGGAGCTTGCAACAGCAACCGGCAGCGAGCCCTGCGCCTCGCCTCCGCTGAGGGTCGCGAGAAGTATGGTTGCAAAAGCTATCGCGAATATTTCAAAAACGACGACGTAGGTGATCCGTCTTGCAACTGGAGAGAGTGTCATCTGCCTTCGATTCGGTCTGAATTTTTGTGGTTTTGTAACCAGATAGCCCAAAGTCCTCACAAAATGTATCTTGCAGATAATTGCTTTTGATTTTGCCTAAAATGACATCGATGGCTTCATTTGGGTTGACACTGCATCGATCGTAGCAGCGCGAAGAATGTCCGCCGGACATACCGCAGCAGGACAGAAACGGCTCTGATGGGGTATATTCTGGCTATGCTTGCGAGAGTAGCGCGCCTGCACCGGAGATGATCCTCGCGGGCGTTGTCGTTTCCGGCACCATCATTTCCATCATCGAGATCAGCATCATGGCCGTTCGTCCACCGATCCACCGTCCTGTTGGACGGCGCGAGAAACGTGAGCGTGACCAGGATTATGCGCGGCGACGCAATCCAGAAGCCCGCGCGCTCTACCGCTCGAAGCGATGGCGCACCGAACGTGCCGCGTTCCTGCACGATCATCCGCTGTGCGTGGAATGCGCGCGCCATGATCTGATCCAACCGGCCAGCGTCGTCGACCATATCGATCCGCATGGCGGTGATGAGACGGTGTTCTGGGACCGCAGCCGCTGGCAGGCGCTGTGCGCGTCGTGCCACGGCCGGAAGACGGCCGGCAGCGACGGCGGCTTCGGCAATGCGCGCCGCCGCTCGTGAGCCCAAGCCCTCCCCCGGGGAGGTCAAATCTCTGGAGAGTTCGCTCCCAGGACCGCGCGCCACCAAACGCGCATCCGTGGCCAAAATGGCGATGGGGGGGTGCAACGAAAAAACGACCATTCGAAATGAAGGAATATTCCGTGCCAGAAGCTGATCTTGGCTCTGCTGACCTCGGTGTTGCCGGTCGCCGGCTTGCAGTCGAATACCGGCCCCTCGATGCGCTGGTGCCCTATGCCCGCAATGCCCGCACCCATTCGGACGCTCAGGTCGCCGAGATCGCCGGCTCGATCCGTGCGTTCGGTTTTACCAATCCGGTGCTGATCGCCGAGGACGGCACATTGATCGCCGGCCATGGAAGGGTGTTGGCCGCGCGCAAGCTCGGCATGGATCAGGTGCCGACCATCGTGCTGTCGGGTCTTTCGGAGACCCAACGCCGGGCGCTGGTGCTGGCGGACAACCGCATCGCCATGAATGCCGGCTGGGACGAGGAATTGCTCGGGCTCGAACTGTCCGACCTGCAGGAGGCCGGCTTTGATCTCGGCCTGACCGGCTTCGGCGACGATGAGCTGCAGAGCCTTCTTTACGGCAATCGCGATGAACAGGATGGGCTGACCGAGGACGACGCTATTCCCGAGACGCCCGCAACGCCGGTCACGCGGCGCGGCGATATCTGGCTGATGAACGACCACCGGCTGCTCTGCGGGGACTCCACCGATGGCGCCGACGTCACCCGGTTGATGGCTGGCGAGCGGGCTGCGCTGTTTGCCACCGATCCGCCCTATCTCGTGGATTATGACGGCACCAATCATCCAACGAAGAAGAGTGCTTCGATCCGGTCGAAGAAGATCGCCAACAAGGACTGGTCCGAGGACTATGTCGAGCAGCCGCACTGGGATGATTCCAGCCAGGGCCCGCAATTTTACGAGGCCTTCTGCAAGACAGCGATCGACCATGCCATTGCCGAGGATGTCGCCTGGTATTGCTGGCATGCCTCGCGCCGCCAGCGCATGGTGGAAACCGTCTGGGACCAGTTCAACGTTCTGCATCATCAGCAGATCATCTGGGCCAAGTCCCGCCCGGTGCTGACCCGCTCGGTGATGCTGTGGGCGCATGAGCCATGCCTGTTCGGCTGGGTTCGCGGCAAGAAACCCCGCATCAACCGCGAAGGCTTTGAAAGCTGGCCGACGACGGTGTGGAATATTCCGTCGTCGGAGATTGAGACGCGCGAACATCCGACCTCGAAGCCAGTGCGCGTGTTCACGCTGCCGATGCAGTTGCACACCCGTCCTGGCGATATCTGCTACGAGCCGTTCTCGGGCTCGGGCTCGCAGCTGATTGCCGGCGAAAAGACCGGTCGCAAAGTTTACGGGCTCGAACTGTCGGAAGCCTTCTGCGATGTCGTCATCCGGCGCTGGCAGGAATTTACCGGCAAGGTGGCGACGCTTGATGGCGATGGCCGCAGCTTCGACGAGATCGCCGCCGAACGTGTGCCCGATGCCGGGGATGCGGTCAACGATACGGCAGCGGCATGAAGCAGTCGCGCACCATGTCGCTGGTGGAATCGCTAACCAACGTCGCGGTCGGCTACGGCATCGCGGTGATCACGCAGATCCTGGTGTTCCCACTGTTCGGATTGTCGACCACGCTGGCCGAGAACATGGCGATGGGCGCGATCTTCACCGTGGTGTCGATTACCCGCAGCTACTGTCTGCGCCGGTTGTTCGAGGCGGTACGCCTTCGCGGTGACAGCACAGGATAAATGTATGGAGACCTGACATGGCCGGCCGCAAGCCGCTGCCGACACATTTGAAGCTGGTGAAGGGCACGGCCCGTCCGCATCGCCTGAACAAGGCCGAGCCGAAGCCTGTGGTGGCAACGCCCGAGCCGCCGGATCACCTCGACGAGGCAGCCAGCGACAAGTTCACGGAGATGGCAGAGTTGCTGGCCCGCCACGGCGTGATGACGGAATTGGATACCGGCGCGCTCGCCCGCTACGTCGTGATCTGGCGGCGCTGGCTGGATGCGGAAGCTGAAGTGAAACGCCGTGGGCCGGTGGTGAAGACGTCGAACGACAACATCATCCAGAACCCGTTCCTGGCCGTCGCCAACAAATGCCTGGCGCAGATGGCGCAGATCGAAAGTGAGTTCGGGCTGACGCCATCCAGTCGCTCGCGCATCCGCATGGCCGAGCCGGCCGAGACCGCCGACCCATTCGAGGACTTTTTGACCCGTGGTAGAAAAGCGTAAATCCGGATCGGCGAGGAAGGCGCCGTCCTGTCCGGTCGAGGCGTACGCGCGCGCTGTCGCCAGCAGCAAGATTGTTGCCGGGCGCCTGGTGCGGCTCGCATGCGAACGCCATCTGGCCGATCTGAAGTCGGGCGGCAAGCGCGGCCTGGTCTGGGATGGTGCCGCTGCACGGCATGCGATCGCCTTCTTCGGTCATCTCAGACATTCCACCGGCGAATGGGCCGGCGAGCCGTTTGAGCTGCAGCCCTGGCAGCAGTTTGTCGTCGGCTCGCTCTATGGTTGGAAGCGAAAAGATGGCCTGCGCCGTTTCCGCACGGCTTACGTCGAGGTGGCGCGCAAGAACGGCAAGTCGGTGCTGCTGGCTGGAACAGCGCTCTATGCCCTGATTGCCGATGGCGAGCCGGGATCGCATGTCTATTCCGCTGCCACGACCCGCGATCAGGCGAGGATCGTCTTTGCCGAGGCCGAGCGCATGGTGGCGGCCAGTTCGGCATTGCTATCGAGGATCACGCGGACGGTGAACAATCTCGCCGTCCTGCCGACCTCGTCATGGTTCCGGCCGCTGTCGGCGGATGCAACCAAGATGGACGGCTTGAACATTCACTTTGCCGCCGTCGACGAAGTCCACGAACATCCGGGGCCAGAGATCATCCAGAAGCTCAACACCGCGACTGGCGCGCGACGTCAGCCGCTAATCTTCGAAATCACCACGGCCGGCTATGATCGCCATTCCCTCTGTCGCCAGCATCATGAGTTCTCAGTGAAAGCGCTGGAAGGCACGGTGCCGACGGAATCCTCGGACAGCTGGTTTGGCTATATCGCCACCATAGATGAGGGCGACGACTGGACCGATCCAGAAGTCTGGGTGAAAGCCAATCCGAGCCTCGGGGTCACGGTGAAAGTCGATGATCTGAAGCGCCAGATCGACGAGGCCAAGGAAATGCCGGCACAACAGAATGCCATCCGGCGGCTGCGGTTGAATGAATGGACCGAACAGGTCACCCGCTGGCTGGACATGGCGGTCTGGGAAGAAGGTGGCCTGCCTGCCACAACCGATTGGCGCATCGTCAAACACGATCTCGAGGAACTGGAACAGAAGCTGCTGGGTCGTGAATGCTATGGCGGTCTCGATCTCGCTCGCGTCAACGATCTGTCGGCCTTCGTGTTGCTGTTCCCGCCGACGCTGGATGTTGACCTCGGGGCGCTGGCCGACAAATGGATCGTGCTCTGCCGGTTCTGGATCCCCGAAGACGACATCGTGCGCCGGGTACGGCGCGACCGCGTGCCTTATGATGTCTGGCGTGATCAGGGATTTTTGACCGCCACCCCCGGCAACGCCACCGACTTTGCCTTCATCGAGGCCGAGATACTGGGGCTGGCCTCACGCCATGATATGCGGGAGCTGTCCTATGATCGCACCTTTGCCGGCGAGATCGTCCAGCATCTGCAGGATGAAGGGTTGAACCTTGTCCAGTTCGGCCAGGGTTTTCTGTCCATGGCCGCGCCGACGGCGGAACTGGAACGGCTGTCGGTGTCACGCTCGCTCTGGCATGGCGGTCATCCGGTGTTGCGCTGGAACGCGTCGAATGTTGCCGTGCGTCATGATCCGGCCGGCAACATCAAGCCGGACAAGGAGCGCTCGAGCGAACGCATCGACGGTATTGTCGCGATCTGCAACGCGCTTGGTCGGGCGCTGGCCCGTGACGTCAATGCCGGCCGCTCGGTCTATGAGAGCCGCGGCATCCTGATGCTGTAGCGGCGACCGTATAGAAGAAGAGAGTAGATGGCATTCTGGCAAAACTGGTTCGGCGGCGCAAAACCGCCGGCCGCATCTCCGCGCGCGTCGTTCCAGGATGCGGGTGGCGGGATCGTCATCACCACGGCGCAGCAGCTGGAAGAGGCGCTGCGGTCCGGAGCGGTGACAGCATCGGGAACCACGGTGACGCCGAACAGCGCCATGCGGGTGGCGGCTGTCTATGCCTGTGTGCGCATCATCTCGGGCGCTGTGGCGACGCTGCCCTTGCACATCAAGCGCCGGGTGGATGAGCGCACCCGGCAGGATGCGTCCGACACGCCGATCTGGAAGGTGCTCCGTTTATAGCCCCACAGGAGGTTTTCCGACCCGATGCGGATGACGACGTCGCGCAGTTCCTGCGTCAGGCGCGGCCTGCCCACAGGTTTGAAGGGGCGTCCACTGCGCATCTGGGCGAGCCAGCGTTTGTAGGTCGCGGGCCTGGCCACCACCATGAGCCCATCGATATCGTGTCCAAACTCGGCCCCGATACGCAACAGCTCGGATTTCTCGGCGGGCGACAGGATTATCCTTTGTGCAGGAATGCGCGCCCGCAGAATATGGATCTGGGCCTTGAGCAGTCTCATCTGCGCATTGTGCCGGGGCATGAAGAACCGGGCCAGGAAGACCAAAAGCAGGGAAAACGTCGAATTCATCTTGCAGGGCTCCACCACGGCCCTTTAAAAAAATGCCGTTCTGTCAATGCGATAAGGCATTGCCTACATTTTGGCACCCCGCTCAGGGAAGGCCAAAACGTGCGGGACGGATGATGGGCGTCAAGAATGCCCGGCATTCTGGTCTGTGAAGCCCGCCTGATCAGCGAAAACCCTCGAAATCTACGGTTTCGCCTCTTTTCGATCCGACCACCGGCATTGGCGAAGCGTTCCGCCGAGAGAGTTTGTTTTCAGGTTGGCTCCCTCCGCTAGTTTTCCACCGCCGTTCTCAGGACAGTCCACCGGCAGGACCTTGGCATGTCCCTTGAAACGGCTCTCGTTCCCGCCCGCTTCATGCCAGCAGTCATACCGTGCAAACTTCCTATTGACGAATGTCGGCATTCGTCATAATCCCTTTTGCCGACATTCGGCAAAACAGAATGACTCGAGCCTGGGGAGGAGAGGGCGCATATGAGCATCGGCGTTTCCGCCATCGAGCGATCCCGTGCTCTCTGGTCCTCGGAGCGGCCGTCATGGCTGCCTGAACGGGCTCGGCCCCTGCTGGGCGAGGCCTCGCTTGCGGCCTATGTCCGTCATTGGGCCGCAACCTGCCCGGATGATCCGGCGATCTGGTTCTACGGCCGCACGGTAAGTTGGGCCGAGCTCGACGCAGCCAGCGACAGGCTGGCACGCTGCCTCCTGTCCAGAGGCTTGCAGCGCGGGGCGCGGGTCGGTCTCTTCATGGCCAACTGCCCGGAATACGAGATCGGCTTCTTCGGCATCATGAAGGCGGGGCTGGTCGCGGTGCCCATCAGCCCGATGCTGATGGCGCCGGAAGTGGCCTACGAGCTGGACGATTGCGGCATCGAGGCCGTGATCTGCGCCGCCCAGCTTCAGGCCGTCCTGGCCAAGGCGCGCCCGCTGGCGTCGTTCCGCGCCGTCCTCGCCTTCCAGTACGGCGCCACGGTTCCTGCAAGGTGCGGCTTTGCGCTGCCGGAGTCTCTCAAGGCGCCCGACGCGCCGCTTTTGCCGCATGTGGAATCGCTGGAGGCGCTGCTCGACGGGCCGCCCATGCCGCCGCTGGAATTCGCCAACGATCCCGACGAGATCGCGGTCCTCAACTATACCGGCGGCACGACCGGGCGGCCGAAAGGCTGCATCCACACGCATGGCAACATCGTGCAGGCGGCCGCCAACGGCGTGACCTATTCGGTGGCCATATCCGAGCCCGCCGTCATCATCAATTTTCTCCCCGTCTTCTGGATCGCCGGCGAAAACTGGGGAATCCTCTACCCGATTCTCTCCGGCTCGACCCATTGCCTGCTGGCGCGCTGGGATGTCGAGACCGTCGCGCGGACGATCGAGCTCTGCAAGGTCTCGCATTTCTACGGCGTCGTTGAGAATGTCGAGAGCCTGCTCGATCACGCCGAGGCGAATGAGAGCGACCTTTCCTCGCTCCGGTCCGTACAGGTGACGTCCTTCGTTCGCAAGATTTCGGTCGAAGGCCGCCGGCGTGTCGAGCGCATCCTGGGTGCGTCGTACCGCGAGGCCTCCTGGGGCATGACCGAAACCCATACCTGGAACTGCTACACCGAGGGGCTCGACGTCGACGACCGCGACCTCGAGCAGGGGGCGGGATTTGTCGGTCTCCCCATGCCGGATACGGAATTTCGCATTGTCGACGCCGATACCGGCGAGGACCTTCCTCTCGGGGCGGTCGGCGAGATCGCCGTAAGGTCGCCGACGCTCATGAAGGGATATTGGAACAAGCCGGAAGAAACGGCCCGGGTGCTGCGGGACGGTTGGCTGTATACCGGCGATCTCGGCCGGATCGGCAGCTGGGGCGGCATCCACTATGTCGGGCGCAACAAGGACATGCTGAAGATCAACGGCATGAGCGTCTATCCCTCGGAGATCGAGGCCTGCCTTGTCTCGCATCCTTCCGTGTCGCAGGTCGCTGTCGTGGGCTTGCCGGATTCGAAGAAGGGCGAGCTTGCCCTCGCCCTCGTCGTCGCGAAGGACGGCGAGGCGGGCGACGCGGAGGCGTTGAACCGGTGGTGCGCCGAGCGCATGGCATCCTACAAGGTGCCGCGGGTCGAGTTCGTGCGGGAACTTCCCCTCACCAACCTCGGAAAGATCGACAAGCTCCGGTTGCGGCAGTGCTGGACGCAGAAGGAGAACCGGGCGTGAGCTGGCAAGCGGAAGTGGACGATATCGAGCGCCGCAGGCTCCTCGCCCTGGAATTGGGCGGGCCCGAGAAGGTCGCCCGCCAGCGCCGGAACGGCAAGCTCACCGTGCGCGAGCGCATCGCGCGGATGGCCGACGAGGGCTCCTTCCGCGAGGAAGGCGCGCTGAGCGGCACGCCGAGCTATGACGGGCAGGGCAATCTCGTCGGCTTCATGGCCGCGAATTTCCTCTACGGGCGGGCGGAGGTCGACGGCCGCACGGTCTTGATCCAGGGCGACGACTTCACCATTCGCGGTGGCGCGGCCGACGGCGGCATCAAGGACAAGATGTATTATGCCGAGCGCTTCGCCTGGCAATGGCGCCTGCCGATGATCCGGCTGCTCGACGGCACCGGCGGCGGCGGTTCCGTCAAGCTCGTCGAACAGATCGGTCATACCTACGTGCCGGAAGTGCGGGGCTGGGACCACTTCCTCCAGAACCTGGCGACCGTGCCGGTCGCTTCGGTCCTTCTCGGATCGGTGGCGGGGTTCGGCGCGGCCCGCGCCGTGATGAGCCATTATTCGGTGATGGTGAAGGAGACCTCGCACATGTTCGTCGCCGGTCCGCCGGTCGTAGCGGGCATGGGAAAGACCGTGACCAAGGAAGAGCTCGGCGGTAGCGCCATCCACACCCGCAACGGCGCGATCGACGACGAGGTGGAGAGCGAGGAAGAGGCCTTCGCGCGGGTGCGGCGGTTCCTGTCGTATCTGCCGAGCTCCATCCACGAGCTGCCGAAGCGCGGCCCGGTGACCGACGATCCCGGCCGCAAGGAGGAGTTCCTGCTCGCCGCGGTGCCGCGCAATCCGCGCCGGGTCTACCGGATGCACCAGATCCTGGAGGCGTGCCTCGACCGGGATTCCCTGTTCGAGATCGGCGCGAAGAACGGGCCGTCGGTCATCACGGCGCTCGGCAGGGTCGACGGATGGCCGGTCGCCGTATTGGCCGGGAACCCTTACGTGCTGGGCGGCGCGATCACCGCCGAGGCGGCCCAGAAGATCCAGCGCTTCGTCGATCTCGCGCAACAGTTCCACCTGCCGGTGATCCATTTCGTCGACTGCCCGGGCATGGCCGTGGGGCCCGAATCCGAGCAGGCGACCACGATCCGCCTCGGTGCGCGGGCAATCAGTGCCGTCTTTCAGGCAAGCGTGCCGTGGTGCTCGATCCTTGTCCGGAAGGTCTACGGCGTCGGCGGCGGCGGCCACCAGAACGGCTCGCGCGCCAACATCCGTTATGCGTGGCCTTCCGCGGAATGGGGCTCGCTTCCGCTCGCGGGCGGCATCGAGGCCGCCTACAAGTCCGACATCGAACGGGCGGAGAATCCGGAGGCCTTCATCCAGGACGTGCGGGAGCGCGTCGCGAAGATAGCATCCCCGTTCCGTACCGCCGAAGCGTTCCGGGTCGAGAACATCATCGACCCGCGCGAGACCAGACCGAAGCTTGTCGAGTTCGTCACCTTGGCGCAGTCGCTGTTGACGCCGGGCCCGGCAGCATGGGGGCCGCGCCCCTGAAATCGCAGTGAGAAGACCTAATCGATCCATCTGGAGGAGACTGGAATGACCATCAACAGACGAAACTTCGTATCGCTTACCGCCGGGGCGTTTGCGGCATCGACCTTCCTGTCGGGCACGGCTTTGGCGCAGGACATGCCGGGCGTCACCGCCGACACGATCAAGATCGGCATGACCGCGCCGATGAGCGGGCCGGCATCCGCCTATGGCCAGTTGGCGAAAGTCGCCGAAGGCTATTTCAACATGGTCAACGACAATGGCGGCATCAACGGGCGCAAGATCGATTTCCGGATCGGCGACGACGCCTACAATCCGGCCCGCACCGTCGAGCAGACCCGGCGTCTGGTCGAGGGCGAGGAGGTCCTGCTGATGTTCGCCGGTGTCGGCACCGGCCCCAACGGCGCGGTTCACGACTATCTGAACTCGATGGAAGTGCCGCAGATGTTTCTCGGTTCCGGCGCCTCGAAGTGGGACGACCCGGAGAACTTCCCGTGGACCGTGGCTTTCGAGCCCAATTACGGCATCGAATCCTCCGTCTACGCCAAGTACATCCTCGAGAACGCGCCGGACGCGAAAGTCGCCATCCTCTACCAGAACGACGAGTTCGGACGCGACTATCTGGAGAATTTCCAGCGGGCCGTGGCCGGTCACGACGGGATGATCGTCGCCAGCAAGGGCTACGAGCTCACGGACCCGACGGTCGATACGCAGATTCTCGAGCTCAAGAACTCCGGCGCCAATGTCCTGATGATCTTCGCGACGCCCAAGTTCGCGGCGCAGGCGATCTCGCGCGTCGCCGATCTCGGCTGGAATCCGATGCGCTTCCTGTCCAAGGCGTCGGCGTCCGTCGGTTCGGTGCTGGAGCCGGCAGGCCTCGAGAAGTCGAAGGGCGTGCTGACCACCCGCTACCTGAAGGACACGACGGAGGCCGGCATCGAGAACGATGCGGGCTATAAGGAGTGGGCCGGGTTCATGGACAAGTACATGCCCGGCGCCTCCAAGACCGACTTCCTCAACGTCGACGGCTACGCCAAGGCCCAGCTCCTGGTTCATGTGCTGACCGCCGCCGGCGACGACTTGAGCCGGGCCAATGTCATGAAGGTCGCCACCTCGCTCACGGACGTGAAGATGCCGATGCTGATCGAAGGGATGTCGGCGAACAACTCGCCGGCGAGCTTCACGCCGATCCGCCAGCTTCAGCTCATCGAGTTCGATGGCACGCGCTTCGTCGCCAAGGGTGGGATCATCTCGCAGGACGCCGAGTAACCGGGCTGGCAACCCACGATCCGAGGACAATGCTCATGACCGGGCCCATGACCGGACTACCGCTCGTCGATGTCGGGAAGATCGCGCCGGAAACGCGCGAACTGCTCGACCGGCTGCCCGCCAGGCTCAACCTGTTCTACATGCTGGCGCATGCCGAGACCTGCCTGCGCCCGGTCATGAGCCTCGGTTCCGCGCTGCTCAAGAAACTCGATCTCGATCCGCTCCTGCGCGAGATCGCCATGCTGCGCGCCATGTACATGGTGGGCGGCGAGTACGAGATCGTCCAGCATGTTCCGATCGCGGCGCATGTCGGCTGCTCCGCCGCCCAACTCGAAGCGCTGAAGACGGGTGTCCGTGGGGACGGCCTGTTCTCCCCGGTCGAGATTGCCGTTCTCGACTTCACCGAGGACCTGACCGCCAACACGCGGGTGTCGGATGCCGTCTTGTCGGCGCTCCGCGAACATCTCGGCGATCGCGAGGTCGTCGAGCTCATTCTCGTGATCGGCTTCTATTCGATGATGGCCAAGGTCACCGAATCCACCCGCACGACCGTCGATGCCGCCGACGGCATCGCGATCGCAACGGCAAGACGCTGAGAGCTCCGATGGCAGGCAAGGTCGAAGGCAAGGTCGTTCTGGTCAGTGGCGCCGGCTCGTCGCCGGACGGCTGGAGCAATGGCGCCGCCGCGGCGGTGCTCTACGCCCGCGAAGGCGCGAAGGTGGTCGCAGCCGATATCAACATCGCCGCCGCCGAGGCGACCGCCGCCGAGATCGCCGGGGAAGGCGGGGAGAGCCTCGCCATCCAGTGCGACGTGACGAAGGAAACCGAGGTCGCCGCGCTCGTCGCCGAGACGCTTCGGCGCTTTGGCCGCATCGACGTGCTTCACAACAATGTCGGCACATATGCGGTCGAGGCGCTGGAAGATACGAGCGAAGCCTCCTGGGACCGCGTCTTTGCCATCAATCTCAAGAGCACCTTCCTGCTTTGCAAGCACGCGATCCCCGCCATGGTCGAAGGCGGCGGGGGTGCGATCGTCAACATCTCCTCGATCGCGTCCATCCGGTGGGCGGGTGCCGACTATTTCTCCTATTACAGCTCGAAGGCCGGCCTCAACCAGTTCTCCAGGATGATCGGCCGGCGCTACGCGAAGAACCAGATTCGCTGCAACACGATCCTCCCGGGCCTGATCGACACGCCGCAAATCCGCTCGAACCTTCTCAAGGATTTCCCGCCGGAACGGCAGGAGGAGGAACTGGCCAAGCGGCACCGGCGCTGCCCCCCCGGCCGCATGGGCACGCCATGGGACATAGCCAGGGCGGCGGTCTTCCTGGCGTCGGACGACAGCGCCTACATCAACGGCGTCGAGCTGCCGGTGGATGGAGGCATCACGCTGTGAGCCGCCCGTCGCAGATGCGCCTCCATGCCTTCTCGACCGGCACGATCACGCTGCCGTTCGGATCGTTCCTGCCGGGATCGAAGGGCAAGATCACGGTGCCCGTTCCCTGCTATCTCATCGACCACCCTAAAGGGCGGGCGATGGTCGACACCGGCATCCACCCCGAGATCGCCGGCGGCAGCGTCGCGCGATTGGGCGAGGTGGCGCGCTATTTCACGATTAACATCACGCCGTCCGAGGTGGTGGACGCGCAGATCGCGCGCATCGGCTTCGGCCCGGCGGATGTCGACCTGATCATCAACACGCATCTTCACTACGACCACTGCGGCGGAAACATCTGCCTGCCCGACGCGCGGGTCATCGTGCAGCGGCGGGAATGGCAGGCGGCCAACGATCCGCTCGAGATCGCGGCGAACAACTACAATCCCGACGACTATGCTCATTGCTCCGACCATCTCCATCTCGTGGAGGGAGAGCATGACGTTTTCGGGGACGGGTCCGTTGTCTGCCTGCCGACCTATGGCCACACGCCCGGCCATCAGTCGGTGCGCATCGCCATGGCGGGCCGGCGGATACTGCTGTGCGGCGATGCCTGCTATCTCAGGGAGAATCTCGAACGGCTTACGCCCTCGATGGTGTGCCGCGACAAGGACGCCGCGCGCGCCGCGCTGCGGCGCCTGATGGACTATCGCGAGCAGGGCATCGAGCTGATCTACGGGCACGACCCCGTGCAATGGGAAGCGCTGCGCGCGGCGCCCGACATGTTTGTCTGAAAGGAATCAGCGATGGCCGTCCTCGACATCAAGGCCGAAACGCCCGGCACCGTCTGGGAAATCGTCGCCAGGCCCGGCGACGACCTCGCCGCCGGCGACGAGATCCTCGTGATCGAAAGCATGAAGATGGAGATCCCGGTCGGTGCCTCTAAGCCCGGCAGGCTCATCGACATTCTCGTGGCGCAGGGAGATGACGTGGCCGAGGGCCAGACGGTCGCCCGCATCGACGTCCTTTGACGAGCCGGCAGATGACCGACGCGCGCTCCATACCGTCGCAGGCCGCTCCGCCCCGAAGCGCTCTCCTCGAGGTCGAGCATGTGACCGTGCGCTTCAGCGGCCTGCTCGCGCTGAACGATGTCAGCTTCAGCGTGCAGGAAGGGCAGATCTGCGGGTTGATCGGCCCCAACGGCGCCGGCAAGACGACGCTCTTCAACTGTCTCAGCCGCCACTATCACTATACGTCGGGCGATATCCGCTACAGGGGCCGCTCGCTCGGCCCGGTGCCAAGCCACGGGATCGCGCGGCTCGGCATGGCCCGATCCTTCCAGAACCTCGCCCTCTTCGGCTCCATGTCGGTGCTCGAGAACGTCAGGATGGGTGCTTTCGCCCGGGCGAGGAGCGGCTATCTGCAAAACCTGTTCCGTACCGCCACCGTCAGGGCGGAGGAGGCCGCGACGCAACGCAAGTCGCAGGAGCTTCTCGAGCTTCTCGACCTGACGCAGGTCGCGCACGAGAATGTCGGCGACCTGCCGTTCGGCACGCAGAAGCGCGTCGAGATCGCGCGTGCGCTCGCGCTCGAGCCGACGATGCTGCTGCTCGACGAGCCCGCCTGCGGCATCAACCATGAAGAAGTGACCGAACTTGCCGGCCTCATCAGGCGCGTGCGGGACGAGTTCAGCCTCACCGTGCTTCTCGTCGAACATCACATGAGCCTGGTGATGAGCATTTCGGACCAGGTGGTGGCACTGAATTTCGGCGCCGTCATCGCCGACGGAACACCGGCACAGGTGCAGCGCAATCCCGATGTCATCCGCGCATATCTGGGAGGCGCCTGATGAAGGTTCTGTCGATCAAGGGGCTGGAAGCCTGGTACGGCCGGACGAAGGTGCTGCATGGGCTCGACGTGCATCTGGACGAAGGCGGCTTCACCGCCGTGCTCGGCGCCAACGGCGCCGGCAAGACCACGCTTCTGCGTGCCATCAGCGGGCTCGTGACCGTCAAGGGCGACATCGAGTTCGCCGGCAAGTCCCTCGTCGGCGTGGCGCCCGAGGACATCGTCCGGCGCGGCATCGCGCATGTTCCTGTGGGGCGCGGCACGTTTCTCGCGCTGACCGTCGAGGAAAACCTGCGCGCCGGCGCCTATCTCCTGCGCAACAAGGCCGATATCGCCGCCGCCATCGAGCGCGCCTACAGCTATTTCCCGCGCCTGCGGGAGCGGCGGATGCAGCAGGCCGGCACGCTGTCGGGCGGCGAGCAGCAGATGCTCGCCATTTCCCGCGGCATCGTGTCCCGTCCGAGGCTCTTGCTGCTCGACGAGCCTTCGGTCGGCCTCGCGCCGCTGATCGTCGAGGAGATTTTCGAGATCATGAAGCAGATCCGGACCGTGGACGGCGTCAGCATACTCGTCGTCGAGCAGAACGCCACGCTCGCGCTCAAGGTGGCCGACCACGCCTTCGTCATGGAAACCGGCAGGCTGGTCCTGAGCGGAACCGCCGCTGAGATCGCCAACGACGACGGTATCCGTCGCTCCTACCTGGGCTACTGAGGAGAAGGCTGATGGAAGCGCTGTTGCAACAGGTCGTGGCCGGGCTGGCGACGGGCGGCATCTATGCCTCCATCGCCCTGGCGCTCGTCATGATCTACCAGTCGACGCACCAGATCAATTTCGCCCAGGGCGAGATGGGCATGTTCGCGACCTATATCGCCTGGGCGCTGATCCACTGGGGCATGCCCTATTGGCCGGCGTTCTTCCTCACCGTCGTGATCGCCTTCCTCGGGGGCGCGTTCCTGCAACGCACCGTGCTGCGGCCGCTGGAGAACGCCTCGCATCTCGCCAACATCGTCGTGTTCGTCGGATTGATGATCACCTTCAACTCGCTCGCCGGGCTGCTTTTCACCTACACGATCAAGACCTTCCCGAGCCCGTTCCCCAATCGCCTGATCTTCGACGGCCTCCTTTCCTTCCACCAGTTGGGGGCGATCGTGGTGACGGGCACGGTGCTGCTTCTGCTCTTTGCCTTCTTCAAATACACGCCTGTCGGGCTCGCCATTCGCGCCGGCGCCCAGAACCCGCTCTCGGCGCGCCTCGTCGGCATCCGCGTCTCCCACATGCTGGCTCTCGGCTGGGGCCTTGCGGCCGCGATCGGCGCGATCGCCGGCATGATGGTGGCTCCGATCGTGTTCCTCGAGCCCAATATGATGAGCGGCATCCTGCTCTACGGTTTCGCCGGCGCCCTGATCGGCGGCATCGACAATCCCTGGGGCGCGGTGGCCGGCGGCTTCATCATCGGCGTGCTGGAGAACCTGCTCGGCGCCTATGTCATCGGCACCGAGCTGAAGCTGACCGCCACGCTGATGATCATCATCGCCGTTCTCCTGTTCAAGCCGGCCGGTCTCTTCGGCCAGCGCATCGTAAAGAGGGTCTGATCCATGCCGGCCTCTTCCTCCCAAGCCTTGCCCGGAAGCCGGCGACGGACGCTGCTCATCGGGGCGACGGCAGTCGTTCTCGTTCTGCTGCCGGTGCTCCTGACGCAGTACCAGACCTTCCAGGCGACGATGATCCTGCTCTATGCCATCGCGCTGCTGGGGCTGAACATGCTGGTCGGCTACAACGGCCAGATATCGATCGGCCACGGCGCGTTCTTCGCGATCGGCGCCTATGTGACGGCGATCCTGGTGAGCAGCTTCGGCATCCCTTACTGGGCGACGATCCCGATCGCCGGCCTCGTCTGCCTGGTGATCGGCATCCTGTTCGGCATTCCCGCGTTGCGGCTGGAAGGCCACTATCTGGCGCTCGCGACCTTCGGGCTTGCGCTGGCGCTGCCGCAGATCCTGAAGCTCCATGTCTTCGAGGCCTGGACCAAGGGTGTCGTCGGCATATTCGTCCGCAAGCCGAAAGCACCCTTCGGCTTGCCACTGACGGCGGATCAGTGGCTGTATTATTTCACCCTGTTCTTCCTGGCGCTGGCCTTCCTGTTCGCGGCCAACCTGCTTCGCGGCCGCATCGGGCAGGCGATGATCGCGATCCGCGACCAGCCCGCGGCGGCCGCCTCGATGGGCGTCAACGTCTCGTACTATAAGACGATGACCTTTGGCCTGAGCGCGCTCTATACGGGCGTGGCCGGCGCGCTGAGCGCGGTGGTCGTGCAGTTCGTCGCCCCCGACAGCTTCAGCCTGCACCTTTCGATCTCCTTCCTGCTGGCGATCGTGATCGGCGGGCTCGGCACGATGTGGGGCGCGCTGTTCGGGGCCGTCTTCATGGTCGTCGTCCCGAACCTCGCCAGCGAGATATCCACTGCGGCGCCGTGGGCGATCTATGGCGTTGCCGTCATCATCTTCATGTACGTCATGCCGACGGGCCTGGTCGGCCTCGTCCGCAAGATCTGGAACGGCTTTTCCAGGACACCGGCGGCGGGGGGAGCGGCATGAGCGGACCCTTCAGGCGCATCCTCGTCGCCAACCGTGGCGCGGCTGCCTCGCGCATCATCCGCGCCATCCGCGCGTTGGGCGCGTCGCCCGTCGCGGTCTATTCCGAAGCGGACGCCGACGCCTTCTATCTCGAGCAGGCCGACGAGGCGTATCCGCTGGGACCGGCGCCGGTGCGGTCGAGCTATCTCAATCAGGATGCGCTGATCGATCTGGTCAAGGCCCGGGACATCGACGCGGTTCATCCCGGTTACGGTTTCCTGTCCGAGAACGCGGAGTTCGCCCGCCGTGTCATCGAGACCGGCGCTGTGTTCATCGGCCCGTCGCCGCGGCATATCGCCGATCTCGGCTACAAGACCACGGCGCGCGACCGGATGAAAGCGCTCGGCGTCTCGATGGGGCCGAGCAGCGAGGTCCTGCGCACCTATGAAGAAGCGCTCACCGAGGCGAAGCGCATCGGCTATCCCGTCCTTATGAAGCCGGCCGGCGGCGGCGGCGGCTCGGGGATCACGGCCGTCCACTCTGCGGAAGAGCTGCGGGCCGCCTTCGATCGCCTCAATGCGAAGGCCGGGCAGAATTTCGGTCTGGCGGGGCTCTATCTCGAGAAGCTCATCGTCCGGCCCCGGCATGTCGAGTTTCAGATGCTCGCCGATCGCCATGGCGGTATCCGTTGCCTGTTCGATCGCGACTGCTCGATCCAGCGACGCCATCAGAAGGTCATCGAGGAAGCGCCGGCCCCGAAGCTTCCCCTCGAGGCCCGCTCCCGCATGGCGGACGAAGTCACCTCTGCGCTCGGCCGCATGGGCTACGACAGCATCGGCACCGTCGAGACCCTCTATTCGCTCGAAGACGGGTTCGGCTTCCTCGAAGTGAATACGCGCCTCCAGGTCGAGCATGCCGTTACGGAGGAGATCACCGGCATCGACCTCGTGCAGAGCCAGATAAGGCTTGCCGCGGGCGAGACGCTCGATGCCGTCCTTCCGGAAAGGATCGAAGCCAAGGGCTGGGCTGTCGAGGCCCGGATCTATGCCGAAGACCCCCTGACTTTCCGCCCGTCGCCGGGCAGGCTCGAAACCTTCCGTCTCGCGGCAGGCGAAGGCATCCGCATCGAGACCGGCTATCGCGAGGGCGATACCGTCACACCCTACTACGACCCCATGATCGGCAAGCTCGTGGCCTGGGGTCCCGACCGCGAGGCGGCGCGCAGGCGATTGTTGCAGTCGGTCAGGGAGACCGTCATTTCGGGGCCGAAGACCAATCTGGATTTCATCGCGGCGACGCTGGACCATCCCGAGTTCGTCGCCGGCAATCTCAGGACGGACCTGGCGGGCGATATCGTCGCGACGATGCGGAGCGCGGCATGATGGTCCGGCCGGCGCAGCCCCGTTCCTCGCTGCCGCGCGGACCGCGGACGCGTGAGCCCATGTGGACGAACGTAAAATGTGCTCTTACTAGAAGTTTCCGTGTTTCGGGGCGAGATACCCATTCCAGGAGAGCAACACATGACTGCATTGTCTGTTCCCCAGCAGGTCGCGGAGGCGATCAAGACGGCGATCCTGACCGGAGAATACGGCCCGCGGGAGCGGCTCAAGGGCGTCGCCCTTTCGGAACGCTACGGCGTCAGCCGCGCGACGGTGCACGATGCGCTGCGGATTCTCCAGCAGGCGGGGCTGGTGGAACTGCTGCCGCGCCGCGGCACCTATGTCCGCGACTTCCGCGGGGCGGAGCTCAATGAGATCTTCGAGATCCGCAGCGTCCTCGTCGGGCTCGCCGCCGCGCGCGCGGCCGAAAACGCCGATGACGCGTTCATCGAGAAAATGGAAAGCCATGTCGCGCGGCTGGCCGAACTGGCGGCCGATGCCGGATCGGTCGCGCAGGATTACGGGCGGGAGTCCATCGATGCGCAGATGATCATCGCCGAGCAGGCTGGCAACCGCAACCTGACGCTGCTCCTCAACGAGCTGACCGGCCGCGCGATCTGGCGCGCCGTCTATACGGGTGAGGCGCTCGACCACACGACGACCGAACGCCGTGGCGAATCCGTCGCCATCTGGAAAGAAATACTGGAGGCCTTGAGGGCCAGAGATCCGCAGCGCGCGGAGGCCCTGTCGAGGAAGCTCATCAATACAGCCTTGCAGTTCCTCATATCCAGGCAGCAGGCGGTGAAAGCCGGAGCACACCATAATGAGCAGTCATCAAAGCCTCCCGCTTGATGCGAACGAACTCAGTCCCGAACTGTCCCGCGCATTCGGAGTCGAGGAAGGGTGGCGTTTCGGGATCACGCGCGCCAGCGGCTGGTCGGACATGGATGCCTACGGCCACGTCAACAACCTGATCTTTCTCGATTGGTGCCAGGAAGCCCGTACGCGTTATATCCGCATGATGATGGGCGGCTGGCCGGCGCCGACCGAAGCCGGCCCCGTCGTCAGGACCCTCGACTTCACCTTCAGCCGCTCGCTGAAAATGTATGATCGCGTTCTGGTGACGGCGCGCGTCGAGAAGCTCGGCGCCACGAGTTGCGTCCAGACCTACGGCGTCTGGAACGACGGCCTCGTCGGCAAGGGAAGCGCGGTCTGCGTCTTCGTCGATGGCGGGTCGGGCGAGAAGGTGTCGCTTCCGGAGCGGTTCCGCAAAGCCGTCACCCGCTTCGAAGGGCTCGCCTAGGCCGGCGATTTCCACAACCCGACACGAAGAATCCGACACATGCCTCATCCCTCTGCAATCACGGTCATTTCCGGACCCCCGGCCGACGCGCTGTCCATCGCGCTCGAATGCGGCCGCGGTGGGGGTCGCTGACGTGGAACGGCTCGAAGATCGCTTGATCGACGGTGAGACGCGGCTGATCGGCATCGTGGCCGATCCGATCCACCACGTCCGCACGCCGCAATTGATGAACCGGATGTTTGCCCGGACCGGGACCAATGCCGTGGTCGTGCCGATGCATGTCGGCGCGAGCGAACTTGCCGGTCTGGCAAGGGCGGCGATGACGATCCGCAACATGGACGGGCTGATCGTCACCGTGCCGCACAAGATCGCCGCGGCCGCGCTGTGCGACGAACTGGGCGCGGCCGGCCGCATGACCGGCGCGGTCAATGCCATCCGCTTCGAGAACGGCCGCATGGCCGGGGATATGTATGACGGCCTCGGCTTCGTCCAGGGCCTGCGCAACGACGGCGTCGCCTTGGCATCCGGCATGCGCGTCTATCTGGCCGGCGCCGGCGGGGCGGCCCGCGCGATCGCGTTCGGCCTGCTTGCCGGGGGCGTATCGGAGCTGACGATCCATAATCGCAGCCCGCAATCCGCCGAGGCCCTGCTCGCCGAACTTCGCCGTCACTATCCGGGCGCCGGCCTGTCGCTCGGCAGCCGCGATGCGTCGAGGCACGATCTCGTCATCAACGGGACTTCGGCAGGCCTTCGCCCGGAGGACCCGCTGCCGCTGGATGCGGCCAGCCTGGATGGCACGGCGATCGTGGCCGAGGTGATCATGACGCCGCGCGTCACGCCGCTGCTCGCCGCCGCGCGGCGGATCGGGTGCCGCGTCGTCTACGGGAAGAACATGCTCGACGCCCAGATAGCGCTTCTGGCCGCCCATGTGCTGGGGATGCCGGAGCTCCGATCCTGGGTGCCGGAGAATGGAGAACAAGCCGATGTTTGACTTCAGCGGGAAGACCGCCCTCGTCACGGGGGCGGGGGGTGGAATATCGGGCGCATGCGCCGAAATGCTTCACGCGGCCGGGGCGAATGTCGTGATCACCGACCTCAACGGGGACGCGGTGCGTTCGCTCGCGGAGCGACTCGACGCCAGCGGCGCGACCGTGATGGCGCTGCGGCAGGATGCGGCCGTGCCGGATGACGCCGATGCGGTGGTGGCCGCCGCGGTCGAGACGTTCGGCGGGCTGGACATCGTCGTTCCGGGGGCGGGGCTCTATCTCGACCAGGCCCTGTCGACGATGAGCGATGCGCAGTGGCGCAAGGTGCTCGGCATCAATCTCGACGGCGTCTTCTTCACGATCCGCGCGGCGATCCCGCATCTGCGCGATGGCGGCGCCGTCGTCACGATCGCGTCGATGGCCGGCCACAAGGGCAGCTTCAATCACGGGCATTACGCGGCGTCGAAGGGGGGCGTGCTGACGCTCACGCGCACGCTGGCGCTGGAACTGGCGCCGCGCATCCGCGTCAACGCGGTCTCGCCCGGCCTGATCGAAACGCCGATGATCGACGGACTGATGGCGGCCAATGGCGCGGCGCTCATCCAGCAGACGCCGATGAAGCGGCTGGGGTCGCCGAAGGAGGTCGCCGACGCGGTCGTCTATCTATGCTCCGACGGCGCGAGCTTCATCACCGGCGAGACGTTGCACGTCAATGGCGGCATCTACATCGCCAGTTGACGGTGAAAATGAACGGAGGCCTTGCCTCCGGCGAACACGATCCGAGGCTTCACAGGCACGGTCGATGCGGCCGGGCAGGAGGTTGCATATGCCTGAATTCACCGATCTGACACCGCTCGCGCCATGGCGCGCGATCACGGCCACGCGCGACGACTGGGCGGCGATCGATCCGAAGCTTGCCGGCACCATGCTCGCGCAGCTCCACCTGATCCGGGCCTTCGAGGAGAAGGTGCTCGAACTTGCGGCGCAGGGTCTCGTCCACGGTCCGGCGCACGCCGCGATCGGGCAGGAGGGCGGCGCGGTGGGTTCCGCGCTCGCGATGCGCGCGGGCGACCAGGTCAACGGCTCGCACCGTGGCCATCACCAGTTTCTGGCCAAGGCCCTGTCCTATGTGAAGGGGGACGGTATCGATCCGGCTGCCGCTCCCGGAGGCGACATACGCGACCTGTCGAAGAGGACGCTCGCGGAAATCCTGGGGCTGGCGCAGGGTTTCTGCCGCGGACGCGGCGGCTCGATGCATCTGCGCTGGGCGGAATCGGGCAATCTCGGCACCAATGCGATCGTCGGCGGCGGCGTGCCGATGGCGGCAGGGGCTGCATGGGCGCACAAGCGGGCGGCAACCGGCGCCGTCGTCTATACTTATTTCGGCGACGGTGCGACGAATATCGGCTCTGTGCTCGAAACGATGAACATGGCCGCCGCCTGGAAGCTGCCGATCTGTTTCTTCATCGAGAACAATCGCTACGCCGTCTCCACCACCGTCGACGAATCGACCGCCGAGACACGGCTGTCTTCGCGAGGCCTCGCCTTCGGCATCCCCGCCTTCAAGGTCGACGGCATGGACCCGCTTGCCGTCTATCTGGCGTCGCTCGAGGCCAACCGCATCATGCGGGCCGGAGACGGGCCGGCGATCATCGAGGCGGACGTCTACCGCTTTTTCCACCAGAACGGCGCCCTTCCGGGCAGCGCGTTCGGCTATCGCAGCAAGGAGGAGGAAGCCGCGTGGCGCGGCCGCGATCCGCTCGACCGGATGGCGCGGGAGCTTATGGAACGACAGGTGCTCGGGCAGGACACCGTCGACCGGCTGCGCGAAAACTGCCGGCAGTTGATGGAGGAGGTCGCCGGCGAACTGATCGAGACCGCCGACGGCGAGCGGCGCATCATTCCCGCGCTCTGGCCGCAGGAGGATTTCAGGGATTTCGGCGTGCGCGGCGATCTCTCGGAATTCTCCGGCGTCCGCTACGAGGAGGAGGAGAGCTTTTCCGGCAAGCTCGCGCGCGATGCGAAGTTTGTCGACATCGTCGCCGACGTCATGGACAGGCGCATGGCGCAGGACGACCGCATCGTCGTCCTTGGCGAGGACGTGCACAGGTTGCGCGGCGGCACGAACGGCGCGACCCGGGGGTTGTCGCAGAAATATCCCGACAGGTGCCTGGGTACGCCGATCAGCGAGAATGCGTTCACCGGGCTTGCGGGGGGCATGGCGGCCGACGGCCGCGTCCGTCCGGTGGTCGAGTTCATGTATCCCGATTTCATGTGGGTCGCCGCCGACCAGGTCTTCAACCAGATCGGCAAGGCGCGGCACATGTTCGGCGGCGACAACGCGATGCCTCTCGTCCTGCGCACCAAGGTCGCGATGGGCACGGGCTATGGCTCGCAGCACTCCATGGACCCTGCCGGCATCTTCGCCACGGCACCGGGCTGGCGCATTGTCGCGCCCTCGACGCCCTTCGACTACGTAGGGCTGATGAATTCGGCGCTGTTGTGCGACGACCCGGTGCTCGTGCTCGAACATGTCGATCTCTACAATTCGAAGGGCACGGCGCCGGCAGACGATTTCGACTACTTCATTCCGCTCGGCAAGGCGAAGATTGTCCGCCCGGGCAGCAGAATCACGATCCTCACCTATCTCGCCATGGTCGAGAAGACTCGCGCCGTGGTCGAGGCGACGGGGATCGACGCCGAAATCGTGGACCTCCGAACCCTCGACCGCGCCGGCCTCGACTGGGAGACGATCGAGGCTTCGATCCGCAAGACCAATAACGTGCTGATCGTCGAGCAGGGTGCGGCGGGGACATCCTATGGCGGCTGGCTGGCCGATGCCTTGCAGCGACGTGTCTTCGATTGGCTGGATCAGCCGATCGGGCGTGTCCACGGAGGCGAGGCCTCGCCGAGCATCTCCAAGGTGCTGGAAGTCGCCGCCTGCGCCCGCCCGCAAGACATCGAAGCGGCGCTGCGTGACGCGATGGCGGCCCAGGGCCTGCCGACGACGGCTTGAGGAAAAGAGCGGATGCCGACAAATATCGTGCTGCCGTCGCTTTCGGCCGGAATGGAAGACGGCATCGTCGCCCGCTGGCTGAAATCCGAGGGTGAATGGGCCGCGAAGGGCGAGATCATCGCCGAGATCGAGACCGACAAGGCGACCATGGAACTCGAGGCCGAGACGTCCGGCCGCCTCGGCCGGATCCTCGTGGGAGAAGGCGGGCGGGCCGTGGTCAACCAGACGATCGCCGTCCTGCTCGGCGAGGGGGAGGAGGTCGCGGGTACCGCCGCGCCGGCCGCTCCCGTGCCGCAGGCACCCCCGCCGTCACCGGCCGCAGCCGTGGCGAGGCCGGAACGCGAACGGGCTTTCGCCTCGCCGCTGGCACGACGCATCGCGCGGGAGAACGGCATCGACCTTGCCGGACTGACGGGCAGCGGCCCTCGCGGCAGGATCGTCAGGATCGACGTGGAGAGGGCGCGAACGGACGCGGCACCCGTGGCGGAGGCAAGCCCACAGGTCTCCCCGCCGGTGGCAACGTCTGTAGCCGTTCCGGCCGGGCTCGGCGCGTATGAGGCGGTGCCGCATTCGGGCATGCGCCGGGTGATCGCGAGCCGGCTGACACAGTCGAAGACGACGATCCCGCATTTCTATCTGACGGCGGATTGCGAGATCGATGCGCTTCTCGCCCTGCGCGCGCAGGTGAACGCTGTGCGTGATGCTTCGGAGCGAATCTCGGTCAACGACTTCGTGGTCAAGGCCGCCGCCGCCGCGCTCCGCGCGGTGCCCGATGCCAATGTGATCTGGACGGACGACGCGCTGCTCAGGCTGAAGTCGATCGATATCTCGGTCGCGGTGGCGACGGAAGGCGGCCTGATCACGCCTGTCGTCCGCGACGTAGGCAGCAAGAGCATCGGTGCGATCTCAGGCGAAATCCGCTCGCTTGCGGCCCGCGCGCGCGAAAACCGTCTCAAGCCGGAGGACTACCAGGGTGGCGGCTTCTCGGTTTCCAATCTCGGCATGTATGGCGTGCAGTCGTTCTCGGCGATCGTCAACCCGCCGCAGAGCTGCATCCTCGCCGTCGGCGCGGCCGAACGCCGGCCGGTCGTCCGCGGCGACGGGATCGTTCCTGCGACCATGATGATGTGCACGCTTTCGGTCGATCATCGCTCGGTCGACGGCGCGCTCGGCGCTTCGCTGCTTTCAGCCTTCAAGGCCGCCATCGAACAACCGCTGCGGCTGCTGGTGTAGTGGCTCCGGGAACTCCTCACATTCGGGAGACAACAGAGATGCTGGATACGACGAACTGGGTGCTGCCGTCCGTCCTGTCGGCCCAGGCGCGGCGCCACGGAGACCGCATCTTCGTCGAAACGGTCGACGGCGAGACGCTCACCTATGCCGAGGCGGAGCGCCAGGCCGCGCAGGTTGCCGGCTTTCTTCGCGGGCTGGGCGTGGAGCCGGGCGACCGCGTCGTCGTCATGCTCGCCAACGGCCTCGATTTCATCCGCATATGGGCGGGCCTGGCGCGGCTCGGCGCGGTCATGGTCGGCATCAACACCGAGCTGAAGGGTCCGATCCTCCAGTCCCAGTTGCTGCGGTCGAAGGCGAAGTTCGCCCTGGCCGGCGGCGCGTGCGGCCGGTTCCTCGTCGGGACCCTTCCGGATGTGCCGGCGATAGGGACCGTCGTCGCGGTCGGCGATCTCGCCGACGCCGTTCCGGCGGGTGTATCCGTCGTCGCGTTCGCCGGATGGCAGCAAGCCGAGCCGTATGACGGCCCGCCGCCGAGCGCCCGCGACATCGCCTGCATCGTCTATACGTCGGGCACGTCGGGGCCGTCCAAGGGCGTGCTGCTGCCCCATGCCCATTGCTATCTCGTCGGCTTCGGCATGGTCGACAACTGCTTCATGGACGAGAACGACGTCTATTACGTCACGCTGCCTCTCTTCCACGTCAACGGCCTCTTCATGCAGGTCTATGCGACGCTGATCGCCGGTGGAAAGGTGATCCTGCGTGAGCGCTTCAGCGCATCCGCCTGGCTCGACGATATCATCGGCCACGGCGTCACGCTGACCGGCGTGGTCGGGGCGATCATCTCCTTCATCTTCGCGCAACCCGCCACCGGCAAGGACCGCGCCCACCGCCTGCGGCTCATCATGCCGGGGCCGAATCTGCCGGAACAGGAGGAGATCTGGCGCGGCAGGTTCGGCGTTCCCGAGGTCGTATCGGCCTTCGGTATGACGGAAGCGAACCAGTATGTCTGGGGCAGGCCGGGCGAAACCCGGCCGGGGGCGGCCGGCCGTGCCTACGATCGCTACTTCGATGTCAGGATCGTCGATCCGGAGACGGACGCGGAGCTGCCGGACGGTGTCACCGGCGAGATCGTCGTGCGGCCGAAACTGCCGTTCTGCTTCATGGCCGGATATGACGGCATGCCCGAGAAGACGGCCGAGGCGACGCGGAACCTGTGGTTCCATACCGGCGACGCGGCCTATTTCGACGCGGACGGTTATCTGTTCTTCGTCGACCGCCTGAACGATCGCATAAGACGTCGGGGCGAGAACATCTCCTCCTTCGAGGTCGAGGATACGATGCGCCGCCTGGCGGGCGTCGCCGAGGTGGCGGCCTACGCAGTGCCCTCGGGCCTCGACGACGGCGAGGACGAGCTGATGCTGGCGGTGGTGGCGGAACCGGGATCGGCTCTCGCCGTCGAGGACGTCGCCGCTTTCGCCCGCGGCAACCTTCCACGATTTGCCCGGCCGCGCTTCATCGAGGTGGTCGATGCGCTGCCGAAGACCGCCACCCACAAGATTCAGAAAGGCCGGCTGCGGGACCGTGGCGTCACCGCGGAAGCCTACGACACGCTTGTCGCCGGGACGTCACGGGAAAGGCCCTGACGGAAGAAAGCCATGAGGCCGGCCAGGCGGCCCGTCGGGATTCCGCGGCCGCCCGCGGCTCAGATGTCCTTGGCGATGCGCAGCGCGTCGTAGATGGCGGCGTGGGTGTTGCGCGCGGCGACGGCATCGCCGATGCGGAACAGCCGGAACGTTCCTTCCGGATTACGGACGAGGGATTGCGGCTCGCCGGCGATCATCCGCTCGTAGGAGACCTCCCCGAGATTGGAGGAAAGCGGCTTCAGCGCGAAATAGAGCTCGTCGAGCGGGATCGTCCCGTGGTTGACGACGATCTGGTCGACCGTTCTTCGCTGCGCGACGCCGCCGTAGTCGCTGCCGATATGGGCGACGATCCGGTTGCCGTCGCGCTCCGCCCGCTCCGCCATCCAGCCCTCATCGATGACCTGTACCACCGAGTCGCAGTCGGTCCACGGCTGTCCCAATTCCCCTGCGATTTCCGGCCCTTGTCCGCCCTTTCGGCGGCTTGCCGCATCCTAACCGCCGCTAAGCCCCGGATTCTGCGGCCTTAGAGGCCCTCGGCCAGAGCTAGGTCCAAAGCTGGGTCTTCACGGGCTGGACAAGGTCCCGTCGTCAAGCGACTCTCCCCGTCATGTCACGCCGAGCCCTTACCTCCCAACAGGTTGCCGCCATCACCAGCGAGGGCATCCACTGGTGCGCGCCGAATCTCGTGCTGCAGGTCAAGCCGAACGGAGCCCGCAGCTACCTGTTCCGGTACCGCGTGAACGGCAAGGAGTTCAACTATGGGCTCGGAGCCGCGCGGGACGTCCCGTACAGGGAAGCCCGCGAGCGCGCCGAGGAGCTTCGCGTTCACGTCCGCAAGGGCGGGCACCCGGTCGAGGAGCGCCGCGCCCAGCGCGCCGAGGCCAAGGCCGCTCGGCCGGCGAAGGCAGTGCCGACCTTCGAGCAGATGGCCAAGGAGTGCATCGCCTCGCTGGAGCCGAGTTGGAAGAGCGACAAACACGCCGACCAGTGGTCGTCCACGCTTCGCACCTACGCCTACCCAAAGCTCGGCCGCAAGCCCGTGGACGCGATCACCGTTGAGGACGTGTTGTCGGTGCTCAAGCCGATCTGGACCGCGCGGCCCGAGACGGCGTCGAGGCTCAGAGGGCGGATCGAGACGGTCTTGTCCTACGCCAAGGCTCTCGGGCACCGCGACGGCGACAGCCCGGCCTCTTGGGCGGGCGCGCTGAAGCACCTCCTGCCACCGATCAATCGGGTGCGAACGATTCAGCCCCGGAAGGCGATGCCCTATGTCGACGTGCCAGCATTCTACGGCGAGCTACGGGCGCTGGACACAGCGGGCGCACAGGCGCTGCGGTTCCTGCTGCTGACCTGCGCGCGGACGCAGGAGGTGCTGGGTGCCCGATGGGAGGAATTCGACTGGGACGAGCGCGTCTGGACCGTACCGGCGATTCGAATGAAGGCCAAGAAGGAATGGCGCGTTCCGCTCTCAGCCGAGGCGGTGGCGCTGCTGGAGACGCTGCCGCGCAACGGGCCGCTCGTCTTTCCGGGAGCCCGCAAGGGACGGCCGCTCTCCAACATGACCATGCTCAAGGTGCTGCGGACGCTGCGGCCGGGCACCGACTTCGACGTCCACGGCTTCCGGTCGTCGTTCCGGGACTGGGCGGCTGAGCAGACGGAGCACCCACGCGAGATCGCCGAGATGGCCTTGGCGCACGAGGTGGGCTCGGAGGTGGAAAGGGCTTACAGGCGGTCAGACCTGATCGAGAAGCGCCGGGCACTGGCAGAAGAGTGGTCGGCGTTCCTGACGGGCTCGGCTGGCTAAACGCCGTGATCGCCGAGAACCGACCGCCACACAGGCGGACACGCGCCCGTATCGCACCTCAGTCGAGTCCAAGCCCCACCCAGCCAGCGATACGCGACACGGGCCGCGTGTGGCCCGCTGTGGGGAGAATGGCGGTTCCGCGCGGGTCCCTGAACGTGCGAAGCCCGGCCAGTGCGGCCGGGCTTGCGGTAGGTGGCTGTACTACACCCGGTCAGGCTGCGGCGGACACCTCTGCGGCCGGGCGCTTCCTGCTGCGGGCCGGCTTCTCGTCGTTGGCAGGTGCCTGATCGAGCCCGCGAGCGAAGGCGCGCAGAGCGGGCGGCGTCTGACCGTTGTGCCACTGCGCGTACCTCACGAGGAACGCGTCCGCTGCATCGCCGCTGGTCTTCATGTTGCTCCGCAGCCGCTCTGCCTCCCGGTCGTGCGCCTTCTGGCTGGCATGCTCAGGGACCAGCCGTGCCCGCTCCTCGGGCGTCAACTGGTCGATCAGGGTCGGGGTGAGGTTCGCCAAAGGGGTGAGCGCCATCATCCCATAGATGCCACGCAGCCGACTGATCATGGTCTCGACCTGCCCGACAGGCGTGGCGTCGTGCTCGGCCTGCGCGCGCTCGGCCTCTTCGAACTTGCGCTCCTCGGCCTCAGCCTCGGCGCGCTCTTCGGCTTCGAGGGAGGCACGGGCTTGCGCGACCTCAGCCATCCTGCGGTCGAACTCCTCCCTCGTCATGGTCGGCTCAGCGGCACTGGCGCGCGGACGGGCTGCGGGCGGCTCTTCGGGCGCGGGGTCGTCGGGCTCTGAGGCTCCGAGGAACTCGTCCAGTTCGTCGCGGATGCGCCGGGCGATGTCGGGATGCTTGATGGCCTCGGCGATGATGACGTCGGGCTGCTCGCGGGTGGCCTTGCGAGCGTGAACGTGAGCCGCCGCCTCAGACGCCTTCGGTCCACCGAAGGGTGGGTAATCGGGTAAAGCAGGACCAGAGTGCTTACGTCGCCACGCTACGAGGCGCTTCACCTTCTCGCAGCGTTCTTCGCCGCACTCTGCGTTCGACCATACTCCCCATCCCATCGCCCGCCCGACATCGGCGTCGGTCAGCTTCCGGCCCTCAGCCTTCGCGGCCTCCTTGGCCGCGATGATCTCGTCGGCACAGCGCGTCCACGCCTCGATGCTCTTCCGCCCGAGGCTCTCGGCCTCTGACGCGAACTGCTTCGCTCGGACGAGGTGGCCTTCCTCGATGTGGTGGACCTTGGCCTTCGCCATACTCCGTACTCCTTCCGTTCTCGGTACGGGAGCACAAGGGCTTGACGTGCCTGAGAAGTCGACGGCCATCAGATCAGCATGGTTAACGAGGTCGCTTGCACCGCCATATCGCTGTCAGCGCCCCTCGCCAGCCCGGCCCGCACAGCGATACCGCCCACGTCAGTGCCAGTCTGGCACTGACGTTGCCACCGACCGTGGCAAGCCGGGTCCGAAGTTATAGCTTCGCGTCACCACGGTGGCGCGCCGTGGTGCGGATCGCACCACCGGGCCTTGTCGGACTACGAGCTTGCCACCACCTATGGTAGAATCCGGGCTATGACCGAGGACGCCCACGACGACCCGCACCCCGACGACGCCGAGTTCGAGCGTCTGCTCGCCTACATCGGCGCGGCGCTACGCGTTCCCGAGGGCGAGACCTACGCCCAGCGCACCGAGCGGCAGGAACGGCTGCGCGCCTTGTTCGACGCGCTCTGGCGGCTGCAGTATCCCGGCTGGGACAACCCTGCTGCTCCTCCGCCCGAACCGCTGCCCGCGCCGAACTGGATCGTCTGCGATCCGCCGCTGGTCGCCACACCGCCCGCTTGGCGGACGTCGCTCGTCTCGGTTCACGGCTCAGAGGCCGAGCGGGCTGATCGCTCCAAGGCCGATGCCATCATCGCCCGCGCCATCGAAGATGCCCACGCTGACCTCGACCGGAGCAAGCGCGCCGAGGGACCGCGCCGGATCGCCCTGCAGGTTCTCGACCACCATCTTGTCCGTGGCGAACCGCTGCCGCGTCGGGCGCTGGAACTGATCGGCCGGGCGCTCCACATAGATCCAGATTCCATCATCACCGAGAAGCGGCGAGCGTTCGTCCGTCAGGCCAAGGCGACCGGCCGCACATCGACCGAGATCGCTTCGGAGTTGGACATCAGCAGGCAGGCTGTCGATCAGCTTTTCGATCCCTATGAACCGCCTAACAAGGTGGTGTTCTACCTTGCCCTCGAACACACGACCGAGCAGGGCAAGCCGCCTCGCCGCGACACGCGCGACGAGATCGCGCGCCTGCTTGGCCAGCACAGCAAGGTAGGCCGATGGCCCGATGAGATCGCCAAGGCCGCTCGCGTCGAGGCTGGTCGGAGGGCGAAGGGACTGGCCGAGGATAATGATGATGCGGTCGCTAAGGCTCTTGGGCACAAGGACCCCCGGAAGGTCCGACGCTGGATGAAGCGACGGGACTGGTTGTTGGCGGTCACCGTGGAGGCGTTTCGACTTCGCGGCGGTCTGCACTCCGATCCCAACCACATCATCGACTACGACCGGGACGAGGGCATGTCCCGCATCATGACACGCGCGGAATCTAACGCGATGCGCAAGCTCCGTGCAGCCCGATAGACTCAGCCTCGTGGCCCATCGGCCCTAGCCCACGGCACACTGCGCTCACTGAACTGGAGCGCAGAACATGCCCGGCACCACGACCACGACTGAACTCTGGCGGTTGCCCCGAGTCCTCGCGGCGACGGGCCTCTCTCGCTCTCAACTTTACCGGCTGGTTGCTGCAGGCAGCTTCCCTCGTCCCGTCTCTCTCGGCGGGACGGCGGCGAAGGCGTTTCGCAGCAACGAGGTCCAAGCTTGGATCGACCAGCAGACTTAACCCAACAGAAGGAACCCCTACCATGCACAACGCAACTCTCGACGCCACGGGCGTCCCGCATTTCAGACCCGGTGGCGTGACGCCGACCGACAAGATTCTCTCCTCCGCGCCCGAGCGGACGCGACAGCGCGTCCAGTGGATCGCAGATCGGATCGAGACCCACGATGCCTCCATCGAAGGAGCGCACCACGAGTCTGGCCACGCCACGGAGGCGTGGGAGACCGCGAAGGTCAACCTCGCCCGGCTCGAACAGCAGTCGGTCCTGCCCGACAGCAACGTGCCCGAGGAGATGGTCGAGGCCGCTCGCCGGAAGGTCAAGGCGGCGGGCGACAGGAGGGACCGGGCTATGCAGCGGCACCGGGACCTCATCTCCGAACGTGAGGCGCTCAAGGTGATGCTGGGCTCCTGCTCGGCTGTGCTCGCGCAGAAGCGAGTCGAGGCGCAGGACGGGCCGGGGCGACTGGCTGGCGACAACCACGAGCCGGCCGAACTCGTGCTGGACGAGGTGCCCGTAGACGCGCCCGAGACAGCCGACGCCTGTCGGGCGCTCGTGGCAGAGGCAACGGCGGAGATCACCGGGCTCTACACCGAGCGGCAGGAAGTCGAGCAGGCCCCGCCTCCGCCCGATTACGCGAAGGACTCCATCAGGTTGAAGCTCGAACGGCTGGCCGCGCAGGGCAAGCCCAGCGTCACGCCGCCCACGGCCGAGGCAGACGTTACGCTCGTCTGGCCCGCGAAGGCTCTCAACGCTGCGGGCCGCGCAAGCCACCCCGGCGAGCGCCCGCAGGTGGCGGACATCGAGGCGATGGTGGCTCGGTACTTCGGCGACCAGATTCTCGCCGACGCCGAGGCGGCTGTCGATGCGGCCTACGCGGCGGTCGAACTCGTACTCGAACCCCATGAGCGGCGGCGGCGGCTGCGCCAGATCGACGGCAAGATTCTCGCGGCCGAGCGCCGCGAGTGCGCTGCCCGCTGGAAGCTGATCGAGGAGTTCGGCGACGAGGACATCAGCTTCAGGCCGGGCACGAGCCCGAGGGCGATTCTCGGGATCGCTTGATCACCAACACCGCGCGCCGGGTCTTCTGGCGGCGCGCGGTCCCGCCCCGGCTGGCAGGCGGATGCTGTGCTGGCCAAGTCTGCCAGTCGGGGCACCCTCAACACCAACGCGCCCGAGGCGGGCGCAACGATGGAGATTGAAATGAGCAACACCCTGATCGCGTTCACAGCCAGTGCGGCACCGGCGCACGGCTACACTTTCGACGCGGCCAACGAGATGCTCGCCCTGTTCGGCGACGTCCTCGCCGGCCGGGCGACCACCGAGACGGCCGAGCGCATGCTCCAGATCACGGACGCAGCGGTGCCCATCACCGCGTCGATGCGGGAGACCATGCGGAAGGTCCGGGCCGACGACACGGCCGACACCTTCTGGAAGGAGAACGCCCAGCGCGGCGACAACATCGATACCGCCGATGACGGCGATGGCGGCGAGTTGTCGATCACGCCCGCAGCCGGGCAGCAGTCGAAGGCCGACCGCGCGGCGCGCAAGGTGCTCCGCGAGATCGTGGAGGGCTCGTGATGCGTCCGGCTATCTGCTCCAACACCGTCCTCGCGCGAGAAATCTCGCGCGGGGCCACGGTCCTCGCCCCGGACGGCCGAGACATCACCACGGCCGTCAGATCGACCTTCAACCAGATGCTGCCCGTCACGGGCGGCGACAAGGGCGCAGCGGCGGCGCAGGCGGTGCGGGCTGCGCTCGGCGAGCAGGAGGCGCAGCGATGAAGAGGTTGCCCATTATCTACGAGGACACCAGCTTCGCCACGGCGCTCACTATCACGCGCGGCGAGATGTTTCTGGAGCCCGCGCGGATCTGGAACGGCGAGTGGCACGTCCGCAGAGACGGCCGGCTCGTCCCGGCTGTCGCCGGCGAGTTCGACGCCTTCATCATGGAACGCGGTGAGGTCACCGATAGGTACCAGACGTGGACCCGGCTCAGCAGGTACTTGGCTGACCGTGGCCTCGTGGTCCCCGGCGACCGTGAAGCCCTCGGCGACCTGCTCAGGGCGGCACACTGGCGGCGCATCGCTGTCCCGGTCGAGCGGTATCGGGGTCGCGGTTCCGATACGGGCTTGGTGAAGACGTTGGCGCGGGGCTCTGCGCCCCGTGCCGGCCAGCAGCGGAGGGCCGCGTGATGAGGACGGCAGAAAGAACCGCAACGGGCGCAACGTGGACCATCGGCGGCGAGGTCATCGCCGCCGCGCCGGGCACCTTCGCGCTCCGCATCGCTGACCTCCTCCACGAGCGGCGGGCTGTCATCGGCTGGGTGGTCAGTGACGCGGGACTCCGCCCGCTGATCGCCTGCTCGGACCCTGAGACGGTGCGCGCATGGATGGACGCCGAGGCGGTCCAGCATCCCGATGGCCGGGTCGAGTCGCTGGTGGATGGGCGGGTCTGGTCGAGGGTGTCGGACTGGTGGGAGGCCATGTCTCCCGATCTGAACTAGGGACTGGAAGAGTGCGGTAGCGGTCCCCATGTGGTGCCGCTACCCGGCCGAGGCGGCGTGGTGTCGGCTCGGCGTAGAGACGCAACCGGACACGAGCGGCGCGTGTCCATCGAATTTCCGGCTACGCAACCGCGCGCCGGATAACCTGTCGGGTCACGTCGCGCTAGGCCCGACCAGCGGACGCGAAGATGGTGTTTCACCTCGGCATCGTCTTCGCGTCCGCGCCACCACGAGGTGATGGCTATGAGTATTACGAACGGCAGGACGCCGGAACAGGTAGCCGAGGCCCGACAGGTCCTGAAGGCCTTCGCGCGCGCCGGTTATCAACTCTTCCCGCTGAAGCGTGGCACGAAGGTCCCGCGAGATGAGGGCTGGCAGACCAAGACCTACTCGCTGGCCGGCGACATAGCCGCATGGGTGAAGCAGGGCGGCAACATCGGCATCCGCCTTGGTGATGCAGACCTGGTGATCGACGTCGATCCCCGCAACTTCGCTCAGGGCGACAACCCGCTCGCACGGCTTTCTCAGGATGTCGGCGTCGACCTTGAAGATGCGCCGACCGTGGTGACCGGCCGGGGCGATGGCGGGCGACACCTCTACTGGCGTAAGCCTGCCGGGCTTCGCATCCATCCGAAGCTCAAGGATTATCGAGGCGTCGACTTCAGGACTGCCGGTGGCTTCGTCGTCGCGGCCGGTGCCGCCCATCCCGATACGGGCGGACTCTATTATATGCAGGACGAGCCGCTGCCGCCCATCTCCGATGTCCGCGAAGCGCCCGACGCGCTGCTTGCCCTGATCGCCCGCGAGGACAACGCGATCCGCATCGGCGGCGAGGGCGCGGGCATCATGACCAACGAGCAGATGGCCGCGATGCTGGCCGTGCTCGACCCGGCCGATTTTGGCCGGGGCCACTACGACAGGTGGATCGCGCTGGCCGCAGCCTGCCACGATGCGACGGGCGGTGGCGGTCTGGTCGAGTTCCTCGCGTGGTGCGCCGGTGATCCAGACTATGCCGACGAGACCGCACAGGAGCGCGTAGTCCGGCACTGGGCGTCCTTCAAGGCCGGCAAGCGCGGCGGCGCGACGTATCGCACCCTACTGCGCGCCGTCGCGGACGCCGGACATGCTGGGCTGGTCGCCGCGTTCGACATGGACGACGAAACCTTCGGCCCGCTCGACATCGGGACCGACGACCTTCCCCACTATGATTTTGGAGGCGAGCGATGAACGCGCCCGTGCAGTTGTCCGATCCGTGCGACGACCTGTTCAACACGGCCGCGAGCGAGCGGCCGAAGCTGGCGGCGAAGGAGAACGTCCTGCGCATGGCCAAGCTGAAGGCTGCCGATCCTCAGCGCTATGAGGAACTGATCGCCGGCTTCAAGGCCAATAAGGTTCCCCGGCTTCGCGAGCTTGAGGACGAGATCAAGAAGGTGATGAAGGGCGCCGAGAAGCGGGCGCAGCTTCCGGCCGGGCGTAGTGATGCTGGCCATGACGGCTTCGAGCGCGATGAGCGGTCGGGCGCGGTGCTTGCGACACAGGGCAACATCCGTCTTGCCTTCGAGAAGCTTGACGTGACGCTGAGCTTCGACGCCTTTGCGCGCCGGCCGATCATCGAGGGGCTGGACGGCTTCGGTCCGACGCTGGACGACAACGCCGAGACCCGCCTGTGGCTGGAGATCGATGAGCGGTTCCGCTTCCGGCCCCGCAAGGACTTCTTCCATGCGGTCGTCTTCGACACCTGCCTCACCAACCAGTTCCATCCCGTGTGCCGATATCTCGACGGCCTGACATGGGACGGGAAGCCCCGCCTCGACAGGTGGCTGTCGGATTACTGCGGCGTCGAGGACTCGCCCTATGCCCGTGCTGTCGGCCGCATCATGTTGATCGCGGCGGTTCGGCGCGTCCGGCATCCGGGGTCGAAGCATGACGAGATGCTGGTGCTGGAGAGCCCGGAGGGCTTCAACAAGTCCACGCTGCTGTCCGTGCTTGCCGTCCATGATGACTGGTTCTCGGACAGCCTGCCGCTGAACGTGGACGACAAGCGCATGATCGAGAACGCCAGCGGCAAGTGGATCATCGAGATCTCCGAGTTGCAGGGCATGCGCAAGGGTGATGTCGGCCTGATCAAGGCCCAGCTATCGCGCCGCCGCGACCGCGCCCGGCTCGCCTACGACCGCATGCCGTCCGAAGTCGACCGCCAGTGCGTGTTCTTCGGCACGGTGAACCCGGCCGAGGCGACGGGCTATCTCGCCAGCCTGACCGGCAACCGGCGCTTCTGGCCGGTCGAGGTAAAGCGCATCGACCTTGAAGCCTTCAAGCGCGACCGCGATCAGCTTTGGGCCGAGGCGTCGGCACGCGAGGCGCAGGGCGAGTCGACCCGGCTCGATCCGGCTCTTTGGGATGCGGCTGTCGAGCAGCAGAAGCGGCGCGAAGCCCCCAACCCGATCTATGACGAGTTGCTGCCGTGGCTGGGCCATCGCGAGGGCGTGATCTTCGCCGATGACATCTGGACCCTGCTCGACATCCCCGTCGCGCAGCGCGCCTCCCACTATGAGAAGCTCGGCAAGGCCATGCGCGACATGGGCTGGGAGCGCGTTCGGCGGCGGCGGACTCGTGGAGGTCCACAGGCCGGGGCGTATGTTCGGGGCGCTCAGTCGCATAGGCTGAGCGTCAGTTAGGGCTTTCGGGGCGAACTGACCATCGGCTTGGAGCCGATCACCGAGGGGTTGACCGAGATGGAGACCGAGACGTGAGGCGTCGTCCTGCCACGGGCATGGGCGTTGCCCGTGATTCCGCGCTGGTGTGCCGAGGCAAAAGTCGTTCCTATAGTTACCGCTCCGGGAAAACACACATACTATGTGTGTGAATTGAGGTGGATCACCTCGTGCCCATCGATGATCACCCCGATCTCGCTGGCACTCACGTGCCGTGGAACGTACAGGCTCTCACCAAAGCGGAGAATAACCAGCGTCGACGCGGGTGCGTGAACGAGTTCCGCTGTACCGACGCCGAGGCAGAGGACTACGTTGCTCGTGGTATGGCGGTCTGGAAGAAGGACATCGCGGAGGACGGCACGATTGATTGGAGCAAGTATCCGAGGCCAGTCGGTTGAGCCCATCCTATTTCGATTCTGTGTTGCGATGCGGGGTCCTTCTTCTGATCTCGATTCGGTTGCGGGGCAGCGAGGCGCGGAGTGCCAGCAGCTACAACATAATAATCCACCAGACTACATCGCCCCGAGGCGGCGATCCCGGCAAGTGTCTCATAAGTGCCACACCTTGCCTCCCGGCACAGATCGGCCCGATGGCGTAACCGATGCCGGAAATTGTGATATAATCGCCCAGCCAACCCGACACGACACAGAGGCCGGCACGTTCCGCCACACGGCCGCACACAGCGCCGTATCGGCCTCGGAGGCACTCCGGCCCCGAAGCCCGACCGATACTGGCCGCGTTCGTGGCGCTGTCGGGCCTCGGTGTCGGGCGGGCCGGAAAGGCTACGAGGCCGGCGCGTTCGGCCGGCCCCGTTGTGGCGGTTCTGTGATGAGGCTATGCGGCCGTCGCGCGGTAGACTTTGCTCTCCTTGTCGTAGGCGACCGTCAGCCCGGCCCGGCGCTTCCCGATGCTGATCATCGCGCGAGCCGTGTGGGCGAGGATGCCGAACTCCGCCGTCATCTGCGCGATGGTGACGCCTTCGGGACGCTGCAGCATTTCGGCAACCCGGTCGTACCGGGTCGGGCGCTTCGGCTTCGGTTCGGCCGGGGCCTTGGGTTTGCGGGCCTGCTTGGCCTTCGCCTTCGCCGCGCGGGTCCGCTTCGGCTTCTCGGCCGGTGCTTCGACCACGGTCCCGCCGTGGCCCCGGACACCTTCCCAGCGCCAGCCGGCCGGTGGCTCGGGCCAGATGAAGTCGGCCGGGTTCAGCCCGTGCTTAGTGATGATGGTCGAGGCGAGGCTGAGGGCGGAAGCGGCCTCTGCGCGCTCGCAGCCGTTCGTGGTGGTCTTGGCCAGCAGGGCGCGGACCTTGCGGATGTGGTTCGTGGCGGTCTTGGCGATCATCGGGGATACTCCGTGTTCGTGTTGCCGATGACCGCAACACGCTTATCCGCCCGCCTTTAGCGAGCGCAATAACCACCGCCGCAACATGATGGTTAGCGACCTCTGTCCCTCCCCGTATCGCAACGCCAGCCGGACTCGCATCGCCCTGCGGTAGCGATACGGCCGACCGTGCGGCCCTGTGGCGGCTGGAACGGCAAGAGGCCCGGATCGCTCCGGGCCTCCGTGGTCGCGATGGTGGCCTGCAGACCCTGCAGGGTCTACCCGTCGAGCGCCGCTTCGAGGATGTCGAAGGTGGCTTCGTCGTAGGCGGCGATGACCCTGAGCGCACCGTGCGAGTCGAAGTCCTCCTTGGCCCACTCGACCGCTACCTCTCGGGGCAGGCCGAGGTAGGCCCACATCTTGCCGATGCCGATGTGGTCGACGGGCACCCTCACGGGAACGTCCCTCGGGCGCGGGATGGCGCTGACGGTCATGCCACGGGCCTCGTCATCACGGGGTTGGCACCACGGCCGGGCAGGCGTTGCGCTTCCCACTCGGCGAACGAGGCCAAGTCGCGCGGCCGGTTCTCGGCGGCGCAGTAGGCGGCGTAGTTGCAGCAGTCACGTAGTGACAGGCCGAGCAGCTTCTCCTCCACGGCCGGGTCGTCGGTCGAGCGCCGGGCGATGGGGCTCCAAGGAATCATCCTCATTATGTTCTCCCTGCTGATCCGCGCGCGGGGTTGCGCGCCGGGACAGGGACGCTCTTGTTGGTCGGGAAGTGTAGTCGCCTCAGAGGCTTGGAGGTACCGACAGGTTAAGGCAAGGTCAGACGCTGTTCCTCGCCTGCTTATTCTGATATACTTGATCCATCGGGTGAGGGACGCATGCCAGAATGGCTCTCGACTACAATCACGCTGTTGGCGGGAGGGGCGCTGACGATCCTTGCCGGTTGGCTGGCGGACCAACGAGCGTCGGAACGCGAGCGCGTCAGGCGACAGGATGAACGGCGTGAACGCCTCCTTGTCCGTCGCAACGACTTTCAGCGCGAGACGCTGCTGGCGCTTCAGGATGCCACACAGCGGCTCATTCGCTCGGCCGGAGCGATGCACTTTCAAGACGTGTCAGCTTATCGGACGTCAGGTAAGTGGCAGCGCCAACAGTTCAACGACGATCTATCGGATCAGCAGCTTCGGGCAAACACTGACACCATGCTGTTCGCGAGCCGCGTTCGCGATGACGAGGTGCGCAACCTAGCGGACCAGCTTCGCGACCAAGTATATGACGTAGGTTCGTCGCCCGATGAGGCAACAGCGGAAGGCAGGATGCTCGCCGCCGCCAACACTCAGCAGGCACTGATACAGAGGATCGGCCAGCTAGTCAGGGAGCTAGATGACGACACCTTGTGAAGCCAAGAGGTCGAGAATGGTCGGGCGACCCCTAGCTTAGTCCTTAGCTTGGTCCGCCGAGACCCCCAGCCTCAACGCCGCAAGGTATCGGGATACCTTCCTGACATCCTCTCCGCCATTACTTCGCTCACGGCAGCTTCGCTTCGCTCGACGCCTCCGCGGGGGGCGTCCTTTCGGACGGTCGCGCAGTCGCGCTCCTGTCGAAGAGTTTGAGCTGAGGTCCAAACTCTTCTCCATAATCATAATAAAATCAATATCTTATACATCGATTTCAGGCTCCGTCATAACCGATGCCTGTCCCGCAGGTTTCCCGTGCATGGCGCGTTTCGTTCTGGCGTGCTTGCGATCCCGCTTCCGGGTCGTCTCCATTTCCGCTTCGGTCTTCCTTGCCATGTGCTGACGACAGCCTCTGCGGTTTCGCTCCCGGCGGCATCTCCGACAAGCCTCATCTCGCACCAGGCCCCGCGTTCAGCGGGCGCCGGGCCTTGCGAGGTCGAACAGGTTGGGCAGCTCGACCAGCCGGGCGAACACGGTGCCCTGCGCGAAGACGCGCAGCTCCAGAAGCGTCCCTGACGCGGTGGCGGCGGTCTGGTCGAACAGGAAGTTTCCGAGCGAATAGGCCATCAGCGTCTCGCCGCCGCCCAGCGTGGCGAGCCGGCCGTCGGCCAGGTGCGGATGCGCGCCGGCGATGACGGCGACGCCGCGCAGCCGCATCTCCTCGGCCAGCGCCGTCTCGCGCGCCGACGGTAGCGTCTCGTACTCGCGGCCCCAGTGGACGAAGGCGACCGCCGGCCGCGTCGCGTCCTCGACGGTCAGCCGGTCGAGGAGATCCGGGCCGATCAGGCCGGTATAGGGCGGGCCGCTGGAATCGAGGTCGGTCAGCCCGACCACGGCGAGCCCGCCGACGTCGACGCGCTCGCCCTGCCCGAAGCGGGGGATGCCGGCGGCGTCGAGCGCGGCCTTCGTCTCCTCGAGCCCCGCCGGCCCGAGGTCCATGGCGTGGTTGTTGGCGAGCCCCACGGCCGCGACGTTGAGCCGCTTCAGCCACGGGATCGCCAGCTCCTGCGGCATGGCGATGGTCATGTGCGGCAGCGCTTCGGGCACGTTGGGCAGGATCACCCCTTCGAGGTTGAGGATCAGCGGCCGCCCCCTGGTGCGCGACAGCACGGCTTGCGCCACCCGCTCGGCCGCGTCGGCGTCGGTCAGCGCCCGCGTGACGGCGCGGCCGAAATGGGCGTCGCCGGCAAGGTAGTAGACCTCCGCCTCCGGCTCGTGCGGCGCGTCCGCCGGCCCGAAGCGGCCGAAGGCGATCAGCATGTAGCTGGTGGTCTCGGCCAGGCGCGCCCTGGTGTGCTGCTGCTGGTTCTCCGAGGCCAGCACCGCCGGGGTGGCACCATAGACCTCGCGCTGGAGCATCATGTTGACCTGCAGGCTGCCGAGCGAATCGAGATGGTCGGGCTGGTCGAGGCGCGCGAGCTTTTCCGGGTCGCCCTCGGCGAGCAGGTTGAGCACGTGCTGGTCGAACTGCCGGGCGCGGCCGTGCGGGTGATAGTGCGAGAAATCGGTCGATTGCACGATCAGCGTTTTTTCCCCGGCGAGCGGGGCGAGCAGGGCGGCGAGCCGCCGCCAGTCCTCGGCCTTCGAGCGCACCGAGATCGCCACCGGCACCAGCTTCGCCTGCGGCAGGGCGTGGCGCAGGAAGGGCAGCAGCGCGCGCACCCCATGGTCGTCGGAAAACAGGCAGGAGGCGGCCGCGCCCCGGGCGAGCAGGCCCCCGACCGCGTCGGCGTCGATGTCGACCGGGCCGAGCACGGTGTCGAAGCCGTGGCGGGTGGTGGCGAAGGCAGCGTTGCCGAGGCGGAAGAAGTGGTCGGGCGCGAGCAGGATCACGCGGTCGTAGTCGAAGCCGGAGGCGGCGCGGAAACCGCGCGCGATCAGCCGCGGCACCACGAGATGGTGCGGCATGACGATGCCCGACAGCCTGACCGGCGAGGGCGGATGGGCTTCCTCGGCCGCGATGGCACTCTCGAACAGCGCCGGGCCGGGATAGAACGCCGGATAGCGCGCGCCCTCCTCCGGGCAGGCGGCGGCGAAGGCCGGCGCGGCTGCCAGGAGAAGAAGCGCCGCGACGACGAGCCGGATTCGTCGGAGAGATGACCGCGACGTTGCCGCTTTCCCTTCCCCCCGTCTACGGGGAGAAGGTGCCCGAAGGGCGGATGAGGGGCGGCACTTGCCTCGCAGGAAGACGCCCATCCCCCTCACGGCCGCGCCACCAGGAAATTCTCGGTGCGCGGCAGGTGGTAGAAGGGCTGCTGGCGCTCGGCCGTCAGCCGCCGCACCTCGCGGTCGACATAGTCGGACAGGCCCAGGATGCGCACGCCGTCGCCGCCGGTGTTGGCCGCCCCGCGCAGGCCCTCGAGCACCGAGTATGTGAAGGCGCCGTGGCCGAGCTCGCCGAGCTCGGCGGCGGTGTTGTTGGCGGCGGTGGCCGCCAGCACGACGATGCGCGCGTCGGCCGCCTCCTTCTCCAGCTTGGCGTTGAAGGCGCCGGCGGCGTGGCAGGTGTCGAGCAGCATGAAGCGGCGGCCCCTGGCGCGCTCGATCGCCTCGTGGATGTCGGACCACGCGACCAGCGAGGAGCGCCGCCAGCGGTCGCCGTCCTGCTTGCGCGCGTCGGTCGGCACCACGTAGTAGTCCTCGTCGACATTGATGCCGTGGCCGGCGATGAAGACGATGGTGGTGTCGTCGGGGCCGGGCAGGTCGAGGAAGTCGATGATCTCGTCGCGAACGTTGCGCGCCTCCGGCTCGATGATGCGCTCGTCGTCGACGATGCGGGCGATGTCGCCGGCGCGGACCGTGTCCTCCTCCAGCGCGTCGCGGTTGACGAGCAGCAGCGCCTCCATTTCCGCGTGGAGCGGCGCGGTGCGCTCGGCCACCACGCGCAGGAACTCGGCGGCGTCGGCCACGGGAAAGCGCAGGTCGCAGGAGCGGCCGCCGCAATCGCTGGGCAGGTGCGGATAGTCGTTGATGCCGACGGCGACGACGTAGAGCTTGCCCTTCGGCTTCTCCGCCGCCGTCTTCTTCGCCAGCGCCCGCACGCCGCGCTCGGTGACGTAGCCGAACTCGTTGACGCCGCTGATGAGGATCTCGTTCTCGCCCTCGCCCACCGGCACCTCGATGACGATGCGGCCGTCGCCGGCCGTGCGCGGGGCGACGTCGGCGATGCGGCGGTCGTTGGCGAGCACAGAGAAGGCCGCGACGTCCGCGCCCGCCTCGTCGGCGCCGACGATCTCGACCGCGACGTAGCCTTCCGCCGCCGGCGGGTCGGTCTCGACCACGCGCGCCTCGAATTCGGGCGGCTTGCGTTCAAGAAGCTGCTCGAGCTGCCTGTCGGTGCCGCGCAGCTCGCGCGCGGCACCGGCGGCGTCGCCGGTGATGATGGCGCGGCGCACGATCTCGGGGCTGTTCAGGTGCTGGCGCAGCTGCCGCGCCTTGATGTAGCGGCCCTCCCTGTCCTGGCCCTGGTTGATGTGCCAGCCGACCAGCGCGTCGCCGTTGGGCGAGGAGTAGAAATAGCCCTGCGGCGTCCACACGATCCAGTCCTCGCCCGCGGCGAACAGGCTGGCGACCAGCGCCTTCGTCTGAAGGTTCCACAGCCGCACGGTCTGGTCCGCCCCGCCGGTGACGAGCAGATGCGCTTCCGGCGCCTCGGCCATCGCCGTCACCGCGCCGGAGTGGCCGCCGGGGAACTCGCCGGCGAAGCGGCCGCTCTCGCGCTCGTAGGCGATCAGCGTGCCGTCGCTGCCGCCGGTGACGAGATGGCGTTCGTCGGACAGCAGCGTATACGCGCCGTGGAGGTAGCCGTTGGTGGCGTCGTTCTCGATGCGGTGGAGGGGCTCGCCCCCGCGCAGGATCTCCAGCACCGCGTTGGGCAGCCGGTTCTCGCCGCCCTCGGCATAGCGAAGCGCCCACTCGCCCTCCGCGATCACCGCCCGGCGGAAGCTCTCGCCGCTGTCGTCGAACGGGGCCGGGCTCTCGAAGCCGCGGTCGGGCGTCGGCAGCAGGAACTCGGCCTCGAGCGCGCCCATCCGGTCTGGGCATGCGTCCTCGCCGGGGCAGGGGTTCTGCGTGCCCCAGGCGACCACGCCGCCGTCGGCCGCGACGCCCACCGCCGTCACCGGCGCGCCGGTGCCGCGCATGACGCGGCTGGCCTCGCCCGTCGCCGGGTTCCAGACATGGATCTCGTGGCGCTCGCCGCCGGCCGTCGCCACCAGCCCTTCGGGGGCGGCGGCGGCGGCATAGACGGTGTTGTCGTGGCCGGCATAGGAGAGCGGCGGGGCGTCGGGCTCGGCGAGCGAGAAGACCGCGACCGCCATGTCGCCGTCGCAGCGATAGCCGCAGCTCGCGACGAGCCGCGCGCCGTCGCCCGTGAAGGCGAGCGCGCCGATGCGGTGGCCGCGCGCGGGAAGCGTTGCGGCGAGGCTGCCGTCCTTCGCCCGCCACAGGTGGATCGCGCCCTCGTCGTCGCCGGTGGCGAAGGTCTCGCCGTCCGGCGACACGGCGAGCGCGGACAGCCGCGAATCGCGCAGCGCCTCGGCCTCGGGCATGGCGATCTCCGTGCCCTGCGCCATGTCGTAGAGCCGCGCGCCGTTGTCGGCGGTGGCGACGGCGAGGCGCTGCCCGCCCAGCGCGAAGGCGACGTCGCGGATGCGCCAGGAATCGGCGTCGAGCGCGCCGTGGAAGGCCCAGCCGGTGTCGTCCGCTTCGTCGCGCCGCCACACGCGGACAAAACCGTCGTCGCCGCCGGCGGCCAGCAAAGTGCCGTCGGGCGAGAACGCGATGTCGAGCACGGCCTGCTCCAGCCCCTTCAGCACCGCCCGGATGCGGCCGGTCTTGAGGTCGAACAGGCGGATGTCGCCATAGGGCGGGGTGTCGCCGATGCCCGGCCCGAAATAGCCGCCGGTAGCGACCGTGCCGCCGTCGGGCGAGACGGCGAGCGCGAACACCTTGCCCTCGTTGCCGTCGCCGATCTGGTGGCGCAGGGTGCGCAGCGTCACGCCCGCCCGCCAGTCCCAGACGCGGACGGTCTTGTCGTCCGAGGCCGAGACCAGCAGCTCGCCGTCGGGCGAGAAGGCGATGTCGTTGACGAAGGCGCGATGGCCGCCGCTGTCGAGGGTGAGGTGGTGCGGGGGCGGCTCGCCGGCCGGCTGCGCCCGCGCCGAAAGGGTGGCCGCCGCCGCGAGGGCGGCGACGGCGGCGAGCCGCAGGAAGGCGCGCGCAGCAAGGCTGGCCCGCCCCGCGCCGCGACGTTGTTTCGGCTGGCCCATGGCGCGTTTCTCCGTCCGTCGGGCAGGGCTCAGGCGCGCGGCGTCGTCTCCAGCGGGAAGATCAGCACCGCGCCCTTGGCGCCGGACTTCTCGCCCAGACGCGCGGCCCCGCGCGTCTCGGGCGCGGCCGCCACCTCGCGCAGCAGGTCGCCGAAGGAGGCTGCGCCGCCGCCGATGCTGCGGGTGGCCTGGCGCACGCCGACCTGCTCGAGGAAGGAAAGGTCCTCCACCGGCGTCTGCGGTTGGGCCTCCGACAGCACCACCACCATGCGCTCGATGCCGTAGCTCGAATCGGTGAAGGCCAGCAGCGGCAGGTCGATCTCGCTGCCGCTCGACAGCCGCTCGGCATACATGTGGCTGATCGAGTAGTCGCTGCCGATATAGAGCACGTTGATGTCGACGGGCTTGGGCGAGGCGTTCCTGGCGGCGATGTGCACCTCGTCGTCGGGGTGGACGACGGGCACGGTGCCGGCCCTGAGCGGCTCGGTGTCGGCGGCCTCGCTGCGCCTGATCTTGAAGCCGACCTCGACCTCCTGCGGCCGGAACTCCGACGCCGCCGAAAGGCGCGACAGGCTGGTGGCGCGGAAGATGCGCACCAGATCGTCGCCGAGCCGGGCGGCGATCTCCTCGGCGCTGGCGCCGGCCAGCGGCAGCGACGGCGAGCGGCGGCCCTCCTCCAGCGAAAGCTCCGTCGAGGGCGGCAGGAGCCACACGCGCGGCTCGGTGGAGAGGCTGGCGCGCGAGGCCGCGGCGGCGGCCGCGTCCTGCGCCTGGTCGGCGACGATGACGCCGACATCCATCTCGCTCATCACCGCGAGCTTGAGGTCGGCGGCCTCGTCGGCGCCGACGAGGCGCAGGTTCACCGGCACGGTCTTCTCCTCGACGATCTTGTCGAGCGCGGCGTTGATCAGGTCGGCCTCGGCCGCGAAGCCCTCGCCGCCCGGTCGCGCCACCACAAGCTCGAAGCCGAGCGCGAGCTCGGTCAGCCGCGCCCAGGCCCCGGCCGGGATGTCGGCGACGGCCAGCGCCGGCAGGCCCTCATGCGCGACGGGCGCGACGCGGCTGGTCAGGTTCTTCGCCGCCTGCACCTCGACATAGCCGACCGCCTCCTCGAGGGTGGAGCCCGGCGACGGCAGGATGGCGAGCCTGGTACCCTTCGACAGCCGGTGGAGCTGGCCGGCCGGAATCTCCAGCGCGCCGTTCTCGACCTTGATCGCCCATTGCGCGATGCGGTCGTCCGGGGTCATGCCGAACACCTGCCGGTCGAGGTCGCCCTCGAACAGCGGCGTCGGGCGCATGCGGTTGTCGCCCGAATAGGCCTGAAGCACGGCCTGGCCGAGCTGACGGTAGGTCATGGCCGGGTTCTCGGCGATCTTGGAGAACAGGGTGAAGGTGAACAGGCCGAGCTTGGCCGCCTCGGGGTCGCCCTTGGGCAGCGGCATCTCCGGCGTGGTCTCGGTGTTCTGCGCCGCGAAGAAGGCGACCAGCCCGCCCGGCGCGATCGATTCGGCGCCGGTCGGCGCGGCCCCCTCATGCTCGGGAGTGGTCAGGCCGAGCGAGTTCTCGCGCTGGCCCTCGTCCATGCCGCGCGTGGCGCCGCCGGCTTGCGCGGCGGCTTCCGCCATCGCCGCCTCGGGGATGCCGAGATCGGTGAAGTCGATCTTGCGCTCGGTCTCCTCGCCGTCGGTGACGGCGCGCGTCATCGTGCCGGAATGGCAGCAGTCGAACACCGCCCAGATGAAGGCGCCCTTGTCGCGGATCGCCTGCAGGTGGTCGCGGATCTCCTTGTCGACCAGCGCGTTGGGGATGCCCTTGCTGCGGTCCTGCCACATGCCGGTGTCGGCGGGCAGGAAGCACTCGTCCATGCCGTCGGGCTCGAGCGAGGGGTCGATGGCCGGCTGCTGGGTGCCGTGGCCGGAGAACTGGAGATAGACGAAGTCGCCGGCCTTGACGCTGCCGGTGAGGCGGTCGAGCGCGCCGCGGATGGCCGTGCGCGTCGGCGAGCCGGCGCTGTCGATGCCGTCGGCCAGCACCGTGACGTTCTCGGGCGCGAACGGCACCGGGGCGTTGGCGAGCAGGAACTGGCGCACCAGCGAGGCGTCGTTGTTGGGGCCGACGAGGCTGGCCTTGGGCGGCAGGTTGGGGTAGGCGGTCACCGCCACCAGAAGCGCGTGGTTGGTGCGGCCGGCGTCGCCCGCGCCCGTTTGCGCGAAGGCGGGAAGGATGCCCAGGCCGAGGCTTCCCGCGCCGAGGACGGCGGTTCCGGCCAGCAGGCCGCGTCGCGTGATGTGGTGCTGCATGAAGGTTCTCCCAGGCCCCGGTTTCCCATGCGGAACGTGTTTTCTACAGGAATGGGGCCTCAATTTGAAAGCGGTTTGAAGGATCGGACACGACTTCGACGCCGGCGCGGCGTCCAACCTTGGGTGCGGGGCCGCTTTTTCTCGACATCGGCAGCGCGGCGCGCTAGGCGAGCGCGGACACGTGAAACCGGAGCGCCGCCATGACGAGCACCCCCACACGAACCATCATCGCGCCGTCGGTGCTGTCGGCCGACTTCTCGCGGCTGGGCGAGGAGGTGGAGCAGATAGCCGAAGCAGGCGCCGACTGGATCCATCTCGACGTGATGGACGGCCACTTCGTGCCCAACATCACCTTCGGCCCGCAGGTCATCAAGGCGATCCGCGACCGCACAAGCAAGGTGTTCGACTGCCACCTGATGATCGCGCCGGCAGACCCCTACCTCGCCGCCTTCGCCGAGGCCGGCTGCGACATCATCACGGTGCATGCCGAGGCCGGGCCGCATCTCGACCGCTCGCTCCAGGCGATCCGGGCGCTCGGCAAGAAGGCGGGCGTGTCGCTCAACCCCTCGACGCCCGAAAGCGTCATCGAATATGTGCTCGACCGGCTCGACCTCGTGCTTCTGATGACGGTCAATCCCGGCTTCGGCGGCCAGGCGTTCATCCCCTCGGTCATCGAGAAGGTGCGCCGGGTCAGGGCGATGATCGGCGACCGGCCGATCGACATCGAGATCGACGGCGGCGTGACGCCGCAGACCGCGCCGCTGGTCGCGGCCGCCGGCGCCAACGTGCTGGTCGCCGGCTCGGCCGTGTTCAGGGGCGGCGGCGCGCAAGCCTATGCGAGGAACATCGCCGCGATCCGCGACGCCGCCGACGCGGCGACCGGCCGGCTGGTGTGAGCTGCCCTTCGGCTCCGGTCAGACCTTGTAGCCGATCCTGAGGCCGCCCCAGTGGCGGCCCTTGACCGTTATCGGCGCCGAGATGTCCTTCATCAGCGCGAAGGCGCCGCCGCCCATGTCGCGGCGATAGGTCTGCAACAGGAACGGCCGCGTGTTGCGGCCGGCGCCGAGCCCGGTGCGGTCGCAAAAGATGCGCCGGTTGCGGCAGTTGGCGGCGTTCCACACCGGGTCGTCGCCCTGCGGCCTGGAATAGACCAGGTTGTGCGTCGGCAGGTAGCCGTTGCGGTCGACCGCCGCGCAGAACACGATGCGCTCGTCCATGGCGAGCACCGGCTCCTGGATGGGCGGCAGCGCCCTGTCGGTGAAGGCGGTGAAGCGCGTCGTCACCTGCTCGGGGTCGGAGCCGGGCACGGGGCGGTAGTCCTCGTCGAACAGGTCGGAAAGCGCGATGCGGCCGCCATCCACCGCCTGCTCGAACAGGGCGGCGATCTCGCCGGCCTTGTGGCGGCAGATCTCGATCAGCGGCGTGTCGGGCGTCTCGATGCCGGTGCCGGCGATGTAGAGGATGAAGTCCTCCGAGATGTCGAGGATGGCCTGCGAGCGGCGGCCGGCGGCGGCGAGCTTGCCGTCGCTGTCGCGCGCCATGCCCGCCAGCTCGCCCAGATGCACCCGCACCAGGTCGCTGGCGGCGATGTTCTGCTGCACCGGGTCGACCATGCCGTCGATGCGGTCGGCGAGCTGCTCCACGGTCGAGACCAGCGACTGGATGGTGCGCGTGGCCTCGCTGGCCTGCGCGGAGGCCTCGATGGCCGCCCCGGCGGTCGCGGCGCTGTCCTTCGAGGTGCGGTCGAGCGCGGCGAGCGTGTCCTGCAAGGCGGCGAGGCTCGTCTCGTTCTGCTTGGCGGCCGAGCCGATCTGGTCGGCCAGCGCCTTGACCGCGTTGCCGATGACGGCGAAGCCCTTGCCGGCGTCGCCCAGCCGCGCCGCCTCGATCGAGGCGTTGAGGGCGACGAGCTGGGTCTCGCGGGCGATCTCGTTGATCGAGGCGCTGGCCTCGCGCACCAGCTTGATCGTCCCGGCGACCTTCTCCAGCGACGCGCCGAAGCCGATGACGCCCTCGCTCAGCGAGCGCAGGTCGTTGACCGCCCCGTCCAGCGTGCGCGCCACCGTGTCGGCGCTGGCCGACAGCACGGCGCGCGTCTCGGCGGCCGAGGCGCGCGTCTCCTCCATCGACGCGGCGAGCCGGGCGTTGGCCGCGCCGGTGTCCCTGGCCTCGCGCACCACGCTTTTCAGCGTCTCCATCTGGCGGTGGCCGAGCTTGCCGAGGTCGTCGATCAGGCCGACGACGTCGGCGATCTCGACGCCGAGGCGGCTTGCCCGCTCGCCGATGGCGGCAATATCGGCGTCGTGGCGAAGTATAGTGTCGTTCTCGTCAGAAACGCGAAGCTGAGCCACGTTCATCCCGCACCCTCCCCCAGGTATTCGGGTGCGCAGCATCCTCGCTTCCTGTTACCTTCAAGTTAACTTTGATCTGTCAGTGCGCCTCGTCCCAGTTCTTCGCGGCGCGGGCGTCGACGGCGAGCGGCACCTTCATCGCCAGCGCCGGCATGGTCGCGTTCTCCATCACCTCGCGGATGACGGGGATGGCGGCCTCGACCTCGTCCTGCGGCGCCTCGAAGATCAGCTCGTCATGGACCTGAAGCAGCATGCGCGTGGCGGCGAGGCCGGCGGCCTCCAGCGCCGCGTCCATGCGCACCATGGCGCGGCGGATGATGTCGGCGGCCGAGCCCTGGATCGGCGCGTTGATCGCCGCGCGCTCGTTGAAGGCGCGCACGGAGGGGTTGGGCGAGCGGATTTCGGGGTAGTGCGCGCGCCGGCCGAAGATGGTCTCGACATAGCCCCTGTCGCGCGCCGCCGCCTTGGTCGCCTCCATGTAGTCGCGGATGCCGGGGAAGCGCTCGAAATACTTCCTGATGTAGCTTCCGGCCTCCTCGCGCGGGATCGAGAGCTGGTTGGCGAGGCCAAAGGCCGAGATGCCGTAGATGATGCCGAAATTGATCGCCTTGGCGCGGCGGCGCACCTCGCCCGGCATGCCTTCCACCGGCACGCCGAACATCTCCGAGGCGGTCATGGCGTGGATGTCGATGCCGTCGGCGAAGGCTTGCCGCAGCTGCGGGATGTCGGCGACATGGGCGAGCACGCGCAGCTCGATCTGGCTGTAGTCGGCCGAGATCAGCAGGTTGCCCGGCCCGGCGACGAAGGCGGTCCTGATCTTGCGCCCCTCGGCCGTGCGCACCGGGATGTTTTGCAGGTTCGGATCGGAGGAGGAAAGCCGGCCGGTCGTGGTGGAGGCGAGCGCGTAGCTCGTATGCACCCGTTTGGTCTGCGGATGGATGAAGCCCGGCAGCGCGTCGGTATAGGTCGATTTCAGCTTGGTGATCTGGCGCCAGTCGACGATCCTGCGCGGCAGCTCGTGGCCCTCGGCCGCCAGGTCCTCCAGCTCCCGCGCCGTGGTCGACCACTGGCCGGTCTTCGTCTTCGAGCCGCCGGGCAGACCCATCTTGCCGAACAGGATGTCGCCGAGCTGCTTGGGCGAGCCGATGGTGAAGCGCTCGCCGGCCAGCTTGTAGATCTCGTCCTCGAGCGCGGCCGCTCCCTGCGCGAGGTCGCCGGAGAGCCGCGACAGGATCTGCCGGTCGACCGAGATGCCGCGCTCCTCCATGCGCGCCAGCACCGGCGCCAGCGGCCGCTCCAGCCGCTCGTAGACCGAGACCAGGCCCTCGGCCGCCAGCCGCGGCTTCAGCACCCGCCACAGGCGCAGCGTCACGTCCGCGTCCTCGGCCGCGTAGCAGGTGGCCTTGTCGAGATCGACCATGTCGAAGGTGACCGCGTTCTTGCCCGAGCCGCAGACGTCCTTGTAGGCGATGGGGGTGTGGCCGAGCCATTTCTGCGACAGCGCGTCCATGCCGTGGCCGCCGTTCAGCCCCGCGTCGAGCACGTAGGAGATCAGCATCGTGTCGTCGAAAGGCGCGATGCCGATGCCGTGGCGACCCATGACGACGAGGTCGTATTTGAGGTTCTGCCCGATCTTGAGCGCGGCGGGGTCCTCGAGCAGGACCTTCAGCGCCGCGAGCGCCTCGCGCAGCGGGATCTGCCCCTCGACCGGCCCGCCGCCGAGCAGGTCGCCCGCGCCCGCCTTGTGGGCGAGCGGCACATAGGCGGCGCGGCCCGGCCGCGTGGCGAGCGAGAAGCCGACCAGCTCGCCCTGCATTGGGTCGATCGAGGTGGTCTCGGTGTCGAAGGCGACGAGGCCGGCCTCGCGCGCCTCGGCGATCCAGGCCTCCAGCGTGGCGAGGTCGCGGATGCACTCATAGGCGGCGGTGTCGACCTTTTCCGCCGCGGCCTGCGCCGCTCGGGATGCGGCGAGCGCGGCCGGGGTATTCTCCCCCTCGCCCCTGCCTTCCCCCCGCAAGGGCGGGGCAAGGGAGGCGCCGGCGTCGCGGCCGTCTTCCTTCTCCCCGTTTTCACCGGGGGGAGGTCCGGCGGGGGAGGAGGGGCTTTCCCCGGCCCCCATGTCCGGCCCGTGCGCGTGTGCGCCCCATTCGACCTCGACATGGGCCGGCTCGATCTCGGCCGCGTCGGCGCCCGATGCCTCGGCCACGCGCCGCGTCAGGGTGGTGAACTCCATCGCCTTGAGGAAGGCGATCAGCCTCGGCGCGTCCGGCGGTTGCAGCACGAGCGAATCGAGCGGCTCGACATCCGGCACGTCGGTCTTCAGCCGCACCAGCTCGCGCGACATCAGCGCCTTGTCGCGGTTGGCGATCAGCGTCTCGCGGCGCTTGGCCTGCTTGATCTCGCCGGCGCGGGAAAGCAGCGTGTCGAGATCGCCATACTCCTCCAGCAGTTGCGCCGCCGTCTTCTGGCCGATGCCGGGCACGCCGGGGATGTTGTCGATCGAATCGCCCATCAGCGCCTGCAGGTCGATCATCTTCTCCGGCAGCACGCCCCACTTCTCGATGACCTCGGGGATGTTGATCTCGCGGTCCTTCATCGGGTCGTAGAGCGACACGGTCGCGCTGACGAGCTGCATCAGGTCCTTGTCGGAGGAGATGATGGTCGTCTCGGCGCCGGCCTCGGCGGCGAGCCGCGCATAGGTGGCGATCAGGTCGTCGGCCTCGAAGCCCTCCATCTCCAGGCATGGCAGGCCGAAGGCGACCGTCGCCTTGCGGATCAGCCCGAACTGCGGCACCAGGTCCTCCGGCGGCGCCGAGCGGTTGGCCTTGTATTCGGGATAGAGCGCGTTGCGGAAGGTCTTCGACGAATAGTCGAAGATGACCGCGAAATGGGTGGGCGTGGCCCGCACGTCGGTGTTGCGCGCCTCGCGCATCAGCTTCCACAGCATGTTGCAGAAGCCGGCGAGCGCGCCGACCGGCAGCCCGTCCGACTTGCGCGTTAGCGGGGGAAGCGCGTGATAGGCGCGGAAGATGTAGCCCGAGCCATCGACGAGGAAGAGATGATCGCCCTGTTTCATGGCGCAAACGGGTAGCGCGGGGCGGGGGCGCTGTCCATCGCAAACCGCCGCGGGCCCCTGTCGCGGCGGGCGCGGACGGCGATCACGCGCATGTTACGAAAGTGTAATCTTCGTGCCCTTGAATCGCCACTTTCGGCGACCCAAATGCAGGGCATCGGCAATTTTCGCCGAGTCCGGCAATAGGCCCGTCCCCCGCCTGAACCGGACATTGCGGGAGCCTTATCCCCCTCTCCGGGCTCCCGCATCGTTTGTAAAAGGCCGCCGTGGTTTCCCCCTCCGCCACGGCGGCACTTTTTTGCGGCCACGGTCGGTGGCCGCTGGCCCAAGCGCGAAGGGCTTTTCCGCCGCGCCGCGCGGGGATAGGGTCGCGGCCGCAGAATCGAAAGGCCGACCGAAAATGTCCTCCTCCGTCCTCGACCCCGTGCTCGCCAAGATCGACGCCAGCCTGCCCGACAGCCTCGAGCGGCTGTTCGCCTTCGTGCGCATACCCTCCATCTCCACCGACCCGGCCTATGCCGGCGAGTGCCGCCGCGCCGCCGAGTGGCTGGCGGCGGACCTGAAGACGATCGGCTTCGCGGCGAGCGTGCGCGACACGGCGGGGCATCCCATGGTGGTCGCCCATCACGACGGCCTGCAAGGCAGCCCGCACGTGCTGTTCTACGGCCACTACGACGTGCAGCCGGTCGACCCGCTGGAGCTTTGGGCGCACGACCCGTTCGAGCCGGCGGTGCGCGAGCTTTCGCCCGGCCGCAAGGTCATCACCGGCCGCGGCTCCTCCGACGACAAGGGCCAGCTGATGCTGTTCGTCGAGGCCTGCCGCGCCTGGAAGGCGGTGCATGGCGGCCTGCCGTGCCGCATCACGCTCCTGTTCGAGGGCGAGGAGGAGTCCGGCTCGCCCTCGCTCAGGCCGTTCCTTGAGGCCAACGCGCAGGAGCTGAAGGCCGATTTCGCCTGCGTGTGCGACACCGGCATGTGGGACCGCGACACGCCGGCCATCAGCGTTGGCCTGCGCGGGCTGGTCGGCGAGGAGGTGACGATCCACGCCGCCGACCGCGACCTGCATTCGGGCCATTTCGGGGGTGCCGCCGCCAACCCGATCCGCATCCTCGCGAAGATCCTCGCCGACATCCACGACGAGATCGGCCGCGTCGCCATCCCCGGCTTCTACGACGGGGTCGAGGAGACGCCGTCGCAGGTCAAGGCGTCGTGGGACGCGCTCGGCCTGACGGCGCAGAAGTTCCTCGGCGAGGTCGGGCTTTCGGTTCCCTCGGGCGAGAAGGGCCGTTCGGTGCTGGAGCTGATCTGGGCGCGCCCGACCGCCGAGTTCAACGGCATCTCGGGCGGCTACGAGGGCGAGGGCTTCAAGACCGTCATCGCCGCGCAGGCATCGGCGAAAGTCTCCTTCCGCCTCGTCCACAAGCAGGACCCCGACAAGGTCCGCGCCGCCTTCCGCGCCTTCGTCGAGGCAAGGCTGCCGGCCGACTGCCGCGCCAGCTTCAAGCCGCATGGCGGCTCGCCGGCGATCCAGCTCGCCTACGATTCGCCCATCGTGACCAGGGCGAAGAGCGCGCTCTCCGACGAGTGGGGCAAGCCGGCGCTGACCATCGCCATGGGCGGCTCGATCCCGATCGTCGGCGATTTCCAGCGGCTGCTCGGCATGGAATCGCTCCTGGTCGGCTTCGGCCTCGAGGACGACCGCATCCACTCGCCCAACGAGAAGTACGACCTGTCGTCGTTCCACAAGGGCCAGAGAAGCTGGGCGCGCATCATCGCCGCGCTCGCCGGACAGTGAGGGGGCGAGGGCCATGACCATCCGCTTCCACAGGGGCGACCTGCCGGACCTCTCCAGTTACGGCGTCGGGTCGATCGCCATCGACACCGAGACGCTGGGGCTCAACCCGCACCGCGACCGGCTGTGCGTGGTCCAGCTTTCGCCGGGCGACGGCACCGCCGACGTGATCCAGATCGCGCCCGGCCAGAAGCGCGCGCCCAACCTCGTCTCGCTGCTGAAGGACAGGAAGGTGACGAAGCTGTTCCATTTCGGCCGCTTCGACCTTGCCGTGCTCTACCACGCCTTCGGCGTCATGCCCGAGCCGGTGTTCTGCACCAAGATCGCCTCGAAGCTGACGCGCACCTACACCGACCGCCACGGGCTGAAGGACATCTGCGCCGAGCTGCTCGGGGTCAGCCTGTCCAAGGCCCAGCAGTCGTCGGACTGGGCTGCCGAGACGCTGACGCAGGAGCAGCTCGAATACGCCGCCTCGGACGTGCTGCACCTGCACCGGCTGCGCGACAAGCTGGCCGGCCGCCTCGCCCGCGACGGCCGCGAGAAGGAGGCGCAGGCCTGCTTCCGCTTCCTGCCGACACGCGCGAAGCTCGACCTGATGGGCTGGAGCGAGGACGACATCTTCGCCCACTAGGTGTCTGGTCCCGGAGTGCGGGGGAATCAGTCAAGATGATCCTTCATTCCGGGAGAAGCTATGGGACAGATACTCCACGGCAGCGCCACGACCACGTACGCCATCCGAGCAGCGATACAGCGATCGAAGGCTCCGCTCAAAGCACTAGCTGCGCAGTACGGCCTTAATCAGAAGACGGTCGCCAAGTGGCGCAAGCAGGCCTTTGTCCACGATGCGCCGATGGGTCCGAAGAGCGCGCTCGATTGAGTGGGACCTGTTCACCAAACCCGATCCGACACCCTTGACCCGCAGGAGCCATCCATACAGGGGTTGAGATCGGGGCTGTAGGGCGGCAGGAACAGGAACCAAGCGCTCCTGTCCCTCAGGCATTGGGCGGCTGTTGCGCTCTTGTGGACGGCGAGGTTGTCGACCATGACCAAACGCCTTTCTACCGCGACCGATGCCGTGCTGGTAGCGATCGACATGTCCAAGCATCGCCAGGAGGTGCTGGTTGAGCGGCCCGAAGGCGGCCGCCGTCGACGGATGACCGTATTGGCAACAAAGCCGGACTATGACTGCCCGGTCGAATATCTCGCCGCGATCGGACGACCGATCCTTGTCGGCTTCGAGGCTACGGGCAATTATCATCGCACCCTCGCGCTGATCGAGCGCTTCCCCACGCCGGCTAGCATCACCGCGCTGGGACGCTATGCTTTCCGACGCCCAGTCGACGCCGGCATACCATTGCTTTTGATCCGTCATGGCTTCTCCCTGTTCGCGCATGTGGGCCACCGCAGCCTTCGCCGATCCCTGTACTGGCGCTCGGAAGGCAGACTGCGGCTCCGGCGCGAACTCCCCACTGGGCATCGATCGCGGCCAACTCGCCGGGGCACGTGTCCCCCCAGTGGTCACGCCACAGGGGGCAATTGGTCGCTCCCGGCGAATCGGCTCGGTTCGGGAAGGCACGCCAGTTCGAGCCGTCGCCCGCGGGGTTACGCTTCGTTTCGCTACGCTCCACTGCGCGCAACCCCGCGGCGTCCATCACAAAGAACCGCACGAAAAGAGGTACAGGGAGCCGGCCCTTGTCATCCATCTAATTGTGGGACATTATTGTTTGACAATATAGGGAGAACATATGACGATCCTGGTCACTGGCGGGACGAAGGGGATCGGGCTCGAGATCGCGAAAGCGTTCGCCGGGCCCGATGAACTCGTTTTCCTCAATTACCATTCGGACGAGGAAGCGGCCCGGGATGCCCATGCGCAGATCGCCGCGCTCGGCGCGCAATGCCATGTCGTACGCGCCGATGCAGGCACGCCGGACGGCTGCGAGGAGATCGCGGCTTTCGTGCGCCGGCACACTGACCGCCTCGACCAGATGGTGCATTGCGCCGTTCATGCCTATTCAAGCCCGATCCTCGCAGCCGAGCCGAAGCGCTTCACGCAAGCTGCGACCACGAACGGCATCTCGCTCCTGTTCATCGTGCAGGCGACGCTGGAGCTGATGCGACGCGGAAGCGCGATCTTCTTCCTCACCAGCCGGGGCGGGCGCATCGTGGTCGAGAACTACGCCGCCATCGGAATCGGCAAGGCGATGTCGGAATCGATGGTGCGCTACCTTGCGACCGAACTCGCCCCCCGTGGCATCCGCATCAACTGTATCGCGCCATCGATCGTGGAGACCGATGCGGTGCGGGCCCTGTTCGGCGAAGACGTCGGCAAGCTGATGGAGCATGCCGCGCAAAGCAATCCGAGCGGACGGGCCATCCTGCCGAAGGACTACACCGCGCTGATGAAGTTTCTGGCATCGCCCGAGGCGGAGTTCGTCACGGGGCAGGTCGTGTTCGTCAACGGAGGCGCAAATCTCAGCGCCTGAACGGCGCAGCGGCCGCAGGGGCCGATGGTCGATCTGGCCCGGGCGGGCGATTGCCCCGGCTGTCATGGATGAAAACGGAGGAACAAGAATGACTTTTCTCGACCAATGGATGCGTGCGCGGGGCGAAACCAGCCTCGGCTTCAACCTCATGCTCGTGATCGCCAGCGCGATGCTGATGACCCTTTCGGCGAAGTTCCAGGTGCCGCTCTACCCGGTTCCGGTTTCGATGCAGACGCTCGTCGCCATCGGCCTCGGTTTCGCGCTCGGGCCGGTGCTCGGCGCTGCCGCCGTCCTCGCCTTTCTCCTGCAAGGGGCGGCCGGCCTGCCGGTTTTCGCCGGGACGCCGCAGAACGGGATCGGCCTGTCATACATGATGGGACCGACCGGCGGCTACCTTGTCGGTTTCGTGCTGGCGGCGGTCGTCGCCGGAACTCTCGTCAGGGCCGGTCTGACCAGGGGCGTGATCGGTACCCTGGCCGTGGCGCTCGTCGCCGGCGCATCGGTCTATCTGCCTGGCCTGCTGTGGCTTTCCGGTTTCATCGGTTTTGGCACGGGCCTGCTGGAGGCGGGTCTCTATCCGTTCATCGTCGGCGACGTAATCAAGGCCGTGATCGCGGCCCTCGCTTTCCCGGCTATCGGCCGGGCGCTCTCACGTCTGTCCGGCTGACGGGCATCCCCGACGTTTGCGAGGCAGGAGAAAGACACGAGTCGGCTCATCGGAAGCGGGCGATATGCGCCGGCGTATATCGCTCCGTTTCGGCATTGCGAAAGCGCGGTGCAGCGTTCATAACAACAAAAGGTGATCGTCAGACGGTATCGTAGATTCAGGAGCAGCATGAGCGCCGACCCGACCTTGTCAGCAGATGGCGCCGGCCATCCGCCGAAGAGCGAAGAAAAGCTCAGTTCCTCCGAACGTATCGTCAAAGACATCCTGCGCGGCCTTTATGACGGGCGGTATGTGGCGGGCCAGCGCCTCGTCGAGCCGGACCTCGTCGCGCGCTACGCGGTCAGCCGGTCCACCGTGCGCGAGGCGATCAAGCGGTTGGCGGCGCAGGGCGTGGTCGAGGCCCACCACAATCGGGGCGCGCGCATCCGGCAGTTGAGCAAGGAAGAGGCGCGCAACATCCTGTGCATCTCGGAGGTCATCGTGGGGCTTGCGGCGCGGATGGCGGCCGCCAACATCGACGAGCCGGGGTGCCGGGAGGAAATGCAGCAGGTCGTCGACCGCATCGTCGAGGCCACGCGGCAATCGGACAAGATCGTGTTTCTGCGCGCGCGCAACAGGTTTCACCGCACCATGGCGCGGATCAGCCGCAACCCGGAGCTGGACCAGATCATAGCCAACCTCCAGGTCCATCTGGTGCGCAACCGCTTGGTCATGCAGCCGGAGGAGCGCGAAGCCTCCTACATCGCCATCGGCAAGGCGATCCTCGCCGGTGACGTGGAGGCGGCGGAAGCCAATGCCCGCAAGCATGTCCGCCGCATGATCGAGCTTGTGGACGAGGCATACGAGCCGCCGCTCATCAGCGGCTGGGACTGATCCCGCATCCTCGATGCCCCGGCCTCAATGCCCCAGCGCGCGGTCGCTCAGGGCAGGGCCCCAATTGCCTATGCCCGCCGCGTCGTTGCGCATCGCTTGGCGCTTGTACTCCAGCCGGGCGAGCTGGTCGCGGTGGACCTCGTCCGGGCCGTCAGCCAGCCGCAGGAGGCGCGCGGTGGCGTAGGCCGCGCCAAGCCCGAAATCGTTGCTGGTGCCGCCGCCGCCGAAGGCCTGAATGGCCCAGTCGACGATCTGGCAGGCCATCTTGGGCACGGCGACCTTAATCATCGCGATCGCCGCCTTGGCTTCCTTGTTGCCGACGGTATCCATCAGGTGCGCGGTATGCAGGGTCAGGAGCCGCGCCTGCTCTATCATGATGCGCGCCTCGGCGACGCGCTCGCGCGTCACCGACTGTTCCGATACCGGCTTGCCGAAGGCGATGCGCTGGGTCGTGCGCAGACACATCTTCTCCAGCGACCGCTCGGCCAACCCGATCAGGCGCATGCAGTGATGGATGCGGCCAGGCCCGAGCCGTCCCTGCGCGATCTCGAAACCGCGCCCTTCGCCCAGCAGCATGTTGGTCGCGGACACGCGCACATTCTCGAATATCACCTCCGAGGCGCGATCCGGAACGCCGTAATAGCCGAAGACCGGGAGCGAGCGGACGACCGTGATGCCGGGTGTGTCTCGCGGCACGAGGATCATCGACTGCTGCCGGTAGGTCTCGGCCGCGGGGTCGGTCTTGCCCATGAAGATGAATATCTTGCAGCGCGGGTCGGTCGCGCCCGTCGTGTACCATTTGCGGCCGTTGATGACGTAGTCGTCGCCGTCCCTGACGATCGCGCTCTCGATGTTGCGGGCGTCGGAGGAGGCAACATCCGGCTCGGTCATGGCGAAGGACGAGCGGATTTCTCCCGCGAGAAGCGGCTTCAGCCACGTTTCCTGCTGCTCCGGCGTGCCGTAGCGGGCGATGACCTCCATGTTGCCGGTGTCGGGGGCGGAGCAGTTGAACACCTCGGGCGCCATGTGCGAGCGGCCCATGATCTCGCAAAGCGGCGCATATTCGAGGTTCGACAGTCCCGCGCCATGGCCGGATTCGGGCAGGAAAAGGTTCCAAAGGCCGGCCGCGCGCGCCTTAGGCTTCAACTCCTCGATAATCGGCTGGACCCGCCAGGGCCCCACGTCCTCCGATTCGCGATAGAACCGTTCTTCGTTGGGATAGATATGCTCGGCCATGAAAGCGAGCAGCCGCTCCTCAAGTTCCCTGACGCGGGGTGACTTCTCGGGGATCATCGCGGGCTCCTTTGTTCGCCGATCATTGGCAGCGCGTCATGCGCGACACGCCGGCATTCTCTTGTCTCCAAGCTAGACCGAGTTATTTTCTATGGCAATATCGTCTGACGATTTTGGCATACTTATTCACTTCGGGAAGGTGCGCCCGCTCGCCGTCAGCCCGCATGCCAGACCGCAGGCCGCTTTTCCTTGAAGGCTTTCGCGCCTTCCAGCGCGTCGTGGGAGCCGTCGATCCGCGCCCAGATGGCCGCATTTTCTGCCCACAGCGCGTCCTCCTGCGCGGCGGCCGCCTTGCGCGACAGGGCAAGGGTCAGTTTCAGCGCCAGCGGCGCATTGGCTGCGATGCGCCCGGCAAGCTCCATGGCGGCGGAAAGCAGGTCCGCGCCGGGGACGACGCGGTTGACCAGCCCGAGCGCCAGCGCCCTTTCGGCGGTGATGGGATCGCCGGTCAGCAGCATCTCGTTGGCGATCGCGATCGGAATGCGTCGCGGCAGGCGGTGAGCCCCGCCCCCGGCGGCGACAAGGCCGCGCTTGACTTCCGGCAGCCCGAACTGCGCCTCTTCCTCGGCGATGGCCATGTCGCAGGCGAGCATCAGCTCGAAGCCGCCGGCGAAGGCACCGCCGTTGACGGCGGCGATGACCGGCTTGGTGCGCGCCGCGCGGACAAATCCGGCGAAGCCTACCGGCTCGGTCAATCCGGGACGCTCGCCGCGGGCGAAGGCGCCGAGATCCATTCCCGCGCAGAAGACGCGCCCCGCGCCCGTCAGCACCGCGACCCGAATATCCTTGTCCTCCTCCAGACGAGCCAGCGCGGATTTGAAGCCCGCCATCATCGCCATGTCCACCGCATTGCGCTGCTCCGGCCGGTTCAGCCGGATGACGGCGACCTTGCCGAAGGTTTCGAAAATGATTTCCATGATTGCACTCCTATTTCGTCTGACGATATAGCATAGGATAAACGCGCCAGTGCGGGGGAAGCAGATTCGTGATCGGGCGAAAAGTGATGATGGCGGGCGGGACCGCCGCGCCGCCGAAGGGAGGACCGATGATATCCACTGTCACGCTGAACCGCGAGGGCGATATCGCGATCATGCGGATCGACAATCCGCCGGTGAATGCGCTGTCGCCCGCGACGGTCCGCGATATGGACGCCACCTTCCGCGCCTTCGAGTCGGATGCGGCAACCAGGGCGCTGCTGATCGAATGCGCCGGCCGCACGTTCATCGCAGGCGGCGATATCTCAGTCTTCGACGATCCGTCTTTCAGTCCCGCGCCGCTCAACGCCCTGCTCGACCGGATCGAGGCGAGCGAGCGGCCCGTGATCGCAATCCTGCATGGAACGGTGCTGGGGGGCGGCCTCGAGGTGGCCATGGCGGCCCATCACCGCATCGCCGCGCCCGGCACCCGGATCGGCATGCCCGAAATCACGCTCGGCCTCGTTCCCGGTTCCCTTGGCACGCAGCGGCTGCCGCGCCTCGCAGGTCTGGCGACGGCTTTCGAGCTGATCTCGACCGGCAGGCCGATAGAGGTGGAGCGCGCGCTCGAGGCCGGCATCGTCGACGCCATCGCGGAAAACCCGCAGGCCGCCGCCCGTGACGCCGCGCACCGGCTGGCCGCCCAGCCCGCGCGGTTGCGGCGCGCGAGCAGGATCGAGGTGCCCGACGCCGCGGAATTGCCGGCAGTCCTCGCCGATGCGGCCAGGCTGGCCGCCTCCAAGCCCCATCAACCCGCCTATGCGGAAATCGGTCCGTGCCTTGCCGCGGCGTGCGGGGACCATGCGGCGGGCGCTGCGGTCGAGGCGTCGGCCTTCGCCCGCCTGATCCCCTCCGCGCCGGCTCGCGCGTTGCGTCACGTCTTTCTCGCCGATCGCAGGGCGCAGCGCATCCCCGGCCTGCCTGAAGCCACCGAATCCCGGCCGGTCGCGCAGGTCGGGATCCTCGGCGTCGGCACGATGGGCGGCGCCATCGCCATGGCGTTCGCCAACGCCGGTTTTGCGGTGACGCTCGTCGAAACCTCGCAAGACGCGCTGGACCGGGGCTTGGGCATCGTCGCGCGCAACTATGCCGCCTCGGTCAAGCGCGGCCGCCTGTCCGAGGCGGAGGCGGCCGAGCGGCAGGCCCGCATGACAGGCCATGCCGACATGGCCGCGCTCGCCGATGCGGACCTCGTGGTCGAGGCGGTGTTCGAGGACATGGAACTGAAGCTCGATGTCGCGGCGAAGCTCGGCGCGGTGTGCAAGCCGGGCGCGATCATCGCCACCAACACCTCCACCCTCGATGTCGACCGCATCGCCGCCGCGACGGGACGCCCGACCGATGTGCTGGGAACCCATTTCTTCAGCCCCGCGCATGTCATGCGCCTGCTCGAAGTGGTGCGCGGGCGCAATACCGCCCCCGACGTGCTGGCCACCGTGATGCGGATCGCCCGCAGGAACGGAAAGACGGCGGTTGTATCGGGCGTCTGCTACGGCTTCATTGGCAACCGGATGGCCGAGGTCTACATGCGCGAATCCGAGGCCATGCAGCTCGAGGGCGCCTCGCCGGCCGACATCGACGGGGTGGCCGAGGACCCCGCTCTCTGGGGCATGGCCATGGGACCGTCGCGAATGCTGGACATGGCGGGCGTTGACGTCGGTGCCCGCACGGTGATCGAGTGGATCAAGTCCGGTGAAGGCCCGCAGGACCCATCCTACCGCATCCTTTGCCGCACCATGTTCGAGGAAGGGCTGCACGGGCAGAAGACGGGGGCCGGCTACTACCGGTACGAGGGACGCGAGGCGCTGCCCAATCCGGCCCTGGGCGATCTGGCCGGGCGGCTGGCGGCCGGGCACGGCGTTTCCCGCCGCGCGCCGCTGCCCCGCGAGGAGATGCTGGAGCGCCTGCTCTTTCCCATGATCAACGAGGCGGCGACCATCCTGTCCGAAGGGATCGCGCTGCGTCCTTCGGACATCGACGTGGTGTGGACCGCCGGCTACGGCTTCCCGGCATGGCGGGGGGGCCCGCTGTTCATGGCCGACGAGATCGGCCTCGGCCGCATCGTCGCCCGTATGGATCACTACGCCGCAATTCTGGGCAACGCGCGCGGCTACTGGAACGTCGCGCCGCTGTTGCGGCAACTGGCCTCGACCGGGGCGCGCATCAGTGACTGGACCTCGACAGGAGAAGAAGCATGAGAGAAGCCGTCATCGTACCCACCGCTCGCACGGGCATCGGCAAGGCCTATCGCGGCAGCCTGAACGCGACGAGGTCTCCGACCATGCTTGCCCATGCCATCGGCCACGCGGTGTCGCGCGCGGGGGTGGAGCCGGACACCATCGAGGATGTGGTCATCGGCACGGTCCTGAGTGTCGGAACGGCCGGGATGAACGTCGCCCGCAACGCCAGTTTCGCGGTGGGCCTGCCTGCGACCGCCGCAGCCCAGGTGATAGACCGCCAATGCGCCTCCGGCCTGATGGCGATCGCGACCGCGGCCAAGCAGATCATCGTCGACGGGCAGGAGATCGCCGTCGCCGGCGGCCAGGAGAACATCACCTCCGCCCAAGACACCTATTTCCGGCTCGTCACGGAACATCAGGACCCGAACGTCATCGCCCGGATGCCGCATGCCTATATGCCCATGCTGCAAACGGCCGAGTTCGTGGCCGCCAAATACGGCGTCAGCCGCGAGGCGCAGGACGTCTATGCCGCCGAAAGCCAGGCCCGTACCGCCGCCGCGCAGGCGGCCGGCCGCTTCGACGCCGAGATCGTGCCTTTCACGACCGTCATGCAGGTCAAGGACAGGCAGACGGGAGAGGTTTCAGAGCAGGAGGTGACGCTGTCGCGCGATGAGGGCAACCGCCCGCAGACGAGCCTCGAAAGTCTCGCCGGCCTGAACCCGGTGATCGAAGGCGGCACCGTTACCGCCGGCAACGCTAGCCAGCTTTCCGACGGGGCGTCGGCCTGCGTCCTCATGTCGGGCGCGCTGGCGGAGCGGAAGGGATTGCAACCGCTCGGCATCTATCGCGGCATGGCCGTCGCCGGTTGCGAGCCCGAGGAAATGGGCATCGGCCCGGTCTATGCGATTCCAAGATTGCTGAAGCAGCACGGCCTCAGGATCGACGACATCGGCCTTTGGGAGCTAAACGAGGCATTCGCCGTCCAGGCCCTTTACTGCCGCGACCGTCTCGGCATCGACCCGGCCCGCTACAACGTGAACGGCGGCGGCATCTCGATCGGCCATCCCTACGGAATGACGGGCTCACGCCTGGCCGGCCATGCGCTGATCGAGGGCAGGCGGCGCGGCGAGAAATACGTCGTCGTCACCATGTGCGTCGGCGGCGGAATGGGCGCGGCGGCGCTTTTCGAGGTGAACCGCTGAAGCGTCCCGTCGTAGTCGAGAACCCTGGTCATCGGCCGGTCTTCCCGTCCGAGGTGACGTCGTTGAGGAAGTCGAGCATGAATCCGCTCGTCTCCTCGGGTCGTTCCTGCTGGGTCCAGTGGCCGCGTCCCGGCAGGATGAGGTTGCCGCGAAGGTCCGGCACCTCGTTGGGGAAGCTCTCGGCGATCTCGGGATTGGCGAGCACGACCACGTCCTTGTTACCGGCGATGAAGGCGGCTGGCACCTTGATATGCGCGCCACGCCACGGGGTCATCTCGTGCCAGGTCAGGTCGGCGGCGCGGTAATAGTTCAGCGCCGACTGGAAGCCCGTGCGCTCGAACTCCGCGGCGTAGAAGTCGAGATCCGCGTCGGACATCCATGCCGGGCGCACTTTCGGCCATGCGAAGGCGTCTTCCAGGCGGTCGCCATCCTTCAACTCCGCCAGCTTGACCTCCTCGGGCGGCGCGTCGGCCGAAAGCGTGTGGAAGAAGCCTCCGAGCCGGCCGCGCACATCCTTCTCGATATCCGCCTCGGCGCGGCCGACCTGGCTGAAATAGAGCTGATAGTGGAACCCGTCCGGGCCGACCTCCTGCCGCATCGACCGGGAAGGCGGTATCGTGTGATCGTAGGTGAATGTGGTGCGGGCCCCATAATAGGGGCACTGACAGGCCGATGGCCGCCGGGAACAGGTCGGGGCGGAACAGCGCCGCGTTCCACGCCACGGGCGCGCCCCAGACGTGGCCGGCGATTTCGTGCGGCAGCGCCGCGAGAAGACCGACGATGTCGCCGACCAGCTTCAGCTGCGTGAACGCCGACACCTCGAGCGGATGCTACGAGCGCCCGAAGCCGCGCATGTCGGGCGCGACTACATGGTAGCCGGCGGCGGCGAGCGCCTTGAGCTGATGTCGCCACGAATACCAGCTTTCAGGAAAACCGTGGCAAAGGATGATGCACGAGCCGTCGACCGGGCCGGCTTCGGCCACATGAAGCCGGATGCCGGTGGTCGCAACCACGCGGTGTCTGATCCCTTCCATTCCCGTTCCTCCCTGTTCATGGCCGATCCAGCCGGCTCGCCTTGTTGTCGGGCGGCAATGACGAAGGACCGGTCTGCTTGCTTTCCAGCGTCCTGTTTTGCGCTGCCGAACGCCCATCATCCCTCCGGGGCGTTCGGCAGGATCATCAGCTTGATCTGGCTTCCCGGTTGGCGCAGCCTCTCGAACGCTTCCGGCAGGGCCTCCAGCGCGACGCGGTCCGTCACCATCGGGGCCGGCTTGAGGCGGCCTGACCGGAGCACCGCCAGCACGCGGGCGAAATCCTGCTCCTGATAGCCCAGAACGTACTGGATCTTCAGTTCCTTGAGGATCGCTGAGAGCGGGACCTGCGTGTCCTCCTTCATGCAGACGCCGACGACCACGATAGTTCCACGGGCGCGCGACATGTCCACGCATGACCGGATCATGCCCGGAACGCCCACGCAGTCGAAGATCACGTCAGGCGGGCCGCCGGCGATTTCGGCGAAGGCCGCGCCGACATCCGCCGTCGCGGCGGCGTCGATCACGGCCGTCGCCCCGAACTCCCTCGCCGCCGAAAGGCGCGCGGGCGCGCGCTCCGAGACCACGACCGCGCCGGCTCCGGCCATTCGCGCGAATGCGGCGACCGACAGGCCGATCGGCCCCGCTCCGATGACCAGGACCCGGTCGCCTATGGCGATCCCGGCCTTGCCGACGGCATGCAGGCCGACGGCCAGAGGCTCGACCATCGCGCCTTCCTCGTAATCCACGCCGTCCGGCAGGGGAACGACATAGCGCGCCGGCGCCTTGACATATTCTGCGTAAGCGCCCGGCACTGCCTGGCCGCTCAGCCCGGTTATCCGGTTTTGCGCGCACAGCATGGTGTAGCCTTCGCGGCATTCGCGGCATTTGCCGCACGGGTTGACGGGCACCACGGTCACCCGGTCGCCGATGGCGACGTCGCCATGGCGGGAATCCACGACCTCGCCGGCGAATTCATGACCGAGGATGGTGCCCGGCTCCTGAAGGAAAACGCCTTCGTCGGTGGCGTGCAGGTCGGAACCGCAGACGCCGCAAGCTTCCACCTTGATGACGACCTCGCCCGGCCCCGGCTCCGGACGCGGGACGTCCTCGACCGACAACCCCTGGCCAAGCCCCTTGAAAACGGCAGCCCTCATCATCTCCTCCTGATCGATTTCGTTATAGTATGGCTTTTTAGTCTTATTTTATTGTATGACAATATCATCAGATTGTCTAATCTGAATCTCGCCAGGCAGGGCGGGGAGTCCGTACAGCAAAGGGAGGAAGCTATGGGCAGACTTGATGGCAAGGTGGCGATCGTCACGGGCGCGGGCTCCGGCGTCGGGCGCGCCGCGATGCTGATTTTCGCGCGGGAGGGCGCAAAGGTCGTGGGCGTCTCACGGACCCAGGCCAATCTGGACGAGACGCTGAACCTCGTGAAGGCGGATGGCGGGGAGGGGCTTATCGTCGCCGCCGATCTGTCGAGGCCCGAGGGCGCGCAGAAGGTCTTCGACGCGGCGTTGGACGCCTATGGCAAGGTGGACATCCTCGTCAATTCCGCCGGGGTCGGCTACAACCACGTCGCATCGAGCCCGGATTCGATGAACGACGTGGCCAACACCACGCCCGAGAAATGGCGCGAGGTGCTGGCGATCAATCTCGACTCGGGCTTCTACATGCTGCGGCTGGCCATCCCGCAGATGCAGAAGCAGGGTGGTGGGTCCATCGTCAACGTGACTTCTATCTCGGGTTTTCAGGGGTTGCCCGGCGCCCACACCTACACCGCCGCCAAGGGCGCGATGATAAACCTGACGCGGTCGCTGTGCGTGGCCTACGCCAAGGACAATATCCGCGCCAACTGCATCGCGCCGGGCTTCATCGCCACCCGGATGGTCGAGGAGTATCTGCCGCTGTTCGAGAACCCGGAGGTCGCCAATTCCATCACGCCGATGATGCGGCCGGGTACGCCCGAGGAAATGGCCTATGGCTGCCTCTACCTTGCTTCAGAAGAGGCAAGCTATTGCAACGGCGCCGTGCTGGTGATCGACGGGGGCACTACCGCTCGACAGTGAACGGTGCGGGGGCCGGGCTTCGTCCCGGCCTCCACCCATTCCGTTGTCCGGTCAGGCCCTTCGGACGGAATTGACCGAGGCGGAGATCAGCGCGAGGATTAAGATCGTGCCCTGGACGATGTACTGCCAGAACGTCGCGACGCCCATGGTCGACAGGCCATTGTTGATGACCCCGATCAGCAGCACCCCGACGGCCGTTCCCAGCACATGGAACCGTCCCGGCTTCAGGGTCGACGCCCCGATGAAGACCGCGACGAAGGCGTTCAGCAGATAGGTCTCCCCCACGCCCTGCGGCCGCCCCACGCCGAGGTTCGCTCCCGCCACCAGCCCGCCGAGCGCGGCGCAGCCCGCCCCGATGGCCATGGCGATCAGGGCGTATTTCTGGAACGAGATGCCGGAAAGCCGTGCTGCCTCACGATTGCCGCCGATGGCGTACATGTTGCGGCCCCATTGCGTGTGCTCCAGAAACAGCCATAACACGAAGACGGTGCCGATCAGGATCAGCACTGGCGCGGGAATGCCCCAGATACGTCCCTGGCCGATCACCTGAAAGGCCATCGGAATGTCGGAGGAATTGACCGTGCGCCCGCCCGAGACGCCGAGGATGACGCCGGTAACGATGAAGGACATCGCCAGCGTTTCGACGATGGGAGAGATGCCGAGATACGAGGTCAGCGCCCCGTTTATCATCCCGATCAGCATGGCGAGGGCGAGGACGGACAGGATGACGAACGCTACGGCCCATACGGAATCGCTGTCCATCTCCATCAGGAAGCGCGCGGCGAAATAGCCGCCGAAGGTGGCCATCGCGCCGATGGACAGGTCGAACAGGCCGACCACCAGGCACACCGTCAATCCCAGCGCTATGATGCCGAGGATCGAGATCTGGTTGAGGATGTTGAACATGTTGCGGACCGAGGGGAAGACCTCGGGTCGTCCGAGCGAGAAGATCACGATCAGCACGACAAGCGAGATGATCGTGCCATAGCGCGAAAGAAAGCCGAGCCAGTCGATACGGCGCGGCGCGGCGGTTTCAGTTGTGCTCATCGCCCAGTTTCCCTCCCGCGGCCAATGTCATGATGTTTCCTCCGGTCAGCCGTTCCCCGGCGAGCGCGCCCACCACCCGGCCGCCCGAGAAGACGAGCACGCGATCGCAGACGAGGGGGTATTCGTCGAGTTCCGTCGAGGCGAACAGGATGCCGACGCCGTCGGCGGCGAGCTCGTGGATCAGATTGTAGATTTCGGCCTTGGCGCCGACATCGACGGCCGCCGTCGGCGAGTTCAGCAGGAATATTCTAGCGCCCGTGGACAGCCAGCGTCCGAGGACGACCTTCTGCTGGTTGCCGCCGGATAGCGCGTCGATATGGGTCTCGATCCCGGGCATGCGCACGCGCATGCGGCCGGCGACCTCGCCGGCCGCCCGCGCCTCGGCTCCACGATTGATGAAGCGCAGGAAGGGGTCGCGAAGATACCGCTTCAGCGAGGGCATCGAGATGTTGGCGCGGATGGATTCGGCATGGAACACGGCCTCGGCCAGCCGGTCCTGCGGCACCAGCGCCAGCCCGGCGCGAATGGCGGCGGCCGGATCGCGCAGGGCGACCTCTCTGCCGTCGATGGCGATGCGGCCCGCCTGGCGCCGGTTGCGGGCGAACAGCAGGTCCATCACCTCGTCGGCGCCCGATCCGGGCAATCCCGCGATGCCCAAGATCTCGCCCGCCCGCAGGTCGAAGCTCACGTCCCTGGCTCGTACGCCCGTCAGATTGGTCACCTGCATCAGGGTCTCGGACCGGGCGGAGCTGCTGCTCCTGCGGCCGGCCAGCGCGTCCTTGCGGCCGACGATGGCCTCGACCACGGCGCGGCGGTCCATGTCCCGCCGGGTGAAGGTGCCGGCGTTGCGCCCGTCGCGCAGCACCGTCGCGGTATCGGCGATCTCGAACACCTCGGCAAGCCGGTGGCTCACATAGAGAAAGGAATGCCCCTGCTCGGCGAGCGCCCGCATTCGCGAGAACAGGCGCTCCACCTCGTGCGGCAGAAGCGCGTTGGTCGGCTCGTCGAGAATGATGATCCTCGCATCGCTCGACACCGCCTTGGCGATCGAGATCATCGCGGCCTCGTCGGGCCGCAGGCTGGAAATCTCGGCCCTGGTCGAAACCGCGATGCCGAGCCTGTCGAGGACGGCCCGCGCCCGCTCGTGCACGCGCCGCCAGTCGATCAGGCCGAAACGGCGGGGCAGGGTTTCGCCCAGCCACAGATTTTCGGCGACGGTGATGTTCGGCACGAGGTTGTAATGCTGGTGGACCACGGCGATACCGGCATCGGATGCGCCCTTCGGCGTGGAGAAGGAGACGAGGCGGCCCTCGACCGCCACTTCCCCGGCGGTGGGTGCGTAGGCGCCGCAGATGCACTTGATGAGCGTGGACTTTCCGGCGCCGTTCTCGCCGAGCAGGGCGTGGATCTCGCCCCGCGCGACAGTGAGCGTCACGTCATCGAGCGCCAGCGTTCCGGGAAACTCCTTGCGCATGCCGCGCACTTCAAGCACGGGCGCGGTTTCGGTCGTCGCTTGCATGGATATCGCGTTCACCCGGGCCGGCTCCATCGCGTTGATGTCCCATGTCTGCCGGGCGGACGGCGCATGGCCGCCCGCCCGGATCGGCGACGCCGGCCGCTTGGGCCGGCCGCTTTCCCGCCTAATCGGCGGAGAAGAGCTTGCAGCTGCCGAAGTCGATGGCCGAGCCCGCCGCAGGCGCCCATTCCCGGGTGACGAGGCAGGGCCGAAGCGTCAGGGCCCGGGTGGCGGGCTCCTCGCCCTTCAGCGCGGCCTCGGTCACGTCCACAGCCACGACGCCCATATGCGGCACATTGTAGGCGACGGTGAAGGCGATGGGGCTGCCGTCACGGATGAGCGACACGACCTCGTCGATGCCGTCATGCGAGGCGACGAAAATCTGATCGGCCTTGCCCGCCTGCTCGATGGCGCGGGCGACCGGCGCGGCCAGCTCGTCCCAGGCGACCCACACAGCGGCGATGTCGTCGTTCGACAGCAGGAGGTTGGTCATCTGGGCATAGGCGTCGTCGACCTGGCCGGGAACCTTGACCTCGATCTCGGTCAGCTTGATGCTGGGGTACTCGTCGACGACGGCGCGGAAGCCCTGGTCGCGCTCGCGCAGGGCAGGCAGCACGTTCCAGTTCAGCTTGACGACATGGCCCTGGCCGTCGATGCGGCCGACCAGCTCCATCGCCGCGATCGCCGCGTCGGCGGTGTTGTTCGAGCCGATGTCGGCCACGATCCCCGGCACCAGGCCGGAGAAGGTCGAGACGAAGGGAACCTCCTTCTCGTTGGCGTAGGCAATGACCGGGCTCATCTGGGTGTTGGGCGAGGCCGTGTTGATGATGGCGTTGAACCCACGGTCGATGAAGGCGATCGCGGCGTTGTTGGTCGCGACCTGATCTCCCTGGCCGTCGAACAGCTCGACGTGCCAGCCGCGTTCCCTGGCCGCCGCGACGGCGGCGTCGGTCTGGATCTGGATCGAGGGCGAATTGTAGTTGACCGAGACGACCCCCAACTGAACCTTGTCCTGCGCCAGCGCCGCGCCGGCCCAGATGACGGCAAGGCCGAGCGTTGCGCCGGCGGCGCTCTTCGCGAAAGTAGTCATTCATTCCTCCCTGAACGATAAGATCGGCGACAGCGCACGAATCTCGACGGAACCCTCCAATTCCGGCCGTCCTCTCCGGCCGGGCATAATTCCGGATGGGTGTCTCCACGCTCCCTCCGCAGATGACGTTAGGGTGTTCGATTATTTCGGTCAACAGTTTCGCACCACAAAATTGTCAAACAATCTATCCGGCACTATACAGGTCGCCGGACCGGCCCCTTCCTTCGCCGGGGGCGAACGAGGTATGCGAACGTCATGGAACGAAGGCTGATCGAACTAGAGGGTGCGGTGAATTTCCGCGATATCGGCGGCTATCGCGCCGGGGCGCATGGCCGCACGCGGTGGCGCCGGGTCTATCGCAGCGATTCCCTGGCCGAGCTCACCCCCGCCGATCTGCAAAGGCTGCGGGAGCTCGACCTTTACGGGATCAGCGATTTTCGCCTGCCTTCGGAGCGGGCGAAGAAGCCGGACCGGCTGCCCGAGGGCCACGCCATGCGATTGCTGACGCCCGGTTTCATCCCTCGCGGAACTGAGGACATGCTGCGCGAGGTGTCCATGGGGCGGCTGGACGCCGCGGCGATCCGCGCCGAGGTCACGCGGCACTATCGCCTGTTTGCGGCCGAGCACCTGGGCGAGTACGTGTCCACCTTCCGCATGATCCTCGAAGCCGGGGGGCGGCCCGTGCTTCTTCATTGCACCTCCGGCAAGGACCGCACGGGTTTCGGCGTCGCGTTGCTGATGCTGGCGGCGGGTTGCGACGAGGCGACGGTGGCGGAGGATTACCTGATGACCAACTCACACCGGCGCGACATCGCTTTCATGTTCAACGGCGCGGTCGACCCTGCGGCGATCGAGATGCTGACCGCCGCGCATCCCGAGTATATCGCGACGGCCCTCGCGGTGCTGCGCCAAACGCATGGCGCGTCGGATGACTGGTTGCAGGCGATGGGCTTCAACGCGGAAGAACGCGCCCGCCTGCGCGTTCTCCTGACCGAGCCCGCATGAGCGTGCTCAGGTGGAAAAGGCGCGCTCCATCCGCGATTTCATCGCCGAGGCCGTCATGTCGAGCTGGATAGGCGTGACGGAAACCTCGCCTTCGGCGATGGCGCGCAGGTCGGTCCCCTCGGGCGCCCCGCCGTCGCTGCCGTCGCGATAGGTCAGCTTGATCCAGTAATACGGCTTGGTGCGGGCGTCGACGCGGCTCTCGGGCACGAACGAGCCGGGCGCGCGCTGGCCGAGCTGGGCAACGCGGATGCCGCGCACCTCGCCGGGGGGCACGGGAGGGAAGTTCACGTTGACGAAGGTGCCCTTGTCGAATCCGGTCGCGAGAATTCCGGAAATCACCCTTTCGATCCAGGCTTCGGCGGTGTCCCAGTGGACGTGGCCGAAGGCGTGGACCTGGCTCAGCGCGATCGACGGAACGCCCAGAAGCGCCCCTTCCATCGCCGCGGCGGCGGTGCCGGAATAGGTCAGGTCCTCGGCGAGGTTGGCCCCCCAGTTGATGCCCGACAGCATCAGCGTCGGCGGTTGGGGCATGATCTCGTAGATGCCCATCAGCGCGCAATCGGTCGGCGTGCCCTTGATGGCGAAATGGCGGTCGTCGAGCTGGCGCATGCGGATGGGGTCGTGCATCGAGATCGAATGCGAAGCGCCCGAGCGCTCCTCGGCGGGAGCGACCACCCAGACGTCGTTCGTATATCTGCGGACGATCTTCTCGAGCAGCTCGATGCCCTGGGCATGGATCCCGTCGTCGTTGGTCAGAAGAATGCGGTGGCCGCTCAGGTCCATGGTTTCCTCCCTCATTTGGTGCTACATTAATTTCATACATTATTGTAAGACACAATTAAATCTGGCAATGAGAGACGATCAGGCAGGGATCGCAAAGGAGGAGGTGATGGAACCGATCTACGTCATCGGCGTCGGGATGACGCCCTTCAGCCGTCATCCCGACCTGTCCGTCCGCGATCTTGCGACGCGCGCGGTTCGCGCGGCCCTGGAGGATGCCGGCCTCGGCCCCGAGGACATCGGCGCGATCGCCTTCGCCAATGCGGTGCAGGGCGCGATGGAGGGACAGTTCGGCATTCGCGGCCAGGTGGCCCTGCGCGACCTGCCTTTCGACGCGGTTCCGATCATCAACGTCGAGAACGCCTGCGCCAGCGCCACCACAGCCCTGCATCTGGCCATCACGCAGGTGCGCGCGGGGCAGACCGAGATCGCTCTGGCGGTCGGCGCGGAGAAGATGGTCAACCCCGACTCCGCCCTGTCCATGGCCGCTTTCGAGGGCAGTTGGGATCGCGCCGACCGCGACAACGTCATCGCGCGACTGAGGCGGCTTGGCCTCGGCACGCCGACGCCGGCGCGAAAGGCCGCACGCGAGACGCCGCACACCGTGTTCATGGACGTCTATGCCGCCTTCGCGAAATTCCATATGGCCCGCTACGGCACCACGCAGCGCCAGCTTGCGGTCGTCGCCGCCAAGAACCACACGCATTCGATACACAACCCGCTGTCGCAGTATCGCAAGGCCTTCTCGGTGGATGAGGTCCTGGCCGCCCGCCTGATCGCGTGGCCGATGACGCTGCCCATGTGCTCGCCCATCAGCGACGGGGCCGCCGCCGCCATCGTCGTGTCCGAGCGCGTCGCGCGCCGGATCGGGCTGTCCCGCGCCGCGCGCATCCGCGCCGCCGTCCTGATGAACGGGGGCCGCCGCGCCGACGACGATCTGGAACGCCACATTTCGCGCCGCGCCTCGAAGCTCGCCTATGACCAGGCCGGACTCGGGCCGCAGGATGTCGATGTCGTCGAATGTCACGACGCGACGGCCTTCGGTGAGATCCAGCAGAGCGAGCTTCTCGGCTTCTGCGCCCTGGGCGAGGGCGGTCCCCTCGCCGAAAGCGGCGCGACAACCTTGGGCGGTCGCATTCCGTTCAACCCCTCGGGCGGGCTGGAATCCAAGGGTCATCCCATCGGCGCGACGGGGCTGGGGCAGATCTTCGAGCTCGTCACCCAGTTGCGAGGCGAGGCGGGTCCGAGGCAGGTCGAGAACGCACGGATCGCGCTCGCCGAAAATGGCGGCGGGTTAATGGGCGTCGAGGAAGCGGCCGTCGCCGTCACGATCCTGGAGCGGGCGTCGTGAACCTTGCCACCTTCCTCAACGCCTCGGCGCGCAGCCATGGCGAGCGCCCCGCGATCGTCGTCGGCTCGCGTGCCTATCTGGACTATGCCGCCCTCGCCCGCGCGAGCGCGGGCCTTGGCGGGGCGTTGCGCGAGCGGTTCGGGCTGAGGCCCGGCGACAGCGTGCTGCTGGCGATGGCCAACAACCGCGATTATCTGACCGTGCTTTTCGCCTGCTGGCAGGCGGGCCTGACGGCGGTTCCCGTCAATGCCGGGCTGCATGCGCGCGAGATCGCCCACATCGCCGCCGACAGCGGGGCGAAGCTGGCCTTCGCCACGCCGGTGCAGGCGGAAGGAATAGCCGCCGAGAGGCCCGACCTGCCGCTGATCCTGCCGCAAAGCGCGGAATTCGTGCGCTTCGTCGCGGCCGATCCCATCGTGCCGGTGACCGGCTCACCGACCGATATCGCATGGATATTCTACACTTCCGGCACCACGGGGCGGCCGAAGGGTGCGATGCTGTCGCACCGCAATCTTTGCGCGATGACGCTCGCCTATCTGGCCGATGTCGATCGGCTGACCACGCGCGACAGCCTTCTGCATCTGGCGGCGACCTCGCATGCCTCGGGCCTGTTCGGCCTCGGCTTCATCGCCAAGGCAGGCGCGAACATCCTGCCCGAATCCGGCGGTTACGATCCGGCCGAGACGGCGCGGATCGTCGGCGCGCAGGAGAGCCTGACATTCTTCGCGCCCTCGACGCTGCTCAACCGGATGGAGGCGGACGCGACGTTTCGCGCCGCATCGCTGGAGCATGTCCGCACCATCCTGACGGGCGCGGGACCGATCTACGTGGAGGACCTGAAGCGCTGGCTCGCCGCCTTTGGCCCGAAGATCTGGAACGGCTACGGACAGGGCGAGACGCCCTGCACCATCAGCGCGATGCCGAAGGACGTCCTGTGGGACGCCTATCGACAAGAGGATGCGGCGCGCATGGGCTCGGTCGGCATCGCCCGGACGGGAATCGACATCCGCATCGCCGGGCCGGACGGCGCGCCCGTCGCCGCGGGCGAGACCGGCGAGGTGCTGGTGCATGGCGAGACGGTGATGGCCGGCTATCTCAATCGCCCGGCCGACAGCGCCGAGACCCTGCGCGGTGGCTGGCTCCATACCGGCGACCTCGGGAGGATGGACAGGCAGGGTTTCCTGACGCTGCTCGACAGGCAGAAGGACGTCATCATCACGGGCGGCATGAACGTCTATGCCCGCGAGGTCGAGGAGGTGCTGCTGACCCATCCCGATGTGGCCGAATGCGCGGTGATCGGGCTCAAGGATCGCGAGTGGGGCGAAAGCATCCTTGCCCTCGTCGTGCCGCGCGCGGGCGCTGCGCCGGACGCCGCGCAGCTCGATTCCCTCTGCCTTGAGCGGCTGGCGCGATTCAAGCGGCCCAAGAGGTATGAGACCGTCGACACCCTGCCCAAGAACGCGGGGGGAAAGGTGCTGAAGGCGGAGCTGCGCCTGCGCTGGTCCGCCGATCAACGATGATGCCGACGTCCATTGCTACCAGTAACGTTCTGCAAAATTGTTCGACAATCTTGTAGGATAAAGATTGACAGCGAAGGCTGCATCGCCCAATGTCAGCAACAGGAGGCGAGCCGCGGGGAGGCGGTTCCGGCAAGGGAGGAGAGCCATGACACGACTTTATGTCGATTCCGACAAGTTCGGGCGCGCGAATGCGTCGCCGGTCGTTGAAGCATTCCACAGCGCCATGCGGGAGATCGTCCGCGACAAGCTGGCCCGGTCGGGCGGCCACTGGGAAAGCTTCGTCTTCGGCAAGTCCTTCGACCTCGTCACCGCCGATGATATCCGCGGCGTCGAGCGGATGTTGCTGGACGCGGGGCATCGCTTCGACTGGTCGGCGGCGGTCTCTCCGCGCGAGCGACCCGATGCCTACAAGCCCGCCGCCGGCGTCAGCGACGACGACATCGACACGTTCAGCTTCGAGCATCCGGAAGCCATCGTGGCGCAGGCCGACGCCGAGGGCCGCGAGCAGCGCGGCCAGGGAGACAATGTCGCGCAGTATCCGCAGAACTGCGTCGGCACCGCCCGCTACATTCGCTCGCCCGCGCTGGTGCTGAAATATCTCCAGGAGGGCGTGCCCGAGGACACGATCGCCATCATCGACGATTCCGGCGGCACGCTGACCGCGCCGATCCTCGAGCAGTTCAGGGGCGTGATCTGCGCCGGCGGCTCCACCCGCTCGCATCTGGGCATTCTGACCCGCGAATATGGCGTGCCTTGCGTGATGAACGCCAAGGTCTCCGGCATCAGGCAGGGCGACACCGTGGTGATCGAGACCACTGCCCAGCCCAAGACGGCCGACGACTATCAATCGGGTCGCGAAGCGACCGCCAGGGTCTGGCGGATCGCGAAGTAGGCCGGCAGGGGAGGATATCGGATGAACGCGAACAAGATCACCTACGCGCAGCTTCTGGAGACCAACAACCTGATCCAGAACCATGGCGACGAAAGCTACTGGCTCTGCGTCACGCGGACCGTGCAGGAATCCAAGCTGTTTCCGGTGCCGGCCTACATGATGCTTTCGTATCTCATGGCCTACTACCGCTACCCCTCACTCTTTCGCAAGATCGAGAGCCGCATGTCGGCGGAGGAGCTCGGCGACCGCGCCCGCAACATGGGCATGAAGATCACCAACCCCGCGATGAGCTACGCGCCGGACTTCTATCTGTTCGGGCGCGAGTGGCTGATGAACATGGGTGTCGTGCGTCCGACCGATGCGGTCGAGGACCTCGTCTACGTGATGGATTTCTGGAAGCGCTTCCAACTCGCCTATCACCGCAACGACGCCCATATCACCAACAAGGAGTTCGGCCATCGCAGCCAGGTCGTGCCCGAGCGACAGTTGCAGATGTATCATGCCGACATGTACGATTGTAAGGCGGGCGACGAGCTGCACGAGGCCGCCCACGCCTTCATGGCGGCCGCCTCGCAATACGGCTTCCTGGTTTCCTGCGAGAGCCGGATCTCGCTTCACAATGACGGCCCCTACAAGCTGGACGACAACACCCAGCTCATCATCCGGGACTTCATGGATCTGGCCGAGAGCGACCTGCCGTGGCTGGACGATGCGGCGGAAGGGGTGGAATACAACAACATCACCGTCACCATGGCGGCGAGGGACTGCCACTTCTATCTGGTCGACGACTGGGGCTCGTTCGAATCGACGCCCGAATTCTCGGCCGACAAGCTGGTCGGCGTCGGCCTCTACTGCTCGGACAATCTTTCGGACGGACACGTGCCGCTCGGCATGGGGTCCCGCGAGGAGCTGATCGCCACCTTCCGCAGGCTGACCGAGCAGGTGCGCGAGGCGACCAACAAGCTCTGGCTCAAGATCGCGGGCTGGAGCCGCGACCAGATGCTCGACGCCGGCGCCATCACCTATTTCGCGATCTGCAAGGATCTTGCCCATGTCGCCGGGGTGTACGATCCCGAGGACTGGATCAAGGTCGACGAGCGCGCCGAGCGTTTCCGCCCGCTGCTGAACGACGAGTATTCGCGCGACGTGCTGGGCGATCTGTGCACCGGGGGCAACCCGACCCAGAAGATCCAGGAATACGCCATGATGCAGCACGGCAACGCCAATACGCGGCTCTATTCCCTGATCCCCTACGCCATACTCTCGGGTGAGCCCTACACCGCGACTTCCGGCCCGATCTACCCGGGCATCACCTATCTGCCGCAGAAGAAGGACGTCTACACCACTACCCGCGGCAAGATGAGCTACGACGAATACAACCGCCTCAGCCGCGAATCCATCCCGACGAGCCTGCGGCCGGAGTTCCGGCATCTGTGCGACACCTGGGTCAAGTACAATGCGCACAGCGATCTCGCCAACGCCCTCTATACGACCGAGCAGCAGCAGTCGCGCAGGCTCAGGGGCAAGGGCGCGGGCCTGACCCGCGCCGACATCGCGGCGCTGCGCAAGGCCTAGCCTGTGAAGCGCCGGTGGATGCCGGGCCTGGCCCCCGGCATCCAGGGTCATCATCGAACGACAGGAACGATCCGATGCAGATTGGAGCGCTGGTGCGTCGTGCGGCCGTCCACCACGGCGCGTTGCCTTGCCTGACCGAGGGCGGCCGGACACTGACCTATGCCGAGTTCGACGCCGCCACCGACAGGCTCGGCAACGCCCTGCTGGCGCGCGGGCTCCAGCCGGGCGACCGGGTGGGGGTGCTGTTGCCGAACTCCATCGAATGCATCATCGCCTATTACGCCCTGGCCAAGAGCGGCCTCGTCCGCGTAGGCATGAACACCCGCGAGACGCTGGGCGACCACAACTACAAACTGACCGACAGCGGGGCCCGTGCCGTGCTGCACAAGGGGCAGGACGGGCTCTGTCCCGATATCCAGATCGACTGGGACGAGATCTGTGCCATGATCGACACCGGTGATCGCGCGCCCTGCAAGATCGATCGTCCGCTCGATGCCCCATACCGGCTGGGCTATACCGGCGGAACCACGGGCAGTCCCAAGGCCGTGACCCTGACCACCCGCGGAGAGCTCGCCGAGCTTTCCGCCTTCCTGACAGATCTCGTGCCCGGCATCCGATGCGGCGATACTTTCCTGCACGCCGCCCCCATCGCCCACGCCTCGGGCGCCTTCTTCCTGCCTGCGCTGGTCCGCGGCGCGCGGTCGCTGGTGATGACCAAGTTCGACGCCGGCGAATTCATCCGGCTCGCCGAGGTCGAGAAGGCGACAATGACGTTCCTCGTGCCTACCATGCTGGCCATGCTGCTCGAGGAGCCGTCGCTTGCCGATGCCGACCTGCGGTTCCAGACGATAGCCTATGGCGCCTCGCCGATCGCCGAGACGGTCCTTCGCCGCGCCGAGGCGCGGTTCGGCAAGGTCTTCGCCCAGACCTACGGTCAGGCCGAGAGCCCGATGGTCATCACATGCCTGAAACCCGACGAGCATGACCGCGTGGGGTCCTGCGGGCGACCCTTCACCATCGTCGAGGTCGCCGTTCTCGACGAGGACGACAACGAGGTCCCGGCCGGTGAGACGGGCGAAATCTGCTGCCGTGGGCCGCAGACCATGGCCTATTACTGGAACCGCCCCGAAGCGACCGAAGCCGCTTTTCGCAATGGCTGGCTGCATACGGGCGACGTGGGCCGGATGGACGGGGAGGGATTCTTCTACATCCTCGACCGCAAGAATGACATGCTGATTTCCGGCGGCTACAACGTCTACCCGCGCGAGGTGGAGGACGTGCTCCTGTCGTTCCCGGGCGTGGTCGAGGCCGCGGTGATCGGTGTTCCGGACGAGAAATGGGGCGACCGAGTGCAGGCCGTGGTCGCGGGACGCGGCGAGCTGGACTGCGCCGCGCTTCTTGCCCATGCGCGCGCTCGCCTTGCGGGGCACAAATGCCCCAAGGCCATCGAGCAATGGCCCGAACTGCCCAAGAGCGGGGCCAACAAGATTCTCCGACGGTCGGTCCGCGATACGATCGTGGCACGGATGAACGGAAGGGAGCAGGCATGAACAAGACGACACTGGCCTTGCACGGGCTCGCCATCAAGAAGCATGGCGGTGCGGCGGACGTGGCCCGCATCACCGGGCTTTCCGTCGACGCCGTCCAGTCCGCACTGGATGAGGCGGCGGCATCCGGCAGAGTGGTGAGGACCGGCGACAAGTACATGTTGCAGCCGGCCGCGCAGATCGCGCTGAAGATGGGCTACGGTCGCGATTTCGCCGCCCAGCGCGCCGACGCGGCGATGCAGTCCGCCTATGACGATTTCGAGAAGATCAACGAGCAGCTCAAGAGCCTCATCACCGACTGGCAGACGCTGACCGTCGCTGGGCAGAAGGTGCCGAACGACCATTCCGACGCCGCCTATGACGACAGGATCATCGACCGGCTGGGCGACCTGCACGAGCGCGCCGAACCGATCCTCGACCGGTTCGCGGCCGGGCTACGACGGCTCGCCGTCTACAAGGCGCTGCTGACCGAGGCGCTGGAAAAGGCCGAGAGCGGCGACATCGCCTGGGTCTCCGACGCCAGATGCATGAGCTACCACACCGTCTGGTTCGAACTGCACGAGGACCTGATCCGCGTCCTCGCCCGCACGAGGATGGAATGACATGGGCGGGATTAACATGGGCGACTGGACGCTGAGGCTGGGCGAAGGCCCGCTGCCCGAGCGCGCGCTGATCGGCGGCAAGGCGTGGTCGATCGCGCGCATGGCCAATCTGGGGCTCGACGTGCCTCCCGCCTTCGTCATCACGACGCGCGCCTGCGCCGCCTATCAGGCGGGCGGCTTTCCCGACGGTCTGGAGCGGGAGATCGCCGACGGCATCGCTTGGCTCGAGGGGAAGACAGGGCGCAGCTTCGGGCGCGGCCCCTCGCCACTGCTCGTCTCCGTCAGGTCCGGGGCCCCGGTCTCGATGCCGGGAATGATGGATACGATCCTCAACATGGGCATCACGGCCGACACGGCGGCCGCCCTTGCCGCCGAGACCGGCGATGCGGGCTTCGCCCACGATACCCATCGCCGCTTCTACGATCTTTACGCCGGCATCGTGCTGAAGGCCGGCATCGAAGGGTTCGATCCTGCGGGCAGCCATGCCGACTGGAATGCCGCGCTGGCCGAGAAGGGCTGCGCGATGCCAGACGCGCCGGTGGAACGCCTGCACTGTGCCGTGTGCGCGGTGTTCGAAAGCTGGAACTCCCGCCGCGCCAAGCGCTATCGGCAGCATCACGGCATTGCCGACGATCTGGGAACAGCCGTGACCATCCAGGCGATGGTCTTCGGCAACCTTTCCGGCAATTCCGGCACCGGCGTCATGTTCAGCCGCAATCCGGTTACCGGCGCGCGCGAGCCATACGGGGAATACCTGCCGCGCGCCCAGGGCGAAGATGTGGTTTCGGGACGGTTCACGCCGCGCCCGCTCGCTGCGATGCGCGATACGGTGCCGGAGGCCTACGACCGGCTCCTCGCTGCCGCCGAGAGCCTCGAGCGGGCGAACCGCGACGTGCAGGACATCGAGTTCACGGTCCAGAACGGCCAACTCTACCTGCTCCAGTCGCGGGCCGCCAAGCGCGCTCCTGCGGCGGCCGTCCGCTTCGCCGTCGACATGGTGGCGGAAGGCATGATCGACGCGGCCGCCGCGCTCGACCGGGTAACGCCGGATCAGGTGCGCAGCCTGCTCGCTCCGCGCCTCGCCGAGGGCGAGGCGGAGAAGGCGACGCTTCTCGCCCGGGGCGAGGCGGCATGCCCCGGAATCGGGATCGGCCTCGTGGTGACGGATACCGACGAGGCCGAGCGCCTGGCGGCCGGGGGCGAAGACGTGATCCTGGCGCGCGCCACGACGAGCCCGGAGGATCTGCACGGGATGATCGTCGCGAAATCGGTCATCACCGAGCATGGCGGGTCCACCAGCCATGCCGCCGTGGTCAGCCGGGCGCTGGGCGTGCCCTGCGTCACCGGCTGCGGCGACGGCTCGGTATCGGTGCTGGCCGGGCAAGTCGTCACTGTCGACGGCAGCTCCGGACGCATCTTCCAGGGCGCGCTCAAGGCCGTGGCTCCCGACGAGGCCAGCGACGAGGCGCTTGCCGCGCTGCGGCGGATGGCCGAGGCCGCGAGCCCGCTGCGGGTGCTGCCGGCGGACAGCGATCCGGGCGTGCCGATCATCGATCTCAACGCACTTCCGGGCGGAGAGGACGTGGCCAACCTGCCGCGCCTGCTCGAAGGGGCCAAGGCCGCGACGGGCGGCGCGCTGGCGAGCGACGCGGGAATGGCCGTCGCCGTGGCGTGCGGCGTCGGCACCGTCATCGGCTCGCCCGTCCTGCCGCTCCTGCTTTCCGCTGCCCGCGCCGGCAAACCCGCAGCCGACCGCGAGGGACTCGCCGTCGAGGCCACAAGCTGACATCCAGAGGACGACATGCCGCTCAAGCAATCCGACATCGAAGCTCTCGTCGACCTGTTCAGCCAGTCCGGCTGGGACGAGATGCATCTGGAAATCGACGGCGAGGAGCTGTTCCTGTCGCATGACAGCCGCGCGCTTGGCGGCGCGAGCACAGCCCCGGTGCCGGCAGCCGTGGGGGCCGCCGTCGGTGCCTTCGCCGCAACGCCGGCGTCGCCCTCGCCGATCGCGCCTTCGGGAACAGTTCCGGGCGCATCCGCCGCCGCGCGTCCGAGCCACTGGGTCGTAGTCAAGGCGCCGAACCTTGGAACCTTCTATCGCGCGCCCGCGCCCGACGCCGCGCCCTATGTCGCTCTCGGCGCGGCTGTGACGCCGGAAACCGAGCTTTGCCTGATCGAGGTCATGAAGCTCTTCACCACCGTGCGCGCCGGAATGTCGGGCGTCGTGCGCGAGATCGTCGCCAGGGATGGCGAGATGGTCGAGTACGGCGCCGAGCTGTTCTGGATCGAGCCGGCCTGATGCCCGTCAACCGCCTCTTCGTGGCCAATCGCGGCGAGATCGCGCTGCGCATCCTTCGCACCGCCAAACGGCTCGGGATCGAGACGGTGCTGGGCGTCTCCGACGCCGACCGCGACTCCGCGCCCGCGCGGCTTGCCGACAGGGCGGTGGTGCTCGGCCCTGCGCAGGCGACGAAGAGCTATCTCGACGTCAATCTCGTGCTGCACGCCGCGACGGCCACGGGTTGCGACGCGCTGCATCCCGGCTACGGGTTCCTGTCCGAAAAGCCGGAGCTGTCGCGGCGCTGCGAAGAGAAGGGCATCACTTTCGTCGGCCCGCGCGCCGAGACCATCGAGGCGCTGGGCGACAAGCTCTCGGCGCGGGCCCTTGCCCGTGAGGCCGGCGTGCCGACCGTGCCTGGCACGGATCACATCGCCACCGTCGCGGACGCGCAGGGGGCTGCCGAGGAAATAGGCTATCCGGTGGTGATGAAGGCCAGCGCCGGCGGCGGCGGCAAGGGAATGTTCCTTGCCCGCACGCCCGAGGATCTGAGCGCCAATTACGACCGCGCCAGCCGCGAGGCGCTGGCCGCCTTCGGCGACGGCACTCTTTACATGGAGCGCTACGTCGAGGCCGCCCGGCATGTCGAGGTGCAGATCGTCGGCGACGGCGACGGCGAGGTCGTCCATTTCGGCGACCGCGACTGTTCCGTCCAGCGCCGCTACCAGAAGCTGATCGAGGAGGCGCAGGTCACAGCCATGCCGCCGGAGCTGCGGGACCGCCTGCGCGCGGCGGCGGTGCGCCTGACATCCTACGCGAACTATCGCTCGGCCGGCACCTGCGAATTCCTCTACGACATCGCCCGCGAGGATTTCTATTTCATCGAGGTCAACAGCCGCATCCAGGTCGAGCACCCCGTTTCCGAGGAGATCACCGGGCAGGATCTGATCGCAAGGCAACTGTCCGTCGCAGCCGGCGCCGGCATCGGCGTCGCGCAGCAAGAAGTGACCTTCAAGGGGCACGCGCTGGAGGTGCGGATCAACGCCGAAGACCCGCTCAACGGCTTTGCGCCGTCTCCCGGGCGCGTCGCGGCATGGGAGCCGCCGACCGGCCCTGGCATCCGCATCGACAGCCATATGCGTCCCGGCGACCTGATCCCGCCATTCTACGACAGCATGGTGGGCAAGCTGATCGTTTACGCGGACAGCCGCGAGGCCGCGATCGAGCGCATGCTGGCGGCCATTCGCGCGTTTCGCCTCGAAGGACCGAAGACCACAATCCCGCTGGCCGCGCACATCGTCGACCACCCGGATTTCCGCAACAACACGTTCTCGACCCGCTGGCTGGAGGACAAGTGTCTCCCCGCCTTCCTGCAGGAGTGACCAGATGGCCCATGTCGAATTCCTAGACGAAACAATGCGCGACGGGCAGCAGAGCCTGTGGGGCATGCGCATGCAGGCGGGCATGGCCTTGCCCGTCTCGCCGCTGATCGACCGGACCGGATTCCGCGTCATCGATCTGGCCGGATCGTCGCTGATGGAGGTGATGATAAAATACTGTCAGGAGAACCCGTGGGAGGGGCTCGATCTCCTGGTCAACTCCATGCCCCGCACCCGGCTGCGCGGCGGCATGCGCTCGAACGCTTCGGTCACCTTCGGCGTGACGCCGGATGCGCTGATGGACATCTGGATGCGCAGGCTGAACGAGCACGGCATCCGCTCGTTCTGGATCTACGACGTGCTCTTCAACGTCGACAAGATGCACCGTCTGGCCAAGGTCGCCAAGGAGTACGGGTCCGAGGTCGCGGGTGCGGTCATGTTCGCGCTGTCCCCTGTCCATACCGATGAGTTCTTCGCGCAGAAGGCGGGAGAGCTCGCGGCCTCGCCCGACATCGACACGATCCTGCTCTACGACACCGCCGGCGTGCTGGAAAAGGAGCGGATGTCGACGCTGATCCCCGCGGTCAAGGCCAAGATCGGGAACAAGCCGCTTGAGTTCCACGCCAACAATCTTCTCGGGCAGTCGGGAAAGGCGTATCTCGACGCGGTCGATCTCGGCGTCACCATCCTGCACACCGCATCGCGCCCGATGGCGAACGGCCCTTCGGTTCCCTCGACGGAAAGCGTCGTGCGCAATCTGGAGCTGCTCGGCCACACCCACAGCCTGAACAAGGACCTCTTCAAGCCCGTTGCCGACCATTTCGAGGCGGTGGGCAGGGCCGCCGGCTTCCTGGTCAACCAGCACGCCGAATACGACGTTCTGTCGATCCGGCACCAGATACCGGGCGGGATGACCGGCACGCTCAAGGCTCAGCTCGTCCAGCACGGCATGGCCGACCGGCTGGAGGAGGTGCTGGAGGAAACCGCCGTGGTACGCCGCGAACTCGGCTATCCCGGAATGGCGACGCCGTTCAGCCAGCTCGTCGGCACGCTGGCCGTGCTGAACGTGGTGACGGGCAAGCGCTACTCGGTCATTCCCGACGAGGTCGTGCAGTACGCGGCCGGCTTCTACGGCCAGACCGTCGCCCCGATCGAGCCGGAGATCATGGACCGGATCATGACATCCTCGCGGGCCAGGGATGTTCTGGCCAACCCGCCCGAGCAGCCCACGGCGGAGGAGCTGCGCAAACGCTACGGCACCGATGACGACGACGAGCTGATCCTGCGCGCGCTGGTTCCCGGGCCGGCGCTGGAGAAGATGCGCGCGGCCGGCCCGGTCAGGACGTGGTATCCGCTCCTGTCCTCGCCGGAGCTCGACCAGGTGCGCAAGCTGCTCAAGGTCGCCAACCTGCCGCTGGTGCAGGTCAGGTCGCAGGCGATGACTGTGACGCTTCGCCGGCACAGCACGGCATGAGCGCCCGCCGCGCCGTCATCGTCGACATCGTGCGCACGCCCTTCGCCAAGGGGCGTGAAGGCGGCACGCTGTCGCACGTGCACCCGGTGGACCTTTATGCCCGCACCTTGCGGGCGCTTGTCCGCCGCACCGGGATCGACCCAGCGCTGGTGGAGGACGTCATCACCGGCTGCGTCATCCAGGTTGGCGAGCAGGCCGGGAACATCGGCCGCCAGGCGGTACTCGCCGCCGGCCTGCCCGAAACCGTGCCGGCGGTCTCCCTCGACAGGAAATGCGGATCCGCCCAGCAGGCGATCGATTTCGCAGCGCAGGGCGTGATCGCCGGCGCCTACGACATGGTCGTCGCGGGCGGGGTCGAGATGATGAGCGTCGTTCCCATGAAGCTAAACCGCATGGGGCGCGATGCCCAGGGACCGATGTTCCACGCGCGCTATCCCGCCGGAATGGTCAATCAGGGCATCTCCGCCGAACTGATCGCCGCGAAATGGGACCTGTCGCGCGCGGTGCTGGACGAGTTTGCGCTGCGTTCCCACCGGCTCGCCGATGCGGCCCGTGCTCGCGTCGCGGCCGACATCGAGCCCGTCGGCGATCTCGCGCAGGACGAGGGAATCCGTGCCGACACATCGCTCGAGAAGCTGGCCGGCCTGCGGGCGGCCTATCTCGACCCGCAGATGGAAGCGCGCTTTCCGCAGATAGGCTGGCGGGTGACGGCAGGTAACGCCAGCCAGGTGACGGACGGCGCCGGCGCCGTCCTGATCGCCGAGGAGCAGACCGCCCGGCGGCTTGGCCTGACGCCGCGTGCGGCGATAATCGGGTTCGCCGTCGTGGGCGACGATCCCGTCATGATGCTGACAGGCCCGATACCCGCCACCCGCAAGCTTCTGGCGCGCAAAGGTCTTTCGATAGGCGACATTGACGCCTTCGAGGTCAACGAGGCTTTCGCCTCGGTCGTTCTCGCATGGATCAAGGAGACGGGCGCCGATGCCGGGCGCGTCAACCGGCTGGGCGGCGCGATCGCGCTTGGCCATCCCGTCGGCGCGTCCGGCGTGCGGCTGATGGCGAATCTGCTGCGCGCCCTGGAGGAGACCGGCGGCCGCCTTGGCCTTCAGACCATGTGCGAAAGCGGCGGAATGGCCAATGCGACCCTGATTGAACGGCTCGGCTAAGCCCGGTCAGGGCAAAGCTTGGTCAGGGGCGGTTGCGATCGCTTCCCCCGGTGAAGGCCTCGGACGGCAGGCGCGAGATCGACAGCCGCGTGCGGCGGATGTGGATTCGCGTCAGCCGTTCGGCGCGCCTGCCGTTGCCGTCCAGGATCGCCGCGATCATCGCGCGATATTCCTGAAACTGCTTGCGCCGGTCCACGGGGGTCATGTGCGCCTGGAACTGAAGGCGCAGAAGGTGAATCTGCATCAGCGGCATGATCCGCGCCAGCTCCACATTGTCGGAGGCGTGGATCAGCACATCCCAGAAGTCGCGGCGGCGATCCATGAAGGCAACACTGTCCCCCAGCGTCTCATGGGGCAGCAGCGCATCCGACGCCGCGATGAAATCGGCGCGGTTGGTGCCGTGGTCGATCCGTTCGGCGGCCAGGCGCGAAACTAGCGCGGTGACCACCTCGACCACTTTCAACAGGTCCGAGACGTCCTTGCGGCTCAGCGAGCGGACATAGGCGCCGCGATTCTGGCTCAGCGTGACGATGCCTTCGGCGGCAAGCCGCTTCAACGCCTCGCGCACGGGGCCGCGGCTTATCGACAGGGAATGCGTCAGGTCAGCCTCGACCAGCCGCTGCCCCGGCACAAGCCGTCCTGACCGGATGCCGGAGAGTATCGCGTCCACCACGACGTCGGGCGAGCTCTTGAGGGAACGTCGTACGCTGGTTCCGCCGTCTTCAGCTTTCATGTCGAGATCCTGCACTATGCCTCTGTTTTCATGCGACGCCGATCTTCATGCATCTTGTCCTCTAGACACTGTCAAGGTCAAAGTATCTCGTGAATGTGGTAGCGCGGTCCTTCCGGCAGGCGCTCGCCCACCCCGATGGAGAGCATCCCGTTGAGCCAGGCATAGCGCGGATCGGCGGTCTCGAATCGCGGGGCGATGCGAAAGTACATTTCAGCCGGCGACACCTTTTCCCCGCGCGCCAGCCGGGCGGCCACATCCGGCGGCGCATGGCGATAGCCGGTATAGGCGAGATAGATCAGCGCCCCGTCGTCGCTGAGGAGGGTAAGGCGCACGTCGAGCTCGAGCACGCCGTCGCCGCGCGTCAGGGCCCAGTCGCCGCCGCCGGGCAGGATCCGCGCCCTGATGCGCGGGCCGACGAAGTGACCGCCGCGCACCCCGACGATCTTGCGCTCGCCCTTCGGCGTTGCGCCAAAGGTCTGCGCGGGAGCCTGCAGGCTTGCCGCCAGAACGCCCAGCGGGCGGCTGTGCAATGGGAGGGTGTCGCCTTCCGCCCAGATCGGCAGCTCCGCTTCCCCCATTTCCACCCTCCTCGCGACCCGCAACCAGCCTAGCAAGCCTTCCTCCAATTTTGAACTACAATTTTGATAGACAATTTTGATGGAGCGTTATGGGCAAACGCGGAGGCCGGCGCCGCGGTTGCAGGGCATTGCGGCTCGGGTCCCGAAGCGGCGCGGCATGCAGTCGAGGAAGACGATATTTCCCGGCGACAGCTTTATTTTCCGGCCTGCCTTGTTTCGCCTACATTCCATCTATCGATCTTGCTTGTTGAACTTTGTTTCCGGCGTTTTACATGATCGGCCGCGACGGACGGGTCCAATTTGATTGTTAGTGCAACGATGGCCGCAGCGCCAGCGCGGGCGGCATCGCTGGTTGGGGTTGCAGGGCCGCCCGCGCGAATGCCGGGGTGAAGACCTCGGGCGCCGGCGGCTTGTAGCCGAGCGATCCATGCGGGCGCATGGTGTTGTAATGCCGGCGCCAGCTTTCCACGATGATCCTGGCTTCCTTGAGCGTGTAGAAGATCTCGCCGTCGAGAAGCTCGTCGCGCAGGCGAGCATTGAAGCTCTCGATGTAGTCATTCTCCCATGGGCTTCCCGGCGCTATATAGGCAGTCTTCGCCCCACCGCAGACACTCACCCTCATCTCGTTCTCTATACTATTGATTTTATTGATAATTTTTGGTGGAGTCGAGGGGGCGAAAATCACCCGAAAACCATATGCAAAAACAGATACTTAGAAGTCTCCAAGGCAGCTTTTGTGTACCACGGAGAATATCTAAGGCTCTGTAATCGCTACGGTATTAGAGATGCCAAGGGTTTAGCGGGCAATTGGTGGAGCCAAGGGGAGTCGAACCCCTGACCTCTTGAATGCCATTCAAGCGCTCTCCCAACTGAGCTATGGCCCCACTGTCGGCCCCCGGTTCTCGATCGGTTCTCGATCCCGGGGCCGGAGCCGTTTCCGGCTCTTGCCGGCGCGTCTGGGGTCGCGCCGGTATTCGCAGGCGGCTTCTAGCGCCGCCCGAAGGCAAGATCAAGCCTCGCGGGAGGCTTTTTTGCGCTCAGCCCTCGTCGTCGTCGCCGCCGACATTGATGATGCCCGAGACGTCGTCCTCGTCCTCCTCGTCGTCGGCCAGGAAGGTGTCGTCGTCATCGTCGCCGAGGTCGACATCGTCGTCGTCGAGCGCCAGGTCGTCGTCGCCCTTGGCCTCGTCGTCGGCCTCCTCGAGCGAGACCAGCTCGGCGGCGCCTTCCTCGATGTCGAGCTCCTTGTCCTCCAGCTCCTCGTCCTCGACGATCGACGGCGTGCTGCTGTCGAAGTAGGAGCGGGGATAGGACTGGCCCGTATAGGGCGACACGATCGGGTCCTTGTTCAGGTCGTAGAACTTGCGGCCCGTTTCCGGGCAGATCCGCTTGGTGCCGAGATCAGGTTTAGCCACGTGCTGCCTCTTCGTCTGCCTGGCCGCGGGCCGCCCCTGCGCGCCACCTGGCGGGGCGCCATCGCCCGCGCGACGGCCCGTTCCTCTAGAAAAAAGTCCGGTCCCCTTAGCGGCAAGCGCGCGTGCTGTCAAAGCCTATGTCGGAGGGCGCGGCCATGGCGGCGAAAGCCCGGCGCGGCGGCGCTTCCGCCGGGGGGATGACCGCGCCGGACAGCCATGTTAGGAGACCCGCGGACCACGCAGACCGCCCGCCGCGCAAGGCGCGCCTCCCAAGGAAGCACGATGAACGCCCCCGCCCATTCGTCCGCCCAGCCGGCCCCCGCCTCCGCCTCGCGCTCGCAGGCGCTTTCCGGCCGCATCCGTCTGCCGGGCGACAAGTCGATCTCGCACCGCGCCTTCATGTTCGGCGGGCTGGCGGCCGGCGAGACCCGCATCACCGGGCTGCTCGAGGGCGAGGACGTGCTGCGCACCGGCGAGGCGATGAAGGCGATGGGCGCGGCGATCGAGAAGCGCGGCGAGGAGTGGGTGATCCGCGGCGTCGGCAACGGCTGCCTGTTGGAGCCCGGGGCGCCGCTCGATTTCGGCAATGCCGGCACCGGCTCGCGGCTGACCATGGGCCTCGTCGGCACCTACGACATGAAGACGACCTTCGTCGGCGACGCCTCCTTGTCGAAGCGGCCGATGGGCCGCGTGCTCGATCCGTTGCGGCTGATGGGCGTGCAGGTGCTCGACGCGGCGCCCGGCGACCGCATGCCGCTGACGCTCCACGGGCCGAAGCGCGCCGCGCCGATCGACTACCGCGTGCCGATGCCCTCGGCGCAGGTCAAGTCGGCCGTGCTGCTGGCCGCCCTGAACGCGCCGGGCGTGACCACGGTGATCGAGCCGGTGATGACGCGCGACCACACCGAGAAGATGCTGGCCGGCTTCGGCGCGTCGCTGGAGGTCGAGACCGACGCCGAAGGCGTGCGCCACATCCGCATCGAGGGCGAGGGCAAGCTCGTCGGTCAGGTCATCGCCGTGCCGGGCGATCCGTCCTCGGCCGCCTTTCCGCTGGTCGCGGCGCTGATCGTGCCCGGCTCCGACATCGTCATCGAGAACGCGCTGATGAACCCGACCCGCACCGGGCTGATCGAGACGCTGGTCGAGATGGGCGGCTCGATCGAGATCCTGAACCCGCGCAAGGCCGGCGGCGAGGACGTCGCCGACCTGCGCGTGCGCCATTCCGAGCTGAGGGGCGTGACGGTGCCGCCGCAGCGCGCGCCCTCGATGATCGACGAGTATCCGGTGCTTTGCGTCGCCGCCGCCTTCGCGGAGGGGCAGACCGTGATGGAGGGGCTGGAGGAGCTGCGCGTCAAGGAGAGCGACCGCCTTGCCGCCGTCGCCGCCGGCCTTGCCGCCAACGGCGTCGACTGCACGGAAGGCGAGTCCTGGCTCGTCGTGCGCGGGAGCCCCGACGGCAAGGGGTTGGGCGGCAGGGGGCTGGGCGGCGGCACGGTCGCCACCCATCTCGACCACCGCATCGCCATGAGCTTCCTCGTCATGGGGCTGGCGGCGGAAAGGCCGGTGACGGTGGACGACCGCACCATGGTCGCCACAAGCTTTCCCGAGTTCTTCGGCCTGATGGCCGGGCTCGGCGCCCACATCGAATAGGGAAGATCGAACAGGAGGAACGGGCGATGGGCACCGCAACGAGGGTGGCGATGGTGGTGGGCGGCGGCTCCGGCATGGGCGCGGCCGCCGCGCGCAGGCTGGCGCAGGACGGATGGTCGGTGGCCGTCATGTCCTCCTCCGGCAAGGGCGAGGCGCTGGGCGGCGAGCTCGGCGGGCTGGGCTTCACCGGCTCCAACCAGTCGAGCGACGACCTTGCCCGCTTCGTCGAGGCGACGATGGCGAGGTGGGGCCGCATCGACGCGCTGGTCAACGGCGCCGGCCATGGCCCGCGCGCGCCGCTGCTTCAGATCACGGACGAGGACTGGCATCGCGGCTTCGACGTCTATTTCATGAACGTGGTGCGCGCCGTGCGGCTCGTCGCGCCGGTGATGGCCGCACAAGGGGCCGGCGCGATCGTCAACATCTCCACCGCCTGGGTCGGGGAGCCGAGCGCGATGTTCCCGACTTCCGCCGTGGCGCGGGCCGGCCTTGCCGCCTACGTCAAGCTGTTCGCCGACGAGTATGCGGCGCGAAACGTGCGCATGAACAACGTGCTGCCGGGCTGGATTGACAGCCTGCCCGCGACCGGGGAGCGCCGCGACGCCGTGCCGATGAAGCGCTACGGCCGGGCAGACGAGGTGGCCGAGCTGGTCGCCTTCCTCGCCTCGGAAAAATCCTCCTACATCACCGGCCAGTCGATCCGCATCGACGGCGGCCTGATGCGCTCGGTGTGAGGATGGCGGGCGCGCGCTTCGTCATCGCCATCGACGGCCCCGCCGGCGCGGGCAAGGGCACCATGGCGCGCCGGCTGGCCGACCATTTCCGGCTGAACCTGCTCGACACCGGGCTCACCTATCGCGCCGTCGCCCACCATATGCTGCGGGAGGGCCTCGACCTCGGCGACGAGGCGGCGGCCGTGGCCGCGGCCCGCGCGGTCGATCTCGGCAGCCTCGACCGCGAGGTTCTGTCGCAGCACGCGGTCGGCGAGGCCGCCTCCAGGGTGGCGGTCATTCCCGCCGTGCGCCGCGTGCTGGTCGACAAGCAGCGCGAGTTCTCGCGCCGCTCGCCGGGCGCCGTGCTCGACGGGCGCGACATCGGCACGGTCGTGTGCCCCGACGCCGACGTGAAGCTCTACGTCACCGCGACGGCCGAAGTCCGGGCAAGGCGCAGGCTGGCCGAGATCGAGGCGCGCGGCGGGGCGGCCGATTACGGCCGCATCCTTCAGGACATCGAGCGCCGCGACGCCCGCGACACGGAGCGCGCCGACTCCCCGTTGCGGCCGGCCGCCGACGCGCACTTGCTCGACACGAGCGAAATGGATATAGAGACCGCGTTCCAGGCGGCGAAAACGCTGGTCGACCAAGCGCTCGCCACCCGGAACGAAGGCTGAAAGCGACAGGCGGCGCACCGTTTCGCCCGGAAGGGACGGAGACGGCTGGCGGCGCGATTTTCGTTTCCTGTCCTGAACCGGCCCGCCGCATCGTCAAGCGCCGGAAAATGCCGCCCGGAAGGCGGCAAGCCGATCCGCCGAGGCGGATCGCGACGCGGCAACGGGCCAGAACGCAACGCTAACCCACGGCGCAGCCCGCAGGCCCCCTTTGCACCTATTGCCGGGGCAGGGCATTCCAGGAGCACATATGTCCCAAGCAAACCCCACCCGCGACGATTTCGCCAGCCTTCTCGACGAGTCGTTCTCCGCCGAGCACTCCGCCGAAGGTTCGGTCGTCAAGGGTCTGATCACGGCCATCGAGAAGGACATGGCCATCATCGACGTCGGCCTGAAGGTCGAGGGCCGCGTGCCGCTGAAGGAGTTCGGCGCCAGCGCCAAGGAGCTGAAGCCCGGCGACGAGGTCGAGGTCTATGTCGAGCGCATCGAGAACGCGCTGGGCGAGGCCGTGCTGTCGCGCGAGAAGGCGCGCCGCGAGGAGAGCTGGGTCCGCCTCGAGGCCAAGTTCAACGCCGGCGAGCGCGTCGAGGGCGTCATCTTCAACCAGGTCAAGGGCGGCTTCACCGTCGATCTCGACGGCGCCGTGGCCTTCCTGCCGCGCAGCCAGGTCGACATCCGTCCGATCCGCGACGTCACGCCGCTGATGCACAACCCGCAGCCCTTCGAGATCCTCAAGATGGACCGCCGCCGCGGCAACATCGTGGTCTCGCGCCGCACCGTGCTCGAGGAGAGCCGCGCCGAGCAGCGCTCGGAGATCGTGCAGAACCTCGAGGAGGGCCAGGTTGTCGAGGGCGTGGTCAAGAACATCACCGACTACGGCGCCTTCGTCGACCTCGGCGGCATCGACGGCCTGCTGCACGTCACCGACATGGCGTGGCGCCGCGTCAACCATCCGACCGAGATCCTCAACATCGGCCAGACGGTCAAGGTGCAGATCATCCGCATCAACCAGGAGACGCACCGCATCTCGCTCGGCATGAAG
>QEVK01000009.1 GCA_003577315.1 Hyphomicrobiales bacterium | reverse complement strand
GGCGCCGGTCGCCGCGCGACCCGCACTCGCCCAGCCCGCGCCCGCCGCGACCCAGCCGAGGGCCGTCGTCGCCGCCGACGGCGAGGGCGGCTGGACCCGCGCCGGCGGCACGCAGATCACCGTCAAGCCGGGCGAGACCGTCTACAACCTGTCGCGCCGCTTCGGCGTGCCGACGGACGCCATCCTCAAGGCCAACGGCCTGTCGAGCGCGAGCGCGCTCGCGGCCGGCCAGCAGGTCGTCATTCCCACCTATATCCATTCGGCGCGCGCGCCCGTCAGCGCGCCCGACTCCAATCCCAACGTCGCCGATGCGCGCTCCTCGACCGGCACGCGCTACGACGTGCCGGCGAACCGCGTGCCCGTTCCCGCCAACGCGCCCGGCGAGCGCGTCGCCGTGCTGCCGCAGCAGCCGGCGCTGAAGGAGAAGGCGCCCGGCGCGCAGACGGCCGCGGCCCCCGCCGCGCCGGCAACGGCCGGCAACGGCACCTATACGGTGGTGGCCGGCGACACGCTGCACGGCATCGCGCGCAAGACCGGCGCCTCGACCGAGGCGATCAAGCAGGCCAACGGCCTGTCGAACGGGCTGATCCGCATTGGCCAGACGCTGAAGATCCCGGCCGGCGGCGCGGCTCCCGTCCAGGCGGTGGCGGCCGCGCCGAAGACCGACCAGACCACGACCGCCGCGGTCGCGCGGCCGGCCAACGCCTACACGCCGCCCAGGCAGGCCGAGAGCGCCATCCGCCAGGCGGCGGCCGACGCCTCCGCGCCGGCGCCCAACGCCAGCGGCATCTCCAAGATGCGCTGGCCGGTGCGCGGCCGGGTGATCTCCGGCTTCGGCGGCGCGGCCGGCGGCAAGGCCAATGACGGCATCGACATCGCCGTGCCGGCCGGCACGCCGGTCAAGGCGGCCGAGAACGGCGTCGTCATCTATGCCGGCGACGGCCTCAAGGAGTTCGGCAACACCGTGCTGGTGCGCCACGAGAACGGGCTGGTCACGGTCTACGGCCACGCCAAGGAACTGAAGGTGCAGCGCGGCCAGAAGGTGCGGCGCGGCGAGGACATCGCCCTTGCCGGCATGAGCGGTTCGGCCGACACGCCGAAGCTGCACTTCGAGGTGCGCAAGGATTCCTCGCCCGTCGATCCGGCCTCCTATCTGGAGTGAGCGGGCCTCAACGAAGAAAAGAGCCGGCGGGCGTCGTATCTCCAGTCCGACTCGCCTTCCTCGCCCGCCACCAAGGCGGGCGATTTTTATCGGCGGGAAAGGTCTACCGCGCGTCCAGCCGGCGGCCGAGCCGGCCGGCGAGGTCCTGGACGAACTGCCAGGCGACGCGGCCCGAGCGGCTGCCGCGCGTGGTCGCCCATTCGAGCGCGTCGCGGCGCAGTTCCTGCGGCTCGACCTCGAGCCCGTAGTGGCGGACATAGCCGTCGATCATCTCCAGATACTCGTCCTGCGAGCATTTGTGGAAGCCGAGCCACAGGCCGAAACGGTCCGACAGCGACACCTTCTCCTCCACCGCCTCGTGCGGGTTGATCGCCGTCGAGCGCTCGTTCTCGATCATGTCGCGCGGCAGAAGGTGGCGGCGGTTCGAGGTGGCGTAGAAGATGACGTTGTCGGGCCGGCCCTCGACGCCGCCCTCCAGCGCCGCCTTCAGCGACTTGTAGGAGGTGTCGTCGTGGTCGAACGACAGATCGTCGCAGAACAGCACGAAGCGGAACGGCGCCGGCTTGAGGATGGCGAGCAGCTTCGGCAGCGTGTCGATGTCCTCGCGGTGGATCTCGACCAGCTTCAGCGGCGGCTCGCCCGCCGCCAGCTCGCCGTTGATCGCCGCGTGAACGGCCTTGACCAGCGACGACTTGCCCATGCCGCGCGCGCCCCACAGAAGCGCGTTGTTGGCCGGCAGGCCGGCGGCGAAGCGGCGGGTGTTGTCGAAGAGGATGTCGCGCACCCGGTCCACGCCGCGGATCAGCCCGATCTCGACGCGGTTGACGCGGCTGACCGGCTCCAGCGCGCCGGCCTCGGCCGACCACACGAAGCAGTCGGCGGCCGAAAGGTCGGTCGGCTCCGGCTCGCGCGGGGCCAGCCGCGCGATGGTCGCGATCAGGCGGTCGAGCTTTTCGTCCAGTGTTTCGGGCAGTGTTTCGGGCAGCGTTTCGGGCGGCATGTCTGTCATCGCGGCGGCGGTCTCCGTCTTCCCCGGGGATGGTCTGGCCTAACATGGGCGCGGCCCGGCGAAAAGCGGCCCGGCGCGGTTGCATTGGCGCAGCCAGCCATTATATTCCGGCCACCTTTCACGAGGCCGCTCTGCGGTCGCTTCGCGCACCTGTCTCAGGAGTTCCTTCATGCTCGTAACCCCGGCATACGCCCAGGCGCTCGGCGGCGGTCCCGATGTCTTCATCAGCATCCTGCCGTTCGTCCTCATCTTCGTCATCATGTACTTCCTCATCATCCGGCCGCAGCGCCAGCAGATGAAGAAGCGCGGCGAGATGCTGGCGGCGATCCGCCGCGGCGACACGGTCATCACCGGCGGCGGGCTGGTGGGCAAGGTGACGAAGGCCGCCGACGACGAGCTGGAAGTCGACCTCGGCGGCGGGCTGAAGGTGACGGCGCTGCGCTCCACCATCGCCGACGTCAGGGTCAAGGGCGAGCCGGTCGCCAACCAGAACGCCAAGAAATAACCGCATTCGCGGCGAAAGCGATCAGGCAATGGCATCGGGCCGAAGGGCGGAGCCCGGTTTTCGGACGATCCCGGTGCCCGGACGAAGAGACGGATCGCCATCGATGCGCCCGTAAGGGCAGCCGGCGATCCAGGCGCGGCGGGTCCGCGTCCGGCTGGACGGAAGAACCATGCTCTATTTCTCGCGCTGGAAGTCGATCTCGATCTGGCTGGTGGTGGCGCTGGCCGTCATCGTCACCACCCCCAACTTCATCCCGCAATCCGTCCTCGGCTCGCTTCCCGACTGGCTGCCGAAGCGGCAGCTCACGCTCGGCCTCGACCTTCAGGGCGGCTCGCACATCCTGTTGCAGGTCGACCGCAACGACCTGATCGCCGACCGCCTCGATACCGCGCGCGACGACATCCGCGTGGCGCTGCGCGAGGCGCGCGTCGGCTATACCGGCCTTTCCGGCACGGGCCACACGGTGCAGGTGCGCATCCGCGACGCCGAGCAGATCGCGGCCGCCAAGGCCGCGCTCGCCAGCCTGACGCAGCCGGTCTCCTCCGGCCTGTTCGGCACGGGCAGCGTCGTCGAGCTGTCGATGGACGAGCCGGAGCCGGGCCTGCTGCGCTTCACGCTCACCGACGAGGGCATCGACTACCGCGTCGGCACCGCTGTCAACCAGTCGGTCGAGGTGGTCAACCGCCGCGTCAACGAGCTGGGCACGACCGAGCCGATCATCCAGCGCCAGGGCGTCGACCGCATCCTGGTCCAGGTGCCGGGCCTCGACGACCCGCAGCGGCTCAAGGACATCCTCGGCCAGACCGCGAAGCTGACCTTCCAGATGGTCGACCAGTCGATGCCGGTGGAGGAGGCGCTGCAGGGCCGCCCGCCGGCCGGCACCACGGTGATGTATTCGAACGACGAGCCGCCGGTTCCCTACATCATCGAGAACCGCGTCATCGTCTCGGGCGAGAACCTGATCGACGCGCAGGCCACCTTCGACCAGCGCACCAGCGAGCCGGTCGTCTCCTTCCGCTTCGACAACCAGGGCGCGACGCGCTTCGGCCAGGCCACGCAGCAGAATGTCGGCCGGCTGTTCGCCATCATCCTCGACAACCACGTCATCTCCGCGCCGCGCATCAACGAGCCGATCCTCGGCGGCTCGGGCCAGATTTCCGGCAACTTCACCGTCCAGAGCGCCAACGACCTCGCCGTGCTCTTGCGCGCCGGCGCGCTGCCGGCGGATCTGACCATCATCGAGGAGCGCACCGTCGGCCCCAGCCTCGGCCAGGATTCGATCGAGGCCGGCACCTTCGCCACCGGCATCGCCTCGCTGCTCGTCTTCGCCTTCCTGGTTCTGGCCTACGGCAAGCTCGGCCTGCTCGCCAGCATCGGCCTCACCGCCAACCTGGTGATGATGCTCGCCATCCTGACCACGCTCGGCGCGACGCTGACGCTGCCCGGCATCGCCGGCATCGCGCTGACGCTGGGCATGGCGGTCGACTCCAACGTCATCATCTTCGAGCGCGTGCGCGAGGAGCGCGCGCAGGGACGCTCGCTGATCCAGTCGCTCGATTCCGGCTTCCGCCGCGCGCTCGCGGCCGTCGTCGACGCCAACGTGACGACGCTGATCGCCGCCGTCATCCTGTTCTACATGGGCACCGGCCCGATCCGCGGCTTCGCCGTCACGCTCGCCATCGGCATCGTCACCACCGTCTTCACCGCGTTCACGCTGACGCGCTGGCTGATCGCGGTGTGGCTGCGGCGCAACCGGCCGACCGAGTTCCCCGCCGGCCTCGTCCACTACCTGCCGCTCGACCCCAAGATCAACCTGATGCGCTGGCGCAACCTCGCCTTCGCGTTGTCGGCCGCCGTCTCGCTGTTCGTCGCGGCCATGTTCTTCACCACGGAGATGAATCTCGGCATCGACTTCCGCGGCGGCTCGATGATCGAGGTGCAGGCCAGGGACGGCGAGGCCGATCCGGCCGATGTGCGCGCGCGGCTCGGCACGCTCGACATCGGCGAGGTGCAGGTGCAGGAGTTCGGCAGTGCCGAGCTCATGATCCGGGTCGAAGGCCAGGCCGAGGGCGGGGACACCGCCGAGCAGACCGTGGTCGACAAGGTGCGCGGCGTGCTGGAGAACGACTACGAGTTCCGCCGCGTCGAGGTGGTCGGGCCGACCGTGTCCTCGGAGCTCGCCTGGACCGGCACCATCGGCGTCATCGCCTCGATGGTCGCGATGCTGATCTATATCTGGATCCGCTTCGAGTGGCAGTTCGGCGTCGGCGCCATCGTGTCGACGCTGCACGACGTCGTCTTCATGGTCGGGCTCTACGTGGTGTTCGGCTTCGAGTTCAACCTCGCCAGCATCGCGGCGATCCTGACCGTGGTCGGCTACTCGATCAACGACACCGTCGTCATCTACGACCGCGTGCGCGAGAACCTGCGACGATACAAGCGGATGCCGATCGTCGACCTGCTCAACCTGTCGTTGAGCCAGACCCTGTCGCGCACGTTCCTGACCGGCCTCACCACCCTGTTCGCGCTCACCGCGCTCTATCTGTGGGGCGGCGAGGTCATCAGCGACTTCATGTTCGCGATCCTGATCGGCGTGCTGGTCGGCACCTACTCGTCGCTGTTCATCGCCGGCCCGATGCTGATCCTGTTCAAGCTGAGGCCCGACATGTTCGGCAGCGAGGAAGAGAACCCCAAGGCGACCAAACAGGCGGGCGCCAAGGCCTGAGCGGAACGATGAGCGCCGGCATCATCATCCGCGAGGCCCATTTCCCGGGCCGCGCGCCGATCGACGCCTACGGCAATGGCGGCTTCCGCTTCGCCGAGATGTCGCATCGCGGCTCCATCCTGTGCCTGCCCTCGGGCATCCACGGCTGGGAGCCGGCGGACGCGGCCGTGCTCGCCGCCGCCGACTTCGACCGCGTCGTGGCCGAGGCCGCCGGCATCGACATCCTGCTCGTCGGCACCGGGCCGGACCTGAAGCCGCTGCCGGCGGCGCTGAAGGCGCGGCTGCGCGAGGCGGGCATGACGGCGGAGCCGATGTCGACGGGAGCGGCGGTGCGCACCTACAACGTGCTTCTCGCCGAGGACCGGCTGGTCGCGGCCGCGCTCGTCGCCGTCGAATGACATGGCGGACAAGCCCGACATAGACACGGGCGCGCTGCGCCGCAGCGATCCGGATCGCTACCTCGCCACGCTCTACGCGCCGCAGGACAAGCGGCCGGACCTGACCGCGCTCTACCTGTTCAACGCCGAGATCGCCGCCATCCGCGACCGCATCCGCGAGCCGCTGCCGGGGGAGGTGCGCATCCAGTGGTGGCGCGACGCGCTGGCCGGGGGCGGCGAGGGGGGCGGCGACGCCGGCGGGGGCCACCCGCTCGCCGGGGCGCTGCTCGCCGTCATCGCCCGCCACGGCCTGCCGCTCGACGCCTTCGACCGCTATCTCGAGGCGCGCATCTTCGACCTCTACGACGACCCGATGCCGTCGCGCGCCGATCTGGAGGGCTATTGCGGCGAGACCGCCTCGGCGCTGATCCAGCTTTCGGCGCTGATCCTGGAGCCGCAGGCCGCGCCCGCCTTCGCCGCCGCCGCCGGCCATGCCGGCTGCGCGCAGGCCGTGGCCGGGCTGGTGCGGCTTTTGCCGCTGCACCGGGCGCGCGGGCAGTGCTACGTGCCGGCCGACATCCTCGCCGCCGCCGGCGCGGATCGCGAGGACATCGTCTCGGGCGGCGAGGGCGAGGCGGCGGCGCGCGCCGTCGCCGCCTTCGTCGAGCTGGGGCGCGAGCACGCGGCCCGCTTCGAGGCGGAGGCGAGGGACATGCCGCCCTCGCTGCGGCCGGCCTTCCTGCCGGCGGCGCTGGCGCGGCCCTATCTGGAGCGCGCGGTGGCGGCCGGCGCGTGCACCTTGAGCGAGACGCCCGACATTTCGGCTCTGCGCCGCCACTGGACGCTGCTGTCGCGCGCCGCCCGCGGCTGGGGCTAGAGCGACGGACGCCCGGACAAGCCCGTGCCGCTGCTCTATCTCTTTGTTTCAGCCGCATTTATGCGACGTCAAGTGAGTCCACTTGACTGCAAATTGCTCCAGGACCGCTTTGACGCCGCCGCGGCGGCTCTGTAGCATCGCGCGGGTCCAGGGGGAGGTGGCATGAGCCTGACGCTGCTCGTCGTCATGGTGGTCGTCGGCGTTGCGGGCGTGGTGGTTGCCGTGCATCTGACCGGCGGCAGCGTGCGCGCCCGGCTGGCCGACGCCGACGCCGCGCGCTCACGCTTCGCGGTCGATTTTCCCGACCTCGACATCGCGCGCGTCCACCTGACCGCGGACGGCGACGCAGCCTTCCTCGCGCTCGGCGACGGCCGCGTCGGCATCGTCAAGGCCGTCGGCGACAGGTTCCTGACGCGGGCGGTCGCGGGGGCGGACCTTTCCGGCGCGCCGCGCGCGACCGATTCCACCCTCGTGTTGCGTCTTCGGGACTTTACATGGCCGGGCGGCGTCTTCACCTTTGCCGGACCGGACGAGGCGCGCGCGGTGGAGCGACTGCTCGCCGCGCTGCACGCGCGGGGGTGAGGGAGGAACGCAGATGGACGGCTACGCATTCCCCGACGTGACGCAGTTCGCGATTCCGTTCTTCGTGGCCGCGATCCTGATCGAGCTGTGGCTGGTGCGCACCGGCCGCGCCAAAGGCGCGTTCGAGACGCGCGATACGCTGACCAGCCTGTCGATGGGCGTCGGCAACGTCGTCGCCGGCATGCTGCTCGGCGTCGTCTCCTACGCGGCGCTGACGTGGGTCTGGCAGTTCCGCTTCCTCGATCTCGGCCTGTCTTTGTGGGTGTTCGTCGTCGCCTTCCTGCTCGATGACCTGCGCTACTACTGGTATCACCGCATCGCCCACCGGGTGCGCTGGGTGTGGGCCGAGCACGTCAACCACCATTCGAGCCAGCACTACAATCTCTCGACCGCGCTCAGGCAGTCGTGGACGGCGCTGTTCACCGGCATGTTCGTGCTTCAGACGCCGCTGGTGCTGCTCGGCTTCCACCCGGCCGTCATCGCCTTCGTGTTCGGCTTCAACCTCGTTTACCAGTTCTGGATTCACACCGAGACCATCGGCAAGCTGTGGCGACCGATCGAGCTCGTGTTCAACACGCCGTCGCACCACCGCGTCCACCACGCCACCAACCCGCGCTATCTCGACGCCAACTATGCCGGCACGCTCATCGTCTGGGACCGCATGTTCGGCACCTTCGTCGAGGAGCTGGAGGAGGATGCGCCGCGCTACGGCATCGTCCACAATGTCGGCACCTTCAACCCGGTGAAGGTCGCCTTCCACGAGTGGGTCGCCATGTTGCGCGATGCGTTCGCGCCGGGGCTGACGCCCGGCCAGCGGCTCGGCTACCTGTTTTGCCCGCCCGGCTGGAGCCACGACGGCTCGCGCGACACTTCCGAAAGCCTCAAGGCCGCCTATGTGCGCCGCAACCCTTCGCAAGCGGGAAGACCCGGCCTGCCGGACGCTTCCGAAGCCGGGATCGCGCCCGGCGAGTAGGTCAGCCGAGCTTCTGGCCGACGAGCAGGTCGGCGAACGTCGCCTGCTGCTTCGCCATCTTCGCCTGCACGGCGGCCATCAGCTCGCCGGGGCGCAGCATGCCGGCGTTCCATGTCGCGATATAGTCGAGCCCGTCGGCCACCGAATGGTCGCGGGCATAGGCGAGGTTGCGCTTGATGCCGGCGATCGCCAGCGGCGACTTCTGGGCGATCGAATGCGCCATGTCCCGCGCGGCCGCCATCAGCGCCTCGCGGTCTTCATGGACGGCGGAGACGAGGCCGATGCTCCTCGCCTCGTCGGCCGAAAAGCGGCGGCCGCTATAGGCGAGCTCGGCGGCGACGGCAGGCGCGATCAGCTTGGGCAGGCGCTGGAGCGTGCCGACGTCGGCGGCCATGCCGATATGGATCTCCTCGACCGCGAAGGAGGCGTCGGCGCTGGCGATCCGCAGGTCGCAGGCGGTTATCATGTCGATGCCGCCGCCCAGGCACGCGCCGTGGATGGCGGCGACGACGGGAAAGCGCGCCCGCTCCAGCGCGGTGAAGGCGTCTTGCAGCGCAAGGATCAGGTCGCGCATGGCATAGGCCGCGCGGCCGGGCTCCTTCTGGAACAGGCCGGCGAGCGAGGCGAAGGCGGCGAGGTCCATGCCGCCGGTGAAGTGCCTGCCTTCGCCGGCGAGGATGGCGCAGCGCACGCTCTCGTCGCGGCCGAGCGCATCCATGATGCGCGGCAGGTCGGTCCAGAAGTCGGGCGTCATCGAGTTGGCCTTGTCCGGCCGGTTCATGACGACGAGCGCGACCGGCCCGTCGCGCTCGACTCGGAAGAAGCTGCTGTCCGGCGTCGTCATCGCAATATCCCCCTGAAACGATGCGGCTTTCCTATTCGGCGGCCTCGGTGCGCTCGCCGGGCCCGAGCCAGGCGCGGCAGTCGTCGAGCGCGCGGCGGGCGAGCGCCTTCTTCTTCGCCACCGCCTTGTCCTTGCCCCGGAACCGGCCCTCGAAGCCCTCGGGCCTGAGCTTCGTGCCGGCTTCCAGCGGCGGGAACAGGCCGAAATTGACGTTCATCGGCTGGAAGGAGCGCTTGCCCGGCTCGTCGTCGCTGACGATGTGGCCGCCGGTGATGTGGTTGAGCAATCCGCCGAAGGCGGTGGTCGGCGGCGGGGGCGCGAGCGGCCGGCCGAGGCGCTGGGCAGCGGCGAAGCGGCCGGCGAGCAGGCCTATCGCAGCCGATTCGACATAGCCCTCGCAGCCGGTGATCTGGCCGGCGAAGCGCAGGCCGGGCCGGCCCTTCAGTTGCAGCGTGGCGTCGAGCAGCGCCGGCGAGTTGATGTAGGTGTTGCGGTGCAGGCCGCCGAGCCGCGCGAACTCGGCCTGCTCCAGCCCCGGAATGGTGCGGAAGATGCGCACCTGCTCGCCATGCTTCAGCTTGGTCTGGAAGCCGACCATGTTGTAGAGCGTGCCGAGCGCGTTGTCCTGCCTCAGCTGGACCACGGCGTATGGCTTTACGGTGGGATTGTGCGGGTTGGTCAGGCCGATGGGCTTCATCGGGCCATGGCGCAGCGTCTCCACGCCCCGCTCGGCCATGACCTCGACCGGCAGGCAGCCGTCGAAATAGGGCGTGCCCTCCCATTCGCGGAACTCGGTCTTCTGGCCGTCGAGCAGGGCGGCGACGAAGGCGTCGTACTGCGCCTTGTCCATCGGGCAGTTGATGTAGTCCTTGCCGGTGCCTCCGGGTCCCACCTTGTCGTAGCGCGACTGGAACCAGGCGACATCCAGATCGATCGTGTCGAAATGCACGATGGGCGCGATGGCGTCGAAGAAGGCGAGCGCGTCCGCCCCCGTCTCCCTCGCGATGGCCTCGGCCAGCGACGGCGCGGTCAGCGGGCCGGTGGCGACGATGGCCTGGTCCCATTCGCGCGGCGGCAGGCTCGCCACCTCCTCGCGCAGGATGGTGACGAGGGGATGGGCCTCAAGCTTCGCGGTCACGGCGGCGGAGAAGCCGTCGCGGTCCACGGCGAGCGCGCCGCCCGCCGGCACCTGGTTGGCGTCGCCCGAAGCCATGATGAGCGAGCCGGCCAGCCGCATCTCGGCATGCAGCACGCCCACCGCATTGGTCTCGGCGTCGTCGGAGCGGAAGGAATTCGAGCAGACGAGCTCGGCGAGCCCGTCGGTCCTGTGCGCCGGCGTTTCGCGCACCGGGCGCATCTCGTGCAGGATGACGGGAACGCCGGCCCGGGCGATCTGCCAAGCGGCTTCGGAGCCGGCGAGGCCGCCGCCGACGACGTGAACGGGCGAAAGTGTCATGAAGGGGAATTAGTCCGCGCCCGCGGCGAATGCAAGGAAGGCGACGCGGGAAGGCCCCGCCCAGGCCGCGCCGGCGCGGGCGGCCGGCCCAAAAAGAACAACACCCGCCGGGGGAGGAGGTCCGGCGGGTGTCGTTATGGTGGCCGTCGATCGGGAGGAGGAGATCGCCGGCCTATCCGTCAGGGTCTGGGAGGAGGACGACCCTGACGAAATCTGCTGGTTTCGTCAGACCGACCTGCGGGCGACGAAGGGAATCTCGCCGCGCGAGATGCCGAGGTCGTTCAGCTCGCGGTTGGACAGGCGGCTCAGCTCGTTGACCGTCTCGCGGTAGCGGCGCCAGTTGCGGTAGTTGCGGATCAGGTTCATTTCAGCACCTATTTGCGTTTCTTCGCGCATTCGTTCTCGTTCGATGATGCGAAGATAGGCCTTCCTCCCCGCGTTTTGAAGTGCTGATGCTGCATGGCAGCAATGCATTTTGTGCATCGCAATATTAACGTCCGCTCACCCTTGCGGCGAAGTGATGGCGAAATCGGCTATGTGGCCGGAATTCGGTCGCAATTCGCCGCTTTTGTCGCTAGGCTGCCCGCTCCTGTCCGGCGGGCGAGGGAGTGGCCGATGGCCTCGTATGCGACGAAGGTGAAGCACGACATCGCCCGCTGGCGTGAGGCCGGGCTGATCGACGACGCCACCGCCGGATCGCTTTCGCTCGACGTGGAACGAAACGCCGGCGGCCAGGTGTCGTTCGGCACGGTGCTGGCGATGATGGCGGCGGCGCTGTTTTCCGCCGCGATCCTGATCTTCGTCGCCGCCAACTGGGAGGACTTCCCCCGGCTGGCGCGCGTGGGCATGCTGTTCGCGATCATCCTGGGCGGCTATGTCGGCGGCGCGGCGCTGAAGCTGTCCGGTCGCGAGGCGGCGGGCGAGGCGGCCTGGATCGTGGCGGCGGCCGCCTTCGGCGCGTCCATCGCGCTGATCGCGCAGATCTACCACATGTCGGGAGACGAGGCGCAGGCCGTGTTCGTCTGGGGCGCGGGCACGGCGCTCGCCGCCGCCGCGCTGCGTTCGGGGCCGCTGACGGCGGGCGCCGTGCTGCTCGCCGGCGCATGGATGCTGATGCGGACCTCGTCCGCCTGGTGGCTCGCCGGCCCGCCGCTGCCGTGGCTCGCGGTCGCGGCGGCGCTTTATGCGCTGTCGTTCTGGACGCGCAGCCTGCTTGCCCGGCACCTGCTGCTTCTGTCGCTCTACCTGTTCGTGGCTCTGGCCTATTTCGCGGACGAAAGCTCGTTCGCCGCCCCGCTCGCGCTCGCGGCGGCCGCGGCCCTGCTGTTCGCCTTCGGCCGTCTTCGCCCGGCGGAGGCCGGGCGGCTGCTCGGGCTCGGGCAGGAACTGCCGGCGCAGGCGCTGGCCGGTTTCCTCGCCGGCGTCGGCATCGTGCAGGCCGCGCTGGTCGACGAGCCCGGCTTCGTGTTCCCGACGATCCTCGCCTTCGCCGGCATCGTGGCGGCGCTGCTGCTGGAGGGCCACGACAGCCGCGCGCTGCGCTGGTTCGCCTATGCCGCCTTCGCCTTCCATCTGTGCTTCCTCTATGTCGTCATGCTGGGCTCGATGATGGACACGGCCGGCTTCTTCCTGCTCGCGGGCCTGTCGCTGTCGGCGCTCGCCTTCCTGATCTCGCGCTTCGAGCGCCGCATCGCCGCGGCCGGGCCGGCGAACGGGGGCAGCGCGGCATGAACGGGCGGCGCTGGCTCATCCTCGCGGCGGCGGCGGTGGCCGTCGTCCAGATCGGGTTCCTCGTCTCGATGATCGCCGGCCGCGCGGCCGTGCTGCGCAGCGGGCAGGAGGTGGTGCTCCAGGTCGAGCCGGTCGATCCGCGCGACCTGTTGCGCGGCGACTATGTCACGCTCGCCTACAACATCTCGCGCCTGCCGGTCGGCCTTTTCCCCGATCGGCAGGAGGAGGGCGCGCAGGGCGAGGGCGGCCGCACCGTCTTCGTGCGGCTGAAGGCGGGCGAGGACGGCGTCTTCCGGCCGGTGGCGGCCCGCTTCGGCCAGCGGCCGGAACCGGCGGCGGCCGAAGGCGAGGTCGACATGCGCGGCGCCACCCGCTCGCGCTGGTCGGCGAGCACGCAGTTTGTCTCCGTGCGCTACGGCATCGAGCGCTTCTACGTGCCGGAAGGCGAGGGCCGCGAGATCGAAAGCGACCTGCGCGAACGCGCCTTCCGCATGAAGGTGGCGGTCGGCCGCGACGGCGCGGCGCAGATCAAGTCGTTCCACGACGGCGAGACCATGCTCTATGCCGAACCGCTCTACTGAGCCCGCGCCGGGCGGGCCGAGGGCAAAAAATCGCCGCCTTTTGCGGCAATTTTCCTTTGAACCGCTCGCCCCCGATGATATAGAACCTCGCGCTTTCAGGGGGCGAGGCAGCCCCGTGGAAAGCGGGTGTGGTGGAATTGGTAGACACGCGGGATTTAGGTTCCCGTGACGCAAGTCGTGAAGGTTCAAATCCTTTCACCCGCACCAGCCACTCCCGGCCAGGATTTCACGCAGGCTGGACGGCACCGCGCCGGCCCGTCGGCTTTGACGAAGACGAAGGTTTTGAGATGCAGGTAACCGAAACGCTCAACACGGGACTGAAGCGCCAGCTCAAGGTGACCGTCCCGGCCAAGGATTTGGAAGCAAGGCTCGTCGAGCGGCTTTCGGCGGCCAAGGACAAGGTCCGCATCAACGGCTTCCGCCCCGGCAAGGTGCCGTTGCAGCACCTGCGCAAGGTCTACGGCAAGTCGTTCATGGCCGAGGTGGTCAACGAGATCCTGTCGGATTCGACCCGTTCGATCCTGTCGGACCGCGGCGAGAAGGCGGCCATGCAGCCCGAGGTCTCGATGACCGAGGACGAGAAGGAAGCCGAGAAGGTGCTCGCGGGCGCCGCCGATTTCGAGTTCTCGCTCGATTACGAGGTGCTGCCGCCCATCGAGGACAAGGACCTGACCAAGGTTTCCATCACCCGCCTCGTCTATGACGTGCCGGCGGAGGAGGTCGAGGAGCAGGTCGAGCGCGTGGCCGATTCCGCCCGCTCCTGGGAGCCCAAGAAGGGCAAGGCCGCCAAGGGCGACAAGGTCACCTTCGACTATCTCGGCAAGATCGACGGCGTGCCCTTCGAGGGCGGCGCGGCCGAGGACGCCGACCTCGTGCTCGGCTCCAACCAGTTCATCCCCGGCTTCGAGGACCAGCTCGTCGGCGTCAAGGAAGGCGACGAGACCACGATCGCCGTGACCTTCCCCGAGGAATACGCCGCCACGCACCTGGCCGGCAAGGAAGCCACCTTCGACATCAAGGTCAAGGGCGTGGCCAAGGCCGGCGACCTGGAGATCAACGACGACGTCGCCAAGCAGCTCGGGCTGGAAAGCGCGGACAAGCTGCGCGAGATCGTGCGCGGCCAGATCGAGAGCCAGTATGGCGCCGTCACCCGCCAGAAGGCCAAGCGCCAGCTTCTCGACGCGCTCGACGAGGCCTACAAGTTCGAGGCGCCGTCCAAGCTGGTCGAGGCCGAGTTCAACAACATCTGGGCGCAGGTCAACGCCGATCTCGCCCAGGCCGGCCGCACCTTCGAGGACGAGGAGACCACCGAGCTCGAGGCCCGCACCGAATACCAGCGCCTGGCCGAGCGGCGCGTGCGCCTCGGCCTCGTGCTCGCCGACATCGGCGAGAAGGCCAGCGTCCAGGTCTCGGACGACGAGATCCAGCGCGCCCTGTTCGAGCAGATCCGCCGCGTGCCGCAGAGCCAGCAGCAGCGCGTCTACGAGTTCTACCGCTCCAACCCCTCCGCGCTCGCCTCGATCCGCGCGCCGCTGTTCGAGGAGAAGGTGGTCGACCACCTGCTCGGCGTGATCTCGGTCGAGGACAAGAAGGTCTCCAAGGAGGAGCTGCTCGCCGACGACGACGAGAAGGCCGAGGCCAAGGAAGCCAGGAAGCCGGCCAGGAAGGCCGCCTCCAAGGCGAAGGCCGACGACGCCGACAAGGCCGGGAAGGACGAAGCCGGCGGCGAGAAGAAGAAGGCCGCGCCGAAGAAGAAGGCTGCCAAGGACGAGGCCGGCGAGTAGGCCGCCGCGCTTTCACGGATATGGGAAAGGCCGCTCATCGGGCGGCCTTTTTCTTTTGTTCGGAATCGGTTGCGGGCCGGCGTTGACGTATCAGATCAACTGCATGCCCTTCAGGCTGGCGTGGCCGTCCTTGCCGACGATGATGTGGTCGTGGACGACGACGCCGAGCGGGCGGGCCGTGTCGATGATCGTCTTCGTCATGGCGATGTCGGCCGGCGAGGGCGAGGGGTCGCCCGAGGGGTGGTTATGCACGAGGATGATGGCGGAAGCCGAGAGTTCGAGCGCCCGGCGCACCACCTCGCGCGGATAGACCGGCGTGTGGTCGACGGTGCCCGACTGCTGCACCTCGTCGGCGATCAGCGCGTTCTTCTTGTCGAGGAACAGGATGCGGAACTGCTCGCGCGGCTCGAAGGCCATGGCGGCGCGGCAGTAGTCGATGACCTGCATCCACGAGCCCAGCACCTGCCGCCTGGCGACCTCGCCGCGCGTCATGCGCCGCGCGGCCTCGGCTACGACCTTGATGTCGAAGGCCGCCGCCTCGCCGATGCCGTCCACCTCGCGCAGCAGATGCTCGGGCGCGCCCAGCACCTCGGGGAAGGAGCCGAAGCGCTTCAGCAGCGCCTTGGCCGTCGCCTTGGTGTCGGCGCGCGGGATCGCGCGGAACAGCAGCAGCTCCAGAAGCTCGTAGTCGGCCAGCGCGCCGGCGCCGGCCTCGCGGAAGCGCTCGCGCAGCCGCTCGCGATGACCGTGATAGTGGGGCTTCTGCGCGCGGCCCTTCGGCTCCTGCCGCGCGGGAAGCGGCAGCTCGGAGAAGAAGCCGCGCTCGTCGCTGTCGTCGCCCGCCATGCCCGCTCCCCGCTCAGACAGGCCGGGCCGTCAGACGCCAAGCCCCGGCGCGAACAGGCCGGCCGGCGACAGCGTGAAGATCTCGCAGCCGTCCTCGGTCACGCCCACCGTGTGCTCGTATTGCGCGGTCAGCGAGCGGTCGCGGGTCACGGCCGTCCAGCCGTCGGCCAGCACCTTCACGTGCGGGCGGCCGAGATTGATCATCGGCTCGATGGTGAAGATCATGCCCGGGCGCATCTCCACGCCCTCGTTGGCGCTGCCGTAATGCAGGATGTTGGGCGCGTCGTGGAACAGCCGCCCGACGCCGTGGCCGCAGAAGTCGCGCACGACCGAGCAGCGCTCGGCCTCGGCGTGGCTCTGGATCGCCGCGCCGATGGCGCCGGTGCGCGCGCCGGGCCTGACGGCGGCGATGCCGCGCATCAGGCATTCGTGCGTCACCTCCAGCAGCCGCTCGGCGGCGCGCTTGATCTGGCCGACCGGGTACATGCGGCTCGAATCGCCGTGCCAGCCGTCGAGGATGTAGGTGACGTCGATGTTGACGATGTCGCCCTCGCGCAGCGGCTTGTCGTCGGGGATGCCGTGGCAGACCACGTGGTTGATGGAGGTGCAGGACGACCTGGTGTAGCCGCGGTAGTTCAGCGTCGCCGGCAGCGCGCCGTGGTCCATGCCGAACTCGAACACGAAGCGGTCGATGGCCTCGGTGGTCACGCCGGGCGCGACGACGCCGACCAGCTCGTCGAGGCAGCGGGCGGTGAGCTGGCATGCCTTGCGCATGCCCTCGAAGCCCTCCGGCCCGTAGAGCCTGATCTGCCCGGTGTTGCGCAGCGGCGTGGCGTCCGCGTCGAGATAGGTGACCATCGTCGTCCGTTCCTGAAATGCCAGGCCCTCATGTCGCATCGAAGCGCGCGCGGTTCAAGGGGCATGGCGGGAAGCGGCCGGGCGGTCAGCGGCCGGGCAGGGCGCGGCGCCTTCCGCCGCGACCCCGCCGCCGCAAGGGGCCGGCGCGAGCGGGGCTTACGCCCCGTCCTGCGGCCAGCCGGAAACGGCCTTGATCTCGAGGAAGTCCTCCAGGCCGTATTTGCCGCCCTCGCGGCCGAGCCCCGACTGCTTGTAGCCGCCGAAGGGGCTGCCCGGCGCGCGCGACGCGCCGTTGGCCTGTACCATGCCCGAGCGGAGCTGGCGCGCCACGCGGCGGACGCGCTCGGGATCGCCGCTCTGGATGTAGCTCGACAGGCCGTAGGGCGTGTCGTTGGCGATGGCGATGGCCTCCTCCTCGCTCTCGAACGGGATCATCGCCAGCACCGGGCCGAACACCTCCTCGCGGGCGATGGTCATGTCGTTGGTCACGTCCGCGAACACGGTCGGCCGCACATAGTAGCCGCGGTTGAAGCCCTCGGGGCGGCCGGGGCCGCCGGCCACCAGCCGCGCGCCTTCCTTGATCGCGATCTCGATCAGGCCCTGCACCTTGTCGAACTGCGCCTGCGAGACGAGCGGGCCGATGTGGTCGCCGTCCTCGGCCGGGTTGCCAACCCTGACCTTCCTCGTATGCTCGGCCGCGACCTCGACCGCGCGGTCGTAGACGGGTCTCTCGACCAGCATGCGGGTGGGCGCGTTGCAGGACTGGCCGGTGTTCTGGAAGCAGTGGTCGAGGCCGCGCACCACCGCCGCCTCGACGTCGGTGTCGGCGAAGACGAGGTTGGGCGACTTTCCGCCCAGCTCCAGCGTCACCCGCTTGACGGTGTCGGCCGCGGCCTTGGAGACGGCGATGCCGGCGCGCGTCGAGCCGGTGAACGACATCATGTCGATGTCGGGATGGCGCGACATGGCCTCGCCCACGGTCGGCCCGTCGCCGTTGACCATGTTGAAGACGCCGGCGGGGAAGCCGGCCTCGTCCACCATCTCGGCGAAGACGACGGACGACATCGGCGCGATCTCGGACGGCTTCAGCACCACGGTGCAGCCGGTGGCAAGTGCGGGCACCACCTTCAGCGTCACCTGGTTCATCGGCCAGTTCCACGGCGTGATCAGGCCGCACACGCCGATCGGCTCGTGGACGATCATCTCCTGCGGGTTGCGCTCGTCGAGCGGATGCTCGAAGTGGAATTCCTTGAGCGCGCGGATGAAATTCTTGATGTGGAAGGCGCCGACGCTCGCCTGCGAGCCGGTCGCCAGCTTCATCGGCGCGCCCATCTCCTGCGAGATCGCCCGTGCCATGTCGTTCATGCGCGCCTTGTAGACCCCGAGCAGCCGTTCGAGCGCGGCGATGCGCTCCTCGCGGCTGGTCGCCGCCCAGGCGGGGAAGGCGCGGCGCGCGGCCGCCACCGCCTTGTCGACGTCGGCCCCGGAGCCCAGCGAGATCACCGCGCAGGGCTGCTCGTCGGCCGGGTTGATAACCTCCAGTTCGCGCGGGACGGCGGGCGCGGTCCACTTGCCGTCGATGTAGAAATCCGTCTTGCGCAGCATGGCTCGTCTCCTCCTGCTGTCGTTCGGCTGGGTATGGGTTGCTGTCGCAGCGTGTTAGCAGCCGGGCGCCGCCCGCGCCACCACCAGTATGTCGGGGGCGGTTGGGGCAGGGGCCCCGTCAGTAGTCGCGCTCGTAGAAGATGCCGAGCGAGGAATCGCCGTCGGAGCCCATGGCGCCGCGCGCCTTCAGGTCCTCGGTGATGTCGAGGTTGATGGTGCCGCGCGTCGTCCCCTGCGCGCCCGCCTCGACGCCGAGATAGATGTTGTCCTGGATGTAGCGGCCGGCGCGCACGGCGGCGTTGCCCTCGCTGTCGGTCACCACGTCGAGGTCGTCGAGGCCGGTGGCGTTGCGCAGGCTGCCGATGAGCGAGGTGCTGGAGCCGCCGGCAAGCTCGGCCGCCGCCGCCGCGAGCTGGGCGATCTGCAAGGCCGAGAGCTCGCTCAGGCTGCGGTTGAAGATCAGCCGCGCCAGCACCTCGTCCTCCGGCAGCTCGGGCTGCGAGGAGAAGCCGATGGCGAGGTCGGAGATGCGCCCGCGCACGGTGATGAAGACGGTGATGTCGTTGCCGGCCGAGCGGGCGACGAAGTCGAGATAGGGATCGAGGTCGCCGACCAGCGTCACCGTGCCTTCGTCGAAGGTGATGCGCTGGCCGAGGATCGACAGCCTGCCGCGGATCATCCTGAAGCCGCCGACCGGCTGGATGTCGGTCACCGGCCCGGTCAGGCGCACGTCGCCGCCGAGCTCGGCGTCGAGGCCGCGCCCGCGCACGAAGATGCGGGCGGGCGCGCTGACGCCGACATCGAGGCGCAGCACGCTCGGCCGCGCGTGCGGGGTCGGCGTGCCGTCGTTGGCGCGGGCGCGCTCGAGCGTGGCGCGCACGCCGGCAGGGGCGTTCCTGTGGATGACGTCGATGGCGGCCGCGCCGCCGCCGAGGCTTTCGGGCACGGTGATCTCGGCGCGCTCGACATCGAGGCTGCCGGCAAGCAGCGGGTCGCGCGCCAGCGCGCCGGAGAGCGCCAGATTGCCGCTGACCGTCGCCACCACCATGTCGCCGTCGGCGTAGCGCGCCTGGTTGAGCGCCACGCGCAGGTCGGCCGGGAAGCCGGCGGCGGCGTCGAGCGCGACCGTGCCGGTCGCGGCCACCGAGCCGCCGGCGGAAAGGGCGGCATTGGCCGAGCGCAGGGTGACGGTGTCGCCGTCCACGGTGCCCATGACGTTGATGTCGCGCAGGCGCAGGTTCGCCTCGGGGTCGACGGCCTCCGCGCCGCTGGTGGAGAACATGGCGCGGACCGCCGGCTTCGACAGCGGGCCGGAGACCGAGCCGCTCGCCTCGACGATGCCGGAAAGCTGGGTGCCGCGCTCGGCGAGGAAGCGGTTGGCGAGCGCGAGCGGGGCGGAGCCGTTGAAGTCGACCGCGAGATTGCCGCCCGAAAGCGGCACCGTGCCGCTGGCGCTGGCGCGCAGCCCCTCCGGCGTGGCGGCGCTGGCGTCCACGGTCAGCCGCTCGGCGCTGCCTTGTCCCGACGCGCTGAGCGAAAGCCGGCTTTGCCCGGCCTGGCGCAGCCCGGCCGCCGTGATCGCCTCGCCCGACAGGGTGAAGCGGGCGTTCGGGTTGTCGCGCGGGCCGCTCACCGTCGCCTCGCCGTCGAGCGTGCCGCCGAGGTCGAGGTCGGGCCGCACCAGATTGGCGATGGAAAGCGGCAGGCGCGCGACCGAGACGGCGAGGTCGACCGTGCGCGCGACGCTGCCTTGCGCCGTCACCCTTCCGCCGCCGACGTCGAGCGCCAGCGAATCGATGGTCACCGTCTCGCCCGCGACGCGCAGGGACGCCGGTTCGACGAGGCGGGCGACGAGCGGCCCCTGGCCGAGCGAGGCTTCGGCAAGGGAGAGCCGGTAGCCGTCGCCTTCCGGGGCGAGCGCGCCGCGCGCCCGCGCCCGCGCGCCGTTGGCGAGCGCGGCGTCCGCGGTGAAGCTCGTGGCCTCGCCGCTGGTTCGCGCCGTGGCGTCGAGCGTGGCGACCGCGACGCCGCCGGCCGTCAACCCCTGCGCCTTCACCATGCCGTCGATGGCCGGCACGCCGAACAGGTCGGCGACCGCCGCCTCGATCTCGGCGCGGTCGAGCCGCGTCCGGTCGATGCGCAGCGACCGGGCATCGGCTGCGACGGTTGCGTTCTGCCGGCCCCCGGCGTGGGAAAGCGAGATGTCGGCCTGAAGCGCGCCCGACGCCTCGGCGAGGAACAGGGCGGCGACGGTCGAGATGTCGGCGGCGTCGATGGTCAGCGCGCCGTCGATCAGCCCGTCGGGCGCCAGCGTCAGCGCGCCAGTGGCGCGCGCGCCGCCGGCCGCGAAGTCGAGATCGGTGATCCGCCGCGTCCCGTCGCCGAGGGCGATGCCGGCCGAAACTCTGGCGCGCGCGCCGTCGAGGAAGGCGTCGCCGCCGAGCGTGCCGTCGAGGTCGCCGTTCTCCAGCGTGCCCTCGAAGGCGATCTGGGCGTCGGAGAGCCGCTTGCCGGCGAGGCTGCCCGCGGGCACGCGGGCGAGCGCGGTCAGCCCGATCAGGCCGTCCGCGCCCCTGGCGGTGCCCCGCGCCTCCAGCCGGCCGGAGGCGCGCGGCGTCAGCAGGCCGAGGTCGGACAGCGACAGCGCATAGGAAAAGTCGGCCGCGCCGGAAGCGATGCCGCCGTCGGCGGTCAGCTCGACCCGGTCGTTGCCGATGCGCAGGTTCTCGGTGACAAGGCCGTCCTCGCCGCGCGCGAGCCGGCCGGTGATGGTCGAGCGGCCGGAAAGCAGCCGGTCGGCCGCCTCGATGCCGACCGCGAGATCCCGCGCGGCGCTGTCGATGGCAAGGTCGAAGCCGCCGGTGAGCGGCTCGACCGTGCCGTTGGCCTTGAAATCGAGCGCACCCTGGAGCGGCCGGCCGGCAAGGCCGGAGAAGGGCGCGATGCTGGCGGCCTCGGCGGCGATGTCGCCGGTGAAGGCGAAGCCGGCGACGTCGCCCGACAGCGAGGCTCGCAGCCCGTTGCCGGAAACGCTGGCGTTGGCGAGCCGCACCGGCCCGCCCGCCCGCCAGTCGCCGTCGATGTCGAGGACGATCTCGTCGCCCAGCGCCTCGTTCCAGTCGGCGCGGGTGGCGACGATGCCCGACAGCACGCCGTCGGCGGCAAAGGTGATGCTGCGCGCGTCGGCGCGGTCGATGTCGCGGGCGAGTCCGCCCAGCGTCAGCCGCGCCGTGCGGGCCGAGAACCGGGCGGTCGAAAGATCGTCGGCGGTCAACAGGCCGGACCATTCGCCGTCCGCCGTCTCGCCGAAGGAGAGCGTCAATGCGGCGCGCTGCACCGTGGTGTCGCCGCCGGGGACCGGCAGCACGACGCGCTCGTCCGTGCCGTCGTCGAGCGTGGCGTCGAGGTTCAGCCGGCGCAGGAAGCCGTCCGTTCCGGTCTCGCCGCTGGCGGCGAGCTCGAGCGCCGCGCTTTCGAGATTCAACACCTCCAGCACCACGCCGCCGGCGTCGCGCACAAGGCCGCGCGCCGTCAGCGCGGTGTCCGTGCCGAAGAAGTCGCGGAACTGCGCCGGCACCAGCCGGACGATGGGGCCGGCAAAGCGGGCGTCGTAGGCAAGTCCGCCGTCCTGCCGGCGCAATGCGGTGGTGCCGGTCAGCACGCGCTCGCCGGCGGCGTCGAGCGAAAGGTTCACGTCGAGGCCGGAGAGCGGGCCGCGGCCCTCAACGGCGAGGTCGACCGGCGGACGGCCCTCGATGCCGATGAGGTTGGCGATGACGCCGTTCTCCGGCTCGGAAAGCCGGAGGTCGAGGTCGAGCTGCTCGGTGGCGTTGGCGTAGGCCGCCGTCAGCGCGAAGCGCCCTCCCGGCCCGTCGAGGCGGGTGATGTCGAGCGCGGTGTCGAGCGAGCCGTCTTCGAGGCGGATGCGTCCGGCGACGGAAAGCTCGGATTGAAGCCCGAACACGTCCTGCCCGAACGAGACGGACGGCACCTCGAGCGCGTCGAGATTGATGGCGATGGGCAGCTCCGGCAGGCGGAAGGAGGAGGCCTCCGGCGCCGGCAGGCTGTCGTCGGGGACCGGCCGGCGCAACACCTCGATGCGGGCGGCGGCCAGCCGGTCGATCTGGAGGCGCTGGCTGAAGAGCAGCGCCGAACGGCTCCAGACGATCGCCGCGTCGGTGATGCGCAGCCACACGCCCTCATTGTCGGCGACGGTGATCGCGCCGATGCGGGCGTTGGACGACAGCACGCCCTCGATCCCCTGGATGCGGATCTGGCGGTTGGGCGCGGAAAGCTGGTCCTCGATGAAGGAGAGGAACATCGAGCGCTCCTCCTCCGGGGTCTCCTGCTGGGCGGCGGCCGGCAGGACGAGGAGGATCATCAGGAGGGCGAGGAAAGCGCGCATCAGAAGGCCTGCCCCAGTCCGACATAGAAGGCCACGCTCGGGTCGCCGGGGCGGCGGTCGAGCGGCACGGCGACGTCGAGCCGGATCGGCCCGAGCCCGGTGATGTAGCGCAGGCCGCCGCCGACGCCGACGCGCAGCCGGTCGTCGAAGCTCGGCACCGCGTCGGCCCCGACATAGCCGGCGTCGGCGAAGGCGACGAGGCCGATCGAGGGGGTGACGCGCATGCGCGCCTCGATGGAAGCCTCGGTCAGCGAGCGGCCGCCGATGACGTTGCCCGAAGGCGTCGTCACGCCGATGTTGCGGTAGGCGTAGCCGCGCACCGAGCCGCCGCCGCCGGCGAAGAACAGCAGGTCCGGCGGCAGCTCCGCCGCCGGGGGGCCGGCCAGCATGCCGAGCTTGAGGCGGCCGGCGAGCACGAGGCGCGCCTCCTTGCCGAAGCCGTAATAGGCGCGCGCCTCGGCCGTGGCGCGGATGGCGGGGTTGCCGCGCTCGAACTCGTAGAACGGCTCGACCACGGTTTCGAGGAAGACGCCGCGCGTGGCGTCGGCGGCGTTGTCGCGGCTGTCGTAGGTCAGGCCGCCGGCAAGGCCGACGGTCATGAAGTCGCGGCGGCCGAACTCGTCGTCGTCGAAGCGCGAGCGCGCGGCGGTGGCGAACAGCCGGCCCGAAAGCTCCTCGGTGAACTCGTGGGTGAGGCCGGCGCCAAGCGTCACGGCCGTGCGCGTATAGGCCTCCAGCACCTCGCGGTCGCCGAACAGCGAGGCCGAGAACGAGGTGTCGGGCGTGTAGACGCCCGGCTTCACGAAGCTCGCGCCGACGCGGTAGGTGAACTCGTCGGGCTTGAAGGTCTGGCCGATGCCGGCGACCTTGCCCTCGATCTTCAGCCGCTCGGCGCGGCCGAACAGGTTGCGGTGCAGCCAGAACGCCTCGATGCCGCCGCCGTCGACGCTGGACCACGTGCCGCCGACGCCGAAGCGGCGCGGCAGGCGCTCCTGCACGATGTAGGTGATCGGCAAGAGGCCGTCGTCGTTGACGAACTCGGCCTCCTGGAAGCGGGCGGCGCGGAACAGGTCGAGGCGGGCGATGCGCGTCGAGGCGCGCTTGATGTCGTCGGGGTCGTATTCCTGGCCGTGGCGCAGGCCGGTCATCCAGGCGATCCATCCGGCATCGACGCGCTCGGCGCCTTCCACCGTCACCGGGCCGTAATGGGCCTTGCGGCCGGGCGCGACGGCGATGCGGGCGTCGATGACGTTCTCGCCGTGGGCGGCCTCGACGCGCCGCTCGGCGATTTCGGCCCTGGCGTAGCCCTGCTGCCGCCATGCCTCGACGGCGAGCCGTTCGGCGCGCAGCACCGCGCCCGAGCGCGCGACCGCGCCGGGGGCGAAGCCCTCGTCGCGCGGGTCGTCCACCCGGTCGTGCCGGTCCGCCGTGGGCGGGGCCTGATTGACCACGTCCGCCTGCCGGAAGTGGAACAGCGGGCCGGGATCGACGGCAACGGCGACGCGCGCGGGCTGCGAAAGCGTGGCGTCCGGCGCCAGGCCGGATGCCTCACGGCCGTCGATGCGGATCGAGATCGTGCCGCCGTAGCGGCCCTCGGCATAGAGCGCGGCGAGCAGGCGGCGATAGTCGCCGCGCGCCTTGGCGATCAGCCCGGCCGCGCCGGAGGCCGGCTCGTCGCGGTCGGCCCACAGCGTCGAGGCGGCCTTCAGCTTCTTCCCGATGTCGTCGTCGGCGACGGCGAACTCGACCTCGTAGCGCTGCGGGTCGCCGATGGTCAGGTCTTCCTGCGCCGGGTCCCTCGAGCCGAACAGCTTGATGCCGAAGATCTCGAAGGCGTGCGCGGGCAGCGGCGCTGCGGCGAGCGCGGCGCAGAAGGCGGCGACGATGGACCGGGACGGGCGCCGGGGAGGCGGGCTCTGCACGGTCAAGTCTACTCCTAACTGTTCTCGACATGCGAGGCTTTCAGCCCGCATCGCGCCCGCGGGCCATTCTCGGCCGGCAGGGTTAACAGCGCCTTGCCGCCGCAGGAAACACCTGCCCCGCACCCCGGATAGAGCAGACCGCCGCGACGGGCAACCCCCCGGCGGGGTCGCGGCGGGCGGGGAAAAGCCCGGAGCGGATTTGCGGCGGGAGGGGTCTTTTCCCCGCCGCGCGAGGAGCTACATAATGGACGACTCGATACCAGTGGAAAGGAAACGCCGATGTTGCACCGCCCGGCGATGACGATTGCCCTTCTGGCGGCGTTCTGCGGCGCGGCCGTCGCGCAGGGGCGGCCCGACGCGCGCGCCATGAGCTGCGACCAGGTGCAGGCGACGATCCAGTCGCGCGGCGCGGTGGTGCTGACCACGGGTCGGCATACCTACGACCGCTACGTGGCCGGCGGCCATTACTGCTCGGTGGGCGAGGTCGCGATGCCGCAGACGATCCGCACCCGCGACGGGGAAAGCTGCGTGGTCTACGCCTGCCGCATCGATCCGTTCGAGCCGTTCTGGGACTGATGCCGACGGGGAATTGCCTGCCGCGGCATGTTGTCCTATGCGTTGCTGCCTGACGGGACGCGCGCCGCGCGCCGCGCTTGCGAAAGGCTGGCAATGCTATCCCCTGACATGACCGAGCATGAACCCTATGAAACGGCGATCGTCGACCACGCCATCGTCTCCCGGCGCTCGGTGCGCGCCTTCCTGCCGACGCCGGTGCCGGACGAGACGGTGAGCGACATCCTGCGCGTCGCCTCGCGCGCGCCGTCGGGCACCAACATGCAGCCGTGGAAGGTCTATGTCGTCACCGGCGAGCGCAAGGAGGCGCTGTCGCGGGCGATCCTCGGCAGCGGCGTGCGCCCGGAAAAGGTCGAGTGGGACGAGTATCGCTACTATCCCGACCAGTTCTTCGAGCCCTACCTGACGCGCCGGCGCACGGTCGGCTTCGCGCTCTACAGCCTGCTCGGCATCGGCCGCCGCGACGTCGAGCGCATGCGCGCCCAGCACGACCGCAACTTCCTCTTCTTCGACGCGCCGGTGGGCATGATCTTCACCATCGACCGGCGACTCAACATCGGCTCGTGGGTCGATCACGGCATGTTCCTGCAGAACGTGATGATCGCGGCGCGGGGCAGGGGCCTGCACACCTGCCCGCAGGCGGCGTTCGCGCCCTATCACCGTCAGATCCGGCCGCTGCTCGGCATCCCCGACGAGGAGATCGTCGTGTGCGGCATGGCGCTGGGCCACGAGGACGAATCGAAGCCGGAGAACGCGCTGCGCAGCGAGCGCGTGCCGGTGGAGGAGTTCGTCACCTTCGTGCGGTGAGCGCCCGCGGGACCGGCCGATGCGGCCTTGCCGCTGCCATTGTGCTCGCCTAACAATGGCCTTTCCTGACACCGAACGACGCCGAGGCGCATGAAGCTGCCGGTCCTTCTCCTTTCGCGGCTCCTGCTTGTCCTCGCGCTCGCCGCGGGCACGCTTTCGCCCGCCACGCTCGCCGCGCAGGAAGCCGAGGACGGCGACCGCGGCATCTCGTTCGGCCCGGTCAAGACGCCGTCGCCCGAGGTCGTCGACGAGCAGCGCGACAGGATCGCCGCCATCGGCGAGCGCACCGGCGCGCTCGAGGCGCGCATGCGCGCCAACGCCGAGGACGACGCGGTCCTCGTCGAGATCCGCGTCGAGCTGGAAGGGCTGGCGCGCGACCTCATCGCCAGCGGCGTCGCGTTCCGGCCGCGCCTCGCGGTCATCAACCAGCGGCTGGACGAGATCGGCCCGGCGCGCGGCGAGGACGAGCCGCCCGAGCCGCCGGCGCTGACCGAGGAGCGCAAGAGCCTGATCGCGGAGAAGGCCGAGATCAACGCCCTGCTCGGCGAGGCCGAGACGATCTCGCTGCGCATCGCCCGGCTGGTCGAGGAGATCGTCCAGATCAGGCGCGACCTGTTCGCCAACACGCTGTCGCGGCGCTACGACATCTCGGTCGCCATCAGCCCCGAGGTGCTGAAGGACGTCACCGTCGAGGCCGGCAAGGTCTACAACGCCTTTTCCTCGTGGCTGCGCTTCGTCTTCTCCTACAAGCTGCACTCGGTGCTGCTCGCCACCTTCTTCGCGCTGGCCGCGGCCGGGGTGCTTCTGATCGGCGGGCGGCGCCTGTTCGGCGACATGCTCCACGCCGACCCGCTGAAGAAGGAGCCGTCCTACCTCAACCGGCTGTCGGTGGCGTTCTGGTCGACGCTGCTGCCCTCGGCGGCGCTGGTGGTGTTCCTGGCCTCGACCTGGTTCTTCTACAGCTACTACAACGTGCTGCGCCGCGACATCGGCGAGATGATGGTGTCGCTGTTCAACGTCGTCGCCATCGTCTTCTTCGTCTCCCGGCTGTCGGGCGCGGTGTTCTCGCCGCGCATGCCCGAATGGCGGCTGGTGCCGGTACACACGGGCGCGGCGCGGGCGCTGTTCTGGCTGACGTGCCTGACGGCGCTCGTCACCGGCCTCGACTTCTTCGCCAGCAAGGTCAACGAGGTGATGGGCTCGCCGCTGTCGCTGACGGTGGCCAAGAGCTTCTTCGCCACGCTGCTGGTCGGGCTTCTGGTCGTCGTCATCGGCCTCGTGCGCCCCTATGTCGACGAGGCAGGCCGGCCGCGGCGCTGGCATCCGCTGTTCCGCCTGCTCGCCTTCCTGCTCGGCGGCGGCACCATCCTGGCCGCGCTTCTCGGCTATATCGGCCTTGCCCGCTTCATCTCGCAGCAGATCGTCGTCACCGGCGCGATCCTGGCCACGATGTATATCGGCTACCTGTCGGCCACCGCGATCTCGGAGGAGGGCGCGTTCGGCCGCACCAGCCTCGGGCGGGCGCTGAGCGCGCGCTTCCATCTCGACGAGACGACCGAGGACCAGCTCGGCCTGGTGCTGTCCATCGTCATCAACGTGCTGGTGCTGGCGGTCGGCATCCCGCTGATCCTGCTGCAATGGGGCTTCCAGTGGGGCGACATCCGCGCCTGGGCCTACAACATCGCCACCGAGGTCAGGATCGGCTCGATCTCGATCTCGCTGATCGGCATATTGAGCGGCATCCTCGTCTTCCTGATCGGCTATTTCGGCACGCGCGGCTTCCAGCGCTGGCTCGACGGCAAGGTGATGGCGCGCGGGCGCGTGGACGTGGGCGTGCGCAACTCGATCAGCACGGCGGTGGGCTATGCCGGGGTGGCGCTCGCGGCGCTGGTAGGCATCTCGGCCGCCGGCATCGACCTGTCCAACCTGGCGCTGGTGGCGGGCGCGCTGTCGCTCGGCATCGGCTTCGGCCTCCAGAACATCGTCAACAACTTCGTCTCCGGCCTGATCCTGCTGGCCGAGCGGCCGTTCAAGGTCGGCGACTGGATCGTGGCCGGCGCGGTGGAAGGCAACGTGCGCAAGATTTCCGTGCGCGCCACCGAGATCGAGACCTTCCGCCGCCAGACTGTCATCCTGCCCAACTCGGAGCTGATCAACGCCGCCGTCGGCAACTGGACGCTGCGCAACAAGCTCGGCCGCGTCGACGTTCCCGTCAACGTCGCCGACGACAACGACCCGCGCCACGTCCATGCCGTGCTGAGCGAGGTCGTCGGCGAGCAGCCCGGCATCCTCAAGAACCCGATGCCCTCGGTGGACTTCGCAGGCTTCGGCGACGGCACGCTCAATTTCGTGGTCCGCGCCGTGGTGCCGGACATCACCGGCACGCTCGCCTTCACCAACGAGCTGCGCTTCCGCATCGTCGAGCGCTTCAGGCAGGAGGGCATCTCGCTGCCGTCGTCGTCGCGCACGCTCCAGATCAGGGCCGCGCCCGAGGATGCGCTGCCGGCGACGCCCGCGCCGGCGCCGGCGCAAGAGGAGAAGCCGCCGCGCGCGAAGGCCGGCGGCGCGAAGCCCGCGCGACAGGCCGAGCCGACCGGGGCGGAAGCCGAAGGGGCTTGATCCGCGTTCAGTTGGCGTTCAGGTTGGAACGGCTATAAGACGGCCGAAAAGGGGCGATGCCCCGCTGAAACGGAGGCGGTGGAGACACCGACGAGCCCATGAACGAGCGGACGAACCGGCCGATGGACAAGTTCCTGGTCGCTGCGGCCCTGGCCCTTGCGGTCGCCACGCCGGCGGCCGCGGCCGCGGCCACCGTGACCAACCGCGACGACACCGCCCACACGCTGATCGTCACCGAGGGCGGCCAGCAGGTCGAGCTGTCGATCGGCCCCGGAGAGAGCATCGAGATCTGCCCCACGGGCTGCTTCGTGACCATGCCGAACGGCGACCGCGAGGTGCTGACCGGCACCGAGCGGCTGGAGATCGAGGCGAGCCGCGGCAAGATCTTCTGAGTCCTTCCGCATTTCCTCCATCCGCGAAGGCCGGGCCGCGCGCCCGGCCTTTTCATGTTCATCCCGTCGTTCCGGCACCACCACGTTCCCGCGGCGACGCCGTCGCGCGGCGTTGTCGCAATGTCGCAAACAGGCTTCAATGCCCGCGCCGCGCGGCCCTATAGTCGGCCGGCACGGTCACGGCGGAGGCTTCAGGCAATGGCAGGGTTCCCGGAAAGAGCGAAGGTGGTCATCGTCGGCGTGGGGGGCATCGTCGGCGCGTCGCTCGCCCATCATTTGATCGAGCGCGGCTGGGACGACATCGTCGGCATCGACAAGTCCGGCATTCCCACCGACATCGGCTCGACCGCGCACGCCTCCGACTTCTGCTACACCACCAGCCACGATTTCCTGTCGTGCTGGACGACGCTCTACTCCATCGATTTCTACGACCGGCTCGGCCACTACGACCGCGTCGGCGGGCTGGAGGTGGCGCGTGTGGGCGACGACGCCCGCATGGACGAGATCAGGCGCAAGGTGGCCTCGGCGAAGGCGTTCGGCACCCGCGCCCGCCTCATCGACCCGGCCGGGATCAAGCAGAAATTCCCGCTGATCGAGGAGGCGATGGTGCAGGGCGGGCTGTGGGACCCCGATGCCGGCCTCGTCGTGCCGCGCTCGCAGACGGTGGCGGGCAAGCTGGTCGACATGGCCGAGGCGTCGGGCAGGCTCAGGGCGTTCGCCAACACCGCCGCGACGTCGCTCGTCATCGAGGACGGGCGCATCCGGGGCGTGGTGACCGGGCGCGGCACCGTCATGGCCGACCGGGTCGTGGTCTGCGCCGGCCTGTGGGGCAGGCTCATCGCCGAGATGGCCGGCGAGGACCTGCCGGTCATGCCTATCGACCACCCGCTGACCTTCTTCGGCCCCTATACGCAGTTCGCCGGGACGGCCAAGGAGATCGGCTTTCCGCTGATGCGCGACCAGGGCAACTCGGCCTATATGCGCGACACCGGCGACCCCGTCACCTCCGAGGGCGGGATGATCGAATGGGGCTACTACGAGGAGACCGAGCCGCGACTCGTCCACCCGCGCGAGCTTCTGGAGAAGGACCAGGCGCGGCTGTCGCCGTCGCAGCGCGACCTCGACATGGAGCAGATCGTCGGGCCGCTGGAGCGGGCCATCGAGCTGACGCCGATCCTCGGCGAGCTGGGTTACGACGAGCGCCGCTCGTTCAACGGATTGTTGCAGGTGACGGCCGACGGCGGCCCCTCCGTCGGCGAAAGCCGCAAGGTGCGCGGGCTGTGGTACGCCGTCGCCATCTGGGTCAAGGACGCGCCGGGCATGGCCAGGCTCGTCGCCGACTGGATGACCGACGGGCGCACACAGATCGACCACGCCCGCATCGACTATTCGCGCTTCCACGACCACCAGCTCGATGCGGCGTTCGTCGAGGGGCGCTGCGGCGAGGCGGCCTGCAAGGTCTACAACCCGGCCGTCCACCCGCGCGAGCCCTATGCCACCGGCCGCGGCGTCCGCCGCTCGCCCTTTTACGAGCGCGAGAAGGAGCTCGGCGGCCATTTCATGGAGCTGGGCGGCTGGGAGCGCGCCCACGGCTATGCCGCCAACGAGCACCTCCTGGAGAAATACGGCGAGCGCGTGCCGGTGCGCGAGAGTGAGTGGGACGCCCGCCATTTCTGGCGCGTCTCCAACGCCGAGCACCTGGCGATGAGCGAGGATTGCGGCATCGTCAACCTGTCGCACTTCGCCGTCTACGACGTTGAGGGACCGGACCACGTCGCGCTGATGGAATGGCTGTGCGCGGCCAGGATCGGCGGCGACGCCAATATCGGCAAGGGCATCTACACCCATTTCCTCGACGACGAGGGCATGGTGCGCGCGGACCTGACGGTCATGCGCATGGAGGACCGCTGCCGCGTCATCGACGGCGCGGACGCCGGCCCGCGCGACCTTGCCTACATGCGGCGCGTGGCCGAGGACGAAGGCTTCGACGTGACCATCGCCGACATGACCGAGAAGGTCGTCACCATCGGCATCTGGGGGCCGAACGCGCGGGCAACGCTGCAAAAGGCGGTGGAGGAGCCGGATGCGCTCCTGCCGGCGAACTTGGCCTTCGCCACCTTCCGGCCGGTGCGCATCGCCGGCCGCGACGTCAGCGCCTTCCGCATCTCCTATGTTGGCGAGCAGGGCTTCGAGCTGCACATGGCCTATGAGGACGGGCTTGCCGTGTGGGATGGGCTGCGCGCCACCGGCGTCATGGCCTTCGGCGTCGAGACCTACGCCAATTCGCGGCGCATGGAAAAGAGCCTGCGCCTCCAGAACGCCGACCTGACGACCGAATACAACCTGTTCGAGGCCGACCTTGCCCGGCCGAAGGTCAAGGACGCGGATTTCCGCGGCAAGGCGAGGCACCTCGAATACAGGGCGCGGCCGCACCAGCCGGCCATGCTGTGCACGCTGGTGCTGCCCGACACGACCGATTCGAGGGGCGTCGTGCGCTATCCGGTCGGGACCATGCCGGTGATCGACCCGCAAACGGGCGAGACCCTGGTCGACGAACTCGGCCGCCGCTCCTACACCACCTCCGTCGCCTACGGTCCCACGATCGGAAAGAACATCGCGCTCGCCTATCTGCCATGGTCGCATTGCCAGGAAGGCCGGCGGCTTGCGGTCGAATATTTCGGGGAAACCTTCCCGGCCGAGGTCGCGGCGGTGGGCTATCGCGCGCTCTACGACCCGGAAAACCTCAGGCCGCGAAGCTGAGGCGCGGGCACAGGTCGCAAAAACGTGAAGGGAAAAGGGCCGCCGCCGCCGGCCCTTTTCCTTTTCATCGGCGGGGGATGCCGTATCCTTCGGCCATGTCACGCTCACGGCGCCCCCGGCCTGCGTTGCATGCGGGCCTGCTCCTGACGGTGGCGGGCGCTCTTTGCGGCTCCGCCCAGGCCGAGCCGGTCGATGTCGAGCTGATCCTGGCGGTCGACGTCTCGCTGTCCATGTCTCCCGACGAGCTCGCCATCCAGCGCGACGGCTACGCGGCGGCGCTGACGCATCACGACGTGGTGCGCGCCATCGAGGGCGGCGTCCACGGCAAGATCGCCATCGCCTATGTCGAATGGGCCGGGGCGGACGTGCAGCACGTCATCGTGCCGTGGACGATCGTCGCCAATGCCGGGGACGCCCGTCGCGTGGCCGAGAAGCTGACGCTTTCGCCGTCGAACAGCGCGCGCCGCACCTCGATCTCCGGCGCGCTGCAATTCGCCGCCGACCTCTTCGCCGAGAGCGTCCATCGCGGCATGAGGCGCGTGGTCGACGTCTCCGGCGACGGGCCCAACAACCAGGGCACGCCGGTGGCCGAGGCCCGCGACGCGCTGGTCGCCAGGGGCATCACCGTCAACGGCCTGCCGCTGATGACCACGGGGGCCGGCTATGCCGGGCGCTTCGACCTGGCCGAGCTCGACGCCTACTACCGCGACTGCGTGATCGGTGGGCCGGGCGCGTTCATGGTCCCGGTCAACGACTGGAGCCAGTTTCCCGAAGCCGTGCGGCGCAAGCTGGTGCTGGAGCTTGCCGGCGGCGGCGCCGGCAAGGCGCGGAGCCTGCCGGTCGTGCGCGCCTCCGTGGAGCCCGGCGGCACGGATTGCCTGATCGGCGAGAAGATGTGGCTCAACCGCTCGTGGATGTGGGACAGCGACAGGTAAAGGTTATGCAGCCAGCAGCGGCTTGCGCTCGCCGCGCTCCTGCTGCGGCGAGCGGGCGTAGAGCTCGCGGTAGCACTTGGAGAAGTGCGAGGCCGAGACGAAGCCGCAGGCCACCGCCACCTCCACCACCGGCAGCGACGATTGGATCAGGAGGTGGCGCGCCCGGTCGAGCCTGATCTCCAGATAGTAGCGCGCCGGCGAGCGGCCCATCTCCTGGCGGAACAGCCGCTCGATCTGCCGGCGCGACAGGCCGACATGGCCGGCGATCTCGACCAGCGACAGCGGCTCGGAAAGGTTCGCCTCCATCAGCTCGATGATGGTCAGCACCTTGGAGTTCTGCACGCCCAAGCGCGCGCGCAGCGGCAGGCGCTGGCGGTCGGTGGGGTTGCGCACCCGGTCGGTCAGCACCTGCTCGCACACACGGTTGACGATGGCGTCGCCGAAATCGTCGCCGATCAGCTTCAGCATCATGTCGAGCGCGGCGGTGCCGCCGGCGCAGGTGTAGATGTTGCCGTCGACCTCGAACAGGTCGGCATAGACGTTGGCCTTGGGGAACGCCTCGGAGAAGCCGGGCAGGTTCTCCCAGTGGATGGCGCAGCGGCGGCCCGACAAAAGCCCCGCCTGCGCCAGCACATGCGCGCCCGTGCACAGGCCGCCGACGGCGACGCCGCGATTGTGAACCTCGCGCAGGAAGGCGAAGACCGACTTCTGGTGGTAGCTCTCGACGTCAAGCCCGGAGCAGACGATGACCATCGACGGCCGCTCCGCGCCCGCCATCGTGCGGCGTTCCTCGTCGAGCGAGGTGTCGACGGCGCATTCGACGCCGTTGGAGGCGCGCACCGGCCGGCCGTCGATGCTCGCCAGCCGCCAGCGATAGCCCTGGTAGCCCAGCATCCGGTTCGCCGAGCGCAACGGCTCCAGCGCCGTCGCGAAGGCGATCATGGTGAAGTCCGGCACCAGGAAGAAGACGATCGAGCGCTTGATGGCGCTGCCTTGGGACACTCCTGCCTCCTCCCAGAGATAAGCGACCCGCTGACATCCGATGTCGCGATCAGCAAAGCGTCATCAGGAAATCGCTTCCTTGTCAACGGGATGGCCGGGAGGAAATCGACATGCCGCGGCCGGCGCCGCCGCCTTTCAGCGGCGGCGCGGACGCAGCGGCTCGCGCCGCTCGGTCTGCGGGTCGGGCCAGCCGATGTCCTTCTGTATGGCGCGCGGCAGGTTCGAGATCTCGAGATAGGTGGCGAGGCGACGACGGCGCGCGCGATAGTCGGAGGCAAGGCGGCTGATCGTGTTCAGGATCGACATGGCTGTCTCCTTGTCTTCGGGAGCTGTCTTCGGCAGTGGCGGCGAGGCCGCCGCCGTTTTCTGGCTTGACTATGACACGGTCACGTGTTCAATCAAACGAAATGAAATGATGAACTAATTCAGAAAACTTGATTGGAGGCGATCATGAACGCGCCGCTCAACCATCCGCTGCCGCTGCTCGACCTCGACGTGCTGCGCACCTTCGTGGCCATCGCCGAGACCGGCAGCTTCACCATGGCGGCAAGCGCGGTGTTCCGCACGCCGTCGGCGGTGTCGATGCAGATCAAGAAGCTTGAGGAGACGCTCGGCGCTTCCGTCTTCTCGCGCGACGCGCGCTCGGTGTCGCTGACGCAGGACGGCGAGATGCTGATGGGCTATGCCCGGCGCATGCTGGCGCTCAACCGCGAGGCGGTGTCGAAGTTCATCGTGCCCGACATCGCCGGCGTGGTGCGGCTGGGCTCTCCCGACGACTATGGCGAGCGCGTGCTGCCCAACGTGCTCAAGCGCTTCGCGCAGACGCACCCGTCGATCGCCGTCGACGTGACCATCGACATGAGCGTGAACCTGCGCCGCCGGCTGGCGGAGCGGCAGCTCGACCTCACGCTCTTCACCGTGTGCCGCAACGTGCCGGCCGACGCGGAGATCCTGCTCACCGAGCCGGTGGTGTGGGCGGGCGCCAAGGGCGGCTGCGCCTATCTGCGCGAGCCGCTTCCGGTCTCGCTGTGGGAGGAGGGCTGCGTGTGGCGGGCCGACGCGCTGGAGGCGCTGGGCCGCGAGGGGCGCGACTACCGCGTCGCCTATATGAGCGCCCATACCGCCGGCCAGCGCGCGGCGATCCTCGCCGACCTCGCGGTCGCGCCGCTGCCGAAGTCGTTCATCGGCGACGACATCGTCGCGCTCGGGCCGCAGGAGGGGCTGCCGACGCTGTCCAACTACAATCTGGCGATGATCGTGGCGCCGGACGCCTCGGCGCCGGTGCTGGCGGCGGCCGACCACATCCGCGCAACCTTCGAGGCGTTCCGCGAGACGGGCGGCTTCTGAGCGCCCCTTCCGCCCTCACGACAGGAACGCCACCATCCGCTCGCGCGCCGGCTTCGCCTCCGGCATGTCGATCAGCGGCCAGACGTGGAACATGCGCGCGCCGTCGACCAGCTCCACGGCGCGGCCGGCGGCCCGCGCCCTTTCGGCGAACAACGCCGTGTCGGGATAGAGGATGTCGTGGGTGCCGGAAAACACCAGCGTCGGCGGCAGCACCGAAAGGTCGCCGTAGAGCGGGCTGATGCGCCAGTCGTCCAGCGCGACGTCGCCGGCATAGAGCCGCATCGCCTCGACGCCGCCGGGAATGTCGAGCCACGGGTCGAGCCTGGCGCGCTCCCTCACCTGCGGGTTGGCGAGCGTCATGTCGATGCCGGGCGAGATGAGGACAAGGCGCGAGGCGAGCGGCCAGCCCTCCCGCGCCGCCGCCATGGTCAGCGCCAGCGCCAGCGTGCCGCCGGCCGAGTCGCCCATGATCGCGACCTCGCCGCCTTCGCCCAGAACCCCGCGATATACCTCGTGCATCATCGCCTCGACCGTCGGCAGCGTGTGCTCCGGCGCAAGCGGATAGATCGGCACGGTGACGTGCGCCGACAGCCTTTCCGCCATCTCGGCGATCAGCGCCCAGTGGTGCGGCGTCATCTCGAAGCAGAACGCCCCGCCATGGATGTAGAGGATGCGCCGCGCCGTCCGCTTTCCTTTCGGCTTCGCCTCGTAGACGGGAAAGCCGGCCACCTTGCGCTCCGCGATGTCGAGCTTTGCTGCGACCTTCGCCGGCGGGCGGTGGTCCTCCCGCTTGCGCACGCTGGCGATGCGGGCGTGCAACCCTTCGGGGCTGGCGAACGCCTTCTTGCGCGTATGCCGCAGCACGAAGGCGACGAGGTGATATTTCAGGCTCGGCATTTCGCTCCCCCATTGCCGCCGGCGTGCGCCGCGAGGCCGACCGCCCGTCCGTCCGCCCGAGGGCGAATCGCCGGCCGCTTTGCCGCTCGGGGAAATCTTACCCGTTCGGCGCGGTTCGGGAACGGGGGATGCCGCCCGGCCGGCTGTGGAACGGAATCGCAGCCGCGGCGCAAAATCCTCAAGGAATCCCGGCGGCTTGACGAGCGGCGACGCTTCGGCCTTCGGATCGGCGTCAAGGCCGGCTTCCGCCTCGACCGGCATCCGTATCCGGCCGGCGGCACAAGGTCGCCCGGGCGTGTGGCGGTCGCGGTGGGACAGCCGGACTATCCCCGTGCGCGCCGGGCCATGCGCTCCTCGCGCGAGCGGCGGCGGGGGCCTGCCTCGCCCGGGCCCGCCGCATCCGCCGTCGCCTTGCGCGGCGGCAGCCTCACCGCGCCGGCCAGCTTCGGGAACGGGTCGACCTTGTTCGGCAGCGCCATGGCGTCGACGAAAAGCTGCTGGAAATGCGGCTCCAGCGCGGTCTCGATCTTCTCGATGCGCTTGACCGTCGCCTCGATCTCGCGGCGGTGGTCGCGGTTGAGCAGCGCCATCGTCGCGCCGGTGCCGGCGGCGTTGCCCACGGCCTTGACCTCGGCGAGGTCGCAGTCGGGGATCAGGCCCAGCACCATGGCGTATTTCGGGTCGATGAACGAGCCGAAGGCGCCGGCGAAGCGGATGGTGTCGACCTGCGCCACGCCCTGCTTTTCCATCAGCAGCCTTATGCCGGCATAGAGCGCGGCCTTGGCGAGCTGGATGGCGCGCACGTCGTTCTGCGTCACGGCGATGCGCGGGCTGCCGTCGTGCAGCAGGTAGGAGAAGGTGCGGCCGTTGGCGACGATGCGGGCGCTTCTTTGCGCCAGCGCGCCGTCGACCACGCCGTCCTCGGAGATGATGCCGGCAAGGAACATCTCGGCCACCACCTCGATGATCGCCGAGCCGCAGATGCCGGTGACGCCGAGGCGCGCCGCGTCCTGCGCGAAGCCGTCCTCATCCGACCATTTCTCCGAGCCGATGATGCGGAAGCGCGGCTCCAGCGTTTGCGCGTCGATCCTGACGCGCTCGATGGCGCCGGGGGCGGCGCGCTGGCCCGACGAAATCTCCGCGCCCTCGAAGGCGGGCCCCGTCGGCGAGGAGGCGGCGACGACGCGCTCGCGGTTGCCGAGCACGATCTCGGCATTGGTGCCGACGTCGACCAGCAGCATCATGCGCTCCTGCCGGTGCGGGCCTTCCGACAGCGTGGCGGCGGCGGCGTCGGCGCCGACATGGCCGGCGATGCAGGGCAGGAGATAGACGCGCGCGCCCTCGTTGGCCTTGAGGCCCAGCTCCGCCGCCGTGGCGTGGACCGCGCCGGAGACCGCGAGCGCGAACGGCGCCTGGCCGAGCTCGGTCGGGTCGATGCCGAGGAAGAGGTGGTGCATGATCGGGTTGGCGACGAAGACGGCGTCGAGAATGTCGGTCTGCGACACGCCGCCCTCGGCGCAGGCCTTGTCGATCAACCCGTTGACGGCCTCGCGCACCGCCGCCGTCATCGCCTCGCGCCCGTCCGGGTTCATCATCACGTAGGAGACGCGGCTCATCAGATCCTCGCCGAAGCGGATCTGCGGGTTCGACGTGCCGGCCGACGCCACGACCCGGCCCGACAGCAGCGAGACCAGATGAAGCGCGATGGTGGTCGAGCCGATGTCGCAGGCAAGCCCGTAGGCCTCGTTGTGCAGGCCGGGCCAGATGGCGAGGATCTCGGGGCGCGCGTCGTCCTCGTCGCGGTGGACGGCGACGGTGACGCCCCAGCTCTCCTTGCGGAGGATCTTCTGCACCTGCGGCAGCAGGCGCTGCGGCACGAGCGCGTCCTTCACGCCCCAGTCGCTCGCCAGCACCGCCTTCAGCCGGTCGAGATCGCCGAGCGGCTTGTGCATGTCGGGCTCGTCGACCTCGACATAGCACAGCCTCACCGCCGGGTTGCGCTCGATGACGCGGTCGGATGCCGCCTTGCGCACCACCTGCGCGTTGATGACGGTGTCCTGCGGCACGTCGACGACGAGGTCGCCCTGCACGGTCGCCGAGCAGGAGAGGCGGCGGCCCTCGGGCAGGCCGCGCACCTGGCCGTAGCGCTCCTCCTTCGGCCCCTTGGCCGAGATGTGGTCGCAGGAGGAGACGATGCCGTGCTTGGCGAAGCTGCCTTCCTGCACCTCGACCTGGCAGCGGCCGCAGGTGGCGCGCCCGCCGCACACGCTCTCGACATAGACGCCGAGCTGGCGCGCGGCCTCGAGCACGTTCGTGCCGACCGGAAAGCGCCCGCGCTTGCCGGACGGCATGAACAGGACCAGCGGGTCCTTCGGGTCGGGTGAGGGGGGCTTCATGGGTCTTTTTCTCTCCGCAAGCGCGAGACGGGATCGCCGTCGCCGCGCCCGCCTTCTTTCCGCCGCTAGCCCAGCGCCGCCCGGCGCGCCTCGCGGCCGCCGCGCCGCCTGCCGCCGCCGCCCGCATCCGCCGCGACCACGGCCGGCGCGGCATGTTCGCCGGGCTTGAAGTCCTTGTACGTCCTGATCCAGGCGGCGCAGTCGCGGTCGGTGCCGGCCAGCACGTTGGCGGCGCGCACGGCCTCCATCTCCTGCGGGCGGCAGGGATTCATGATCGCGCTCGTCATGCCGGCGCCGATCACCATCGGGATGAAGCCGGCATTGATGCCGTGGCGGTGCGGCAGGCCGAAGGAGATGTTGGACAGGCCGCAGGTGGTGTTGACCTTCAGTTCCTCGCGCAGGCGGCGCACCAGCGCGAACACCTGAAGGCCCGCGTCGCCCAGCGCGCCGATCGGCATCACCAGCGGGTCGACCACCACGTCCTGCGGCTTGATGCCGTAGTCCTGCGCCCGCTCGACGATCTTCCTCGCCACCGCGAAGCGCACGTCGGGGTCCATCGAGATGCCGGTCTCGTCGTTGGAGATGGCCACCACCGGCACATCGTACTTTTTAACGAGCGGCAGGATGGCTTCGAGCTTCTCCTCCTCGCCGGTGACGGAATTGACCAGCGGCCGGCCCTTCGCCACCTTCAGCCCGGCCTCGATGGCCGCCGTGACGGAGGAGTCGATGGAAAGCGGGAGGTCGACCAGCTCCTGCACGATCTGAAGCGTCTGCACCAGCAGGCCGGGCTCGGTGGCGTTGGGGTCCACCGCCGTGACGCCGGCATTGACGTCGAGCATGGTCGCGCCCGCCGCCGCCTGCTCCAGCGCGTCCTTCCTCACCGTCTCGAAATTGCCCTCGATCATCTCGGCGGCGAGCTTCTTGCGCCCGGTCGGGTTGATGCGCTCGCCGATGACGCAGAAGGGCTGGTCGAAACCGATGACGATTTCCCGGGTCGCGGAGGCGACGATGGTGCGGGTCATGCAACTCTCCTCAATGATATAAAGAGTTCTTTATATCGTTATTTCATCTCGTTCAAGCGGCTGCCTGCCGCGTCGCCCCGGCTTCACTGCGTCACGTCGCGCACGATCTCCTGCGGGCTTTCCACCGGCGCGTCGTGCAGGATGTGGTCCAGCCGCTCGGCCACCAGCGCGTCGTCCGGCCGCGGCTCGCGCCGCCACGGCCTGCGGCCCTTGAGCACGCCCGATTCGTGGACGATCTCGGCGACATACTCCTCCTGCCGGTAGGCCATGACATGGATGCCGGCCACGCCCTCGATCTCCTTGACCTCGTCGATGATGTCGATGCAGAGCCGCTTGCCTTCCTGCTTCTGGTCGGCGGCGCCCTCCAGCCGCGCGACCACCGCGTCGGGAATATGCACCCCCGGCACGTTGGAGCGCATCCAGCGCGCGGTCCTCGCCGAGGCGAGCGGGCCGACGCCGCACAGGATGAAGCAGCTTTCGTGCAGGCCGAGGTCGCGCACGCGGGCCATGTAGTCGCGGAACATGGCGACGTCGAAGCAATACTGGCTCTGCACGAACTGCGCGCCGGCGGCGATCTTCTTGGCGAGCCTGAGCGGCCGGAAGTCGTAGGGCGGCGCGAACGGGTTGATCGCCGCGCCGAGGAAGACGGCGGGCGGCGTCGTCAGATTGCGGCCCGACAGGAACCTCGCCTCGTCGCGCATGGTGCGCACGGTCTGAAGCAGCGACATGCAGTCGAGGTCGAACACCGGCTTGGCGCCGGGCTGGTCGCCGGCCTGCACGCCGTCGCCGGTCAGGCACAAGATGTTCATCACCCCCATGGCCGCCGCGCCGAGCACGTCGCCCTGGATGGCGATGCGGTTCCTGTCGCGGCAGGAGATCTGCATGATCGGCGCGTAGCCCATGCGCGTCAGCAGCGCGCAGATGCCCACCGACGACATGTGGCAGTTGGCGCCCGAGGCGTCGACGGCGTTGATGCCGTCGACCCAGCCGTCGAAGATCCTCGCCCGCTCGTAGACGTCCTCGGGGTCGGCGCTGTCGGGCGGGTTCAGCTCGGCGGTGACGGCGAACTCGCCGCGCCGCAGCACCCGCTCCAGCCGCCCGCGCGAGGAATGGCCGGGCAGGGGATCGAGCGGCAGGTGCGGCCCGGCCGGGTTCTCGTCGGGATGCGGCGGGCGCCCCTGATGTGGATGGGACGGGATCATGCCTGCTCTCCGGCCTGCTCTCCGGCGCGGGCCTTCTCGCGCTCCGTAGCGGCCTGCGCGGTGACGCGCAGCCATGCCGAGGTCTCGCGCAGCGACTGGTCCACCGGCTTCTGCACGGCAAGGATGGCCTCGCCGCCCTTCATGCGCTGCGCGCCCTCCCACGCCTTGACCCAGACGCAGGGCATGTCCGGCTCGACCTCGCAATGGCCGTTGGCGCGCACGCCGCCGCAAGGCCCGTTGCGCAACTGCTTGGGGCAGTTCATCGGGCACGACATGCCAGTCGAGGACAGGATGCACTGGCCGCACATGCGGCAGTCGAACAGGAGGCCCTTCACCTGCCGCTCGACGACGCGGACCGGCTTTTCCGCCCGGGCGTAGCCGACCGCCTTCCACAGCGGATGCAGCGCCAGGAAGACGCTGGCGAAGCGGCCGTAGAGCCATTCGAGGCCGCGCGCGTGGCGCACCGACCATGCCCGCAGCGACCGGCGCCGCTGCACCCGCCGCTGCGGCGACACGTCGGCCGGCCGGTAGGCGGTCGCCGTCCCTTTCCGCGCGGCGGTGGGCTTCGCGTCAGCCATCGCGTCTCCCGCCTGCCTCCTTGCCCCCGGCCTTGACCAGGGCCACCAGGCGCTCGCGGCCGTATCCGGCGTCGAGCGCGGCCGCAGCCCTGTCGGCCTCGGCCTCCAGATCGTCGGAGACGGGCACGGGATCGGCCTTGCGCCAGTCGGCGAGGTAGGAGTCGGTGTCCCTGGCGTCGGTGCGCATGGCGCACATGTCGATCGCCTCGGTGAAGCGCAGCGGCAGCTCGCGCTTGGCGCTCTGCCTGCCCTTCCTGACGATCACCTGCGCGGGGATGTCGCGCCAGTAGACGACGATCAGGTCAGCCATATCCCTTGTCTCCAATCTGGTTGAGAATTGCCGGAAGGCTTGCCGCCCGCTTGCTGCCGCACGACGACGGCAGCTTCAAAAGCGACGCGCTATTGCTCGGGCGACATTGCCGCCCGCTTCAGCGCCGGTTCGAGGTCGCCGTAGCCGGTGAGGCGCTTCTCGTAGGCGAGGCCGAGCATGGCGGCGGCGCGTCTGGCCACCGCCTCCAGCGCCGGGTCCTCGGTCTGGGCGAGGTACACGACCTTCTCGTAGTTGCCGAAGAAGTCCTTCGCCAGCTCGGGATGCCGGTCGAGGCCGAGCGGCTTGACGAAGAAGGCGTCGAACTGCCGGCACAGGAAGTCGGTCATGTAGAACGAGGCGATGTCGGCGTCGGCGACCGCCGCGAAGGCGGCCTCGCCCTGGTAGAAGGCGAAGCAGTGCGGGCCGGCCATGCGGGCGACGCCGTGCTTTTCCAGCACCTTGTCGAGCAGGCCGCCGGTGCCGCAATCGGCATAGCCGATGAAGATGTTCTCGTAGCCTTCGGCCCGCGCCCGGCCGATGGCCGCATCGATGGCGGCGGGGATGCGGTCGGGGTGGAAATGCAGGTCCGCCGGCAGGCAGGTCAGGTCGAGATGCGCCAGGCCCAGCCTCTCCTTCACCGCCAGCACCTCGCGCGCGAGCATGCCGCAGGCGATGACGAGAACCTTTTGCGTCGTCGGGCGTTGCATGGTCGTCACTCGATACGGCGCGCCGGCGGCGCGTCCTGAACCCGGAGCGGAATGCGGAGAACGATCATGACGTCATCGGCCATCAAGCTTGCTGCCCTCATCCTCGTCGCCGGCATGGCGGCAGGCTGCGCCAACACCATACGCGGCATGGGTCAGGATACCGCCAATGCCGTCGAGGCGACACAGGATGCCGGCCGCAAGGTCGAGCGCGCCGCGTACTGACGGCCTGCGTCCGCGCGGCGTGTCGCCCTTGTCAGGCCGCGTGGACGTTGTGCTTGCGCTTCATGAACTCCTTGGCGGTCTCGACCGCCACGGCGGCGTCGCGGCAATAGGCGTCGGCGCCCACGGCCTTGCCGAATTCCTCGTTGAGCGGCGCGCCGCCGACCAGCACGACGTAGTCGTCGCGGATGCCCTTCTCCTTCAGCGTGTCGATGACGACCTTCATGTAGGGCATGGTCGTGGTCAAGAGCGCCGACATGCCGACGATGTCGGGCTTGTGCTCCTCGATCGCGGCGAGATAGCTCTCGACCGGGTTGTTGATGCCGAGGTCGATGACGTCGAAGCCCGCGCCCTCCATCATCATGCCGACGAGGTTCTTGCCGATGTCGTGGATGTCGCCCTTGACGGTGCCGATGATCATCTTGCCCTGCTTGGGCGCGCCGGTCTCGGCCAGAAGCGGGCGCAGGATGGCCATGCCGGCCTTCATCGCGTTGGCCGAAAGCAGCACCTCGGGCACGAACAGGATGCCGTCGCGGAAATCCTCGCCGACGATGCGCATGCCCTCGACCAGCGCCTGGGTCAGCACGTCGTAGGGCGCCCAGCCGCGCCCGAGCAGGATGTTGGTGCCTTCCTCGATCTCCTCCTTCAGCCCGTCATAGAGGTCGTCGTGCATCTGCTGCACGAGCTCGTCGTCGGAAAGCTCGGAAAGGATGATTTCGTCGTCGGACATCTTCAGGCTCCAGGAGGCCGCAGCGTGCATGGCGTGCGCGCGCGAGTGTGCCGGCAAATCCTTGCCAATTCATATTCCACCGCTGCCCGGTCTCCATAGCCGATTTGCGACGTTACGCAAGGATAAAGCGACCGCCGCAACGGCGGCCGGGGAAAGGTTTTTTCCTGTCTGTTTTGCGACACGCGCTGGCGCTGGCGGGCCGCTTCCGCGACGCGGCTCGGCTACGATTTGCCGGGGCGCCGTCCCGCGGGAGCGGCGCGCAAGCTATGGGAACACGGCGATGACGGACATTTCCTCTGCGGCCGGGGACGCGGCCGGCGGCAGGCGCGGGCGAGGGGATCGCGGCGGCGGCGCGGCGGCGCGGCGCGCGGCGCGCGCGGGCGGCGGCCCCGGCGACCAGCTCACCTACATCACCCGCAAGGTGCCGCTCTACGAGGTGCTTTCCGAGGAGGGGCTCGCCCTCATCGAGGCCAATGCCGACACGGTTCTGGAGGAGATCGGCATCGAGTTCCGCGACGATGCCGAGGCGCTGTCGCTGTGGAGGCAAGCGGGCGCGGAGGTGAAAGGCGAGCGCGTGCATTTCCCCAGGGGGCTGTGCCGGGCGCTTTTGAAGACCGCGCCGGCCGTCTTCACCCAGCACGCGAGGAACCCGGCGCGCTCGGTGCGGATCGGCGGCGACGCCACCGTGTTCGCGCCGGTCTACGGCCCGCCCTTCGTGCGCGACCTCGACGGCAGGCGGCGCTACGCCACCATCGAGGATTTCCGCAACTTCGTGAAGCTCGGCTACATGGCGCCGGCGATCCACCATTCCGGCGGCACGCTGTGCGAGCCGGTCGACGTGCCGGTCAACAAGCGCCATCTCGACATGGTGCTGGCGCACATGACGCTGTCGGACAAGCCGTTCATGGGCTCCGTCACCGCGCCCGAGCGCGCCGAGGACACCGTGGCGATGGCGCGCATCCTGTTCGGCGACGACTTCGTCGACGAGAACGCCGTCGTCATCAACTTGATCAACGCCAACTCGCCGATGGTGTTCGACGAGACGATGCTGGGCGCGGCCAAGGTCTATGCGCGGGCCAACCAGGCCACCATCATCACACCGTTCATCCTGGCCGGCGCCATGAGCCCGGTCACGGTCGCCGGCACGCTGACGCAGGTGCTGGCCGAGGTGCTGGCGGGCGCGGCCTTCACCCAGCTGATCCGGCCCGGCGCGCCGGTGCTGTTCGGCACCTTCGCCTCCTCGATCTCGATGCAGTCGGGCGCGCCGACCTTCGGGACGCCGGAGCCGTCGCTCGTCTCCTACGGCGCGGCGCAGCTCGCCCGCCGGCTCGGCTTGCCGTTCCGCACCGGCGGGGCGCTGTGCGCCTCCAAGGTGCCGGACGCGCAGGCGGCGTACGAGAGCGCCAACACGCTGAACTCGACGCTGCTCGCCGGCACCAACTTCGTGCTGCACGCCGCCGGCTGGCTCGAAGGCGGGCTCGCCTCCTGCTACGAGAAGTTCATGATGGACATCGACCAGCTCGGCATGGCGCAGAAATTCGCCGCCGGCGTCGACCTCTCCGAGAACGGGCAGGCGATGGACGCCATCCGCGAGGTGGGGCCCGGCAGCCACTATCTCGGCTGCACCCACACCCAGGCCAATTTCCAGACCGCGTTCTACCGTTCGTCCATCGCCGACAACAACTCGTTCGAGCAATGGCAGGCGGAAGGGCAGAAGACCGCGCCGCAGCGCGCCAACGAGATGGCGCGGCGCTGGCTGGCAAGCTACGAGGCGCCGGCGCTCGACCCCGCCATCGCCGAGGGGCTGAGGGATTTCGTGGCGCGCAGGAAGGCGTCGATGCCCGACGCCTTCACGTGAAGGGAGCCCGTTTCGGGCCGGGCGAAAGTGGCCGAAATTATCCACCGCGAGGTCTGGCGCAGCGCGATCCGGCCGTCCGATGAGCGCTGACCCCGTCGACCGCGCCGCCGCCGCGCTCGCGCCGAGCGGGCTGATCCTGCGCGGCGGTTTCGTCTTCGCCGCGGACGAGGACCGGCCCGCCGGGCCTTGCGGCCGGCCGGCGCGTTCGGTGCTGCTCGTCGGCAATGGCGGGGCGGGCTACTGGCGGCAGTTCTCGCGCTGGCGGGCGCGGCAGCCCGCCGGCATCGCCCACCCGCTCGACACCTGGTCGCGCGCGGTCATCGGCGAGGCCGCCGAAGCGGCCGGCGCGCGCGTCGTCATGCCGAACGACCGGCCCTTCGCGCCGTTCCAGCAATGGGCGATGCGCGCGGAAGGGCTGCGGGCCTCGCCGCTCGGCATCCTCATGCACCCGCGCTTCGGCCTGTGGCACGCCTTTCGCGGGGCGTTGCTGCTCGATGCCGAAATTTCGATTCACGTCCTTCACGAACTGAATCAGGTCGCTCGCGACCCGATTCACCTTTGCGACCTATGTGCCGGAAAACCCTGCCTGAATGCCTGTCCGGCCGCGGCCTTCGACGGCGAGCGGTTCGCCTGCGAGGCTTGCGTGGCGCATGTGCGCGGGCCGGCCGGCGCGGCGTGCCGGCAGCGCGGCTGCCTTGCCCGCAACGCCTGCCCGCAGGCGGCGCAATGGCGCTATCCGGCCGAGGTTCAGGCCTTCCACCAGAAGGCTTTCGCGGGCCTGTGAGGCGGGTGGCGCGGCGTCAGGCGGCCATCCTGGCGATGCGGTTGCGGCCCTTGTTCTTGGCCTCGTAGAGGCCGGCGTCGGCCAGCCGCATCAGCGCGTCGAAGTCGCGCGGCGCGGCGTCGCTGTGGCAGACGCCGCCGCTGACGGTGACGCGCAAATGCTCGCTGCCCGCCTTCACCGATGTCGCCGCGACGGCGCGGCGGATGCGCTCGACCGCCTCGTGGGCGCCGCCGCGGTCGATGTCGTGGAGGATGACGGCGAACTCCTCGCCGCCGACCCGCGCGGCGATGCCGGCCTTGCCCGCCTGCTCGCGGCAGACCCGCGCGCACGAGCGCAGCGCCTCGTCGCCGACGGCGTGGCCGTGACGGTCGTTGACCTGCTTGAAATGGTCGATGTCGAACAGCGCCAGCGCGAAGGGCCGGCGCGGCGCCTCCGCGAGCGCAGCGCGCAGCGCCGTCTCGAACGCGCCGCGGTTGAGCAGCCCGGTCAGCGCGTCGTGGCTGGCGGCGTGGCGCAGGGCGGCGTTGCCGCGCTCATAGGCCAGCGACAGGGCGAAGGCGCTGCTCGCCACGGTGTGGAAGACGCCGATGGTCAGGTGTACGGCAAGCGCGGTGTCCTGCGGCAGGTGGCCGGACATCGAGCCGGTGTCGAGCAGGCCCTGGGCGATGCGCCAGGCGAAGGAGGCCGCCATCGCGCCATAGGCGACGACCAGCGCATAGCGCGAGGGCAGGCCGTCGCCGCGGTCGCGCCAGAACTCCCAGGCGGTCGCGCCGGCGAGCGCGGCCAGCAGCGCGTTGGCGAAGGTGAAGGCAAGCGCGTAGGAAACGGACGCCCACGGCGCCACGGCGACGAGAAAGGCGAGCAGCGGCGTCCAGACCAGCCACGCCGGCGCCGGCCGGTCGCTGAACTCGCGCGCGGCGCGCCAGCGCAGCGCGAAGCCGAGGATGAGCAGGCCGTTGGGCAGCGTCGCCGCCATCAGCGGCGACAACTGCCAGTCGAAGGTGTAGACGGCCAGCGCGACGCCGAGCACGACATTGGCGAGCACCCACGATTCCCAGTAGGCGTCCTGGCGACGCCCCCGGCCGGCCACGGCGAGCGCGAGCGCCATCACCCACAGAACGATCATGTTGGCCGCAAAAAGCGTGGTCGTGTCCAGCGTCTCGTCCCCCGTCCCGTCGATGTGCCCGGCTTCCCCAAGGAAAGCACGCCGCCGCTACCGTTTGGTTAGGGCGCGTGGTTGCCGCCGGGTTAAGGGCGCGGCGGCGGGCGGCGAAGTTTTTTCTTGTGCCGACCCAAGGATTGGCCAGATTGCACCGTCCAACGGTCGATGATGGCGCTGATGACAGAGGAACGAACGCCCGATGCAGAGCTTGCCCGCAACGCGGCGGGCGGCGACCGGGAATCGTTTTCCGCCCTCGTCGAGCGGCATTACGGCTTCATCTTCCGCCTCGCCTGGCGGCTGACCGGCCATCGGGCCGATGCCGAGGATCTGGCGCAGGAGGTGTGCGCGCGGCTCGGCCGGGCCATCCGCTCCTATCGCGGCGGCGCGGCCTTCACCACCTGGCTCTACGCCATCGTCGTCAACGCCGCGCGCGATGCCGGCCGGCGCGCCGCCCGCGAGGCGGCCAAGGCCGACGCCTGGGGCGCGCAGGCGCTGGTCGACGGCCATGCGGCCGTCGAGGCCGAGCCCGAGGATCCGGCCGAGGCGCTGTGGGCGGCGGTGCGGCGGCTGCCCGCCAAGCAGCGCGAGGCCGTCACCCTCGTCTATGGCGAGGGCATGAACCACGCCGACGCAGCCGAGCTGATGGGCTGCTCGGAAGCCACCGTCTCGTGGCACGTCCACGAGGCGAAGAAACGGCTGCGGCAGATCGTGGCGGCCGGGGAAGTCTGACCATGGCGAACGAGAAATTCGACGAACTCGACATCCTGCGCGACGCGAAGGCCCCCGCGCCCGGCGAGGCCGCGAAGGCGCGCGCGCTGGCGGCGGCGATGACGGCCTATGACGAGGCGGAAAAAAATGCCGCGGCGGCCCAAGGATCGGGCGAGGGCGCGCGTCTCACCGACAGAACGATCCGGTTCTGGAGGGAAATGATGTCGAAGAAACTCGTCGCCGCCCCGGCGCTCGCCGGCCTCGTCGCGTTGCCGGTCGCCGGCTATGTCGCCTGGCATGTGATGGAGGAGCTGCGGCTTGCCGGCGCTCCCGGCGGCGCCCCGCAGGACAGCCTTACGGAGACGAAGGCGCCCGAGCGCCCGCGTCTCGAGACGGCGCGGGAAGCGGAAGTCGCCCGGCGCGGCATCGACGACGCGCTCGTGGCGCAGCAACCGGCGCCGGCTGCGCCGGCGATCCTCAACCGCGCGACGCGGGACATGCAGGTCGGCGGCCATGCCGCCTCCAAGCATCTGGCTCTGCCGGCGCCGGCCGGCGTCGCACCCGAGCCCCACGCGACGCAGGAGGAGCGCGAGCGCTTCCGGTCCTTCGGCACCAATCCGGTGCGCTCGGCGCTGGAGAACCCGGTCTCGACCTTCTCCATCGACGTCGACACGGCGTCCTACGCCTTCGCGCGCCGGTCGCTGAAGGAGGGCTTCCTGCCCGAGCCCGACAGCGTGCGCGTCGAGGAGATGATCAACTACTTCCCCTACGACTGGGCGGGGCCGCAGAGCGCGGAGGTGCCGTTCAACGCCACCGTCACCGTGACGCCGACACCGTGGAACGACGACACGCGGCTGATGCACGTCGCCATCAAGGGTTACGACGTGAAGCCGGCCGAGAAGCCGCGCTCCAACCTCGTCTTCCTGGTCGACACCTCCGGCTCGATGCAGTCGGCCGACAAGCTGCCGCTTCTGAAGAACTCGTTCCGGCTGCTGGTCGACAGGCTCGGCCCCGACGACACCGTCTCCATCGTCGCCTATGCCGGCAGCGCCGGCACGGTGCTGGAGCCGACGAAGGTCTCCGACAAGGGCAGGATCCTCGCCGCGCTCGACCGGCTGGAGGCGGGCGGGCGCACGGCGGGCGAAGCCGGCATCCGCGAAGCCTACCGGCTGGCGCAGGAGTCGTTCGTGGAAGGCGGCGTCAACCGCATTATGCTCGCCACCGACGGCGACTTCAATGTCGGCGAGGCGAGCGACGAGGCGCTGAAGCGGCTTGTCGAGGACGAGCGCAAGGGCGGCGTCTACCTTTCGGTGCTGGGCTTCGGCCGCGGCAACCTGAACGACGCCATGATGCAGACCATCGCCCAGAACGGCAACGGCGTCGCCGCCTATATCGACACGCTGGCGGAAGCCGAGAAGGTGCTGGTCGAGGAGGCGTCGTCGGCGCTGTTCACCATCGCCTCGGACGTCAAGATACAGGTCGAGTTCAACCCGGCCCGCATCGCCGAGTACCGGCTGATCGGCTACGAGACCCGGGCGCTTGCCCGCGAGGACTTCAACAACGACCGCGTCGATGCCGGCGACATCGGCTCCGGCCATACGGTGACGGCGATCTACGAGATCACGCCCGTCGGCAGCCCGGCGCGGATGATCGACGAGCTGCGCTATGGCGAGGCCGCCCAGGGCGAAGGCGTGGCGAACGCCGGCGAATACGCCTTCGTCAAGATCCGCTACAAGGCGCCGGGTGAGCAGACGAGCAGGCTGATCGAGACGCCGGTGACCGACGCCGACGCCGTTTCCTCCTTCGCCGGGGCGAGCGAGGACCTGCGCTTCTCGGTCGCCGTCGCCGCCTTCGGCCAGAAGCTGCGCGGCACGGACGCGCTCGCCGGCTACGGATACGACAGGATCATGGAGATTGCCGCCGCCGCACGCGGCGCCGACCCCTTCGGGTATCGCGCCGAATTCCTTTCCCTCGTGCGATTGGCCTCAGCGCTTCAGGGAAAGCGGTAGGCGGCAAGACGGGCAGCCCGGCGCCGGATGGGATCGTGTGAACGGCGCCGACTGCCCATGGGCGGGTGAGGCAGGCCGGCGGGGCAATCGTCCCTGCCGGCCTTTTTTTGAGCGAATAGCGAATATTTTTGAGCGAATAGGGAATAGCGAATAGGGTTGGCGCCGGAAACGCGGTATTTTTACTACTCGCTACTCGCTACTCGCTACTCGCTACTCGCTACTCGCTACTCGCTCTTGAGCGCCTGCGCTCGCGCCTCGCTCCTTCGCCGCCGCTTTCGGCCGCCTGCTTGTTGCGCAACGGGCCGATGCGCGAGACGATTTCCTCCACGGTCGGGCGCTGCGCCTTGCGGTGGGCGTCGAGTGCGTCGCGCATGGCCTTCAGGTGCGCGAAGGAGGTGCCGCAGCAGCCGCCGACGATCCTGGCGCCGCCGTCGATGGCCAGCCGCGCATAGTCGGCCATCAGCTCGGGCGTGCCGGAATAGTGGATTTCCGTGCCGCGAAATTCCGGGATGCCGCAATTGCCCTTGACGATGATGGTGGCCTCGGGCCTGGCGCCGCTCATGTCGAGAAGGGCGGCGAGCGTGTCGGAGGCGCCGACGCCGCAATTCGCCCCCACCGCGGCCGGCGCATCGGCCAGCCCGTCGATGACGCCGTGGATGTCCTTCGGCGCGAGGCCCATCATGGTGCGGCCGGCCGTGTCGAACGAGCCGGTATAGGTGTAGGGCAGGCCGACGCGGATCGCGGCCTCGGCCGCCGCCCTGATCTCGCCCGGCGCCGACATGGTCTCGATCCAGGCGACCTCGGCGCCGCCTTCCTTCAGCCCCTCGATCTGCTCGGCGAAGGCGTCCACCGCCTGCTCGTAGGTCAGGCTGCCCAGCGGCTGCAACAGCTCGCCCGTCGGGCCGACCGAGCCGGCGACGATGACCCTGCGTCCGGCCTTGTCGGCCACGGCGCGCGCGATCTCGGCCGCCTTGCGGTTCAGCTCGCGCACCCTGTCCTGCGCGTGGTGCAGCTTGAGGCGGTGGCGGGTGCCGCCGAAGGAGTTGGTCAGGATGATGTCGGCCCCGGCGTCGACGAAGCCCTGATGCAGCGCCGCCACCCGGTCGGGGTGGGCCTCGTTCCACAGTTCCGGGGCCTCGCCCGCCTCGAGCCCCATGGCGAAGAGGTTGGTGCCGGTCGCGCCGTCGGCCAGGAGAACGCCCTTCTCGGCGAGCAGCGCGTCGATCGGATTGGTCATGACTAGGGGCCCGGAAAACAATGAATGAAATAAGCATATAAAGAAATCATTATATCAAATCAACGGCCGCGCTGACGATCGGCGGGGATTTTGCCGCGGAGCGCCGCCCGGGGCGGCGGTGGTGGCGGGCGGGTGCGGCAGCGCCTCGCCGCCGCATCCGTCCCGTGGCCTATTCGACCGTGGCGAGATGCCAGACGCCGCCGACGCCGTCGCCCGTCGCGTCGCCGGCCTTCGCGTCGCCCGCGTAGGTGTAGAGCGGCTTGCCCTTGTAGGCCCACATCATGGTCCCGTCGCTGCGCGTTATCACGGTCCAGTCTCCTTCGGGGGTCGCTCCGGCTTCGGCCGCGAAGGGCGGCCATCTGGTTGCGCAGTCGCCGTCGCAGTTGGACTTGCCGGCCTCGTCCCTGTCGAAGGTGTAGAGCGTCATGCCCCGGGCATCGGTATAGACCGTCTGGCCGCCGATCGTCGCGGTCTGCGCCGGTTCCGCGGCGTAAGCCCCTGCCATGCCCAGAAACAGGGTCGTCAGTGCAGTAACAGCGATTTTCATCGAAGTTGCTCCTCCTCCGGAGCGCGGTCGAGGATGTTGGCGAGGGTCTTGCTCGACCGGATATGGAAACGGCCGCCGGCGTTTCGTGTTCCTTCCGCTCACGCACACTTGTTCAGTCGCTGGAAGCCGCGCTATGGTCCATCCATGGCTCTTGAGAGAAGTCAGCTCGTTCTGGATGGAGTATCGGTTACGCCTTCGCCGCGGACGCGGCACGCGGAGCTGCTGCTTCTGTGCGCCCGCATCGGCTACTCGCCCCATCTTCCGGCCTGAATCCGCCCCGGCAAATCCTGCCGGATCGATTCAACGGGAGTTCCTATCGTCATGACCTACCAGAATTTTTCCCTGAAGCAGCTTCAGGAGATCGACGCGGCGCATTACCTGCATCCCTTCACCGACCACAAGGACCTGCGCGCCGCCGGCAGCCGCATCATCACCCGCGCGCAGGGGCCGTTCATCTACGATTCGGAAGGCAACGAGATTCTCGACGGCATGGCCGGCCTGTGGTGCGTCAATGTCGGCTACGGCCGCGACGAGCTGGCCGAGGCCGCCTATGCGCAGATGAAGGAGCTGCCCTACTACAACTCCTTCTTCCGCTGCGCGACACCGACGCCGGTGCTGCTGGCCAGGAGGTTGGCCGAGATCGCGCCGGCCGGCTTCAACCAGGTGTTCTACGGCTCGTCGGGCTCCGAGGCCAACGACACGGCGCTCAGGCTCGTGCGCCACTACTGGGCGCTGGAGGGCAGGCCGGAAAAGAACCTGATCATCTCGCGCAAGAACGCCTATCATGGCTCGTCCGTGGCCGGCACGTCGCTCGGCGGCATGGCGGCCATGCACGCCCAGCTCGGCGGCGCCGTGCCCGGCATCGTCCACGTCATGATGCCCTATGCCTACGAGCTGGCGCTGCCGGGCGAGAGCGACCACGAATTCGGCCTGCGCGCGGCGAGGGCGGTCGAGGACGCGATCCTCGAGGCCGGGCCGGACAAGGTGGCGGCCTTCATCGGCGAGCCGGTGATGGGGGCGGGCGGCGTCAAGATCCCGCCGGCGAGCTACTGGCCCGAGATCAACCGCATCTGCAAGAAATACGACGTGCTCGTCATGCTCGACGAGGTCATCACCGGCTACGGCCGCACCGGCGCGTGGTTCGCGGCCCAGTCGATGGGCATCGAGCCCGACACCATCACCACCGCCAAGGCACTGACCTCGGGCTACCAGCCGCTTTCGGCGCTGCTCGTCGGCGACCGCATCGCGGCGGCGCTGGTGGACAAGGGCGGCGAGTTCTATCACGGCTACACCTATTCCGGCCATCCGGTGGCCTGCGCCGTGGCGCTCGCCAATCTGGAGATCATCGAGCGCGAGGGGCTGATCGAGCGCGTGCGCGACGACACCGGCCCCTATTTCCTGGAGGCGCTGAGCGGGCGCATCGCCGGCCACGGCATCGTCGGCGAGGTGCGCGCCATCGGCCTGATGGGGGCGATCGAGATCGTCAAGGACAAGCAGACGCGCGAACGGTTCCCCGGCGAGGGCGCGGCCGCCGTCGCGGTGCGCGACCATGCCATCGCCGGCGGCATGATGCTGCGCGCCACCGGCGACACCATGATCCTGTCGCCGCCGCTGATCTGGACGCGCGAGACCATCGACATGGCGGTGGAGCGCATCGGCAGGGCGCTCGACCTCGCCGAGGCCGATCTGAGGAAATAGACGATGTCCGAGAAGCCGGTGGTCGCACTGATCGAATACGAGGAGGCCCCGGACGAGGTCCGCGCCATCTATGACGACATCATGGAGACGCGCGGCATCGACTGGGTCAACAATTTCTGGAAGGTGCTGGCCCACGACCCCGACCTTCTCAGGCGCACCTGGCAGGACCTGAAGCGGGTGATGGGGCCGGGGGAACTCGACCCCCTCGTCAAGGAGATGATCTACATCGCGGTCTCCGCGACCAATGGCTGCGAGTATTGCACCTACTCGCACACGGCCTCCGCCCGCGCCAAGGGCATGACGGACGCCCAGCTCATGGAGCTGCTCGCCGTCGTCGGCATGGCCAACGAGACCAACCGGCTGTCGAACGGCCTCAGGCCGCCGGTCGACGTCAAGTTCAAGCCGCGCTGAGCCGGGCGATGAAGCAGGGACCCCGCCGCTCCGACCGCGCGGCCGGCGCGCTTGCCGGCAGCCTGATGCTGGCGCCGGCGGTGATGGCGCTGCGCGCGCCGCTGCTCGCCGCCGAGGCCGGCGGGCTCGATCCGTGGCGGCTGGAAACGACCCGCGCCGCCACCGAGGGCATGGTCGCGGCGCAGCTCTCGCTGGCGCGCTCGGCTTCGGTCTTCTGGCTCGAGCTCGCCAGCGGCGCGACGCCCTCGCTCCTCAACGGCGTCGCGCTCGAGCGCGCGTTCCATGCCGCGCTCAAGCCGGCGGGCCGGCGCGTCAAGCGCAACTACAAGCGGCTGAAGCGCGGCAAATAGAGCAACGTGCATCCTGACGGATGCGTAATGTTGCTCTATCCTTTTGTTTGCGCATCGGATTTATCCGAAAAGCGCATACACTTTTCGGTCCGATGCTGTAGAGACGGAAAAACAGCAAGATCCGCGCTCTCCGGGCGGGGAGAGGCGCGGTCTTGCCATAGATACGCATGGCGTTTCGCGGCTACTCGATACGCTTGCGAAACTGACGGCTCCGGTACGCGAGACCTGATCCGGAGCGGTGGGGCGGCTGCGTTTGCCGCCTCGCGATCCGTTCTACAGGGACATCGTTACCGGGCGGTTATCGAGAGCTTAAGCAATTCTGAATCGGCGTTTTTTTGTGGCGGCGGCCGCCGGTTCCGGCAGACTGCGACAGCCTGCCGCACCGGCCCCCCACACCGGCCCGCCGCGCCCGTCCGTCAGGCCTTGCCGCGCAGGAAGCGCACGATGCCGGAAAAGTCGGCGCCGCCATGGCCGGCGGCCTCGAACAGGGCGTAGAGCTGGGCGGCCTCGGCGCCGAGCGGCGTGACCGCGCCCGCGCCCTGCGCCGCCTCCTGCGCCAGCTTCAGGTCCTTCAGCATGAGCGAGGCGGCGAAGCCGGGCTGGTAGTCGCGATTGGCGGGGGAGGTGGGCACCGGGCCGGGCACCGGGCAATAGGTGGTCAGCGACCAGCACTGGCCCGAGGAGGTCGAGGCGACGTCGAACAGCGCCTGATGCGACAGGCCGAGCTTCTCGGCCAGCACGAAGGCCTCGCTGACGCCGATCATCGAGATGCCGAGGATCATGTTGTTGCAGATCTTGGCCGCCTGGCCCGCGCCGGCCTCGCCGCAATGGACGATCTTGCCGGCCATGGGCTGGAGCAGCGGCTCGGCCCTGGCGAAGGCGTCTGTCGAGCCGCCGGCCATGAAGGTGAGCGTGCCGGCGGCCGCGCCGCCGACGCCGCCCGAAACGGGGGCGTCGACCGAGAGCATGCCGGCCCCGGCCGCGACGGCATGGGCCTTGCGCGCCGATTCGACGTCGATGGTCGAGGAGTCGATGAACAGCGTCCCCTTGCGCGCCGCCGGCACGATGTCGGCATAGACGGCAAGCACGTGCTTGCCCGCCGGCAGCATGGTGACGACGGCGTCGGCGCCCTTCACCGCCTCGGCGGCGCTGGCGGCGACGGCGACGCCGTTGGCCTTCGCCGTCTCCAGGTTCTGCGGCATGAGGTCGAAGCCCAGCACCGTGTGCCCGGCCTTGACCAGGTTGGCGGCCATGGGGTTGCCCATGTTGCCGAGGCCGATGAATGCGATGGTGGTCATGGTGTCCTCCAGAGAAAGAGTGAGTAGGGAATAGCGAGTAGTGACGAGGGAAATTTCCTACTCACTACTCGCTATTCCCTACTCACTCCCCTTCACCTTCCGATCAGATGCCGCGCCACGATCATGCGCATGATCTCGTTGGTGCCTTCGAGGATCTGATGGACGCGGAGATCCCGCACCAGCTTCTCGACGCCGTATTCGTGCAGGTAGCCGTAGCCGCCGTGGATCTGCAGCGCCTCGTTGGCGATGTCGAAGCAGGTGTCGGTGACGAAGCGCTTGGCCATCGCCGACCACTTGCCGGCGTCGTGCGTCTTGCGGTCGAGCCTGGACGCCGCGGCATAGAGCATCACGCGCGAGGCCTGGAGCTCGATCTCCATGTCGGCAAGCTTGAACTGGAGCGCCTGGAACTGGTTGATCGTCCTGCCGAAGGCGACGCGCTCGCCCGCATAGGCCAGCGCCTTGTCGAGCGCGGCCTGCGCGCCGCCGAGCGAGCAGGCGGCGATGTTGAGGCGGCCGCCGTCGAGCCCGGCCATGGCGATGCGGAAGCCCGCGCCTTCGCCCGAAAGCAGGTTCTCCGCCGGCACCTTGCAGTCCTCGAAGATCACCTGCCGGGTCGGCTGCATGTGCCAGCCCATCTTGTTCTCGGCGGGGCCGAACTTGAGGCCGGGCGCGTCCCCGGGCACGACGAAGGTCGACACGCCCTTCGGCCCGTCCTCGCCGGTGCGGGCCATGACGACGTAGATGTCGGAATCGCCGGCGCCGGAGATGAACTGCTTGGTGCCGTTGAGCACGTAGTCGCTGCCGTTGCCGCCCGAACGCGCCGCCCGCGTCTTCAGCGCGGCGGCGTCGGAGCCGGAGCCGGGCTCGGTCAGGCAGTAGCTCGCCAGCCATTCCATCGACGTCATCGTCGGCAGGAAACGCCGGCGCTGCTCGTCCGAGCCGAAGGTGTCGATCATCCACGCCGCCATGTTGTGGATCGAGATCATCGACGAGAAGGCGGGGCAGGCGGCCGCCAGCGCCTCGAAGATCAGCACCGCGTCGAGCCGGCCGAGGCCGGAGCCGCCGACGTCGTCGCGGATGTAGATGCCGCCGAAGCCGAGCGCGCCGGTCTCGCGGATCACGTCGGAGGGGAAGTGGCGCTCGCGGTCCCATTCGAGCGCGTAGGGCGCGACCTTCTCGGCGGCGAAGGCGGCCGTCATCTCCTGGATGGCGCGCTGGTCCTCGTTCAGCTCGAACTGCGCGGCGGCAGGGGTCGCGGCGTCCATGGCATCCTCCCCGATGTCCGTGACGGAATGTCGTGTCTGTGTGGCGCGCCAGTCTATTCCTTTGCATCGTGCGCGCAACAAGGCGGCCTGCACAGGGGTTGTGCATGGTTGCGACAACGGGAGTGCGCGATCTGGACAACGGCGCGGCGCGGGCCGCCGCCTCAGTCGATCAGCAGCCGGATCGCCAGCACGACGCAGGTCGCCACCAGCAGCGGCTTGATGAGGCGCGCGCCGTTCTTCATCGCCAGCCGCGCGCCGAGCCGCGCGCCGAGGAACTGCGCCGCCCCCATCACCAGCCCCACCTTCCACACCACGACGCCGGCGGCGGAGAAGAACAGCAGGCTGCCGACATTGGAGGCGAAGTTGAGCAGCTTGGTGTGGGCGGTGGCCTTCAGCACGCCGTAGCCCGCGAGCGCGACGAAGGCGAGCATGAAGAACGAGCCCGTGCCGGGGCCGAACAGCCCGTCGTAGAAGCCGATCAGCGGCACGATGGTGACGCCGAACAGGAAGGGCGAGATGCGCTGGGCGCGGTCGACGTCGCTCATGTCGGGCTTGAAGGCGAAATAAAGCGCGATGACGACCAGCATCGCCGGCAGCACGGCGCGCAGCCAGTCGCCGGGCAGGATGGTGGCGAGCACCGCGCCGGCGATGGAGCCGAGGAAGGCGAGCGCGGCCGACGGCAACTGGCGCTTCACGTCCACCAGCCCGGCCGCGCCGTAGGCATAGGTGGCCGAGCCCGAGCCGAACACGCTTTGCAGCTTGTTGGTGCCGAGCGCCTCGACCGGCGACAGGCCGGCGAGCAGCAGGGCGGGAACCGTGATCAGCCCGCCGCCGCCGGCGATCGAATCGATGAAGCCGGCGACGAAGCCGGCCACGGCGAGAAGCAGCAGGACCTCCGGCGCGAGCTCGACCAGCATGGCCTATTCCCGCCCCGCCAGTCGTCTGGCGAGCGCGCGGGAAAGGTCGGGCGCGGCCTCGACCAGCGCCTTCGCGGCGTCGGATTGCGGGTTGTCGAGCACCTCGGCCGTCCTGCCGCGCTCGACGATGCGGCCATCGTGCATGACCATCACCTGGTCGGTGATGGCGCGCGCCACGGTCAGGTCATGGGTGATGAAGAGATAGGCGACGCCGAGGCGGCCGTTGAGGTCGGCGAACAGGTCGAGGATCTGGGCGCGGATCGACACGTCGAGCGCCGAGACCGGCTCGTCGGCAACCACCAGCTTCGGCCGGGTGATGATGGCGCGGGCGATCGAGATGCGCTGGCGCTGGCCGCCGGAGAACTCGTGCGGGTACTTGTCCATGTCCTTCGGCGCCAGCCCGACCTCGGCGAGCGCGGCGGCCACCATGTCGCGGCGCTCGGCGGCGGAGGGCTGCTTCTCCATCAGATGCAGCGGCTCGGCCACCAGCCGCTCGACCTTGTGGCGCGGGTCGAACGAACCGTAGGGGTCCTGGAACACGACCTGCATCTTGCGCCGCGACGGCTTCAGCGCCGCCTCGGCGAGCGCGTTCACCTCGATCCCGTCGAGCCGGATCGCGCCGCCGGTCGGCCGGTCGAGCGCGAGGATCATGCGCGCGAGCGTGGACTTGCCGCAGCCGGAGCGGCCGACGAGCGCCACCGACTGGCCCTCGCCGAGCGCGAACGACACGTCGTCCACCGCCCGGAACGGCGCGGGCCTGGCGAACAGCGAGGCGCGGCGGCCGGCATAGTCCTTGACCACCGACGCGACCTCCAGGAGAGGCGTCTTGCCGGTCTCGGGCGCGGGCGGGCCGGCGCGCGCCGGCACGTGGGTGGAGGCGCGGGCGAGCTGGCGGGTGTAGGGGTGGGCCTGCTCGGTCAGCGTGCGGCCGGTCTCGCCCGTCTCCATCACCTCGCCATGGCGCATCACGGTGATGCGGTCGGCCATGTCGGCGACCACGGCCAGGTCGTGCGAGATGAGCAGCAGGCCCATCCTGCGCTCGTCGACGAGGTCGCGCAGAAGGTCGAGGATCTGCGCCTGCAACACCACGTCGAGCGCCGTGGTCGGCTCGTCGGCGATCAGCAATTTCGGTTTCAGCGCGCAGGCGATGGCGATGACGACGCGCTGGCGCTGGCCGCCGGAAAGCTCGTGCGGAAAGCGCGACAGCGGGAACTTTTGCGCCGGCAGGCCGACACGGTCGAGGATTTTCCGTGCCGTCTCCTCGGCCTCGGCGCGGGAGGCGCCGGTGTGCCAGCGTATGCCCTCGGCCACCTGCTCGCCGATGGTCTTGACCGGGTTGAGCGCCGTCATCGGCTCCTGGAACACCATGCCGATGTCGTCGCCGCGCAGCCGGTTCATCGCCGCTTCGGGCGCTGCGAGGATGTCGATGCCGTCGAAGGTGACGCGGCCGGCGGCCCGCATCGCATGCGGCAAAAGCCGCATCACCGTCAGTGCCGTCATCGACTTGCCGGAGCCGGATTCGCCGACCAGCCCCAGCACCTCGCCTTCCTCGATGGAAAGGTCCACGCCCTTCAAGATCGGCGTCCTGCCGATCGAGACGGTCAGCTTCTCGATCTCCAGAAGGCTCATCGCTCGCGCCTCAGCCTGGGGTCGAGCACGTCGCGCAGGCCGTCGCCGAGCAGGTTCAAGCCCAGCACGGTGACGACGATGGCGAGCCCGGGGAAGATCGCCTGGTAGGGCGCGACCATCATGCGCGTCTGGGCGTCGAACAGCATGCGCCCCCAGGACGGCATCGGCGGCTGCGCGCCGAGGCCGAGATAGGACAGGCCGGCTTCGGCGAGGATGCCGAGCGCGAACTGGATCGTGCCCTGCACCAGAAGCATCGAGGCGATGTTGGGCAATATGTGCTCGAGCGTGATCAGCACCTTGCCCTTGCCGGCGGCGCGCGCGGCCAGCACATATTCGCGCGGCCATAGCGACAGCGCGCCGGCGCGCGCCACGCGGGCGAAGACCGGCACGTTGAAGATGCCGATGGCGACGATGGCGTTGACGGCGCCGGGGCCGAAGATCGCGGTGATCATCACCGCCGAGAGCAGGGCCGGAAAGGCGAAGACCACGTCGTTGAAGCGCATCAGCGCCTCGTCGACCCAGCCGCCGCGCGCGGCCGCCCAGCAGCCGAGCGGCACGCCGACGGCCATGCCGATGCCGACCGCGACCACGGCGACGGCGATCGAGTTGCGCGAGCCGATCATGATCATCGACAGGATGTCGCGGCCGAAATGGTCGGTGCCGAACGGATGCTGCCACGAGGGCGCCTTCATGCGGTCGGCGACGATGAGATGGGTGATGTCGAACGGCGTCCACACGAAGGAGGCAAGCGCCATCGCCGCGATCAGCGCCGTGATGACGAAGCCGGTGAGGAAGGAGCGGTTGGCGAAGGCCTGCCGCAGGAGGCTCGCCGGGGGCGGGGCCTCGTGGGGGACGGGAACCTCGCTCATGCCCGCACCCTCATGCCCTGATCCTCAGGCGCGGATCGACGACGGCGTAGAGGATGTCGACGATCAGGTTGACGACGACCACGCTCGCCACCAGCAGCATGACCACGCCCTCGACCACGATCAGGTCGCGCTGGGTGATCGCCTGGAAGACGAGGCGGCCGAGGCCGGGCAGGTAGAACACGTTCTCGATGATGATGGTGCCGGCCAGCAGGAAGGAGAATTGCAGGCCCATGATGGTCAAGACCGGGATCATGGCGTTCCTGAGCGCGTGGCGCCACAGCACGTAGCGCCGCGGCATGCCCTTGGCGCGGGCGGTGCGGATATAGTCCTCGCCCAGCACCTCGAGCATCGCCGAGCGGGTGACGCGCGCGAGGATCGCCGCCTGCGGCAGGGCGAGCGCCACGGCCGGCAGGATCAGCGCCTTGAGGCCCGGCCAGACGCCGGCGCCCCAGCCGGGGAAGCCGCCGGCCGGCAGCAGCCTGAGCCACACGGCGAAGACGTAGACCAGAAGCAGCGCGAACCAGAAGTTCGGCACGGCGACGCCGAGCTGGGCGACGCCCATCGACACCGTGTCGCCGGCGCGACCGCGCCTTGCGGCCGAGAAGATGCCGACCGGAATGGCGATCGCCGTCGACAGCGTCAGCGCGATGAGCGCGAGCGGCAGCGACACGACGACCCGTTCGAGGATCAGGTCGATCACCGGCGAGGAATAGGTGAAGGAGCGGCCGAAGTCGCCGGCGAGGAGGCCGGCGATCCAGCCGAGATAGCGCACCGGCACCGGCTCGTTCAGGCCCATCTGCTCGCGCATGGCCGCGAGCGCCTCGGGCGTGGCGTTCATGCCCAGCATCAGCAGCGCCGGGTCGCCGGGCAGGATCTCCAGCACGGCGAACACCACGATCGAGGCCACGATCAGCGTGATCGCGCCAATGCCGATGCGTTTTGCCAGAAATGCGATCATGAAGCCGAAAGGGTGCCGCGGAAGGAAAATGCCTCCCCCGCGCGCCGGGCGCAGGGGAGGCGCGTGCGAAAGGCCGGACTATTCGGTCCAGTGGACCTTGGTCAGGTCGGCGACGGAGAGCGGCCAGTTCTCCCACATGCCTTCGAGCCTGGCGTCCCACACGCCGACCTTGGGCATCTGGAACAGGAAGCCGACGGCGGCGTCCTCGGCGAGGATGCGCTGCGCCTTGCCGTAAAGCTCGTTGCGCGTGGCCTCGTCGGCCGTCACCTCCAGCTCCTCCATCACCGCGTTGAACTCGGGGTTCTGGTACTGGAAGTAGTAGTCGGGCCGGGCGTAGATGCCGATGTCCATCGGCTCGACATGGCTGACGATGGACAGATCATAGTCCTTGCCCTTGAACACCTGCTCCAGCCAGTCGGCCCATTCGAGCGGGATGATCTCGAGGTTGATGCCGACCTGACGAAGCTGCGAGGCGATGATCTCGCCGCCCTGGCGGGCGTAGGGCGGGGGCGGCAGCTTGAGCGTGGCGGAGAAGCCGTCCGGCAGCCCGGCCTCGGCCAGAAGCTCCTTGGCCCGGTTCGGATCGTAGGGGTAGGTGCCGGTCAGGTCGACATAGGCGGGATGGTGCGGCGCGAAGTGCGAGCCGATCGGCACGCCGAGCCCGGCCGAGGCGCCGGCGATGATCTCGTCGCGGTTGAGCGCATGCGCAATGGCCTGGCGCACCTGGAGCTTGTCGAACGGCTCCTTCTTGTTGTTGGTCGAAAGCACCGTCTCGCCCTCGGTCGAGCCGATGACGACCTTGAAGCGCGGGTCGCCCTGGATCTGCGGCAGCGCGTCGCCCGCCGGCATGTTGGAGAAGGCGTGGACGTCGCCCGAAAGCAGCGCGGGGATCGCGGCTGCCGCGTCCGGCACGATGCGGAACTCGGCGCGCTCCAGCGCGACCGGCTCGCCCCAGTAGTCAGGGTTCTTCACCAGCTTGATCGAGGAGCCCTTGGCCCAGCTCTCGAACTTGAACGGGCCGGTGCCGACCGGGTGCTCCTTGTTGTTGTCGGCGGAAGCCGGCGACACGATCGCCGCCTCGCCCCAGCCCATGTTCCACAGGAACGCGCCCTGCGGATGCTTGAGCGTGACGACGACGGTGGCCGGGTCGACGACCTCGACCTTCTCGACGGCCGAATAGAGGCCCTTTTGCGGGTTGACGGAATCCTCCGCCATGGCGCGCTCGATGGAGAACTTCACGTCGTCGGCGCTGAAGGGCGTGCCGTCGTGGAACTCGACCCCGGTGCGCAGCTTGAAGGTGTAGACCTTGCCGTCGTCGGAAATCTCCCAGCTCTCGGCGAGGCCCGGCTGCACCTGGCCATCTGGGCCGATGCGGGTGATGCCCTCGAAGATGTTGGCGTAGCCGACTTCCTTGATGGCGGCGGCGGCGCCCGCCGTCGGGTCGAGATGCGGCGGCTCCAGAACCATGCCGATCACCACGTCGGTGCGCTGCGCGTAGGCGCTCATCGGGGCGGCGGCGGAGAAGGCCAGCGCCAAGGCGGCTGCGGCCAGTACGGACTTGAACGGTTTCATAACTCTCTCCCTGAAGCAAACGATCTTCGCCGGCGATCAAAGCGCGAAACGGCCGGCGAGTAAATCGGCAATGTTGCGCTGCGATAAAACAGGCTGCTGACAGGGGACGCGGCCGCTTGCGGCGGCCTTGCGCCCTCACGCATGACGATGGTGCGCGCCATGATGCGCGCCGCGCAGCAGCGCGTCCAGCGAGATCGCCATCACCTTGGCCGATTCGACCATGTCGTCGATGCCGACCCATTCGTCGGGGCGGTGGGCGAGGTCGAGGATGCCGGGGCCGTAGGCGATGCAGTCGTGCAGATGGCCGATGCGGGCGATGTGCTTCTGGTCGTAGGTGCCGGGCGAGATCACGTAGTCCGGCTCGCGGCCGAAGATCTGCCGGATTCCCTCGGCCACCGCCGTCACCACCGGCGCGTCGCGCTCGGTCATGGTCGGCAGCACCTCCATCAGGTCGCGGATCGCGTAGTCGAACTTCGGCCGCTCGCGCTTGAGCCGCTCGAGGATCGTGGTGACCTCGCCCTTCACCTCGTCGAGCGATTCCTCCAGCAGGAAGCGGCGGTCGATCACCGTGCGGCAGGAATCCGGCACGTTGGGCGAGGGCAGGCCGGGGAAGAAGTCCTCGGTCTGGCCGCCATGGATGGAGTTGATGTTCATGGTCGAGCGCCGCGCGCCCTCCGGCACCACGGGCATCTGCGTCTGCTTGCGGTCCAGCGCCGGGAACAGCTCCTCCTCGAAGGCGTGAAGCACCGCGCCCATGTGGCGGATCGCCGAATCGCCGAGGAAGGGCATGGAGCCGTGGGCGATGGAGCCCCTGGTCTCGATCTCGGCCCACCACACGCCGCGATGGCCGAGGCAGATGCGGTCCTTGTTGAGCGGCTCGGGGATGATGACGTGGTCGACGCGCGGGCGCGAGAAGAAGCCCTTAGAGGCGAGATAGGCGACGCCGCCGAACCCGCCGGACTCCTCGTCCACCGTGCCGGAAATCTCGATGGCGCCGGGAAAGTCGGGAAAGACGTCCATGAAGGCGGCGGCGGCGACGATGGAGGCGGCGAGCCCGCCCTTCATGTCGCAGGCGCCGCGCCCGTAGACGCGCCCGTCCCTGACCTCGCCGCCGAACGGATCGACGGTCCAGCCGTGGCCTTCCTCGACCACGTCGATATGCGAGTTGAAATGCACCGTCGCGCCCGGCGCGCGGCCCTCGCGGCGCGCCACGACGTTGGTGCGCGGGTAGCGGTCGTTGTCGCCCGGCGTTCCCTCGCCGCGGACCAGCCGCGTCTCGAAGCCGAGCTTCCCGAGCCGCGCGCCGATATATTCGGCGCAAGGGGTGTAGGCCTCGCCCGGCGGGTTGACGGTCGGAAAGCGGATCAGGTCGGAAGCGAGAGCGACGAGTTCATCGCGGCGACTCTCGACGGCACGGAGCAGACGTTCGTTCATGGCCGTACTCTAGAGCAGGGACCGGGGAATCTGGCAAGGCGGCGCCATTGGTCCAGACCCTCACGCGGATTTGACCGGATGGTAAGGGTTTCCGATTACCGATTCTGCGGCAAGATGCCCGCGCGCCGTGCCATGCGGCGCTGCGATTCGCGGGCAGGTCGGACACGGGTTCGGATAAGGGGTTGCCATCGCATGAAAGGTCTCATTGCCACCGTCGCGGCGGCTGCGGCGCTGCTCGGCCTGTCCGCGCTTCAGGCGCAGGCGGCGAGCCTCGTCGCGCGCGTCGACGTCGCCGCGCAGAAGATGATCGTCACCCATTACGGCAAGGTGCTGCACGAGTGGCCGGTCTCGACCGCGCGCGACGGCTACGTCACGCCGCGCGGCGAATACCGGCCGCAGCGCATGCACAAGATGTGGCACTCGCGCAAATATGACAACTCGCCGATGCCGTTCGCCGTGTTCTACGATCGCGGCTGGGCCGTGCACGGCACCTCGGCGGTGTCGCGGCTGGGCAGCCCCGCCTCGCACGGCTGCGTGCGGCTGGCCACGCCCAACGCGGAAATCTTCTACACGCTGGTGCGGCAGGTCGGGCCGGGCAACACGCGCATCATCGTCCAGGACTGAGGCCTGCCCCCGGGTCGGGCCGGCTCAGTCGAGCTGCCAGCGCTTGTGGAACCACATCCACTGGCCGGGGTGCTCGCGCACCCAGCCCTCGACCACGTCGTTCAGGAGCTGGCAGGTGGCGGGCACGTCGACCGTGCCCTTTTCGGTGCGCGGCAGCTCCAGCCTGTCGCAAATCTCCAGCCGGAAGCGGTTGCCGGGCAGGCGGATCGAGCGGGCGGGGTGGACGTCGCAGTCGTACTGGCGGGCGAGCTTGGCCACCAGCGGGCTGGTGTTGCAGGGCAGGCCGAAGAAGGTGGTGGGCACGCCCTTCCTGAACTTCTGGTCGACGAGGACGCCGATATTGCCGCCGCGCTCCAGAACCCGCGCCAGCCCGAACGCGGCGCCGGCGCGCGAGGCGAGCAGCTCGCCCATGGCCTCGGCGCGCGTCGAGAAGATGTATTTCGCGATGTAGGGGTTGTTGGGCGCGCGAAACAGCGCCGTCACCGGCAGGTCGTAGAGCGAGGCCGCCACCGGCAACAGCTCGAAATTGCCGGTATGGGCGGTGAAGAAGATCAACGGCTTCTTCTCCTCGCGCAGGCGCAGGAATATCTCCTCGCCCACCAGCTCGACGCGGGCGGCCTCGCCGCCCCGCGGGGGCATGTCGAACATGCGGTCGAGATAGAGATACTCGCCGGCAAGCCGCGCCATGTTGCCCCACATGTCGGAGGCGATGGCCTGAAGCTCCTCCTCGCTCTTTTCAGGGTAGGCGCGGCGCAAATTGTCCATCGCCACGCGGTGGCGGCCGACGAGGGGGCCGAGCCGGCGCGCTGCGCGGTCGGCGAAGGCGAGCGCCCTGTCGGGCGGCAGGAGGCGCAGCAGCCACAGCACCGCGAAGGCGAGCTGGCCGACCAGCCAGTGCTCGACCGTCTTGGCGATGCGCAGCGTCCGCGCAACCAGCGGGCGCAGGACAGGCGCGCGGCCTTGCGCCATCAGGCGACCCGCAGGATGATCTTGCCGAAGACGTCGCGGCCTTCCATGCGGCGCAGCGCAAGGTCGATGCCGTCGAAATCGACCTCGGTGTCGATCACCGGCCTGACGATGCCGGCGGCCATCTTGAGCATGGCGTCTTCCATGTTGCGCATGCGGCAGCCGAACGAGCCGAAGATCTTCAGCTGCTGCTGGAAGAGCTGCATCAGGTTCATCTGCGTCGACACGCCCGAGGTCGAGCCGCAGGTGACGAGGCGGCCGCCGCGCTTCAGGCACAGCATGGAGCCGGCCCAGGTGTCGGCCCCGACATGCTCGAAGACGACGTCGACGCCCTTCTTGGCGGTGAGCTTGCGCACCGCGCCCTCGAAGCGGTCCTCGCGGTAGTTGATGACGTGGTCGGCGCCCAGCGCCTTCGCCTTGTCGATCTTGTCGCTCGAGCCGACGGTGGTGATGACGGTGCAGCCCATGCGCTTCGCAAGCTGGATCGCGGCCGAGCCGATGCCGGAGCCGCCGGCATGGACCAGGATCGTCTCGCCCGGCTCCAGCCTCGCATTGTCGAACAGCATGTGCTCGACCGTGCCGAAGGTGACGGGCGCGACCGCCGCGCCGATGGCGTCGACTTGCGGAGGGGCGGGGACGAGCAGGCGGGCGGGCAGGTTGACCTTCTCCTGCGCGAAGCCGTCGAGGTGGAAGCCGTGGACGCCCGAGACGTGGGCGCACAGATTGTCGCGGCCCTCGCGGCAGGCGCGGCAGCGCCCGCAGGTGCGCGCGCCGTAGATGGAGACGAGCTGGCCGGGGAGGAGGTTCGCCACGCCGGGGCCGATCTCCTCGACCTCGCCGGAGGCTTCCGCGCCGATCACCAGCGGCATCTTGCGCTTGGCGAACGCCATGCCGCGCCAGCCCCAGACGTCGATGTGGTTGAGCGCCACGGCGCGGATGCTGACCGTGACCTCGCCGATGCCGGGCGGCGGCGGCGGCGGCAGGTCGACGGCTTCGAGCCGCCGGTCCTCGACGAGTTGCAATGCGCGCATGGGTTTTCGTCCGCTGTTGTCTGTCGCGGAGCGGGTTAGCCGGGTTCCCGCGCCATGACAAGGCATGCGTTCTGCCCGCCGAAGCCGAACGAGTTCGACAGCACGGTCGAGACCTGCGCCTCGCGCTTGACGTTCGGCACCACGTCGAGCTCGATCGACGGGTCGGGCTGGTCGTAGTTGATGGTGGGCGGGATGACGCCCTCGGTCATGGTCAGGATCGAGAACACCGCCTCGACCGCGCCGGCGGCCGAGAGCGTGTGGCCGATCATCGACTTGTTGGACGAGACCGGCATTTTCTTCATGCGCTCGCCGAACACGGTCGACAGCGACAGGTGCTCCATCTTGTCGTTCTCGGGCGTCGAGGTGCCGTGGGCGTTGACGTAGTCGATGCCGTCTTCGGCGAGGCCCGCATCGGCGAGCGCGGCGCGCACGGCGGCGATGGCCGGCGAGCCGTCCGGCTTGGAGCGGGTACGGTGGAAGTCGTCGGCCTTCTCGCCGCAGCCGGCGACGATGCCCAGCACCCGGGCGCCGCGCGCCCTGGCGCTGTCGAGCGATTCGAGCACCAGCGCGGCCGAGCCCTCGGCGAGCACGAAGCCGTCGCGGTCGCGCGAGAACGGCTTCGACGCCTTGTGCGGCTCGGCGTTCTGGGTCGACAGCGCCGAAAGCAGCGAGAAGCGGATCAGCGCCTCGGCGGTGGCCGAGCCGTCGGAGCCGATGGCGAGCGCCCGCTCGGCCTCGCCGCGCCGGATCGCCTCGACGCCGAGCTGGATCGCGGTCGCGCCCGAGGCGCAGGCGGTCGAGACCGTCACCGGCAGGCCGCGCGTGCCGAAGCGGTCGGCCAGCCGGTCGGCGATGCCGCCGAACTGGGTGGAATCGAGCACGTCCTCGCCCGGATGCTCGCGCGCGGCGGCCAGGAGCCGCTCGTAGTCGGGCAGGGAAAGGTCGGCCGCGTCGTAGAGGCGGAAGCGGTCGTGCCAGCCGAGCTCGACCGGCGGCGAGGCCAGCATCAGCGGGCCGGAGAAATCGCCGACGTCGAGGCCGGCGCCGGAAACGGCCTCCAGTGCGGCGAGCTCCGCCAGCTCGTAGGTCAGCGCGCTGGCGCCCTTGTCGCTCGAAGGCAGGAAATCGACCGTGCCGGCGATGGTGGTGGCCAGATGCTCGACCGGGAAGCGGGTGATCGGGCCGATGCCGGAACGCCCCGAGGTCAGCGCCGCCCAGTTGTCGGCGACGCCCTGGCCGAGCGAGGTGACGACGCCGATGCCGGTGACGGCGACGACCGGCCGGCCGAGGTGATCGGAGGTGCGGGCCATGGCTTTGCTGTCTCCGTCTCAGGCCGCGACGACGAGGGCGGCACCCTCGAAGCGGCGATAGCCGACCGCCGTGGCGAGCGCCGCCCGCGGCGCGCCCTCGATCGCGCCCTCGTTGTCGGCGTCGAAGGGCGGGTAGGGGGCGCCGTTGCGGATGGCGAGCGCGGCCAGCGCGATGGCGAAGGGGAACTGCGCCTCCTTCATGTGGCCGGTCAGCGAGGCGAAGCCGCGCAGGGCGAAATCGCCGGCGGTGGCGAGCGCCGAGCGCTCGGCGCCGGTGGCGGCGTGCGCGCCGGAGGCGCCCGAGATCGCCAGCAGGCGCTGCTTCGGCGCGCCGAGCGCGCGCACCAGGCCGGAGATCGCCTGCGTCAGGTTGCCGTCGATGCGCCGGGCGCGGCCCGACTCGACCTTGCCGATGGCGGCATAGGCTGTGCTGCCGCGCTCTTGCGCATGCGCGCGCGATTCGAGCACCAGGAAGGCCGCGCCCGAGCCGGTGATGACGCCGCCGCCGTCGTTCGCCGCCCGCTTCCACACCGACTTCCAGCGCTTGCGGTGCAGGAGGCCGCCGAGCTCGTAGCCGAGCAGCATGTCGGGATGCTCGGTCTGGAACGCGCCGCCGACGAGCGCATGGGTCGACTGGCCGGCGCGGATGCGCGCGGCCGCCGTCTCGACCGCCGCCACGCCGGCCCCTTCCTCGCCCATGAAGGTGCGCGAGGAGCCGGTGACCTTGTGGACGATGGAGATGTTGCCGGCGAGCAGGTTGGAAAGCTGGGCCAGGAACAGGGTGGGGCGCAGCTCCGTCGTCAGCTTCTCGTTGAGCAGCATGTCGCGGTCGTTGCGCGTGCGCCCGGCGTCGAGGATCGCCTGGTCGACGGCCGTGTCGCGCTCGCCGCCGCCGGCGGCCACGATCATGTCCATGGCCGAAAGCAGCGCCTCGTCCTGCTTGATGCCGGCATCGTCGAGCGCGAGCCCGGCGGCATAGGTGCCGAGCCGCTGCCAGGTCTCCATCTGGCGCTGGTCGCCGCGCTTGGGGATCTGCCGGCTCCAGTCGATCTCGGGCAGCGGGTGCACCGTATAGGGCGCGAAGCGGTCCTTCTCCAGCACCGGCGCCGCCCCCGGCGCCGACAGGACCTGCCAGTGCCGGTCCGCCCCCTCGCCGAGCGAGGAGACGAGGCCCATTCCGGTAATGACGACGTCGTTGGCGCTCATGCGGGCCTCATCTGGCGGGTCTCATCTGCCGGGTCTCGCCTGCGGGGCTTTTCGTGCGGGGCCGCCTCAGCCGGCGTTCCTGGCCGCGACGAGCGCGTCGATCTTGGCGCACAGGTTCTCCATGACGAAGTATTCCTCCGCCGAGACCTTGCCGTCGTTGACTTCCTGCGTCCACTTCTCCAGCGGCACCTTGATGCCGAATTCCTTGTCGATCGCGAAGACGATGTCGAGGAAGTCGAGGCTGTCGATGCCGAGATCGTCGATGGTGTGGCTCTTGGGCGTGATCGTGTCGCGGTCGATCTCGCTGGTCTCGGCGATGATGTCGGCGACCTTGTCGAATGTCGATGTCACTATGATTCCCTCAATGACAGGGCGGCTTTTCACTATCGCGGCTGTCTAGTCCGTTTTTGCCGGCAGGAAAAGGGCAGGTGGCCAAAAAGCGCCGCGTCGCCCCCGCCCGCCGGCGGCCTCAGTTGAAGACGATGCGGCCGATCACGGCGAGGCCGTCGCCATGCGGGGCGACGATGATGGCCTCGCCCTCGCGGGCGCGCACGCCGGTGAGCGCGGCGACGTTCTCGGGGTGGGTGACGAGGACGAGATTGCCGGAATCGGTATATTCGCGGGCCAGCGCCACCACGGCCGCGGCGGCCGCGCGCGCCGTCTCGCCGTCGGGATCGCGGGCGATGGAATCGAGCGCCTCCAGCGGCTCGACCAGCCGCTCGCCGAAGGCCAGCCGCGCCGTCTCCATCGCCCGGCAGTAGCGGCTGGAATAGACCTGGCCCACCGGCTCGGCGCGGGCGGCGAACAATGCGCCGATACGCCGCGCCTGCTGGCGGCCGCGCTCGGACAGGTTGCGCTGGGTGCGGCAGTTGTCGATGTCGAAATGGGCCGGATCGCCGATTCCCGGCGCGTTGGCGTGGACGAGGAGCACGACCTGGCCGCCCTCGCGCAGCAGCGCCCATCCCGCCTCCGTCGCCGCCGCCTGCGGGGCGGCGAGGATGAGGAAGGCGCAAAGGACGGCAAGGAAACGAAGCATCGGACCCCCTTGGGACGTACCACCCTATAGGGAAAGGATAGCGGAACGAAAGGCAAGCGCGGCATTCAGTCCTGTGCGGGCCACCTTTCGGGCGGCCCACGGGCGGTCCTGTGCGGGCCACCTCTCGGGCGGCCCGCGGGCGATCCTGCGCGAACCGCTGCGCGCCCGGCGACGCCGCCGCCGTGCTTGCCGCGGGCGAGCGGTTGCGCTACCGGCTCGGCGATGTCTCCCATGGTCGAAACCATCGTCTTCGTGTTCGGGCTGGTCGGGCTCGGCTATGCGACCGGCTGGGCCGGCCTTTTGCGGCCGCATGTCGGCGACGCGCTCGCCGATTTCGCCATCGTCGTGGCGGTGCCCGCCCTCCTGTTCCGCACCATGATCGAGATGGACTTCACCGGCTCCGCCCCCTGGGCGATGTGGCTTTCCTATTTCACCGCCGTGCCGGTGGTGTGGCTGAGCGGCCATGCGGTCGCCACGCGCGTCTTCGGGCGCGAGGCGGCCGCCGGCGTGGTGGCCGGCATCGCCGCCTCCTTCTCCAACCTGCTGCTGCTCGGCCTTCCCTTCATGCAGGGCGTGTTCGGCCGGCCGGGCGTCGAGGTGCTGTCGCTGCTGCTGGCCATCCACCTGCCGATCATGATGGCCGCGTCCATCGTCATGTTCGAATGGGTGCGGCGGGGGAAGGCAAGGCGAGCAGCCCGCTGAAGGTGCTGCGCGACTTCCTGAGGAATCTCTTCTCCAACCCGCTGATCCTCGGCATCCTCGCCGGGCTCGCGTGGCGGGCGAGCGGCCTTTCGATGCCGGCGATCGGCAGCCGCTTCGTGGACGCCTTCGCCGGCATCGCCGGCACGGTGGCGCTGTTCTCGATGGGGCTCGGCCTGCGCAAGTTCGGCATCTCGGGCAACGTCAAGCCGGCCCTGGCGCTCGCGGCGCTGAAGCTGCTCCTGCTGCCGGCGGTGACGCTCGTCACCGTCCTCGCCCTCGGCCTGCCGCCGCTCGCCGCCACGGTGATGGTGGTCGCCGCCTCTATGCCCACGGGCGTCAATCCCTATCTGATCGCCTCCCGCTTCGGCACCGGGCAGGTGCTCGCCTCCAACACCATGACCGTCTCGACGATCCTCGCCGCGCTGACGACAGGGTTCTGGCTGGCCGTGGCCCAACGGGTTTTCGGGTGACGCCTTGGCATCGGCGCGATTGCGCCCCATTGTGTGAGGGAAAGAAACCGGATCCGGCGCCCCGCGCGCCCGCACGACAGAGAGAAAAGCGATGCTTCAGAAGACAAGCCATTTCCTGCGCCAGGCAAACCTCATCGACGGCGAATGGGTGCAGGCCGATTCCGGCGCCACCATCGACGTCATCAACCCCGCGACCGGCCTCAAGCTCGGCACCGTGCCGAAGGCGGGCAGGGCCGAGACGCGCCGCGCCATCGAGGCGGCCGAGCGCGCCTTCGGGACGTTCCGCAAGACCTCGGCGCTGGAGCGCTCCAAGCTGCTGCGCCGGCTGCACGACGCCATCATGGACAACCAGGACGCGCTCGCCGAGCTGCTGACCATGGAGCAGGGCAAGTCGCTGACCGAGGCGAAGGGCGAGGTCGGCTCGTCGGCCGCCTATGTGCTGTGGTTCGCCGAGGAGGCGCGCCGCACCTATGGCGACGTGGTGCCGAGCCCGTGGGCCGACCGGCGCATCCTCGTCACCAAGGAGCCCGTCGGCGTCATCGCGGCGATCACGCCGTGGAACTTCCCGTCCTCCATGCTCGCCCGCAAGATCGGCCCGGCGATCGCCGCGGGCTGCACGGCCGTCGTCAAGCCCGCCTCGCAGACGCCCTATTCGGGCCTCGCCTGGGGCGCGCTCGCCGAGGAGGTCGGCATCCCGAAGGGCGTGGTCAACGTCGTCACCGGCTCGGCCGGCGAGATCGGCGACGAGCTGTGCACCAACCCCATCGTCAAGAAGATCACCTTCACCGGCTCGACCGAGGTCGGCAAGATCCTGATCCAGAAGTCGGCCTCGACGGTCAAGAAGGTGTCGATGGAGCTGGGCGGCAACGCGCCGTTCCTCGTCTTCGACGACGCCGACATCGACCGCGCGGTCGAGGGCGCGGTGGCCGCCAAGTACCGCAATTCCGGCCAGACCTGCGTGTGCACCAACCGCTTCTTCGTGCAGGCCGGCATCTACGACGCCTTCGTGGAGAAGCTGGCCGCCGCCTCGCGGAAGCTGAAAGTGGGCCCGGGCCTCGAGGAAGGCGTGCAGCAGGGACCGCTGATCGACGAGAACGCGGTGGAGAAGGTCGAGGAGCTGATCGCCGACGCCGCGGAAAAGGGCGGCAAGATCGTGGCCGGCGGCAAGCGCCACGCGCTCGGCGGCTCGTTCTTCGAGCCGACCGTGATCGCCGCCGCCACCACGCAGATGCGCTTCATGAAGGAGGAGATCTTCGGCCCGGTCGCGCCGGTGTTCCGGTTCGAGAAGGAGGAGGAGGCCATCGAGCTGGCCAACGACACCGAATACGGGCTGGCCTGCTACTTCTATACCGGCGACCTCGGCCGCGCCTTCCGGGTGATGGAAGGGCTGAAATACGGCATGGTCGGCGTCAACGAGGGCATCATCACCACGCCGGAGGCGCCGTTCGGCGGCGTCAAGGAGTCCGGCCTCGGCCGCGAGGGCGGGCATCAGGGGATCGAGGACTACCTCGACACCAAATATGTCTGCATCGGCGGGCTGGGCCTCTGACGCGCCCACGGGCATCGGCGGCGGCGAGCCGTTCGGCAACATGCCGGACGGCACGCCCGTCCACCGCTTCGCCATAAGGGGAGGCGGGCTTCGCGCCCGTATCCTCACCTTCGGCGCGGTGGTGCAGGACCTGCGGCTCGACGGCCATGACGCGCCGCTGGTGCTCGGCTTCGAGACGCTCGGGCACTATCTCGACCATTCTCCCTGGTTCGGCGCCATCGTCGGCCGCTACGCCAACCGCATCGCCGGCGGCCGCTTCATCCTCGACGGCGAGCGCTTCGACACCGACGCCAACGACAACGGCAACACGCTGCATGGCGGCCGCGACGGCCTCGACCGGCGGGTGTGGCGGCTGGCGGGCCGCGGCGAGGACTTCGTCACGCTGTCGCTGCACGACCCGGACGGGGCGATGGGCTTTCCCGGCGGGCTCGACATTTCCTGCACCTACAGGCTGAAGCCGCCGGCCACGCTCGCCGTCGAGCTTGCCGCGACCTGCGACCGGCCGACGCTGTGCAACCTCGCCCATCATTCCTGTTTCAACCTCGACGACGGCGGCAGAAGCGACATCTTCGGCCACCGGCTGGCGATCGCCGCCTCGGCCTGGCTGCCGCTCGACCGCCGGTCGATCCCGACGGGCGAGGTCAGGCCGGTCGAGGGAACGGCGTTCGACTTCGTGCTGGCGCGGCCGATCGGCGGCGCGCGGGCGGGGGAGCGCCTGCTCTACGACCACAATTTCTGCCTGTCGGCGGCGCGCGGCCCGCTCCGGCAGGCGGCGTGGGTGCAGGGCGGCGCCTCCGGCGTCGAGATGGAGGTGTGGACGACGGAGCCCGGCCTCCAGTTCTTCACCGGCCATTTCCCGGACCGCACGGTGCCGGGGCTCGACGGCATCGTCTACCGCGCGTCGGCCGGCCTGTGCCTGGAGCCGCAGGTGTGGCCCGATTCGCCCAACCGGCCCTATTTCCCGCAGGCGGTGCTGCGGCCGGGCGAGCAATACCGGCAGGCGAGCGAGTTCCGCTTCCGCCTGCCCGGCGACCTGTAGGGCCCGGCGACCCCGTAGGACAAGGGCGCGCTACAGCAGCCCGGCGATCTTCCTGCCGGCCTTGAGGAAGCGCAGCGGATCGACGGCCGCCCCGTCGCGGCGCACCTCGTAGTGCAGATGCGGCCCGGTGGAGCGGCCGCTGGAGCCGACCTCGCCGACCACGTCGCCGGTCTCGATCCTGTCGCCCTTGCCGACGCGAATCCTGCTCATGTGGGCGTAGCGGGTGGTGATGCCGTTGCCGTGGTCGATCTCGACCATGCGGCCGTAGCCGCCGGCCCAGCCGGCCCTGACCACGGTGCCGGCGCCGGCGGCGCGCACGGCGGTGCCCGCGACGGCGCGGAAGTCGATGCCGGCGTGCATGGCCGGCGTGCGCAGGATCGGGTCGCGGCGCACGCCGAAGCTGCTCGACACCGCCTGGCCCGGCGCGGGGTTGTGTACCGGCAGGGCGCGCGCTGCGGCCTTGACGGTCTCCAGCTTGTCGAGCGCCTCGTCGAGCTCGCGCACGCGCGCCTCGAACTGGCGGCCGGCCTCGACCGGCAGCAGCGGGCCGCCCACGGCGTCGTCGCCCGTATCGAGCGCGACCGGCAGCCCGGCCGCCGCCAGCGCCTCGGCGATGGTGTCGGCGGTCTGGAAGGCGTTCTCGGCCAGCGTGTCGATGCCCTCGATCTGCTCCTCCTCGATGGCGCGCAGCGACTGGTTGATGGCGACGAACAGCTTGTCGGCGCGGTCGGCCGCGGTTTCGGGGTGGTCGCCGCCCGGCCGCACCGACCAGAACGAGGCGAGGCCGCCGGTGCCGCCTGCCCTGGCGGGAGGCTCGAAAAGGGCGCGCAGCTCCGGCTTTTCCGGCGGCACGGGGGCGATGCCCGAGGCCGGCAGGGCCGGGCCGCCGGGCGCGGCCTCGCCGCTTCCCGTCATGCGCTCCAGGATCGGGCCGAGGCGGCCGTGGCGCTGGGTGAGCTGGCTCTGGCGCGCCAGAAGCTCGCTGACCTTGCTTTCCACGATCTGCTGGTCGAGGAGCTGGCGGCTGGTGATGCGGTCGACCTGCGCGCGCAGCGCCGAGATGCGGTCCTCATAGGCCTGCTGCATGCGCGCCTGGCGCGCCACGGCCGCGCCGATCAAGTCGTCGCGCAGCACGAGATAGGATGTGGCGAGCAGGTAGCCGACGGCCAGCGCCGCCAGCGCCGAGCCGGCCAGCGCCGCCAGCCACGGCCTGACGGTGAAATGGCGGATGTCGTCGCCCCTGGCGATGATGACGGTATGCGGCTCCCTGCGCCTGCCGAATACCGAAGCCTGCCTGATCCCTGTCACGAACGCACCCAACCGACCTTGAGGAAGATCGTGGGCGATTACACAATGTTAGGGTTAACAAAGCTTTGCGCGGCACCTTGACGCAGGCGCCTCGCGCCTGTGGAAAACTTCTCCGACGCGGCCGGGAAGGAGAGGGCGGGGCCGGGCGCGCCCGCCGCCGGGTGGCGCCGGCCGCCGTTTCGCGGCTCCCGCGGCCGTTCAGAAGACGAACAGCCACAGGAGGATGATGATGGGGATCGGAATGCCGATGAGCCACAGAAGGAGCGAACGGAACATGAAGCCTCCCTTGTCCGGTTGGGTGTCGCTGCGGGGAGGCAACGTTGGCGCCGGCGCTTTCGTTCCGCGGCCGTGCGGGCGGTCAGGCCAGCGCCCTGGCCGCCTCCAGCACCTCGGCGGCGTGGCCGGGAACCTTCACCTTGTTCCACACCCGCGCCACCTTGCCCTCGCGGTCGATCAGCAGCGTCGTGCGCTCGACCCCCATGTATTTGCGCCCGTACATGCTCTTTTCGACCCATACGCCGTAGGTCTGGAGCACCTTCTTGTCCTCGTCCGAGGCGAGGTCGACGGTCAGGTCGTGCTTGGCCCTGAACTTGTCGTGGCTCCTGACGCTGTCGGGCGACATGCCGATCACCACCGCGTCGATGGCGTCGAACTGCGGCTTGAGCCCGCTGAAGCCGATCGCCTCGGCGGTGCAGCCGCTGGTGTCGTCCTTGGGGTAGAAGAACAGCACCACAATCCTGCCCCTATGTGCTGCTAGCGAAATCGCGATTCCGCCGCTGCCGGGAAGGTCGAAATCGGGTGCCTGGTCGCCGGGTTTGATCTGTTCCATGCCGTGGCCTCCTTTGTGGTGTCGCCAGTGCTGCGCGGCGCTATAGTGTCTCTGCCAGATTCGTCCGCAGACAGGAAACAGGCCCGCCCGGCGTGCACAGCGAGGTTCCTCCCCACGAGAAGATCCGCTTTCGCCGCAGCGACATCACCGCCCTCGACAGCCTGCCGTCGGCGATCCCGCTTCCGCGGCCCGTGCGGCTGTCCGCCGCCTCGCGGCGGGCGGCGAAGATCGCCGTCGCCGTGGCGGTCGGGGCCTGCGCGGCCGTGGCGCTGGCCGTCGCCGTCATCGTCAGCGGCCTCGGCGACGAGCGGCTGCGCCGGGAGGCGCAGCAGGCGATGGCGGCGCTGGCGGGCGAGGGCTTCGACGTCGTTGTCGGCCGCGTCGGCGTGTCGCTCGACGGCTTCGGCGGCCTCGCGCTCCAGATCGACGATCTGGCGGTCGCGCCGCGGGGAAGCGACCGGGAGGCGACGCGCGTCGGCACCGCGCGCGTCGGCCTCGACATCCTGCCGCTCCTGCGCGGCGAGATCAGGCCGCGCAGCCTGGGCGTCTCCGACGCCAGCATAGCGCTTGCCGCGCTGCCGCGGCCGCAGGGTGGCCCCGGCCTCGCCGTCTTCGACGCGGCCGGGCTGGTCGATCCCGATCTGGTCGCCGCCGCCGCCTTCGACGGCGTGCGCCAGCTTGCCGGCCAGCTCGGCGCGCGCGGCGTGCGCCGCATCCGCGCCGAGAACGTCGCCATCGCCCTTCCCGACGGCGAGGCCGCCGCGCTCAGGGTGGCCGAGGCCACGCTGCGGCGCGGCCCGGGCGACGGCCTGCGGCTTTCGGCGGCGATCGAGGCGTTCGGCCGCCCCGTCATGCTACGCGGCGAGGCCACGCTCGACACCGCCTCCGGGAGAGTCTCGGAGCTCGGCCTCTATGCCGAGATGCCGGCGGCGCCGGAAACGGGCGGCGCGGCCGCGCCCGGCGGCGGGCCGCTCTCGCGGATCGGCGCCGCGACGCTGCTCTTGTCGGGCGCGCAGGGCGCGCGCGGCGACCGCCTGACGCTGTCGGGCCGGTTCAGCGACGCAGACATTCCCATCGGCCGCCGCGACAACCTCGTCGCCGACATCGAGCTGGCCGCGACGGCGCAGAGCGGCAGCGGCAAGGTCGAGATCGAGCGGCTGCGCGTCGCCGCCGGCCGCTCGGAATGGGCGTTCCACGGCGCGTTTGGCCCGACGCCGCGCGCGGCCGGCGACACGGAAGCGCCGACCTACCGCTACGAGCTGGTCAGCGACGGCTCCGCCGTCTCGCCCGAGGGTTCGCCGGAGCCGACGCTGCGGGTCGCCGCGCGGGTGGCCGGGCTTCTCAGCGCCGATGCGCGGCTCCTGCGGGCCGACGAGATCGGCGTCCGCTCCGGGCAGGGCGAGGTGAGCGGTCGCGCGGCGGTGCGCTTCGAGCCCGGCGCGAGCCCCGGCCTCGACCTGCGCATCGACGTCGGCGAGATGCCGGTGGGCCAGGCCAAGCAACTGTGGCCGTGGTTCGCCGCCACCGGCGCGCGCAACTGGGTGATGTCCAACGTCTTCGGCGGCCATGTCGAGGGCGGCTGGGTCGAGCTCGGCGTGCCGCCGGGGCGCTTCGGCGACGGCGTGCCGCTGCGGCGCGACGAGGTGTCCGGCTTCTTCGTGGTCGGGGGCACGCGCTTCGACGTCGCCGGCCGCATCCCGCCGGTGCGCGACGGTAGCGGCACCGTCGCCTTCTTCGGCACCGATGTCGACATCACGCTTTCCGCCGGCACGGTGTTCCTGCCTTCGGGGCGCACGGTCGCGGCCAGCGACGGCACGCTCAGCGTCCGCGACGCCCATATCAAGCCCGTCGTCGGCAAGCTCGACATCGACGTCGCCGGCGAGGCCGACGCGGTGCTGGAGCTGGCGAGCTACGACCCCATCGACGTCAGCCGCTTCGTCGACCTGAAGCCGCAGGACCTGAGCGGCAAGGTCTCCGGCGCGGTCGCGGCCGACATTCCGCTTCACCGCGACATCGCGCCCGAGACGCTGGGATGGCGGGTGGAGCTTGCCTATGACGACCTTGCCGTGGCCCGCCCCTTCGAGGGGCAGAAGGTCAGCGACGCGACCGGCACCATCGTCGTCGACCCCGGCAAGGCGGTGATCGAGGCGCGCGCGCGCCTCAACGACCTGCCGGCCGAGCTGCGCCTCGTCGAGCCGCTCGGCAGGAGCGGGCAGGAGCGGCAGCGGCACATCGCCATCGAGACGGACGACAAGGCGCGCAGGGCCATCGCCCCCGGCCTGGAGACGCTGCTGTCCGGCGTCGCGAAGGTGGAGGTGGAGGACGCCGCGCGCGGCCGCCGCGCCGTCAGCATCGATCTCGGGTCCGCGACGCTGTCGCTGCCCTGGGTCGGATGGAGCAAGGGCCCGGGCGTTCCGGCGACCGCGTCCTTCGACATGGCGACGGCGGACGGCCGCACCGAGCTCACCAACTTCAGCCTGCGCGGCGAGACCTTCGCCGCGGCCGGCACGGTGTCGCTGCGCGGCGGCAGCGTCGAGCGCGTCCGCTTCTCCTCGATGCGGCTCAACCGGGGCGACGACGTCTCCCTCGACGTGGAGCGCAAGGGCGCGGGCTATGCCGTGACCGTGCGCGGCAAGAGCCTCGACGCGCGCTCCGCCGTCAAGCTCCACACCCGGGACGCCGCGGAAGGGACGCCGGGCGGCGGCGGCGACGCGCCGGTCAGCGTCGACCTCAAGGTCGACGCGCTGGCGGGCTTCCATGGCGAGGTGCTGCGCGACGTGACGCTGAAATATGCCGGCACGGGAACGCGCACCGATCTGGCCGAGTTCTCCGCCGTCACCGCCGCCGGCGAGCAGGTCGTCTTCCGCGACGGGCGCGACGGCGAGGCGCGTGCGGTTTCCATGCGGTCGGCCGACGCCGGGGCGCTCCTGCGCTTCCTCGACATCTACGAGCGCATGGAGGGCGGCCGCATCTCGCTCGACCTTTCGGGCCGGAACGGGGGCGCGCTACGCGGCCAGATCGACGCGCGCGACTTCTGGCTGGTGGACGAGCCGCGCCTGTCCTCCATCGTCTCGTCGCCCTCGACGCAGGACGGCCGCTCGCTCAACCAGGCGGTGCGCGGCTCGATCGACACCAGCCGCGTGCAGTTCGAGCGCGGCTTCGCCGAGGTCGTCAAGGCGCCAGGGGCGCTGTCGCTCGACCGCGGCATCCTGCGCGGGCCGCTGATCGGCGTCAGCTTCCAGGGCTCGGTCTACGACCGCGACGGCAACATGGCGATGACGGGAACCTTCATGCCCGCCTACGGGCTCAACCGCATCTTCGGCGAGATTCCGCTGATCGGCCAGATCCTCGGCAACGGCCGCGACCGGGGTCTGATCGGCATCACCTTCCGGCTGGCCGGCAAGGCCGGCGAGCCCAAGCTGGAGATCAACCCGCTTTCGGTGATCGCGCCCGGGATCTTCCGCTCGGTGTTCGAGTTCCGCTGAGCCGGCAAGGGCCGTCGCTCGCGCGACGCCCGACCCTCAGACCGGCCGCACCAGGATGTGCTTCTTCTTGCCCAGAGACAGCTTGACGACGCCGTCGGCGGTGACGTCGCCGGAACCGACGACGCGCTTGTCGTCGTAGACGGCCTGGTCGTTGACGCGCACCGCGCCGCCCTGCACGTGGCGGCGGGCCTCGCCGTTGGAGGCGGCGAGCCCCGCCCTGACGAACAGCGACAGGACCCCGATGCCGGCCTCGACCTCCGCGGCCGGCAGCTCGACCGTGGGCAGGCTCTCGGCCAGCGCGCCCTCCTCGAAGGTCTTGCGCGCGGTCTCGGCCGCGGCTTCGGCATCGGCGCGGCCGTGCAGCATCGCCGTCACCTCCGTCGCCAGCACCTTCTTGGCCTCGTTGATCTCGGCGCCGCCGAGCGCGGCCAGCCGCGCGATCTCGGCAAGCGGCAGCGTGGTGTAGAGCCTGAGGAAGCGCTCGACGTCGGCGTCCTCGGTGTTGCGCCAGTACTGCCAGAAATCGTAGGCCGACAGCATGTCGGGGTTGAGCCAGACCGCGCCCGACAGCGACTTGCCCATCTTGGCGCCCGAAGCGGTGGTCAGAAGCGGCGAGGTCAGCGCGTAGAGCTGCGGCGTGCCGAGCCGGTGGCCGAGGTCGATGCCGTTGACGATGTTGCCCCACTGGTCGGAGCCGCCCATCTGAAGGCGCACGCCGTGGCGCCTGTTCAGCTCGACGAAGTCGTAGGCCTGGAGGATCATGTAGTTGAACTCCAGGAACGACAGCGACTGCTGCCGGTCGAGCCGAAGCTTGACGGAGTCGAAGGACAGCATCCGGTTGACCGAGAAGTAGCGGCCGACGTCGCGCAGGAAGTCGAGATAGTTCAGGCCGCGCAGCCAGTCGCCATTGTCGACCATGATCGCGTCCCTCGGGCCGTCGCCGAAGGTCAGGTAGCGCGAGAACACGCGCTTGATGGAGTCGATGTTGGAGGCGATGGTCTCCAGCGTCATCAACTGGCGCGCCTCCTCCTTGAAGGAGGGGTCGCCGACCATGCCGGTGCCGCCGCCCATCAGCGCGACGGGGCGGTGGCCGGTCTGTTGCAGCCAGTGCAGCATCATGATCTGGATCAGCCCGCCGGCATGAAGGCTCGGCGCCGTCGGGTCGAAGCCGATATAGGCCGTCACCGTCTCCTTCGCCATCAGTGCGTCGAGGCCGGCTTCGTCGGAAATCTGGTGGATGAAGCCGCGCTCGGAAAGGGTGCGCAGGAAATCGGACTTGAAGGCGGGCATTTTAAACTTTCCCGTGGAAAAACCACTTTCAGTTGAAACCGCAGGCGGATGGCGGCCTTTAGCATCGGCGAGGCCGGAATCACAAGGAGCATGGACAGATGAGCCTGATATCCGCCCTCGGCCTGATGAGCGGCACGTCGATGGACGGCATCGACGTCGCCGCGCTCGAAACCGACGGCGAGGCGGTGGTGCGGCGCGGGCCGGGCGGGTTCTTCCCCTATGACGCGGCTTTTCGCGCCGGCATTGAGGCAGGGCTGGACGATGCCCGCATCATCGAGAGGCGCGAGGATCGGCCCGGTGGTCTCGCGGCGCTGGAGCACGAGATCACGCTGCGCCACGCCGAGGCGGTGAAGCGCTTTCTGGCCGGCCATCCTTCCCTGTCGCCGCAGGTGATCGGCTTTCACGGCCAGACCGTCCTGCACCGCCCGGGGGAAGGCATGACCGTCCAGCTCGGCGACGGCGCGCTTCTGGCGCGCGAGACCGGCATCCCGGTCGTCCACGACATGCGCGCCAACGACATGGCGCATGGCGGGCAGGGCGCGCCGCTGGTGCCGGCCTATCACGCCGCGCTCGCCGCCTCGCTGCCACCGGCCCTGCGCCGCCTTCCCGTCTGCTTCGTCAATATAGGCGGCATCTCCAACGTCACCTTCGTGCCCGGGCGGGGCGATCCCGTCGCCTTCGACAGCGGCCCCGGCAATGCGCTGATCGACCAGTGGGTCGCCGCCGGAAGCGGGTTGGCCTTCGACGAGGACGGACGGATCGCCGGCGGGGGAGACGTCGCGCAGGACATCGTCGCGCGCTATCTCGAAGCCGCGTTCTTCGGCGAGCCCGCGCCGAAATCGCTCGACCGCGGCGACTTCACGACAGACCTCGCGGCGGGGCTTTCCCTCGAGGACGGCGCGCGCACGCTGGCGGCGGTGAGCGCGGGAGCGATCCTGAAGGCGCGGGCGCACATGCCGGAGCCGCCGCTGTCGTGGATCGTGTGCGGCGGCGGCAGAAAGAACCCGCACATCATGGCGGACCTGCGGCGCGGCGCGGGCAACGTGCCCGTGGTCCTGGCCGAGGACGCCGGTTTCGACGGCGATGCGATGGAAGCGGAGGCGTGGGCCTATCTCGCGGTGCGCTCGCTGAAGGGGTTGCCGCTGACCTTCCCGGCGACGACGGGTTGCAGCCGGCCGGTGACGGGCGGCGTCCTCGTCAGGCCGTGAGGCTCAGCCGGTAGGGAACGTATCCGTCCTCGTCCGGTCCGCCGATCAGGCGAAAGCCGCAGCCGCGCACCAGCGCAAGCGCGGCCTCGTTGTCGCGCTCGACGAAGACGTCGATGTGCGAGAAGCGCTCGGCCGCGCGCTCGGCGAAGGCGGTCAGCACGCGATGGCCGATGCCCTTGCGGCGTTGCGCCGGGGCGACGGCCACGAACAGCGTGACGCCGCCGTCGCCTTCCTCCTCGTGGCGCAGGACCGCGACGGGCGTGCCCTCGGCGTCGAGCGAGGCGACCTCGGCCACCACGCCCCCGCCGGCCGTCGCGTCGGCCAGCCATTCCTCGTCGGGGAAGGGCGCGCGCCGCGCAAGCTCGGCGTCCTCGAACCAGGCCGCGTAGACCGGAAGGTCCGTCTCGTGGAAACGCCGGAAGCGCAGCAGTTCCACGATCGCAGCCCCTCTACCTGAGGCGCTTGGGGCGCGGGTCGGCGAGCTCGCCCGCCAGCCGGCGGTCGAGATAGTCGGCGCATTCCTCGATCAGAAGCTCGGCGTCGTTGGAGAAGAAGTGGTTGGCGCCGGGCAGCGTCTTCTGCGTGATGGTGATGCCCTTTTGCGTGTGCAGCTTGTCGACCAGCGTCTGCACGTCCTTGGACGGGGCCACCTTGTCGGCGTCGCCGTGGATGATGAGGCCCGAGGAGGGGCACGGCGCGAGGAACGAGAAATCGTAGATGTTGGGCTGCGGCGCGACCGAGATGAAGCCCTCGATCTCCGGCCGGCGCATCAGGAGCTGCATGCCGATCCAGGCGCCGAAGGAGTAGCCGGCCACCCAGCAGCTCTTGGAATCGGGATGCAGCGACTGCACCCAGTCGAGCGCGGCGGCGGCGTCGGACAACTCCCCCGTGCCGTGGTCGAACTCGCCCTGGCTGCGGCCGATGCCGCGGAAATTGAAGCGCAGCGTGGTGAAATCGCGCTTCTGGAACATGTAGAACAGGTCGTAGACGATCTTGTTGTTCATCGTCCCGCCGAACTGCGGGTGCGGGTGCAGCACGATCGCGATGGGAGCGTTCTTCTCCTTCGAGGGCTGGTAGCGGCCCTCGAGACGGCCGGCCGGACCTGCGAAAATCACCTCGGGCATGCTAACTCCAGTTCACGCCGCTTCACCCGGCCACAAATGCGCATCCTGCCGGAGCATGCCGCCCCTCGGACTTGACGGCGCGGGGCCGGACCCGTAGAAGCCAGTTTAGAATTGTTCAAAAACAGGCAAGCCGGTAGCCAGCCTGTTCGCAGAGCGGGTAGATAGGACGGCTGGCCTTGCAATTTCAAGGAAAAACGCCGACCTCCCGCGCGGAGCCCGAAAGGGAGACGGAATCGCAGCTATGACCGGCAAGCGCGCCTATCTCGACCACAACGCCAGCGCACCGCTTCTGCCTGAAGCGCGCGCGGCGATGCTGGCCGCGCTCGAGGTCGACGCCAACGCCTCCTCGGTCCATGGCGACGGCCGCGCGGCGCGGCGCCTGGTCGAGCAGGCGCGCCGCGATGTCGCGGCCCTTGCCGGCGCGCAGCCCGGGCATGTGGTCTTCACCTCGGGGGCCACGGAAGCCGCCTCGACGCTGCTTTCGCCGGACTGGACGCTCGGCCGCTCGGCGCTCAGCATGGCCCGTCTCGTCGTCTCGGCGGCCGACCATCCGTGCCTCCTTTGCGGCGGCCGCTTCGCCCCCGAGGCGGTGAGCGTGATCGGCGTCGACGGCAACGGCATCGCCGATCTGGCGGCGCTGGAGGCGCTGCTGGCCGGCCACGACCGCGAGAAGGGCCTCGCGCTGGTCGCGATCCACGCGGCCAACAACGAGACGGGCGTGATCCAGCCCGTGGCGGAACTGTCCCGGCTCGCCAGGGCCCACGGCGCGGTGCTGGTCGTGGACGCCGTGCAGGCCGCGGGGCGGGTTCCGATAGATATTTCAGAAGGATGGGGCGATTTTCTCATCCTGTCGTCGCACAAGATCGGCGGGCCGAAGGGCGCGGGCGCCATCGTGGGCGCCTCCGACCTGATGATGCCGGCCCCGCTGGTGCGCGGCGGCGGGCAGGAAAAGGGTCACCGCGCCGGCACCGAGAACGTGGCGGCCATCGCCGGCTTCGGCGCGGCCGCGCGGGCGGCGCTTGCCGGTCTCGCCGACATCGAGCGGGTGCGCGCCCTGCGCGACGCCTTCGAGGCGGCGGTGCTGGAGCTGGCGCCCGATGCGGTCGTCTTCGGCCGCGGGGCGCAGCGGCTCGCCAACACGCTGTTCTTCGCCGTGCCGGGCCTGAAGGCCGAGACGGCGCAGATCGCCTTCGACCTCGCCGGCGTGTCGCTGTCGGCGGGGTCCGCCTGCTCGTCGGGCAAGGTCGGCGCCAGCCACGTGCTGAAGGCCATGGGTGCAACGGCGGGCGCCGCGGGCGATCAGGGCGCCTTGCGCGTCTCGATCGGCAGGGCGACGGGCGAGGCCGAGCTTGCGGCCTTCCGGGCCGCGTTCGCCGGCATGATGGAACGGAGGGCGGCCAGGGAGAAGGCCGCCTGACCCGGCGCGCGGGGGCGGATGTATTTTCGCCCCGCGCGCCTATATAGAGCGCATACCGCATGAATGCGGCCATATGCGATTTCGACAACTGCCGGGCCTTGAACCCGGCGAGGATGGAGAACGCCGATGCCTGCCGTGCAGGAAACGATCGAGCAGGTCCGCAAGATCGACGTGGACCAGTACAAATACGGTTTCGAGACCCATATCGAGACCGACAAGGCCCCCAAGGGGCTCAACGAGGACATCATCCGCTTCATCTCGGCCAAGAAGGGCGAGCCGGAATGGATGCTCGAATGGCGGCTGGGCGCCTTCCGGCGCTGGCTGACGCTGGAGGAGCCGACCTGGGCGCGCGTGTCCTATCCGAAGATCGACTTCCAGGACATCCACTACTACGCCGCGCCGAAGAACCAGAGCGGGCCGAAGTCGCTGGACGAGGTCGATCCCGAGCTGCTGAGGGTCTATGAGAAGCTCGGCATCCCGCTTCAGGAGCAGGAAATCCTCGCCGGCGTGCAGAAGCAGCAGGCCGGCGGCGGCGAGACGGCCAACGACAACGTCTACGCCTCGGGCCGGGTGGCGGTCGACGCGGTGTTCGACTCGGTCTCCGTCGTCACCACCTTCAAGGAGGAGCTGGCCAAGGCCGGCGTCATCTTCTGCTCGATCTCCGAGGCCATCCGCGAGCATCCCGAGCTGGTGAAGAAGTATCTCGGCTCGGTCGTGCCCACGACCGACAATTTCTACGCCACGCTCAACTCGGCGGTGTTCACCGACGGCTCCTTCGTGTTCGTGCCAAAGGGCGTGCGCTGCCCGATGGAGCTTTCGACCTATTTCCGCATCAACGAGAAGAACACCGGCCAGTTCGAGCGCACGCTCATCATCGCCGAGGAGGGGGCCTACGTCTCCTATCTGGAAGGCTGCACCGCGCCCAAGCGCGACGAGAACCAGCTTCATGCGGCCGTGGTCGAGCTGATCGCGCTCGACGACGCCGAGATCAAGTACTCGACGGTGCAGAACTGGTATCCGGGCGACGCCGAGGGCAATGGCGGCATCTACAACTTCGTCACCAAGCGCGGCGACTGCCGGGGCAGGAACTCCAAGATCTCGTGGACGCAGGTCGAGACCGGCTCGGCGATCACCTGGAAGTACCCGTCCTGCATCCTGCGCGGCGACGGCTCGCAGGGCGAGTTCTACTCGATCGCCGTGTCGAACGGCTACCAGCAGATCGACTCCGGCACCAAGATGATCCATCTCGGCAAGAACACGTCGAGCCGCATCATCTCCAAGGGCATCTCGGCCGGCAATTCGCAGAACACCTATCGCGGCCAGGTCTCCGTCCACCGCAAGGCCGAGGGCGCGCGCAACTTCACCAACTGCGACTCGCTGCTCATCGGCAACGACTGCGGCGCACACACCGTGCCCTACATCGAGGCCAAGAACTCCTCGGCCCAGATCGAGCACGAGGCGACGACCTCGAAGATCTCCGAGGACCAGAAGTTCTACGTGATGCAGCGCGGCATCCCGGAGGAGGAGGCGATCGCGCTGATCGTCAACGGCTTCGTCAAGGAAGTCATCCAGGAACTGCCGATGGAATTCGCCGTGGAAGCCCAGAAGCTGATCGGCATCTCGCTCGAAGGCTCGGTCGGCTGAGCCCGCACACGCTATTTGGAAAGACACATCATGCTTGAGATCAAGAACCTGCACGCCCGCATCGCCGAGGACGGCACCGAGATCATCCGCGGCCTGAACCTGACCGTGAAGGCCGGCGAGGTCGCCGCCATCATGGGGCCGAACGGCTCCGGCAAGTCGACGCTCTCCTACATTCTCGCGGGCCGCGAGGACTACGAGGTCACCGAGGGCGACATCCTCTACAACGGCTCCTCGATCCTGGAGATGGACCCGGCCGAGCGCGCCGCCGCCGGCATCTTCCTGGCCTTCCAGTATCCGATGGAGATACCGGGCGTGGCGACCATGGAGTTCCTCAAGGTGGCGATGAACGCCCAGCGCAAGGCGCGCGGCGAGGAAGATCTGAAGATCCCCGAGTTCCTCAAGCGCGTGAAGGAGGCGGCCGGTTCGCTCGCCATCGACATGGACATGCTCAAGCGCCCGCTCAATGTCGGCTTCTCCGGTGGCGAGAAGAAGCGCGCCGAGATCCTTCAGATGAAGCTGTTGCAGCCGAAGCTGTGCGTGCTCGACGAGACCGATTCCGGCCTCGACATCGACGCGCTCAAGATCGTGGCCGACGGCGTCAACGCGCTGCGCTCGCCCGACCGCGCCTTCCTCGTCATCACCCACTACCAGCGCCTGCTGGAGCACATCGTGCCCGACAGCGTACACGTGCTCTATCGCGGCCAGGTCATCAAGTCGGGCGACAAGGAGCTGGCGTTCGAGCTCGAGCGCGGCGGCTATGCCGGCGTGATCGGCGAGGCGGCCTGAGGGAGAGCGCGATGAACATCCATGCGAGCCCTGCGCTCACTCCGGCCGAGACGGCGCTGGTCGAGGCGTTTTCCGAGCGCGTTTCCGAACTGCCGGGCGATGCCGGCGTCGCGCTCGCCCGCGACGGCGCGGTCGAGCGGCTGAAGGCGGGCCTGCCGACGCGGCGCGTCGAGGCGTGGCACTACACGGACCTGCGCCGGCTGCTTACCTCCGTGCCGGCCTTCGACCCGTCGGCCAGGCCGGAGACGATCCGGCCTCTGGTCGAGGGATCGACGGTGCTGCGCGTGCGCAACGGCAAGGCCGAGCAGCCGGTCGCGCTGGACGGCGTTTCGGTTGAGCCCTTCGCCGGCCTGCTGAGCGCCGGCGACGCGCGCGCCGCCATGGCGCCGGCCGACCGCGACGACGCCATCGGCGCGATCAACGCGGCCTTCGCCGCCGACGGCTTCGGCCTGACCATCGCCGAGGGCGCCGGGATCGCCGCCCCTATAGAGCTGCACAACCTGCAGGCCGGCGGCCAGGTGCATGCGCGCTTTCCCGTCACGGTCGGCGCCGGCGCGAAGGCGACCGTCGTCGAGCGGCAGGCCGGCTCCGGCGCCGCGCTCGTCAGCTCGGTCTCGACGCTGGAGCTGGGCGAGGGCGCCGAGGTCGTCTGGCTTGTGATACAGGAGCAGGCCGAGACGGCGACCCATCTGGGCCAGTTCGTCGCCCGGCTCGGCAAGGATTCGAAGCTGACGCTGTTCATCATGAACGCGGGCGGCAGGCTGGTGCGGCAGGAGGTGCGCGTCGACGCGGCGGGGGAGGGCGCGGACTTCCAGCTTCGCGGCGTCAACCTGCTCGGCGGCGACACGCATTGCGACGTCACCATGGTGCTCGACCATTCCGCCCCGCATACCGGCTCGGTCGAGGTGGTGCGCAACGTGGTGACCGGCAAGGCGCGCGGCGTGTTCCAGGGCCAGATCAGGGTGGCGCAGATCGCGCAGAAGACCGATGCGCGCATGGCCTGCAACACGCTGCTTCTTTCCGACGACGCCGAGTTCTCGACCAAGCCGGAGCTGGAGATCTTCGCCGACGACGTCGCCTGCGGCCATGGCGCGACCATGACGGAGATCGACCGCGACCATCTGTTCTACCTGATGGCGCGCGGCGTGCCGGAGAAGGAAGGGCGCAGGCTGCTCATCAAGGCGTTCCTCGCCGAGATCGTCGAGGAGCTGGAGGACGAGGCGCTGGTGGCGGCGCTGGAGGAAAAGCTCGACCTCTGGTTCGCGCAGCACGGCTAGGTATTCGCCGCCTCGCATCCCTGCCGGATCGTCTCCCCGCCTTGGGGGAGAGGATGCCGGCAGGCAGGCGAGGGACGTTAAGGACGCTCAACATGGACCAGAAAGTCGAACACGCGGCCTATGACGTCGAGGCGATCCGCCGCGACTTCCCGATCCTTTCGCGCGAGGTCTACGGCAAGCCGCTCGTCTATCTCGACAACGGCGCCTCGGCCCAGAAGCCGCGGGCCGTCATCGACGCCGTCTCCCACGCCTATTCTCACGAATACGCCAACGTCCATCGCGGCCTGCATTTCCTGTCCAACGCCGCGACCGACGCCTACGAGCGCGCGCGCGAAACGGTGCGGCGCTTCCTGAATGCCGGAAGCGTCGAGGAGATCGTGTTCACGCGCTCGGCCACGGCGGCGATCAACACCGTCGCCTATGGCTGGGGCATGCCCAATATCGGCGAGGGCGACGAGATCGCGCTGTCGATCATGGAGCACCACTCCAACATCGTGCCCTGGCATTTCATCCGCGAGCGGCAGGGCGCGAAGCTGGCGTGGGTCCCGGTCGGCGAGGACGGCGGCTTCGACATCGAGGCGTTCGAGAAGACGCTGACGCAACGCACGAAGCTCGTCGCCGTCACCCACATGTCGAACGTGCTCGGCACGGTGACGCCGGTGAGGGAGATCGTGCGCATCGCCCACGCGCGCGGCATCCCGGTGCTGGTGGACGGCAGCCAGGCCGCCGTCCACATGCCGGTCGACGTGCAGGAGCTGGGCTGCGACTGGTACGTCTTGACCGGCCACAAGGTCTACGGCCCTTCCGGCGTCGGCGTGCTCTACGGGCGCAAGGACAGGCTCGCCGCCATGCGGCCGTTCGAGGGCGGCGGCGAGATGATCGAGACCGTCACCGAGGATGCGGTGACCTACAACGAGCCGCCGCACCGCTTCGAGGCCGGCACGCCGCCCATCGTGCAGGCGATCGGGCTGGGTGCTGCGCTCGACTACATGGAGGCGATCGGCCGCGACCGCATCGCCGCGCACGAGGCGGAGCTGACGGCCTACGCCCACGAGCGGCTTCGCGGGATCGATGCGCTGCGCATCTTCGGGGACGCGCCGGGAAAGGGGGCGATCGTCTCCTTCGAGCTGGAGGGCATCCATGCCCATGACGTTTCGATGCTGATCGACCGCTCGGGCGTGGCCGTGCGCGCCGGCACCCATTGCGCCCAGCCGCTGCTCAAGCGCTTCGGCGTGACGTCGACGTGCCGCGCCTCGTTCGCCATGTATAATACCAGGGCCGAGATCGACGCCCTGGCGGAGGCGCTGGAGAAGGCGCGGAGGTTTTTCGGATGACGACGATGGACGAGACCAGAACCGACACGCAGGACACGGATGCCGCCGCCGATCCGGTGTTTTCCGCCTCCGCGATCCCGCAGGACGAGCTGATGCGCTTGACCGACGACATCATCGGCGCGCTCAAGACCGTCTACGACCCGGAGATTCCGGCCGACATCTACGAGCTCGGCCTGATCTACCGCATCGACATCGAGGACGACCGCTCGGTCAGGATCGACATGACGCTGACCGCGCCGGGCTGCCCGGTGGCGGGCGAGATGCCGGGCTGGGTGGAGAACGCCGTCGGCGCCGTCGAGGGCGTGTCGGGCGTGTCGGTGAAGATGACCTTCGACCCGCCATGGAGCCCCGACCGCATGTCGGAGGAGGCGCGCGTGGCGGTCGGCTGGTACTGAGCCGCTTGCGCGGACGGCGAATCTTCCCCATCTTCAGGCAGGAACGATCGCTGCGCCGGCTTTGGCCGGCGCGCCGTCGACAAGGCCCCCGGAGACGACGATGAGCAGGTTCCAGGTGATGACGATGACCGACGCGGCGGCCGCGCGCGTGCGCGAGATCGTGTCGAGCCGCGCCGGCGCGAAGGGAATCCGCGTCGGGGTCAGGAAGGGCGGCTGCGCCGGCATGGAATATACGGTCGACCTCGTGACCGAGCCGGCGGCGGGCGAGGACCATGTCGAGCGCGAGGGCGCCCATGTCTGGATCGCCCCGGCGGCCGTGCTGTTCCTCCTCGGCACGGAGATGGATTTCGAGACCACGAAGCTGAGGACCGGCTTCACCTTCCGCAACCCCAACCAGTCCTCCGCCTGCGGCTGCGGCGAGTCGGTCGAGCTGCAACCGGCCGACCTCAAGGCGCTGGCCGAGGCGCGCGCCGCCGGTGCGGCCTGACCGCGGGTCGGCGACGGCCGGGCCGGACACGCGAATTTCAGGAAGGCCGGCCGTGCACGACACCCTTGCATCCGGGCGCGGCCCGCGCCTCTACGAGCCGCCGGTCCTGGCCATCGCGCCGATGATGGACTGGACGGACCGGCATTGCCGCTTCTTCCATCGCCGGCTGACGCGCCGGGCGCTGCTCTACACCGAGATGGTGGTGGCCGACGCCGCCATCCATGGCGACCGCGGCCGCCTGCTCGGCTTCGACGCCGGCGAGCATCCCGTCGCGCTCCAGCTCGGCGGCTCCGACCCGGCCAGGCTCGCCGAGGCGGCGCGCATCGGCGAGGGCTTCGGCTATGACGAGATCAACCTCAACGTCGGCTGCCCCTCCGACCGCGTCCAGTCCGGCACCTTCGGCGCCTGCCTGATGAAGACGCCCGGCCTCGTCGCCGACTGCGTCGCGGCGATGAAGGCGGCGGTTGCCGTGCCCGTCACCGTCAAGTGCCGCATCGGCGTCGACGAGCAGGATCCCGAGGAGGCGCTCGACACGCTCGCCGACGCCGTGTTCGCCGCGGGCAGCGACGCGCTGTGGGTCCATGCGCGCAAGGCGTGGCTGCAGGGGCTGTCGCCGAAGGAGAACCGCGACATCCCCCCGCTCGACTACGACCGTGTCTATCGCCTGAAGCGCCGCCTGCCGCAGCGCTTCGTCGGCATCAACGGCGGCGTGCGCACGCTGGACGAGGCCGCCGCCCATCTGGCGCGCGGCATGGACGGCGTCATGCTCGGCCGCGCCGCCTATCACGAGCCCGGGCTGCTGGCCGGCGTCGACGCCCGCGTCTACGGCGAGGCCCGGCGCGCGCCCGACTGGGCGGCGCTGGTCGAGGAGATGGCGGCCTATGCCGGCCGCCACATCGCCGCCGGCGGCCGGCTCGCCCATGTCACGCGGCACATGACCGGCCTGTTCCACGGCCTTGCCGGCGCGCGGCGCTGGCGGCAGGCGCTGTCCACCGAGGCGACGAGGCCGGGCGCGGAGCCGCAGGTCCTGCGCGCGGCGCTCGCCGATGTGCGGCTCCCCGAAGACGTCGCCGCCTGAGCCGGTTTACTTTCTGCGCCGGCCCGGATAGCCAGCATCGATCTCACCTGGGGGCTGACATGGCCGGACTGGACCTGCCGCTTGGCGAACTCGCCGTGTTCGCGCTCGCCATCGCCGTGTCGGGCGTCGTGTCGGGGCTGATGGCCGGCGTGTTCGGCATCGGCGGCGGCGCGGTGCTGGTGCCGGTGTTCTACCAGGTCTTCGGCCTGCTGGGGGTGGAGGAGGCGGTGCGCATGCACCTGTCGGTCGGCTCCTCGCTCGCCATCATCATCCCGACCTCGATCCGCTCCTTCACCAGCCATCGGGCGCGCGGCGCGGTCGACATGGAGCTTCTGCGCGGCTTCTACGTGTCTGTCCCCGTCGGCGTGGTGCTGGCCTCGCTGACGGCGGCCGCCATCTCCAGCGAGGGCCTGCGCACCATCTTCGCCGTCATCACGCTGCTGGTCGCCTTCCGGCTGCTGTTCAACCGCGAAAGCTGGCGCATCGGCGGCGAGATCCCCGGCAACCCGGTGCGCGGCGTCATCGGCGTGCTGATCGGCTATCTCTCGACGCTGATGGGCATCGGCGGCGGCGTCATGAACAACACCTTCATGACGCTCTACGGCCGGCCGATGCACCAGGCGGTGGCGACCTCGTCGGGCGTCGGCGTCATGATCGCCATCCCCGGCACGGTGGGCTACATCTGGGCCGGCTGGGGGCTGCCCGGCCTTCCCGTCGCCTCGACCGGCTACGTCAACTGGATCGCGGTCGCCATCATCATCCCGATCGCGCTTGTCGTCACGCCGTGGGGCGTGCGGCTGGCGCACGCGCTGTCGAAACGCCAGCTCGAGGTCGCCTTCGGCCTGTTCTGCGTCTTCGTCTCGGCCCGCTTCTTCTGGAGCCTAGTCTAGGCCGAAGGCTGGCGCACCACCAGCACCGGCACGCCGGAGGTCGCCAGCACCTCGGCCGTCTGGCTGCCGAGCATGATGCGGTTCATGCCGGTGCGGCCGTGCGAGGACATCACGATCAGGCTGCATCCGCGCTCGCAGGCGGCATCGACCAGCGCGCCGGCGACCCGGCGCCACGGCACGTGCAGCGTCTCGACGGCGAGGCCCAGCGCCTGCGCCTTCGCCTTCACCGGCGCCAGGATGCGCTCGGCGATGCCCGCCTGCGCCTCGTCGAAGGCGGCGGCCTCCTCGTCGCTCGGCGACCACAGGTCGGACGCGAAGGCGAACTGGCCGCCGAGCGGCTCCGTCACCGTCACCACGGTGACCTTGCTGCCGTGCTTGCAGGCGAGCTTGAGGCCGTGGTCGATGCCGGCCTGGGCGATGTCCGACCCGTCGGTCGGCAAGAGAATGTGCTCGTACACGTCGCGTCCTCCGTTCCCGTGCCATCCAGCGAAGCATCGCGCCCATGGCGAGACAAGCCGCATCTTGTCGCGGGCGGGGATGGCTTGCCGGCGCTGCGGCGCGCGGCTAGCCTTTCGGGGGAAACGAGGGGAGGGGTGCGATGTCGGTCGAGGCGCTGCTGTGGGAGGAGGATGCGACCGGGCTCGCCGCCCGGGTGCATGGCGGCGAGGTGAGCCCCGCCGAGCTGGTGGATGCGGCGATCGCGCGGCTGGAGGCGGTCAACCCCGCCATCAACGCCGTCGCGGAGCGGCTCTACGACCGGGCGCGGCAGTGCGCCGCCACCCTCGACCGCGCCGCACCGCTCGCCGGCGTGCCGTTCGCGATCAAGGATCTCGGCATCGCCGTCGGCGGCGTCGCCTGCCACGGCGGCAGCCGGGTTCCGCCCTTCGCGCCGGATTTCGATTCGGTCCTGACGGAACGCTACCTCGCGGCCGGGCTGGTGCCCGTCGCCACCTCGACCACGCCCGAATACGGCTTGCGCCTGATGACGGAATCCGCCCGCTTCGGCGTTACCCGCAACCCCTGGAACACGGACCACACCTCCGGCGGCTCGTCGGGCGGGGCCGCGGCGCTGGTGGCGGCCGGCGTCGTGCCGGCGGCGCACGCCTCCGACGGCGGCGGCTCGATCCGCGTGCCGTCGGCCTGCACCGGCCTGGTGGGCCTCAAGACCTCGCGCGGGCGGGTGCCGCTGTCGCCGCTCGCCAGCGAGTCGTGGTACGGCTTCGTGGTCGACCACGTCGTCAGCCGCAGCGTGCGCGACAGCGCGCTGCTGCTCGACCTCACCCACGGTCCCGACCCGCTCGCGCCCTACGCGGCACGCCCGCCGCGCGGCAGCTTCGCCGCGGCCGCCGCCCGCGATCCCGGCAGGCTGAAGCTCGGCGTCTATCGCGGCTCGCCGCTCGGCATGGAGATCTCCGCCGACACGCTCGCGGCGCTCGACACGGCGGCGGCGCTGGCGCGGGAGGGCGGGCACACGGTCGAGGAGATCGACCTGCCGATGGCCAACCGCGCCTTCATGGCCGATTTCGCGCGCTGCGTCGCCTCCGCCATCGCCGGCTTCACGCGGCAGGAGGCCGCGCGCCTCGGCCGCGGCGTCAGGGGCGACGTCGAGCGCTCGACGCGGGTGATCGCCCGCTTCGGCGACGTGCTGACGGCCGGGGAAATCTACCACGCGCTGGAGCGGCTGGGGGCGACCTCGCGGGCGCTGCTCGGCGCCACCGCGCGCTTCGACGCGGTGCTGATGCCGCTGATCGCGCATCCGCCGCTCGCCTGCGGCGCGATGGACCCGAAAGGGGCCGACGCCGTGGTCGAGACCCTGGTCGACAGGCTCAACCTCACCCGCCTCCTGCGGTTCGACGGCTTTTTCGGGCAGCTGCTCGACAAGAGCCTGTGGTTCACCCACTGGCCGGCGATCCAGAACGTCACCGGCCAGCCGGCGATCGCGCTGCCCGTCCACGTGACGGCTGCGGGCCTGCCGCTCGGCGTGCAGGCGGCGGGCCGCCCCGGCGACGAGGAGACACTGCTGTCGCTTGCTGCCCAGATGGAGAAGCTGTCGGGCTGGACGAAGCGGCGCGCGCCGCTCGCGCGGCCGGCCTAGAACGGCGGGCGACCGTCCGCGCGCTTGCCAGCCGGCCCGTCATCGGCTATCAAGCCGCCATGGTCACGCGCCGCGCCACTTCCTTCGTCTCGCGTCCCGCCTTCGCGGGCGAGACCGTGCGCGCGCTGTTCTCCACCCTTCTCCTTCTCGGCCTTAGCGGCGATCGCCGGGCTCGTTGAAGGGGCACCCGGCGGTCGTTTCGCCGCCGCCGGCGCCAGTGCTCCTTGCCGACCAGACCTGAGAAAACGATGGAAGCGCGCCCCGCGCCGTGGCATTTGAGGCCACCGCCAGCGCCGGAGAAAAGACGATGAACGAACAAAGCCGTATCGAAGCCGTGTCGCGGGCGAAAGGCATGCCCGACGCCGCCCGCAAGTACCAGCCCTATCCGCTGATCGACCTCAGCCGATCTGGTGCTCGGTCGACCTGCGCGACGGCAACCAGGCGCTGATCGACCCGATGGGCCACGACCGCAAGGCGCGCATGTTCCAGCTCCTGCTGGACATGGGCTTCAGGGAGATCGAGATCGGCTTCCCGTCGGCCTCGCAGACCGATTTCGACTTCGCGCGCTGGTGCGTCGAGGAAGGCAACGTGCCCGACGACGTCGACCTGCAGGTGCTGGTGCAGTGCCGGCCGGAGCTGATCGCCCGCACCTTCGAGGCGCTGGAGGGCGCGAAGACGCCGATCATCCACTTCTACAACTCGACCAGCGAGTTGCAGCGGCGCGTCGTCTTCGCCAAGGACGTGGCCGGCATCAAGCAGATCGCCACCGACGCCGCCAAGATGATCATGGACATGGCGGCCAAGGCCGCCAGGCAGCCCGGGCATCCCGGCTACCGCTTCCAGTATTCGCCGGAGAGCTTCACCGGCACCGAGCTGGAGGTGGCGCTGGAGATCTGCAACGCCGTCGCCGAGATCGTGAAGCCGACGCCGGAGCACAAGCTCATCGTCAACCTGCCGTCCACGGTCGAGATGGCGACGCCCAACATCTACGCCGACCAGATCGAATGGATGTGCCGCAACCTCGACAACCGCGAGAACCTGATCATCTCGCTGCACCCGCACAACGACCGCGGCACCGGCATCGCCGCCACCGAGCTCGGCCTGATGGCGGGCGCGGACCGCGTGGAAGGCACGCTGTTCGGCAATGGCGAGCGCACCGGCAATGTCGACGTGGTGACGCTGGCGCTCAACATGTACACGCAGGGGCTGGACCCGCAGCTCGACTGCACCGACATCAATCGCATGAAGGACGTGTACGAGTATTGCAACCAGATGAAGATCGGCGAGCGGCACCCCTATGTCGGCGAGCTGGTCTACACCGCCTTCTCCGGCTCGCATCAGGACGCGATCAACAAGGGCATGAAGGCGATCAGGACCGCCAACACGCCGGTGTGGGAGGTGCCGTACCTGCCCATCGACCCGCAGGACGTCGGCCGCAGCTACGAGGCGATCATCCGCATCAACTCGCAGTCGGGCAAGGGCGGCATCGCCTATGTGCTGCAGGCCGACTACGGGCTGAACCTGCCGCGCAACCTGCAGATCGAGTTCAGCCAGGACATCCAGGCGATCACCGACGCCGAGGGCAGGGAGGTGCCGGCCAGGCGCATCCACGAGCGTTTCCAGGAGGTCTATGTCGTCCAGCCCGGCGCGCGGCTGAAGTTCGTCGACCACCACACCTTCCCGGACACGCAGCACAAGGGCCGGCGCATCCTGGAGGCGGTCATCGTCGACAACGGCAAGGAGGTGACGATCACCGGCACCGGCACCGGCCCGGTCGACGGTTTCGTCGACGCGCTGTCGCGGCATCTGGGCATCGAGCTGTCGGTGCTCGACTATTCGGAGCATTCGCTCCAGCGCGGCTCCAACGCGGCGGCCGTCTCCTACATGGAGATCGAGCATCCCGGCGGCCGGCTTTTCGGCGTCGGCATCAACACCAACATCGTCGCCGCCTCGCTCGAGGCGGTGGTGTCGGCGGCGAACCGCGTGCTCGGCTGGTCGCGATAGGGCGGTTCGAGGAAAGATGCGAGGCGGCCTTCCGCCCGCATCAGGGGGAGGACGACATGACGCTTTACGTGAAGACGGCCGGCGCGGGAGAGGGGGCGCCGGTCGTCCTCCTCCACGGCTTCGGCGGCAGCCATGACGTGTGGGGGCCGATCCAGGAGCGGCTCGCGGCCGAGACGGCCACGCTCGCCTACGACCTGCCGGGCCATGGCAGCTCGTTCGCCTGCGAAGGCGCCGGGCCGGCCAAGGTCGCGGCCACGGCCATCCTCGTCGACCTCGAGGCGCGCGGCATCGCCTCCGCGCATCTCGTCGGCCATTCGATGGGCGGGGCGATCGCGGCGCTGATGGCGATCTTCCAGCCGCAGCGCGCGGCCTCGCTGACGCTGCTCGCGCCCGGCGGCTTCGGGCCGCAGATCAACCAGCGGCTCCTGAAGCGCTACGCGGCCGCCGCCGACGAGACCGCGCTCCTTCTGTGCCTCGAAGCCATGTTCGGCTGGTTCTCGCCGGTGCCGCAAGGGCTGGCGGCGAAGCTGCTGGCCTCGCGCGCAGCACCCGGATACCGCGACAAGCTCAGGGAGATGGCCGAAGGGCTGGCCAGGGACGGCCGGCAGGGCATGTTGCCGGCCGAGAAGCTTCAGGCCCTGACGATGCCGGTCAGCGTCGTCTGGGGCGGGCTCGACAACGTCTTGCCCGCGCGCCAGGCGGAGAGCCTGCCGGCGCACTATTCGGTGCGGCTGTTCCCCGACCTCGGCCACATGCTGCCCGAGGAAGCGCCCGACGAGATGCTCGACATCATCCGCCACACCGCCGGCCTCGTCCGGTAGGGGAGAATGCGGCTTTGCCGTGATTTTGCCCGCCGGCTGTGTTAACCATGGCTTAACCACGAAGCCGGAGGCGGGCCGATGAGCGAGCCAGTCGAGAACCACGAGATGCGGGCGGCCGAGGGTCGTCTGGCCGCGACGATCCGCGAGGTCAAGAACGCGATCGCCGACCGCGACGACGTCGTGGTCGACATTCGCGAGGCGCAGTTCAGCCGGCTGGAGCTCCTGGCCGACGAGCTGAAGCCGGTCTTCGCCGAGGTGCCGCACGAGGACGACTGGTTCGACCTCGTCATCTCCTCCGGCACGCAGCCGCGGCTGTGGATCGACGCCGTCGCCCACGTCACCATGGCGCGCGACCGCCGCACCTACCGCTTCCTGCGCGACACCCGGCTCGGCCGCGTCGTGCTGGCCGAATCGGCCGACATGAAGCCGGTGGCCGAGCAGGTCACGCGCTACATCGCCGAGCGCATGATCGAGCGCCGCCGCGCCGCGGACGGCGACACCCTGCCGCTGGAGCGCGCGGCACCTGCCGCCGCCGCCGCGAAGGGCGGGGCGAGGACGACGTCGCCCGGCTCGGTGCTCCTGCGCGGCCTGCTTGCGATCGCCATCGGCGGGCTGGTCGGCGCGGGCGCGGTGCTGCTGTTCTCGGGCGCGCTGCTCGAGCGGCTCGTTCCCTGACGCGCGGCCTATCCGCTCAGCCTCTCCGAGGCGATGTCGTGGACCTGCCGGTCGATGTCGGAAATGCCGCGCCGGGTGAGTTCGACGCGCCACGTGCCCGGCCGACCGTCTATCGTGAGGAGGTTGTACTGCCCGGGCGGCCGCTTGCCGCGCGGCGCCTGGCCGGCCGCCGCGACGCCGACCACCGGGACGGAGCCGTCGCGCCCGTCGATGCGGTAGGTGGTGGGCAGGTGCGTGTGGCCGTGCAGCACCAGCTCCGCGCCATGGTCGCGCATCACCTTGTGGAAGCGGCCGATGCCGAACAGGCGCTTGTGGGCGGCGGCCGCGCCGCGCACCGGCGGATGGTGGATCATCACGACGCGGCAGAGGCCCTTCTCGCGCGTCTCGTCGAGCAGGCGCGAAAGCCGCCGCGCCTGGCTTTCGCCGAAGAAGCCGCTGGCCATGAAGGGCGCGGTCGCCCGCGCCGACGACGCGCCGATCAGCGCCACCGGGCCGCGCACCCGCAGATAGGGAAAGGCGCCCGGCCGCGCCGGCTCCGCGGCCCCGTCGCCCTGCATGAAGGGGCCCCAGGCCCGGCACGCCTTGACGAGCGCGCCGGCGACGTAGGCGTCGTGATTGCCCGGCACCACCGACACGTCGCGCGGCGCGCCCAGCGCCTCCAGCCACAGCCGCGACAGCTCGATCTCGCCGTCGAGCGCGAGGTTCATCAGGTCGCCGGTGACGGCGACGTGGTCGGGACGCCGCGCCTTCAGGTCGGCCACGATGTCGTCGATGACGCCGTCGTTGAGGGCGGCGCTGCGGTTGCGCCGCCAGTTGATGTAGCCCGTTATCCGCTTGGATACGAGATCGCGATAGGCTACCTCGGGCAGGGGGCCGAGATGGATGTCGGAAAGATGGGCGAGCCGGAACATGCCGCCTGTTTAAAGCAGGGCAGGCGAGCTTTCCAGCGGCCGCCGTCGCGGCCGGCGGCGGCGCGATGAGCGGGGCGGAGCCGGCTTCGCGGACGGGCAGGGCGTGGCTGCGGCTGCGCGTGCGGCTGTTCCACCTGTGGTTCCTGGCGCGGCGGCCGATCACCTTCGGCGTGCGCGGCGTGGTCCACGACGCGGCGGCCGACGCCGTCTTCCTCATCCGCCACACCTACATGCCGGGCTGGCAGCTTCCCGGCGGCGGGGTCGAGGTGGGCGAGACCGCGCTTGCCGCGCTGGCGCGCGAGCTTGCCGAGGAAGGCAATATCGAGATCGCCGCGCCGCCGGTGCTGAAATCCGTGCATCTGAACCGCCACGCCAGCCGCCGCGACCATGTCGCGGTCTATCTGGTGACGGCCTTCCGCCAGGCCGCGCCGAAGCTGCCCGACATGGAGATCGCGGAAGCCGGGTTCTTCGCGCTCGACGCGCTGCCGGAGGCGACCACGGCCGGCACCCGCCGGCGGCTGGCCGAGATCTTCGGCGGCGAGGAGCCCTGCGGCGAGTGGTAGGCGCTATGCCGCGGCGGCGAACCTCGCCCGGTCGTGCGGGGCGGAAAAGTCGAGCTGCGGCCCCTTGGGCACGATGCGCGTCGGGTTGATGGTGCCGTGGCTGGCGTAATAGTGCGTCTTGATGTGCGCCATGTCCACCGTCCCGGCCACGCCCGGAATCTGGTAGATGTCGCGAACGTAGTTCGACAGGTTCGGGTAGTCGTGGATCGGCCGCAGGTTGCACTTGAAGTGCGAGTAGTAGACCGCGTCGAAGCGCACCAGCGTGGTGAACAGCCTTATGTCGGCCTCGGTCAGCCGCCCGCCGACGAGATAGCGGCCCTGCGACAGCCGCTGCTCGACTTCGTCCAGCGCGGAAAACAGCGCGTCGAAGGCCTCCTCGTAGGCTTCCTGCGTGGTGGCGAAGCCGGCGCGGTAGACGCCGTTGTTGATCGCCGGATAGATGCGCCGGTTGAGGGCGTCGATCTCCTGATGGAATCCGTTGGGATAGAGATCGACCGAGGCGTCGCCCCATTCGTCGAAGGCCGCGTTGAGCATGCGGATGATCTCGGACGACTCGTTGGAGACGATGGTGCCCTCGTGCTTGTCCCACAGCACCGGCACGGTGACGCGGCCCGAATAGGACGGATCGGCGCGGGTGTAGATCTGGTGGAGATAGTCGCTGCCGAACAGGCTGTCGCCGGTGGCGCCGTCCTGCTTCAGGAACGTCCAGCCGTGGTCGCCCATGAAGGGGTGGACGACATCGACCGAGATGACGTCCTCCAGCCCCTTCAGCGTGCGGAAGACCAGCGTGCGGTGGGCCCAGGGGCAGGCGAGCGAGACATAGAGGTGGTAGCGGCCGGGCTCGGCGGCAAAGCCGCGCGTGCGGCCTTCGGCCGGCGCGCCGTCCTTCGTCACCCAGTCGCGGAACTGCGACACGGATCGCTCGAACCGGCCGCCGCTGCTTTCCGTATCGTACCACTCGTTCTTCCACACGCCGTCGACAAGAAGGCCCATCGCTTCGCTCCATCGTTTTCGGGACATCTAGGTCAGCCTGGCGGGCGTGGAAACCGCCGCCGGGCTGAACGGTCCGTCACCGGGCGGAGAAATCGCGATTGCGAAGGCCGGCATTTGATGATAGCGGACTTTTTCGCCGGCATGACCGGCTGGAGGAAACGCCTTGATCGAGATCCGGACCGAGCGACGACGAATGGCCTGAGGCGCGCGGCCTTCGCGCGCATGCGGCTCGTGCCGCCCAGCCCCTTACCGCTTTCGCTACCCGGATGACCGACAATGAGCATCGCCGATCTGGCCACTGACGTGGCATATGTGCCGGAAACCGCCGCGCACGATCCCGAAATCGAGGACATCAACGCCGAGGCGTTCGGGCCGGGCCGCTTCTCGCGCGCGGCCTATGCCATCCGCGAGGGCGGGCCGCACCGGCGCGACCTGTCCTTCGTGGCGCTGTCGGACGGCAAGGTGGCCGGCTCGGTGCGCATGACGCCGATCGCCGCCGGCCGGGGCAGGGCGCTGCTGCTCGGGCCGCTGGCGGTGCGGCCGGCCTTCAAGAATCTCGGCATCGGCAGGAAGCTGGTGGCGATGGCGCTGGAGGCGGCGCGGCGCGACGGCTGGCGGCTCTCCATCCTCGTCGGCGACGCGCCCTATTACGCGCCGCTCGGCTTCTCGAAAGTGGTGCCCTACGGCCAGCTCGCCATGCCGCGCCCGGTCGATCCGGCGCGGCTGCTCGCCTGCGAGCTGGAGCCCGGCGCGCTCGACGGCTTCGCGGGCGAGGTGGTCCATGCCGATCTGGCCAGGCCGGCGGCGCGGGGAGCGTTGAAGGCGGCGGAATAGGGGGAGATGAGCGAATAGCGAATAGGGAATAGGGAATAGGGAATAGGGAATAGGGATTGCCCTCGCCGGCGTTCCTGGTGCCCTCTACTCGCTACTCGCTACTCGCTACTCGCTACTCGCTACTCGCTACTCGCTACTCGCTACTCGCTACTCTCATCTTCCTTCCCGATACCACATCGAGCCGAGGGCGAAGATCAGCAGCGCGAGGCCGAAGAAGCCGGCGAAAAGCGGCATGCGGTCGACCGATTTCAGCACGCTGTCGCCGGTGGTCTTGAGCCCGATCCAGTCGCGGCCCGAGGCTTCGCCGCCGGCCCGCACCGGCACGATGCCGGGCAGCGAGACGCCCGCGCCGTTGCCCAGCCGGCGCACGCTGCCGCCCGAGGCGCTTGCCGCCGGGCGCAGCACGTCCGTGGTCGAGACCGTGTCCTGGAACTCCGGCGCGTTGACCGGCCCGACATGGGCGAGCGCGGTCAGGTCGCCGTTGCCGATCTGGTAGAGGCCGATCTCGCGGGTCTCCAGCGAGCCGGTGAACAGGCCGGGCGAGGCCGGCGACAGCGTCACCTCGACCGACTGGCCCGAGGGCGTGATGACCGTGGCGCGGCCGGGGTCGTCGCTCATGGTCTGGCGGGCGATGTCGAGCGTCATGCCGCGGCCCGAGGCCGTCAGGCGCTCCTCCTCCAGCTCCGGCTCCTTCATCAGCCAGTGGGCCATGCGGCGGTAGAGCGCGGCGTGCGGGCCGCCACCCTCGAAGCCGCGCGCCCACAGCCAGCCTTGATCCGACAGCAGCATGCCGACGCGGCCCTCGCCCTTGCGGTCGAGCACCAGTAGCGGCTTGTCGTCCGGCCCGTCCATCACCACCGCGCCCGACGGCTGGCCGATGTCGACCAGGCGGAACCAGCGGCTCCATTGCGGCGGCTCGGCGGCCGAGCCTTCCAGGCCGCGCGTGACGGGATGGCGCTCGCCGGTCTCGGTCAGGCGCGGGTGGAAGCCGCGCTCGACCACCGTGCCGGTCGGCAGGCCGGGCAGCGCCGAGATCAGCGGCGTGCGCGCGATCGACTGGCCGCCGGCATATTCGGGGCCCGCCGCCACCAGCAGCGCGCCGCCCTTTTCGACATATTCGGCGATGTAGTCGTAGTAGAGGATCGGCAGCACGTCGCGGTGCTGGTAGCGGTCGAAGACGATGAGGTCGAAATCGTCGATCTTCTCCACGAACAGCTCGCGTGTCGGGAAGGCGATCAGCGACAGCTCGTTGATCGGCGTGCCGTCCTGCTTCTCCGGCGGGCGCAGGATGGTGAAGTGGACCAGCTCGACCGCCGTGTCGGACTTGAGCAGGTTGCGCCAGGTGCGCTCGCCGGCGTGCGGCTCGCCCGAGACGAGCAGCACGCGCAGGTTCTCGCGGATGCCGTCCAGCACGGCGATGGCGCGGTTGTTGGTGTCGGTCAGTTCGCCGGGCGCGGTCTCGATGGACAGCTCCACGATGTTCTTGCCGGCATTGGGAATGGTGAGCCGCAGCGGCATTTCCTGCCCGAGGATCGCCTGCTCCGTGCCGGCCGGCTCGCCGTTGACGAGGACGCGCACGGCGACCATGCCGCTGGCGCCCTTCGTGTCGATGACGCGATAGGTCAGGTCGACCGGCCGGCCGACGATGCCGAAGCGCGGCGCGCGCTCGAAGCGGACGCGGCGGTCGAACTCGCCTTCCTCACCGGTGACGAGCACGTGAAGCGGCCCGGTAGAGGCGCCGGCGGCGTCGGGCGCGTCGTGGACCTGCCCGTCGGTGACCATGATGGTGCCGGCCACGCGCGAGGGCGGCACGTCGCGCAGCGCCTGGCCGGCGGCGCCGAACAGGCGCGTGTCCACCCGCTCGTCGGCCGCCGCGGCGTGGCCGGCCTCGACCTCGCGCAGCTCGAATTGCGGGAAGCGCGACAGGCGCGCCCGAAGCTCCTCGACGGCGGCGTCGGTCTGGTCGGTGCGCTCGCCGATCGCCTGGCTCTGGCTGCGGTCGACCACCAGCGCGACCACGCTCTTCAGCGGCTCGCGCTGCTCGTCGAGCAGAACGGGGTTCAGGAGGGCCAGCGCCAGCGCGGCGAAGGCGCAAAGCCGCACCAGGCTGCCCGGCCGGCGCAGGAAAAGCCCGGCGAGCGCGAGCGCCGCCACCGGAAGCAGGACGGCGGCGGTCCACAGTGGGGAAAGCAGCGGCTCGAAGGAAAGGGACCAGTTCATGCTACTGCCCCAGCCTTTCGAGCAGGATCGGCACGTGGACCTGGTCGGATTTGTAGTTGCCGGTCAGCACATACATCATGATGTTGACGCCGGCGCGGAAGGCGTAGACGCGCTGCATCGGGTCGGCGGGAACGGTCGGCAGCAGCGGGCTGCCCGACGAATCGGTCGCCCATGCGCCGGCGAAGTCGTTGGCGGTGATCATGATCGGCGTGACGCCGTCGCCGGTGCGCACCGGCCGGTTCTCCGGGTTGGCCGCATCGAGCGAGGCTTCGACCCACAGCGGCCCGCCGGCATAGCGGCCGGGGAACTCCGGCATGATGTAGAAGGTCTTGGTCAGCACGTGGTCGGCCGGCACCGGCTCCAGCGGCGGCACGTTCATGGCGGCGAGCATGTCGCGCAGCCGTCCCGTCGAGGGGCTGGCCGAGCCATCGAGCGTGGGCGCGTAGCGGTCGCGCGTGTCGAACAGCACCGTGCCGCCCTCGCGCATATAGGCGTCGACGCGGGCCAGCGCCGCTTCCGACGGCATCGCCGCCTCGGCGTCGACCGGCCAGTAGATCAGCGGGTAGAAGGCGAGCTCGTCGCTCTCGATGTCGATGCTGGCCGGCTCGCCCGGCTCCAGCGCCGTCTTGTCGGCGAGGAAGCGCGACAGGCCCTGCAAGCCGGCACGGCTCAGCGAATCGATGGCGCCGTCGCCGGTCAGCACATAGGCGATGCGGGTGCGGGTGATGGCGGCGATGGCCTCCTCGTCGGCGGTTTCCGCCTCCTGCGCCGCCAGCGGGTCGGCGAGGCCGACCACGATCGCGCCGGCAAGGACGAGCATGGCCGCGCCACTTGCCGCGCCATTGGCCGCACCACTGGCGGCGCGCGACGGCCGCAGGCGGCGCGAGAACGCCCCGCCCATCCACAGCACGGCAAGCGTGTCGAGCGCCATCAGCGCCAGCGCCGCCGCCACCAGCGGTCCCTTGAGGTCCACCGCCTCGTCGAAGGCGTAGGCAGCGCGCGCCACCGGCAGCGCCGTTTGCGGCTGCGCGAGCGGGGCGAGGACGGCGTCGGGGGCGAGCAGGTTGTGGGCGACCATGCCTTCCTCGCCGCCGTAGAAGCCGGGCGGGTTCTCGAGCGTCACCGCGGGCACCGCGCCGGGGAGAAGCGGCCGCGCGTCCGGGCCGGGCGCCGTCAGAGTGCCGTCGGCCCCGATCATGCGGTAGGGCGCCAGCGCCGCGCCGGTCGCGCCGCCATTGGCGTCGATGCGGCCCTGGTTGCTGGAAAGCTGGACGAGGCGGCGCAGCATCTCGACGAAGGTGCCGGAGATCGGCAGGCTCGACCACGTCGCCTCGGGCGAGACGTGGAACAGCACCAGCGTGCCGTCGCCGCGCGAAGCGCCCGTCACCAGCGGCGTGCCGTCGGCGAGCGCGGCCCAGGTGCGCTCGACGATGTCGGCGGTGGGCTCGGCCAGCACCTGGCGCGACACCGTCACCTCGACCGGCGCGGCCAGGTCGGCGAAGGGGCCGGCGGGCGGGAACTCGGTCACGGGCTGCGGCTCGGTCCACGACAGCGCGCCGCCCAGCGCCCGCTCGCCGATGCGCAGGCGCACGGGCAAAAGCTCCTCGTCGTTGCCGGCGGCGGCCAGTCGTGGACCGGCGAAGCGCACCAGCGTGCCGCCGCCCTCCAGCCAGTCGATCAGCCTTTCGCGCGCGCTCGCCGGCAGCGTCCCGACATCGGCCAGCACGACGATGGCCGGCCGCTGCTCGAGGATCTGCGGGATCGCCTCGGCCAGATCGGTGCTGGCCGGCTCAATCAGGTCGGAGAACGGCTCCAGCGCGCGGCGGATGTAGTAGAGCGGCGAAAGCAGCGGCTGCGCCGCCCCGGCCTCGGCCTGCGAGATCAGGCCGACGCGGCGGCGCCGCGCGTTCTCGTCGAGCAGGCGCGTGGCGGCGGCGTGGCTCTCGCCGTCGATCACGACGACGGAGAAGTCGTTGCGCAGCTCGAACGGCACGCGGAACAGGCCCTCGGCCTCGCTCTCGCCCGCGCCGAAGGCGACCGTGGTTTCGGCGATGCGCCGGCCGCGGTCGTCGAGCGCGGCGGCGACGGCCTGCCGGGGCGCGGCGTCCGCCTGCGGCCGGATCGCGGTGAAGGAGAAGGCGTCGGCGAGGTTGCGGCCGTCGCTGATGCCGATGGCGGAGAGGTCGTCCGGCGCGATCCACAGGAGGCTGGCGGCATTGCCGGAAAGCAGCGTGGCGAAGGCGTCCTCGTCGCCGTCGGCCGCGAGCCCGTCGCTCAGCACGGCCACCGCCGCGTCGGGCACCGCTTGCAGCGCCTGCGCCACGCGGGCGAACACCGCGGGCCGGTCGGTCGGCACGGGACGCGGCGAAGCGGCGGCAAGCCGCCTTTGGGCCTCGGCCGCGTCGAACGGGCCGATCTCGGCATTGGGCTTCTCGGCCGTGAAGGCGAGCAGGACCGGCTTGTCGGCGGCGTCCGCGATCAGCCGCCCGGCGGTCGCCACGCGCACCTCCCAGTCGGGCGCGGACGCCCAGCCATTGTCGACGACCAGCGCCAGCCCGCCGCCGCGGGCGGGCGCCGCCTCGCGCGGGTTCAGCACCGGCTCGGCGAGCGCGAGGATGACCAGCGCCGCCATGACGAGCCGCAGCAGCGTCAGCCACCACGGGCTGCGGCGCGGCGTCTCCTCCTTGCGCATGACGCGGGCGAGGATCGCCAGCGGCGGGAAGATCTCGCTGCGCGGCTTCGGCGGGGTCAGCCGCAAGAGCCACCAGATGACGGGAAGCGCGGCGAGGCCGAGCAGGATCGCCGGAAAGCCGAAGGAAAGGGGAAGGAAGCTCATCTGCCGCCACCCTGCGCGGCGTTGACGGTCATGGCCATGTGGACCTTGACCAGCGTCTCGGAGGCGAGCCGGTCGGTGCGGCTGACCGTATAGCTCCAGCCGAGGCGGCCGCACCACGTCGCAAGCTCGTCGCGGCGGGCGGCATAGAGGCGGCGATAGTCCTGCGACAGCGTCTCGGCGCGGCCGGCCGTCAGCCTGACGCCGGTCTCGGGATCGAGGAACTCGGTGCGGCCCGAATAGGGGAAGGTCTCCTCGGCCGGGTCGGCCACCTCGATCAGATGGGCGCGCACGCCGCGCTCGGCGAGCGGATCGAGCCAGGCCACGGTCTCCTCGACGGGATCGAGGAAGTCGCTGGCGACGACGATATCGCTGTAGCGCGAGACCGGCGCGAGGCCCGGGCGCGCGGTGAAGCGCTCGGCGTGGTGGAGGCGCGCGGCCAGCCGCTCGGCGCCGTTGCGCGAGCTGAACGGGTCGGTCAGTCCCGGCCAGGCGATGCGCTCGCCCGAGCGCGACAGAAGCTCGGCCAGCGCCAGGATCAGCACCAGCGCCCGCGATTCCTTGGAGACGTTGCCGAGCTGCGACTTGTAGAGCATGGACGGCGAGGGGTCGGCCCACAGCCACACCGTGTGGGCGGCCTCCCATTCGAGGTCGCGGACATAGATGTGGTCGTCGCGGGCCGAGCGCCGCCAGTCGATGCGGGCCATGGTCTCGCCCTCGACATAGGGGCGGAACTGCCAGAAATTCTCGCCGACGCCGCGCCGCCGCCGGCCGTGCCAGCCGGCGATGACGGTGTTGGTGATGCGCCGCGCCTCCACGAGAAGGTCGGGCACCAGCGAGGCGCGCAGGCGGGCCCGCGCAATGGCGTTGCGCGGGGCAACGGGAGCGGTTGCCTCGCCGAGGCGCGCCATCACCCCGCCGCTTTCACGAGCTGGGCGATGATGTCGCGGACGCTGACGCCCTCCGCGCGCGCCGCGAAGGTCAGCGCCATGCGGTGTTGCAGCACCGGCTCGGCCAGCGCCCGCACGTCGTCGACCGACGGCGCGAGCCGCCCGTCATAGAGCGCGCGCGCGCGTGCGCACAGCATCAGCGCCTGGCCGGCGCGCGGGCCGGGGCCCCAGGAGATGTGGCGTTCGGCCTCCGCGCCGCCCTGACCGGGCCGGGCCGAGCGCACCAGCGACAGGATCGCCTCGACCACGCTTTCCGGCACCGGCATGCGGCGGATCAGGAACTGGATCTCCTTCAGCCGCTCGGCCGAAAGCACGTTCTGCGGCCGCGCGTCCTCGATGCCGGTGGTCTCGATCAGGATGCGCCGCTCGGCCTCCATCTCGGGATAGGGCACGTCGACCTGCATCAGGAAGCGGTCGAGTTGCGCCTCGGGCAGCGGATAGGTGCCTTCCTGCTCCAGCGGGTTCTGGGTGGCCAGCACATGGAAGGGCGAGGGCAGGTCGTGGCGGTGGCCCGCGACGGTGACGTGGTATTCCTGCATCGATTGCAGCAGCGCCGACTGTGTGCGGGGGCTGGCGCGGTTGATCTCGTCCGCCATCAGGAGCTGGGCGAAGATGGGCCCGCGGATGAAGCGGAAGGAGCGCCGGCCCGATTCGTCCTGCTCCATCACCTCCGAGCCGATGATGTCGGCCGGCATCAGGTCGGGCGTGAACTGGATGCGCCGTCCGTCGAGGCCGAGCACGGTGCCCAGCGTCTCGACCAGCTTGGTCTTGGCCAGGCCCGGCACGCCGACCAGCAGCGCATGGCCGCCCGACAGGATCGCCACCAGCGTGCGCTCGACCACGCTTTCCTGGCCGAAGATGACCTTGCCGACCGCGTCGCGCACCCTGCCGATGTCGGCGAGCGCGCTCTCGGCCTCGGCGACCATCTGCGCCTCGCTCATGGCCGGTTCCCTGATGATTGCGCTCATACCGTCCCGCTCCCGTCGTGAGACTTGTCCATTGCGACTCGGGCATCGCTCTTGGCGGTGCGCGTGTGTCGAGCTTAAAACACGCTGCTAGGCTGACAAGCCGAACAACAGTGACTATTTCGTGACGATGAGCACAAGCACGGACAAAAGCAAACGGGCCGCAGACGGCCAGGGCATGGCCGGAACCCCGGATGCGGCGGGGCTTCAGGCGCTGGTGTCGCGCGCGGCCCGCGCCGGAAAGGGCCCGCCGCCGGTGGAGCGGTGGAACCCGCCCTTCTGCGGCGACCTCGACATGGAGATCAGGCGCGACGGCACCTGGTTCTATCTCGGCACGCCGATCGGCCGGGCAGCGCTCGTCCAGCTCTTCTCGAGCGTGCTGCGCAAGGACGAGGACGGAAAGACCTATCTCGTCACCCCGGTCGAGAAGGTCGGCATCCGGGTCGAGGACGCGCCCTTCGTCGCCGTCGAGGTCGACGCCTCGATGCGCGGGGGCGAGCAGGTGCTGACCTTCCGCACCAATGTCGGCGACGTGGTCGAGGCCGGCCCGCAAAACCCGCTGCGCTTCGCCGAGGAGCGCGAGACCGGCGGGCTGAAACCCTATCTCCTGGTGCGCGGCAGGCTGGAAGCCCTCGTCAACCGCGCCGTCACCTACGAGCTCGTCGCGCTCGGCGAGGAGGTCGAGGTCGAAGGCCGGCGCATGTTCTCGGTGCGCTCCAACGGCGCCGCGTTTCCGATCATGCCGGCCGAGCGGCTGGAGGAGCTGAGCGCCTGACCATGCTTTCCCTGCCGATCCACCCCTTCACGGCCGAGGACTTCCGCCAGCGCGCGGCCCATGAACGGGGGCCGTTCGCGGGCGCCGACTATGGCGACCACCGGCTCAACCCCGACCTGCGCGACGCGATCGTGCGCGACGGCCTGCGCGACGCCGCGGTGCTGATCCCGGTCGTGGACCGCGGCCGGGAGGCGAGCGTCATCCTGACCAAGCGCACGGAGAAGCTGCGCTCGCATTCCGGCCAGATCGCCTTTCCGGGCGGGCGGCTCGACGCCACCGATCTCTCGCCCGAACATGCGGCGCTGCGCGAGACCGAGGAGGAGATCGGGCTTTCGCCGCGCTTCGTCGAGGTGGTGGGGCGCATGCCCGACTACGTCACCGGCTCCGGCTTCCGCATCGCGCCGATCCTGTCGGTGGTGCGGCCCGATTTCCGGCTGACCATCAATCCCGACGAGGTCGACGACGCCTTCGAGGTGCCGCTTTCCTTCCTGATGGACCCGGCCAACCACAACCGCGAAAGCCGCGTCTGGCAGGAGAAGGAGCGCTTCTACTACACGATGCCGTTCGGCGACCGCTTCATCTGGGGGGTGACGGCCGGCATCATCCGCACGCTTTACGAAAGGCTCTATGCGTGAGCGGGGCGACGATCGCGGGCCGGGCCAAGTGGCTGAAGGACGCCGACCTCCAGCGCCTGCTCGCCGCGCTGTCGCAAGGCGGCGGGGAAGCGCGCATCGCCGGCGGTGCGGTGCGCAACGCGCTGCTGGGCGAGGAGGTGGCGGACATCGACATCGCCACCACCACCGTGCCGGACGAGACCGAGGAGCGGGCGCGGGCCGCCGGCTTCCGCACCGTGCCCACCGGCAAGGAGCACGGCACCGTCACGGTCATCGCCGGCGGCACGCCGTATGAGGTGACGACGCTGCGCGCCGACGTCGCGACCGACGGCCGCCACGCCACCGTCGCCTTCGGCACCGACTGGAAGGCCGACGCCGAGCGGCGCGACTTCACCATCAACGCGCTCTACGCCACGGCCGCGGGCGATGTGGTCGACCTCGTGGGCGGCCTCGCCGACCTTCAGACGCGCACGCTGCGCTTCATCGGCGATGCCGAAGCGCGCATCCGCGAGGATTATCTGCGCATCCTGCGCTTCTTCCGTTTCTTCGCCTGGTATGGCGACGGCCGGCCTGATGCAGAGGGCCTGCGCGCCTGCGCGCGGCTGAAGGAAGGGATGACCCGCCTTTCCGCCGAGCGCGTTTGGGCGGAACTGAAGAAGCTGCTTGCCGCGCCCGATCCGTCGCGGGCGCTTTTGTGGATGCGCCAGACCGGCGTGCTGACGGTCGTGCTGCCGGAAAGCGGGAAATGGGGCATCGACGCCGTCCATGCCCTTATCGCCGCCGGCCGCGACCTCGGCTGGCCGTGCGACCCGCTGTTGCGGCTGGAAGCCATCGTTCCGCCCGACCCGGCGAAGATGGCGACGATGGCGGCGCGGCTCAGGCTGTCGCGGGCGGAAGGCGCGCGCCTTTCCGCCTGGGCCATGACCGACGCCATCGCTCCCGCCACCGGCGAGGCGGCGCTGGCCAGGATCGCCTATCGCGGCGACAGGCAGGCGGTGCAGGACAGGCTGCGGCTGGGGCTGGCGGCGGCGCGCGCGCGGGCGGGGCAGGACGCGGCCGCGCTGGCCGAGGCCGGCGGCTATTTGCGACTGCTGCGCTTCCTCGACGGCTGGGAGAAGCCGGTCTTCCCGCTCAAGGGCGGCGACCTTGCCGCGCTCGGCATGGCTTCGGGCCCGCGCATGGGCGAAACACTGGCGGCGCTGGAGGCCGAATGGGTCGATGGCGGCTTTCGCGAGGGCCGCGACGCGCTTCTTTCGCGCGCCGCGGAACTGATGAAGGATGCCTGACGCCGGGCCGGCCGCGGACCGGCCCTTCCCGCCGGGGGATCAGGCGGCGTCGCGCCTGGTCTCGATGCGCGAGCGGATCGCCTCGACCATGGTCTCGCGGATGATGGTCTCGCCATGGGTCTCGCGCATGTGCTCGATGGCCCGACGCATCACTTCCGCCTCCTCGGGATGGCGCGTGTGCCAGTGGCAGCCGGGGACGAGCGAGCCGCAGTGAAATTCCTTCATGGTGATCCTCCTTCGCATTCTTGTCCTTATGAGGCGACACCATAACACGAAACCGGCCGTTCGGTTGCGAAAAGGCCGATCACAAAATCCCGGCAGCCGGGGAATGTCGCGTTCCGCGCGGCGCGGCCGTCAGGGCCACTTCACCTCCGGCGGCAGGCTCGACAGGATCGAATCGACGTTGCCGCCGGTCTTCAGGCCGAAGATGGTGCCGCGGTCGTAGAGCAGGTTGAACTCGACGTAGCGGCCGCGGCGAATCAGCTGTTCCTCGCGGTCGGCCTCGGTCCAGTTGTCGTTGAAGTTCTTGCGCACGAGATGGTTGTAGACGATGAGGAAGGTGCGGCCGACATCCTGGGTGAAGCGGAAATCGGCCTCCCAGCCGCCTTTCTCCCGCGGGCTCTTCAGCCAGTCGTAGAAGATGCCGCCGATGCCGCGCGGCTCGTTCCTGTGCGGCAGGAAGAAATACTCGTCGCACCACGCCTTCAGCCGGTCGTAGTCGGCGACCGCCGCGTGCTTGTCGCAGACGAATTTCATCGACTTGTGGAAGGCGACCGTGTCGGGGTCCTCCTGCGTGCGCCGGCGCGCCAGCACCGGCGTCAGGTCGGCGCCGCCGCCGAACCATTGCCGCGTCGTCACCACCATGCGCGTGTTCATGTGCACGGCCGGCACGTTGGGGTTCTGCGGATGGGCGATCAGCGAGATGCCGGAGGCCCAGAAGCGCGGATCCTCGTCCGCGCCCGGTATCTGCTTCCTGAACTCGGGCGAGAACTCGCCGTGGACGGTCGAGACGTGGACGCCGACCTTCTCGAACACGCGGCCGCTCATCATCGACATCACGCCGCCGCCGCCTTCTCCGCCGTCGCGCTGCCAGGGCGTGCGCTCGAAGCGGCCGGGCGACCAGCTCGACTGCGGGCCGGCGAGATCGTCCTCGATCTTCTCGAAGGCGTCGCAGATCCTGTCGCGCAGCTCCTCGAACCAGGCCTTCGCCGCCGCCTTCTTGTCCTCGATCCCGTCCGGCAGGCCGGCCGGTATGTCTGGGCGCTCCATCCGCACTCTCCAACGGGCCGCCGCGCCGGGGTGCCGGCGCGCGGCGAAACGACTCGCAAACCTCGTCGCCGTTCCCTAGAGCCTTTCGTATCGGGGCGAAAGGCCCTAGTCTGTCACGCGGAAGGGTCAGGGCATTCCCGGGGAGTTTGCGTGCGCGTTCCCGCAAGGCCACCGTTCGACAGCCTGAAGCGCACCCTGGAGCGGGCGCGCGCCGATGCCGGCCGCAAGGGGCGCGACGGATTCGTGCGCGAGACCTTCACGCTGCCCCGCCATGCCGCGCGGGCCAAGGCGCGCGAGTGGTTCGACCGCTGGCCGAAGCAGGCCTACTGGACCGAGATCGAAAGCTGGCGCGAGCGTCCCGGCGACGTGATCGAGTTCACCATGCGCCGGCTGTCCTCGGCCGACTGACCGGCGCGCCGGCCGGGCGCGCGCCCCGGAGAGTTGGCGCGAGAGGCTGTTGCCCCCCGGCAACAGGAAACGGCGATCCACAATTCGTGATCGCCGGGGCATGGCGTTTTGCCGCGCTCCGGTCTAAGGAAGGCGTCTTGTCAACCGAACCTCAGGAGGCGTCGATGGATCACCGGCTCGGCTTTGCCATCACGCGCCTGCGCGACAGGCGCTTCGCCTGACGGCGGTTTCGGTTCGACCTTCTTCCTGACAGACGCAATCTCGGTCCCGATTCCGCCGGAAGCTCCCTTCCGACCGCTCAAGGAATCGCGCCATGACTGCCGCCCCCGACACCAAGGGCCTTTTCGCCCGCCCCGAAGTCGCCCGTCGCGAAGCTGACCTTTCCGCCACGTCGCCGCACGGCCTTGCCGCCGTGCCGCCGCAGCCGTCCGAAAGCGCCCTGCCGCCGGCCTTCCGCCGTGCGCTTGCCGGCGGCGCGCCGAAGCGGGCCGTTCCCCCGCCGCCGAAGCCTTGCAGGGAAGCGCCCGGGGCGGCAATGCGCGGCCCCGGCGCGCCGGGAAAGGCGGCGCCGCCAAACGCCATCGTCGGCCCGCGCCGCGGGCACAAGTGACACGGAACAGAGAAGACCGTTTTCATGTACCGCTGGTTCGAATCCCTCCTCAACCCGTTTCCGCCGGAAGAGCCGGTGGAGCCGCCGAGGACGCTCGTCGCCTTCTGCCTGCACTACACGCGCGGCTCGTGGCCGCTGATCGTGGTGTCGGCGATCCTGACCTCGCTCATCGCGCTCACCGAGGTGTGGATGTTCGGCTTCCTCGGCAACATCGTCGACTGGCTGTCGGCGCAGTCGCGCGAGACCTTCCTGAGGGCCGAGGGCTGGAAGCTCGCCGGTATGGCCTTCGTCGTGCTGGCGTTCCTGCCCGGCATCGTGCTGTTCAATTCGCTGCTCAACCACCAGACGCTGATGGGCAACTACCCGATGCGCATCCGCTGGCAGGTCCACCGCTACCTGCTCAGGCAGTCGATGACGTTCTACCAGGACGAGTTCGCCGGCCGCATCGCCACCAAGCTGATGCAGACGGCGCTCGCGGTGCGCGAATGCGTCATCAAGCTGATCGACGTGCTCAACTACGTCATCGTCTACTTCATCGGCGTCCTGTGGATCGTCGGCTCGGCCGACTGGCGGCTGGCCGCGCCGCTCGGCGTCTGGCTCGCCTGCTATCTCGGGCTGCTGCGCCACTACATCCCGCGGCTCGGCAAGGTGTCGGAGGAGCAGGCCGACGCGCGCTCGGTCATGACCGGCCGCGTGGTCGACAGCTACACCAACATCCAGACGGTGAAGCTGTTCAGCCACGCCCAGCGCGAGGCGGCCTTCGCGCGCGAGGGCATGGACGGCTTCCTGGAGACGGTCTACCGCACCATGCGGCTGGTGACCGGCCTCTACGGCATCCTCTACTTCCTCAATTCGCTGCTGCTCGCGGCCGTGGGGGCGCTGTCGATCTGGCTGTGGCTGAACGAGACCGTGTCCATCGGCGCGGTCGCGGTGGCGCTCGGCCTCGTGCTGAGGCTGTGGGGCATGTCGCAGTGGATCATGTGGGAGGTCTCGGCGCTGTTCGAGAACATCGGCACGGTGCAGGACGGCATCCGCTCGATCTCGCTGCCGCGGCTGGTCGAGGACCGGCCGGGCGCAAGCGAGATCGTCGTCGCGAAGGGCGAGATCGCGTTCGAGCGCGTGCGCTTCCACTACGGCAAGAAGAAGAGCGTGATCGAGGACCTGTCGCTGACGGTGCGCCCCGGCGAGAAGGTCGGCGTGGTCGGCCGCTCGGGCGCGGGCAAGTCGACGCTGGTCAACATCCTTCTGCGCTTCTACGACCTGGAGGCGGGCAGGGTGCTGATCGACGGGCAGGACATCGCGGCGGTGACGCAGGACAGCCTTCGCGCCCGCATCGGCGTCGTCACGCAGGACACCTCGCTGCTGCACCGCTCCGTGCGCGACAACATCGCCTACGGCCGCCCCGATGCGACCGAGGAGATGATCCTCGAGGCCGCGCGCCGCGCCGAGGCGCTCGACTTCATCTCGGGGCTGTCCGACGCCAAGGGCCGCAAGGGGCTCGACGCCCATGTCGGCGAGCGCGGCGTCAAGCTGTCGGGGGGTCAGCGCCAGCGCGTCGCCATCGCCCGCGTCATGCTCAAGGACGCGCCGATCCTGATCCTCGACGAGGCGACGTCGGCGCTCGACTCCGAGGTCGAGGCGGCGATCCAGGAGAATCTCTACCGGCTGATGGAGGGCAAGACGGTGATCGCCATCGCCCACCGGCTTTCCACCATCGCGGCGATGGACCGCCTCGTCGTCATGGACAAGGGGCGCGTCATCGAGGAGGGAACCCACGACGAATTGATTGCCAGGGGCGGGCTCTATGCCCAGCTATGGCAGAGGCAGTCGGGCGGCTTCCTCGTCGAGGACGAGGCGGGCGCGCAGGAAAAGGAAATCGCGGCCGAATGAGCGGGATCGAGGAACGCCGGATCGAGGAGCGCCGGATCGAGGAGCGGGGGGACGACGGCTTCGCCGAGCGCATCTGGCGCAGGGCCGAGGAGGTGATCGAGCCCTTCGCCGACACGGGCAGGGAGGTCCTGCCGCGCGATGCGTGGGCCTTCATCCTGTTCTTCGCCCGGCAGGCGAAGGGGCCGTTCCTGCTCCTGCTCGTCGCCGGCGGCCTGTCGGGCGCGGTCGATGCCGCGCTCTACTGGTCGCTCGGCTGGCTGATCGACCTTCTCGAATCGTCGTCGCCGACGCGGCTGCTCGCCGACCACTGGGTCGAGATCGCCGCGTTCCTGGCGCTGGTGCTCGTCATCCGCGCCGCGGTGATGATCGCCAACGCCGTCGTCGAGCAGCAGGTGATCGTGCCGTCCTTCTACCAGCTCGTGCGCTGGCAGTCGTTCCGCCGCGTCATCGAGCAGCCCTACGCCTTCTACCAGAACGATTTCGCCGGCCGCATCGCCACCAAGATCCTGCAAGGCGGCGAGGCGACCGGCGACTTCATCGTCTCGTCGTTGCAGACGATGTGGAGCTTCCTCGCCTTCCTCGTGCTCGCCGGCACCATCCTGTCGATGCTCGACCCGGCGATGGGCCTCGTCCTGCTCGTGTGGCTTCTCGTCTACGTCTATGTCGCGTGGCGGCTGCTGCCGCCGCTGCGTGCCGCCGGCCGCAGGAGCGCCGACGAGCGCTCGATCATGAACGGCAGGCTGGTCGACGCCTTCACCAACATCATGGCGGTGAAGCTGTTCGACAGCGGCCGGCGCGAGAACGACTATGTGCGCGAGGCGATGGAGCGCTTCCTCGATGCGGTCAAGACGCTGTCGCGCGCCATCACCCGCGTGCGCTCGGCGGTGGCCATCGTCAACGGCTTCATGATGGCGGCGGTGTTCGTGCTGGCCGTCCGCGGCTGGATGGCGGGCGCGGCCTCGACCGGCGAGATCGCAGCCGCCATGGGCCTCGTCTTCCGGCTCAACCAGATGTCGGGCTACATGATGTTCAACATCAACGGCCTGATCCGCTCCTTCGCCACGGTGCAGGACGCCACCGGCACCATCTCGGTGAAGCCCGAGCTGCGCGACGCGGCCGACGCGGCCGTCCTGTCGCGCGTCTCCGGCGACCTCAAGTTCGAGGGCGTGACCTTCACCTACGGCAAGGGCGCGGGCGTGGTGCAGGGGCTCGACCTGCACATAAGGCCGGGCGAGCGGGTGGCGCTGGTCGGCCCCTCGGGCGCGGGCAAGACCACGCTGGTCAACCTGGCGCTCAGGCTGTTCGACGTCGAGGGCGGGCGCATCCTGATCGACGGCACCGACATCCGTGACGTCACGCAGGCGTCGCTGCGGGCCCAGTTCGGCGTGGTGGCGCAGGAGCCGCTGCTGATGCACCGCTCGATCCGCGACAACATCGCCTACGGCCGGCCGGGCGCCAGCGAGGCGGAGATCGTGGAGGCCGCGAAGCGGGCGGCCGCCCACGACTTCATCCTCGGCGTTTCCGACCCCAGGGGAAGGCGCGGCTACGACGCCCATGTCGGCGAGCGCGGCGTCAAGCTGTCGGGCGGCCAGCGCCAGCGCGTCGCCATCGCCCGCATGATGCTGAAGGACGCGCCGATCCTGATTCTCGACGAGGCGACGTCGGCGCTCGATTCGGAGATCGAGGCGGCGATCCAGGACAACCTCTACCGGCTGATGGAGGGCAAGACCGTGATCGCGGTGGCGCACCGGCTTTCCACCATCGCCGCGCTCGACCGCCTCGTCGTCCTCAACGAGGGCCGGATCGTGGAGGAGGGCACGCATGACGCGCTCGTCGCCCGCGACGGCCTCTATGCGCAGTTGTGGAAGCGCCAGTCGGGCGGCTTCCTCGCGTCCAGCCTGGCGGCCGAGTAGGGCCGGGGAGCGGGATCGTGAGCCTGCGGCCGCCCTCGCGATACGCTGCTTCCGCCCTGTCGGGGGCCGGCGCGGCGAACGGCGCGTTCACCCCGCTCGACCACGAGATCGCGGCCGAGAAGGCGTCCTCTCTCGGCCGGGCGGGCGCCGGGGTGGAGAAGGCGCTGGCGCGCCTGCGCGCGGCGGAAGCGGATTCGCGGAAGCGTCCGCTGCTGCTCAAGGCGGCGGCCGATGCCGTCTACGCCTATTTCATCCAGCGCGAGCTGTGCGGTCTGCGGCGCCATCACGATGCGATTCGCGACTATGCGATCCCGGCCGAAGTGCTGGTCAGGCTGGGCGCTTCCTGAGCCTTGCGGGGAAATCCGCGACAATGTGCCGTTGCGGGTTTGTAATACTGGACAAGCGCGCGCCTCGGGCATAGAAACCTTCGCCAAATGCAGGGGGAATCCGCCAGCCGTCGCCAGCCGCCAGCGCATCTGCAAGGAAGGGTGAGAGCGAATCGGTCGACGGTAATGCGGGTTCCTGCCGGTGAGAATAAGGCGAAAGGACCCGGTCCCCGTGAGCGCGAACGAAGCCACCGAACATAACCGTCGCGATTTTCTTTACATCGCCACCGGCGTAGCCGGAGCCGTCGGCGCGGGCGCCGCCGTATGGCCGTTCATCGACCAGATGCGGCCCGACGCCTCGACGCTGGCGCTGGCCACCATCGACGTCGACGTGTCGGCGATCGAGCCGGGCATGTCGGTGACGGCCAAGTGGCGCGGCAAGCCGATTTTCATTCGCAACCGCACCGACGAGGAAGTGGAGGCCGCCAAGGCCGTGCCCCTCGCCGACCTCAAGGACCAGAACGCGCGCAACAGCAACATCGGGGCGGACGCGCCCGCCGACGACGTGTCGCGCTCGGCCGGCGAGGGCAAGGAGAACTGGATCGTCATGATCGGCTCGTGCACGCATCTGGGCTGCGTGCCGCTCGGCCAGGCCGGCGATTTCGGCGGCTGGTTCTGCCCGTGCCACGGCTCGCACTACGACACGGCAGGCCGCATCCGCGTCGGCCCGGCGCCGGAGAACCTGCACATCCCCAACTACGAATTCATCTCCGATTCGGTCATCCGGATCGGCTGAGGCAAGCAGAGGGCAACAGACCATGAGCGGTGGACACTCGACCTACACGCCCAAGACCGGCCTCGGCCGCTGGATGGACGCGCGCCTGCCGTTGCCGCGTCTCGTCTACGATTCCTTCATCGCCTACCCGGTTCCGCGCAACCTGAACTACGCCTACACCTTCGGCGGCATCCTGTCGCTGATGCTGGTGGTTCAGCTTCTCACCGGCATCGTGCTGGCCATGCACTACGCGGCCTCCACCGAACTCGCCTTCGGCTCGGTCGAGAAGATCATGCGCGACGTCAATTCCGGCTGGCTGCTGCGCTACATGCACGCCAACGGCGCGTCCTTCTTCTTCATCGCGGTCTACGTCCACATCTTCCGCGGCCTCTACTACGGCTCCTACAAGGCCCCGCGCGAGATCGTGTGGATCCTCGGCGTCATCCTCTATCTGCTGATGATGGCCACCGCCTTCATGGGCTACGTGCTGCCGTGGGGCCAGATGAGCTTCTGGGGCGCGACCGTCATCACCGGCTTCTTCACCGCCATCCCGCTGGTCGGCGAGTGGATCCAGCAGCTCCTGCTCGGCGGCTTCGCGGTCGACAACCCGACGCTCAACCGCTTCTTCTCGCTGCACTACCTGCTGCCCTTCATGATCGCGGGCGTGGTCATCCTGCACGTGTGGGCCTTCCACATCACGGGCCAGACCAACCCGACCGGCATCGAGGTCAAGCACAAGACCGACACCGTGCCCTTCACGCCCTACGCGACCATCAAGGACGGTTTCGCCATGGTCGTGTTCGTGGCGGTGTTCGCCTACTTCATCTTCTACATGCCGAACTATCTCGGCCACCCGGACAACTACATCCCGGCCGACCCGCTGAAGACGCCGGCGCACATCGTGCCCGAATGGTACTTCCTGCCGTTCTACGCCATCCTGCGCGCCATCACCTTCAACATCGGCCCGATCGACTCCAAGCTCGGCGGCGTGCTGGCCATGTTCGGCGCGATCGCGGTGCTGTTCTTCGTGCCGTGGCTCGACACGTCGAAGGTGCGCTCGGCCGTCTACCGGCCCTGGTACAAGCTGTTCTTCTGGCTCTTCGCGCTCGACAGCATCTTCCTCGGCTGGCTCGGCTCGCGCCCCGCGGAAGGCACCTATGTGGTGATGGCGCAGATCGCCACGCTCTACTACTTCGCGTTCTTCCTCGTCATCATGCCGCTGCTCGGCCTGATCGAGACCCCGCGCCGGCTGCCCAACTCGATCACCGAGGCGGTGCTGGAGAAGAACAAGACCGCGGCCGCGCCGCAATCGACGAACTGAGCCGTCCCTGGCAGAGACAAGGACTTGACCATGAAGACAATTCTCAAGGGACTGGCCGCGCTCGGCATCGGCATGTGCGTCGCCTCCGGGGCGCAGGCGGCCGAGGAAGGCGAGACGCCGCACTATCCGCTCAAGAAGCCGGTGCCGCAGGAATGGTCGTTCTCGGGGCCGTTCGGCACCTACGACAAGGCCCAACTCCAGCGCGGCCTGAAGGTCTACCGCGAGGCCTGCGCGGCCTGCCACTCGCTCAGCCTCGTCCCCTTCCGCAACCTGGAGGCGCTCGGCTACTCCGACGAGCAGGTGCGCGCGCTCGCGGCCGAGTACGAGGTCGAGGACGGCCCGGACGCCAATGGCGACATGTTCACGCGCCCCGGCATCCCGTCGGACTATTTCCCGTCGCCCTATCCGAACCCGGAGACGGCAGCCGCCTCCAACAACGGCGCCGTGCCGCCGGACTTCTCGCTCATCGCCAAGGCGCGGGCCGTCGAGCGCGGCTTCCCGACCTTCGTGTTCGACATCTTCACCCAGTACACGGAGAGCGGGCCGGACTACATCTACGGCCTGCTGACCGGCTACGAGGAGGACGTGCCCGAGAACGTCGACGTCCAGCCCGGCACTTACTACAACCCGCATTTCATCGCGGGCGCGGTGCTGGCGATGCCGCAGCCGATCTTCGACGACCAGGTCAGCTACGACGACGGCTCGCCGACGACGGTCGACCAGTACGCCCGCGACGTCACGGCCTTCCTGATGTGGGCGGCCGAGCCGCATCTGGAGGCGCGCAAGCGCACCGGCTTCAACGTCATGGTGTTCCTGGCGCTGTTCGGCGCGCTGGTGTATCTCACCAAGCGCAAGGTCTGGTCGAAGATCGACCACTGAGCGGGCGGCACCCGAAAGACGGACGGGGCGGCTGCGGCCGCCCCTTTTCTTTCGGCCGCGCTTCCGTCAGGAAAGAGGCAGGACAACCGGGAAACGTCATGACACCGTCGCTCGAAGAGACGCTGCGTTCCGCCATCCGCACGATCCCGGACTATCCCAAGCCCGGCATCCTGTTCCGCGACATCACCACGCTGCTCGGCAATGCGCGCGCCTTCCGCCGCGCCGTCGACGAGCTGGTGCATCCGTGGGCCGGCTCCAAGATCGACAAGATCGCCGGCATCGAGGCGCGTGGCTTCATCCTCGGCGGCGCGGTGGCGCACCAGCTCTCGGCCGGCTTCGTGCCGATCCGCAAGAAGGGCAAGCTGCCGCACGAGACGGTGCGCGTCGCCTACAGCCTCGAATACGGGCTGGACGAGATGGAGATGCACCGCGACGGCGTGCTGCCGGGCGAGAAGGTCATCCTCGTCGACGACCTGATCGCCACCGGCGGCACCGCCGAGGGCGCGGTCAGGCTGATCCGCCAGATGGGCGGCGAGATCGTCGCGGCCTGCTTCGTCATCGACCTGCCCGACCTCGGCGGCCGGCGCAAGCTCGAGGCGCTCGACGTTCCGGTGCGCACGCTCGTCTCCTTCGAGGGGCATTGAGCGCCCGCCGGCCCGCTGGCACATGCGTTTTCCCTGGCGCCGCAGCGTCGCGATGGTAGGTTCGCGCCATGTACACGCCGCCCGCATTCCGTGAGGACGACCCCGCCGCGCTTCGCGCCATCATGCGCGAGGCGCGGCTTGCGACGCTGGTGACGGCGACCGCCGACGGTCTGGTCGCGACGCCGCTGCCGCTGTTCCTCGACGAGACCGAGGGCGCGCTCGGCACGCTCTACGGGCATCTGGCGCGGGCCAACCCGCAATGGACGCTGGAGCCGGCCTGCGAGGCGCTGGCGGTGTTCGCCGGCCCCGACGCCTATGTCACGCCCTCGTGGTATCCGTCGAAGCGCGAGCACGGCAAGGTCGTGCCGACATGGAACTATGTCGCCGTCCACGCCTGTGGCCCGGTCGAGTTCTTCGAGGACAGGGAGCGGCTGCGCGACGCCGTCACCCGGCTGACCGAGCTTTACGAGCGGCCGCGCGCCGATCCGTGGGCGGTGGCGGACGCGCCGGAGGATTTCATCGACGCCCAGCTTCGCGGCATCGTCGGCGTGCGAATGCCGATCGCCCGCATCGAGGGCAAGCGCAAGATGAGCCAGAACCGGCCGCAGGCCGACCGAGACGGCGTGGCGGCGGGGCTCGGCGCCAGCGGCAGCGAGGCCGACCGCCGCGTCGCCGCGCTGGTCGCCGGGAGATAGGGCGGCGGACGCCCGGACAAGTCCGGGCTGCCGCTCCATCTGTTTGTTTCAGCCGCATTTATGCGACGTCAAGTGAGTCCACTTGACTGCAAAATGCTCCAGCCACCCGCCGGCCCGTGGGATGCGCGGCCGCCGGTTCTCGATCCTTTCCGTTCCTCGTGCAGCCGGTCCGTCGCGGATGACGTCCTTCCCGCTCTCCTTCTCCCGCCACGAGCTGGCGCTGATCGCCGTCACCATGGTGTGGGGCGCCACCTTCCTGGTCGTGCAATGGGCGATGCAGCACAGCGGCGCGCTGTTCTTCGTCGGCATCCGCTTCCTGGTCGCGGGCGGCATGACCATGCTCGTCTTCCGCAAGGCGATGACGGGGCTGACGCGGCGCGAGCTTTCCGCCGGCGTCGCCATCGGCGTGGCGCTCTTTCTCGGCTACGCGCTTCAGAGCCACGGCCTCAAGACCATCACCAGCAGCCAGTCGGCCTTCATCACCGCGCTCTACGTGCCGCTGGTGCCGCTGCTCCAATGGCTGGTGCTGCGCCGTCCGCCGCGGCTGACGAGCTGGGTCGGCATCGGCCTCGCCTTCGCCGGGCTGGTGCTGCTTTCGGGGCCGGAGGCGGGACGTCTCACCCTGTCGGCCGGCGAGATCGCCACCCTGCTCGGCGCGCTGGCCATCGCCGCCGAGATCATCCTGATCGGCCGCTTCGCGCTCGAGGTCGACAGCCGCCGCATCACCGCCGTGCAGCTGACGGCAGGCGGGGCGATGTCGCTGATGGCGATGCCTCTGGCGGGGGAGGCGGCGCCGGCCTTCCACTGGGTGTGGCTGGTCTGCGCGGTCGGGCTCGGCGTGGCGAGCGCGCTGATCCAGCTCACCATGAACTGGGCGCAGAAGGTGGTCTCGCCGACGAGGGCGACCCTGATCTATGCCGGAGAGCCGGTCTGGGGTGGCATCTTCGGCCGCATCGCCGGCGACCGGCTTCCGCCGCTCGCCCTGCTCGGCGGCGTGCTGATCGTCGCCGGCGTCATCGCGGGCGAATGGCGCCCGCGCCGCTGGCGCGGGCAGGGCGGATAGGACAACGCGCATCCGGACGGATGCGTAATCCTGCTCTATCCTTTTGTTTCTTCATCGGATTTATCCGAAAAGCGCATACACTTTCCGATCCGATGCTATGGAGCGGCGGACGCCCGGACAGGCCGGGCTGCCGCTCCATCTGTTTGTCTCAGCCGCATTCATGCGACGTCAAGTGAGTCCACGTGACTGCAAGATGCTCCGGCCTACTGCGTCTTCACCAGCACGGCGCTCTCGAATTCCAGCACCTTGTCGCCGGTGGAATCGAAGGCTTCGCACATCATGGTCAGCAGGAGCCAGCCCGGCCGCGAGGCGAGCGCGCGGTGGGCGAGCGCGCGGCGGGTGAAGGTGACGGTCTCGCCGGCGTAGACCGGCTTCAGCCATCTGAGCTTCTCGAAACCGGGGGAGGGGCCGAATTGCGGTCGCGGCCCCGGGCCGTCCCATGGCTTGCCGGCCACTTCCTCGCGGTGCAGCAGGTTGTATTTCATCCATATCGAGGTGGTGTGCCAGCCCGAGGCGCACAGCCGGCCGAACAGCGACTTCTGCGCTTCCGCTTCGTCGACATGGAAGCGCTGCGGGTCGAACTTGCGCGCGAAGGCCTTGATCTCCTCGGCGCCGAAAGTGTGGCTGCCGAGGACGATCGTCTCGCCGATGCTGAAATAGTCGTCGAGCGTCGTCATGCCGCGGCCTCGCGCGAAAGGAACATGCCGGAGTTCTGCATCTCCATGACCGTCTCGCCGCGCTGGTTGGCGAGCTGGTAGCGCACGGTGACGAAACCGAGGCCCGGGCGCGAGCTCGACGCGCGGCAGGACAGCACCGTGCATGCGCCCTTGAGCGTGTCGCCGGCCAGCACCGGCCGTTTCCAGCGCACGACATCGATGCCCGGCGAGCCCTGCGACGTCGAATCGAGCAGGAAGGAGTCGCACATCATGCGCATGAGCATCGAGCAGATGTGCCAGCCGGAAGCGGCGAGCCCGCCCAGGAGGCTTGCCTTGCCGGCTTCCTCGTCGATGTGCATCGGCTGGGCGTCGAACTCGCTGGCGAACTCGACGATCTCCTGCGCCGTCACATGCTTCTCGCCGAGGTCGATGGTCATCCCCTCCGCGAAGTCCTCGAAGGCCCATTTCTTTGCGGTCATGCCGGAATCCTGTTCAATCCTGAACAACCATTGTGGCGGCTGCCGCCGGCCGGCGCAACGACCTTCGAGCTCGTCGGACTGGGCCAGCCGCCGCGCCGGTCACGTGTTGAAGCGGAACAGCAGCACGTCGCCGTCCTGCACCACATATTCCTTGCCCTCGTCGCGGGCCTTGCCGGCTTCCTTGGCGGCGGTCTCGCCGCCGAGCGTGACGTAGTCGTCATAGGCGATGGTCTGGGCGCGGATGAAGCCGCGCTCGAAATCGCTGTGGATGACGCCGGCGGCCTGCGGCGCCCTGGTGCCCTTCTCCACGGTCCAGGCGCGCGTTTCCTTCGGCCCGGCGGTGAAGTAGGTGATGAGGTTGAGCAGCGCGTAGCCGGCGCGGATCAGCCGGTCGAGGCCGGGCTCGGAAAGGCCCATGGCGTCGAGATACTCCTTCGCCTCGTCGTCGGGAAGCTGGGCGACCTCGGCCTCGATCGCGGCCGAGATGACGACGGCGCCGGCCCCTTGCCCGGCCGCCATGGCCTCGACGGCCCTCGTATGCTCGTTGCCCTCGGCCGCGTCCTCCTCGGCCACGTTGCAGACATAGAGCACCGGCTTGGAGGTGAGCAGGTTGAGCCCGTTCAGGATCTTCAGGTCCTCGGCGGCGATGCCGGAAAGCATCATGCGCACCGGCTTGCCGTCCTGGAGCAGCTTGAGCGCCTGCTCCATCACCGGCAGCACGGTCATCGATTCCTTGTCCTTGCCGGTCGCGCGCTTGCGCGTCTGGACGATGCGGCGCTCGAGGCTTTCGAGGTCGGACAGCATCAGCTCGGTCTCGACGGTCTCGGCGTCGGCGACGGGGTCGATGCGGCCCTCGACATGGGTGATGTCGTCATTCTCGAAGCAGCGCAGCACGTGGACGATGGCGTCCACCTCGCGGATGTTGGCGAGGAACTGGTTGCCGAGCCCTTCGCCCTTCGAGGCGCCGCGCACCAGCCCGGCGATGTCGACGAAGGAGATGCGGGTGGGGATGATCTCCTTCGAGCCGGCGATGGCGGCGATCCTGTCCATGCGCGCGTCCGGCACGGCCACCTCGCCGGTGTTCGGCTCGATGGTGCAGAAGGGATAGTTGGCGGCCTGCGCCGCGGCCGTCCTGGTCAGCGCGTTGAAGAGCGTGGACTTGCCGACGTTGGGAAGCCCAACGATGCCGCATTTGAAACCCATGATGCGATGGTCCTGTCGGGAGGAAAAGATTGCCAAGGGCTATGGGCGAAAGGGTCCGGCATCGTCAAGCCCCCGCCGTGGCCGCGGCGGCGCAGCGCGCTCAGTCGCTGCCGCCGAACAGCTTGCGCAGCATGGCGGCCATCGGGCCGCTCTCGGGCACCTGCGCCGCCGGCCCCTTCGGCCGGGCCTGGCGGATGTGGCTCTGGCCCTTCGGCGCCGGCTTTGCGGCCTTCGGCTCGTCGGGGCCGCGCAGGGCGAGGCTCACCTTGTTCATGAAGCCGTTGTCGTCGCCGGAAACCAGCATCCCGGCATGGTCGGCGATGGCGTCGAGCAGCGGCTCGAGCCATTCCCGGTCGGCCTTGGCGAAATCGCCCAGCACATGGGGCGACACCATCTCCTTGATGCCGGGATGGCCGATGCCGATGCGCACGCGCCGGTAGTCCTTGCCGCAATGGGCGTCGATGGAGCGGATGCCGTTGTGGCCGCCGGCGCCGCCGCCGGTCTTGATCCGCACCCTGGCGGGCGCGAGGTCGAGCTCGTCGTAGAGCACGATCAGGTCGGAGGGGCCGAGCTTGTGGAAGCGCATCGCCTCGCCGACCGACTGGCCGGACAGGTTCATGAAGGTCTGCGGCTTGATCAGCAGCACCTTCTCGCCGCCGATGCGGCCTTCGGCGACCAGACCCTGGAACTTCCTCGACCAGGGCGAAAAGGAATGGCGGCGGGCAATCGCGTCCGCCGCCATGAAGCCGACATTGTGCCGGTTGTTCTCGTGCTTCGGGCCGGGATTGCCGAGACCTGCGATCAGCAGCATGGCGGACGGCTCCCGGCGGGCGAGACTATTCCTCGCCTTCCGTCGCCGCCGCCTCGCTCTCCTCGCTCTTGAGGCCCGCGGGCGCGGCGATGGTGGCGATGGTGAAGTCGCGGTCGGTGATGGTCGGCTTCACGTCCTTCGGCAGGGTGACGGCCGAGATGTGGATCGAATGGCCGAGATCGGTGCCGGCGAGATCGACCTCGATGAAGTCGGGGATCGCGTTGGCCGGCACGCTGGCCTCGATCTCGTGGCGCACGACGTTGAGCACGCCGCCGCGTTTGATGCCGGGCGACTTCTCCTCGTTGATGAAGCGGACCGGGATCTGCACCGTCACCAGCGTATTGGCGCCGACGCGCAGGAAGTCGACATGGACCGGGAAGTCGCGGACCGGGTCGAGCTGGTATTCCTTGGGCAGCACGCGGATCTTCTTGCCGTCGACGTCGATCGTGGCCACGGTGGTGAGGAAGCCGCCGCCGTGAATCTTGTAGTAGACGTCCTTGTAGCTCAGCGCGATGGCGAGCGGGGTCTGCTTGTCGCCGTAGATGACGGCGGGCACCTTGCCGTTGCGGCGCAGTTCGCGGGCGGACCCCTTACCGACCCGTTCGCGCGCCTCGGCCTTGAGCTCGTAGGTCTGGCTCATGGCATTTCCTTTCGTTGCGTTGCTGGAGCGTTCGCAGACCGGGTCCGCAAACGTCGAAAGCGGCCATTGTGGCCGCTTCCCGCCACGTTGCCTCCAAGGGTGTCTACGCGGGTGGCGGCTCTATAGCCGAAGCGGCCGCATCGCGCAACCGCGCGGCTACAGCGCCTGCCGAAGCTCCCTGCGGCTGGGCAGGAGGATGGTGAGCAGGCCGAGCGCCGGCAGGAACGAGCAGACGCCGTAGACCCATTCGATGCCGTTGATGTCGGCCAGCACGCCCAGCACCGCCGCGGCGATGCCGCCCATGCCGAAGGCGAAGCCGAAGAAGATGCCGGCGATCATGCCGACGCGGCCGGGCACCAGCTCCTGCGCGAAGACGATGATGGCGGGGAAGGCCGAGGCCAGCACCACGCCGATGACGAAGGACAGCACGCCGCTCCAGAACAGGTCGGCATAGGGCAGCGCCAGCGTGAAGGGCAGCACGCCGAGGATGGAGAACCAGATCACCGTGCGCGAGCCGAAGCGGTCGCCGATGGGGCCGCCGAGCACGGTGCCCAGCGCCATGGCGCCGAGGAACAGGAACAGCATCAGCTGCGACTGCTGGACGGTGACGCCGAACTTCTCGATCAGGAAGAAGGTGTAGTAGCTGGAGATGCTGGCGGTGTAGATGTTCTTGGAGAACACCAGCAGCGCCAGCACCACCAGCGCGGTGACGATGCGCTTCCTCGGCAGGGGGGGCGTGGCGCTTGCGGCCGCGCGCCCGGCATTGGCGGCGCGGTAGCGGGCATACCAGTTGCCGACCCGGTTGAGGATCAGCATGCCGGTCAGCGCCAGCACGGCGAACCAGGCCACGCTCGACTGGCCGCGCGGCACGACGATGAAGGCCGCCAGCAGCGGGCCGATGGCGGTGCCGAAATTGCCGCCGACCTGGAACAGCGACTGCGCAAGGCCGTAGCGGCCGCCGGACGCCAGCCGCGCCACGCGCGAGGCCTCGGGATGGAACACCGCCGAGCCGATGCCGATCAGCGCGGCACCGGCCAGCAGCAGCGGGTAGCTGTGCGCGTAGGCGAGCAGGAACAGGCCGATCATGGTCGAGCCCATGCCGATGGGCAGCGACTGCGGCATCGGCCGCTTGTCGGTGTAGAGGCCTACGGCCGGCTGGAGCAGCGAGGCCGTGACCTGGAAGGTGAAGGTGAGAAGGCCGACCTGCCAGAAATCGAGGGCGTGCTCCTCCTTCAGCATCGGGTAGATCGCCGAGAGCAGCGACTGCATCACGTCGTTGAGCATGTGGCACAGGCTCACCGCCAGGATGACGGGAAACACCGTGTTCTGGGCGGCGGGGCTCTGGGCGGCCGGGCGCGCCGCGCCCGCGGTCATGTCGGTCAAGGTGACGTCCTCGATTGTATCGCCCGATGCTTATGCCGGTTGAAAGCTGTCGTCCTTTGTGGTTTGGTCGATTTCCTTCGCAAGTGGGCCAAGGTTCGACAACCGATGGGCAAATCCTCGACGGGCGAGCGCCCGTCCCGAAGCGACGAGGCGGATTTGCGCAGCCGCCTGAACTGGATCGAGACGGCGCCCGGCGACGTGATCGCCCTTTCCACCGACTATCCCGACGGCCATCACATCGGCGCGCACAGCCACAGCCGGGCGCAGCTTCTCTATCCCTTCCGGGGCAGCGTGATGATCGCGACCGGGCAGGGGCGCTGGATGGTTCCGCCGGGCCACGCGATGTGGATCCCGGCCGGGGTGGAGCATGCCGTCGAGATGATCGGCGTGGTGCGCATGCGCTCCGCCTATGTGCTCGCCGGCGTGGGACAGGGCCTGCCCGACAGCCTTCAGGTGCTGGCGGTGAGCGAGCTGATGCGCAGCCTGATCGTGGAGGCCGTGCAGGCCGGCGGCGACGAGGCGGGGGAGCGGGCGGCGGCGATCATGCGGCTGATCCTGCTCGAAATCCCGCGGCTGGAGGAACGGCCGTTCGCGCTGCCGTTTCCGGTCGATCCGCGCCTCGTGAGGCTTTGCCGCGAGTTCGTCGCCGCGCCGTCGGCCGGGGCGACCATCGACCGCTGGGCCGCCGGGGCCGGCATGAGCCGGCGCAGCTTCACGCGCGCCTTCCAGCGCGAGACCGGGGTGAGCCTTTCGGTGTGGCGGCGCCAGGCGACCCTGCTCGCCGCCCTCCCGCTGCTGGCGAGGGGCAGGAGCGTGACGCAGGTGGCGTTCGATCTCGGCTACGAAAGCGCCCCGGCCTTCACGACGATGTTCCGGCGCATGCTCGGGGTGGCGCCGCGCACCTATCTGCGGGCAGGGCGGGCGCGGCAGGCCCTTTCCCCTCGGGCGCCAGCGGCCTGTATAGGCCGGGAACCGACACGGGAGCGACACCGATGAACGATGCAGCGCGCCTTCTCCGCCCGTCCTGCATTGTCCTGCCCGGTGTTCCACGCCCTTCCTTTCCGTTCACGACCTTCAGGCTGCCTGACGGCCGCACGCTCTTCCAGAACGTCGATATGGCCTTCGGCGGCGCGCTGCTGGTCGTCGGCCACGACGAGGCGTTTCTCGACGCCATCGGCATCGAGCGACGCATCGCATCGGGATAGGACGTGTCAGTCGAACAGGCTGGAGACCGACTGCTCGCTCGCGGTGCGCGAGATCGCCTCGCCGATCAGGTCGGCGATGGAGATGACGCGGATGTTGGGCGCGGCCTCGACCGCCGAGGTCGGCTGGATCGAGTCGGTGATGACCAGTTCCTTGAGCCGCGAGGAGGTGATGCGCGTGACGGCGCCGCCCGAAAGCACGCCGTGGGTGATGTAGGCGGTGACGCTGGTGGCCCCGTTGGCGAGCAGCGCGTCGGCGGCGTTGCACAGCGTGCCGCCCGAATCGACGATGTCGTCGATCAGCAGGCAGTCCTTGCCGCGCACGTCGCCGATGATGTTCATCACCTCCGACTCGCCCGGTTTCTCGCGGCGCTTGTCGACGATGGCGAGCAGGGCGTCGAGCCGCTTGGCCAGCGAGCGGGCGCGCACCACGCCGCCGACGTCGGGCGACACCACCATGACGTTGGGCAACTCGTAGTTGCGCTTGACGTCGCGCGCCAGCACCGGAACGGCGAAGAGGTTGTCGGTCGGAATGTCGAAGAAGCCCTGGATCTGGCCGGCGTGCAGGTCGAGCGTCAGCACGCGGTCGGCGCCGGCCTGGGTGATGAGGTTGGCCACCAGCTTGGCCGAGATCGGCGTGCGGCCGGAGGCGCGGCGATCCTGGCGCGCATAGCCGAAATAGGGAATCACCGCCGTGATGCGCCGCGCCGAGGAGCGGCGGAAGGCGTCGATCATGATGAGCAGTTCCATCAGGTGATCGTTGGCGGGAAAGGAGGTCGACTGGAGGATGAACACGTCCTCGCCGCGCACGTTCTCCTGGATCTCGACGAAGATCTCCTGGTCGGCGAAGCGGCGCACGCTGGCCTTGCCGAGCGGAATGTTGAGATAGCGGGCGACGGCCTCGGCCAGCACCCGGTTGGAGTTGCCCGCAAAAAGCTTCATGAACGTTCCCCGGCGAAGGATATGAGCGGGCTTTTAGCGGTGTGAGCCCGTATTGCAAGGGTGAAGCACGAGAAAGCCCGTCTTTCCGCGGGCAGCCTCCTGCGCGGGCCTATCCCTGTCGCATCGTGAGCCAGGCGGCGAGCCGGTCGATGGTCTCGTCGGCGATGGCCTCCATCGTGGCCGGCTGCACGCCGTCCCAGCCCTCGCCGCCCGTGGCCGGGGCCCTGGTCTGGCCCTGGATGCGGTGGATGCGCGTTCCGGCCGGGTCGATCACGTCCCAGACATAGATCACCGTGGTCTGGTCGCCCTCGGAGATCGCGGAGAAGTAGCCCTTCATGATGAGGGAGGCGGAGGACTGGCCGGCCCCGACCAGCGGGATGCCGCGCGCCGTCGCGCGCGCCGAAAGCCGGGCGGCGAGCGGCGTCGAGGCGCTGGCCGGCGCGCCCACGACCGGCGCGAACTGCACGCGCGCGTCGGTGGTGATGGCCGCGAGCGTCTGCGGCGTGGCCGCTCCCGTCGCCGGCTGGCCGGGCGTGGCGGGCGCGGGAAGCGGGAAGGCGGGCGAGGATGGCTGGTCGCCGGCGGCTGCGTCGCCGCCGACGAGGGCGGACGGCTCCAGCACCTGCGAGGAGGTGCAGGCCGGCAGGGCGAGCCCCGCCGCCAGCATGAGCGCGGCAAGAAGCGTCTGACGGGACGAGCGTTTCATCGAGAAGCCCTCCTGCGCTGCGAACGGCCGGCCCCGCCGGGCCGCCGTCGCGGGCACGGAATCGTCCCTCCATAATGGAATCACTGGACGATCAAGTCGAGATCATGGCGCGACAGCGGCTTCGGCGCGCCGTCCGTGGTCAGATAGGTGCGCCCCAGCGTCATGGCCGCTCCGGCGTCGGAATCCATGACGATCATGTGCGCGAACAGCGTCATGCCGGGCGCGATCGGCTCCGGGTTGCCGGCATAGAACATCTGCGGGTCCATCCACGACGGCGTGAAGCGCGCGCCCACCGAGTAGCCGCAGGCGTTGAGGCGGTGGCGGGTGAGGCCGTGCGCCTCCATCACCCTTGCATGGGCGTCGAACACGTCGCCGAAGGTCCTGCCCGGCACCATCGCCTCCTCGGCCGCCGCCAGCGCGTCGCGCGCGGCCTGATAGAGCTCCTGATGGCGCTTCGAGGCCTTGCCGGTCAGGATCGTGCGCATCATCGGCGCGTGGTAGTGGTGGAACACGCCGGCCCATTCCAGCGTGAGCTGGTCGTTCTTGGTCAGCTTGCGGCGGCCGGCCTTGTAGCGGCACAGGAGCGCGTCCGCGCCCGAGCCGATGATGAACTCGTTGGCCGGGTAGTCGCCGCCGCCGGCGAACACCGCGCCCTGCATGGCGGCCAGGATCGCGCCCTCGTCGCCGCCCTGCCTGACGAGCGGCAGCGCGGCGTCGAGCGCGTCGTCGGCAAGGGCGGCCGCCTTCTCGACCTTGGCGATCTCGGCCGCGCTCTTGAACAGGCGCAGGCGCGGGACGATGGCGGAAGCGTCCTCGGCGGTGGCGAAGGTCTTCAGCTCCTCGTCCAGCAGCCGGCCGTTCCTGGCGGTCAGGCCGTGGGTGTCGTACTCGACGCCGATGCGGCAGCCGAGCAGGTCGAGATCGTTGAGCAGGTTGCGCAGCTCGGCGGCGGGGTTGGCGCCGTCGCGGTCGGTCCACACCACGATGTTGTCGATGGTCGAGGTGTGGCGCGCCTGGCGCAGGTCGGCCGAGCGCGTCATCAGCACCATCGAGCCGTCGGCCTTGACCACCAGGCACTGGAAGAAGCAGAAGCCGAACGTGTCGTAGCCGGTCAGCCAGTACATGCTCTCCTGCGCGAAGAGGAGCATGGCGTCGAGCTTGCGCTGCGCCATCTCGATGACGAGGCGGTCGCGCCGCGCGTCGAATTCTGTCTGGTCGAAATGCAGCGCCATCAGCGGTCCTCCAGTACGATCGCCGAAATCTGCCGGCCGTAGTCGCCTTCCCCGCGGTGCGTGGCGCGCCGGTAGGAGAAGAAGCCGGCCTCGTCGGCATAGGTGCAGCGGCCCGTCGCCTGGGCGGCGACGCCGGCGCGGGCCAGCCGGTCGAGCGTGTAGCGGTTGAGATCGAACAGCGCGTGGCCCGGCGCGGTCGCGGGCCTGAAATAGGCTGCGTTGGCCGCGTCGGCGGCGGCGAAGCGTTCGACGAACTCCGGCCCGACCTCGTAATTGTCCGGGCCGATCGAGGGGCCGAGCACGGCGACGATGCGCTCCCGCCTGGCGCCGAGCCCCTCCATCGCCGCGACGGTCGATTCGAGAATCCCGGTCAGCGCGCCCTTCCAGCCGGCATGGGCGGCGCCGATCACGCCGGCCTCGGCGTCGGCATAGAGGATGGGACCGCAATCGGCCGTCAGCACGCCGAGCGCCAGCCCCGGACGGTCGGTGACGAGCGCGTCCGCCTTCGGGCGCTCGCCGGGAGCGAAGGGCTCGCGCACCACGAGCGCGTCGGCGGAATGGACCTGATAGAGGCTCAGGAGCCGTTGCGGCGCAACGCCGAGCCACGCCGCGATCCGGGCGCGATTCTCGGCCACGTTCTCCTTTGCGTCGTGCGAGCCGACGCCGGCGTTGAGGCCGCGATAGATGCCTTGCGATACGCCGCCGGCGCGGGTGAAGAAGCCGTGCCTCACCCCGTTTCGCGCCAGTTCATCCAGCGCGGGAGACCGGATCGGGTCCGGTTGAACGCTGCCGTGCATGCGCTGTCCTGTTTTTCCCTCCGGCCGCCCTGCTCGCATCCCTGCCGGGTGCGTCGCGGCCCTGATTTGCGCGCGGATCGTGAGGCAGGCGACGCCCCGCTGTCAATCCGTCCCCGGGCCGCCTCACGCCGGCGCGGCAAATGGCGGCAGCCGCACGCCCCTGCGCGAAACGCAGATCACCTTGAAAAGATTGCCCATCGCGTCGGGTCCGGCCAGTCGCTCGACCTCGCCGCGCAGCCGTTCGCGCACGTCCTCGCCGGCGGCCGCGCCAAGCGCCCCGGCCCGCTCGATGAGGCCGAGGCCGAGCAGGAATTGCCCTTGCGTGGTCGTGGTCGCCTCCAGCCCGTGCATCGCCGCCACGTGGGCGAGCGCGGCGAAATCGACATGCGAGGTCAGGTCCGCCGCGCCCGGATGGGCGAAGATGCCGTCATAGGCGTGGTCGCGCACGGCCTGGAGCGTGTCGCCGAGGCCGGGACGCAGATGGCCGTAGTCGATGAACAGCGCCGCGCCGCCGTCCGCGGCGATTCGCGTGGCGACGGCGTCCATCAGCGCCTCGCGGGCCGGCGAGACCTCGAACACCGCGCCCTCGGGCGCCTCCGCCGCCTCGGGCGGCAGGAGCGCGGGGTCGATGCCGGCGATGCCGGCGACGAAGGCGAAACCGCCGTCCTCGCCGAGGCCGACCATGCGCTCGCGCCAGCCCCGCGCGGTCCTGACGAACTGGCGCACGGGCAGCGCGTCGAACAGCTCGTTGCCGACCACGACCAGCGGCAGCCGGGGCAGCGCGGCGAGATCGCAGAACCATGTCGGCCGGCCGCGCCCGCTGGCGAGCCTCTCGCGCTGGATGTCGGCGAGGCGCGGGCTCGCCTCGACCATGGCGATGCGGGCGCGGGTGACGAAGCCGGCGTCGAGCCGGTCGAGCGTGCGCAGCATGTCGGCCATCAGCGTGCCGCGCCCCGGCCCGATCTCGGCCAGCACCATCGGCATCGGCCGGCCCGCCGCCTTCCAGGCCGAATAGGCCCACACCGCCACCAGCTCGCCGAACATCTGGCTGATCTCGGGCGCGGTGGTGAAGTCGCCGGCCGCGCCGAAGGGCTCGCGCGTGGTGTAGTAGCCGGCTTGCGCGTCGAACAGGCAGGCGGCCATGTAGTCGGCGACGGAGATCGGCCCCGCTGCCGCGATCAGCCGCTTCAGCCTGTCCTTGAGCGCGCTCATGCGGTCACGGCCGGCCGCGATCGCAGCATCGCCCACGCCCCGATCAGCACCATCGGCGTCGACAGCACCATGCCCATGGTCAGCCAGCCGCCGGCGAGATAGCCGATATGGGCGTCGGGCTCGCGGAAGAACTCGACGAAGATGCGCGCGGCGCCGTAGCCGGCGACCATCGCGCCGGCGACGAAGCCGGGCCGCCTCAGCCTCAGCGCCCGGTGGGTCAGGAGGCGCAGCACGACGAACAGCACCAGCCCTTCCAGCAGCGCCTCGTAGATCTGGCTCGGATGGCGCGGCTCAGGCCCGCCATTGGGGAAGACGACGGCCCAGGGCAGGTCGGCCGGCCGGCCCCACAGCTCGGAATTGATGAAGTTGGTCAGCCGCACCAGCCCGAAGCCGACCGGCACGCCGGCGGCGATGACGTCGAACAGGCTCCAGGGGCTGAAGCCGCGCCGCCGCGCGAACAGGATCATCGCCAGCGTCACCCCCGCCAGGCCGCCGTGGAACGACATGCCGCCCTGCCAGACGGCGAGGATGTCGGCCGGATTGTCGATATAGCGGGCGAGGTCGTAGAACAGGATGTAGCCCAGCCTGCCGCCGAGCACGACGCCGGCCGCCGCCCACAAAAGGAAGTCGTCGATGTCCACCGCCGTCATCGGCGCCTTGCCGCCGGCCCACAGCCGGCCGTCGCCGACGAGGCGCCTGGCGTACCACCACGAAAACAGGATGCCCACGACATAGCCCAGCCCGTACCAGTGGACGGCCAGCGGGCCGATGCGCACGATCACCGGGTCGATCTCGGGGAAGGGCAGGGCGGCGAGCGGCAGGAGGAGAAGATCGCTCAAGACGGGACTCCGGGCCGGTTGCGTCAGCGGCCATATGGGGCGCAAGCCGCGCCGAGGTCAAGGCGAGGTTCGGGGTGGGGTTCGGGGCGAAACCGCCGCGCGCCTGCGACGCCGCGCGCCTTGCAATCGCTGCCGCCGACGACTACTTCCCTTTCATCGAGCGAGAGCGAGGCCAAGCCCATGACCACCGGACCCAACCGCATCCTGGACGAATTCGCCAAGCTGATGACCGACGCCGCAGGCGCCGCGCAAGGGGTGCGCCGCGAGGTCGAGACCGCGTTCCGCGCCCAGGCCGAACGCATCCTCAACTCGATGGACGTGGTCCAGCGCGAGGAGTTCGAGGCCATGCGCGAGGTGGCGCTCAAGGCGCGCGCGCAGAACGAGGCGCTTGCCGCCCGCGTCGCCGCGCTGGAGGAGAAGCTCGGCGTGTCCGCCGCCGGGGAGGCGCCGCAGAAGCCGGCCGCAAGGTCCCGCGCGAAGAAAAATCCCTGATCCGGCCCGGCTTGTCCACACGGGCGCGGCTATCGCAGCGCAGCGAAAAACGCTGGCGCGAGAGTCGCTTAGGCCCGGGCGGCGCATTTCCCCGCCTTTTCTATCCACACCGCAAATAGTCGTGTCCCAAAAAAGGGGCTGTTCAGCAGACTCTGCTGCAATAGACTGAATTTGCTGCATGATTCGGAGCGTGATTTGCATGTCCGCATGCGCCGGGCGGCGGGGGCCGGCTGGGCTCAGGTTGCGTCGCCCGCCATCCCGTCTTCCTCGAGTGCCGGTTTTCCGTACCGCGTGCCCTTGAAACGAGGCGTGCGCGAACGCCTTCTCGCGACTGACAGGAAGAGACCTCCTCATGAACCTGCTGGAACTCGACGTAGCCCGCGACCTCCACCCGGTGGACGTCATCGAGCACGTCGCCACCATGAACGACTGGTCCTTCGAGCGCACCGGCGAGGACGAGATCGCCATTTCCGTGGCCGGCAACTGGACGAACTATCACGTCTCGTTCTCGTGGATGGAGGATTTCGAGGCGCTGCACCTGGCCTGCGCCTTCGACCTCAAGGTGCCGGAGAAGCGCACGCTGGAGGTGATGCGGCTGTTGTCGCTGATCAACGAGCAGATGCTGATCGGCCATTTCGACCTGTGGGAGCAGGAAGGCGCGATCATGTTCCGGCAGGCGCTGCTGCTCGCCGGCGGGGCCGAGCCGACCAGCCAGCAGGTCGAGGTGCTGCTGTCGTCGGCCACCGAAGCCTGCGAGTGCTATTTCCAGGCGTTCCAGTTCGTCGTCTGGTCGGGCGCGAGCGCGCGCGAGGCGCTGGCCAACGTGCTGTTCGAGACGCAGGGCAATTGCTGAGGACATCGCTGGGGACATCGCTGGGGATCGGGCCATGAGCCATCAGGATGCCGGGGCCGCGCGGCCGCAGGTCGCCTATGCCGACTTCGAGCGCGTCGACATCCGCGTCGGCACCGTCGTCGCGGCCGAGCCCTACCCGGAGGCGCGCAAGCCCGCATTCAAGCTCAGGATCGACTTCGGCCCGGAGATCGGCGAGAAGAAGTCGTCGGCGCAGATCACGAAGCATTATACGCCCGAAGCCCTCCTTGGCCGGCAGGTGATGGCGGTGGTGAACTTCCCGCCGCGCCAGATCGGCAAGTTCGTGTCCGAGGTGCTGACGCTGGGTTTCCCCGATGCGCACGGCGAGGTGGTGCTGGCGGTGCCGGACAAGGCCGTGCCCGACGGCGGCAAGCTGTTCTGAGCCCCCTGATCTCCGAACAGGCGCGGACATGACCATGCCGAACGAGGACGCCTATACGCCCGGGAACCCGGCGCTTGCCGCGGCGGGGCTCGCCGTCGTGCTGACGGGATGCTCCGGCGGCGGCAAGTCGACGCTTCTGGCCGCGTTGGCGCGGCGCGGCCATGCGGTGCGGCCCGAGGCCGGCCGCCAGATCGTGCGCGAGCAGATGCACCTTGGCGGCGACGCGCTGCCGTGGGTCGACGCGGCGAGGTTCGTGGAGCTGGCCGCGTCGCGCACGATGCACCTGTTCAACACCGTCGAGCCGCGCGGGCGGCCGGTGTTCTTCGACCGTTCGCTGGTCGACCTCGCTTCCTTCCTCGACATGAAGGGGATTCCGGTGCCCGCCTCCCTGCGGCGCGCCGTCGAGGCGTACCGCTACGCGCCCGACGTGCTCGTCACGCCGCCGTGGCGGGAAATCTATGCCAGCGAGGCGGAGCGCCCGAAGCCGTTCGAGGAAGCCTGCCGCGAATATGACGCGCTGGTCGCGGGATACCGGGCCGCGGGCTACCGGCTGGTCGAGGTGCCGAAGCTGGACGTCGAAGGCCGCGCCGATTTCGTGCTGGCGTTCGTGCGCGACCGGCCGGGCCTCACGCCGGGATGCGGATGACGGCGCGCAGGCCGCCGAGCGGGCTGTCCTCCAGAACGATGTCGCCGCCATGGCTGCGGGCGATGTCGCGGGCGATGGCGAGGCCGAGGCCGGTGCCGCCCGAATCCTGGTTGCGCGCGTCGTCGAGGCGCACGAAGGGCTTGAACACCTCCTCGCGCTTTTCCGGCGGAATGCCGGGGCCGTCGTCGTCGACGACGACCAGCAGCGCGCCGCGCGTGTGCGTGGCCGTCACCTCCACGGTCCTGGCGTAACGGAAGGCGTTGCCGATCACGTTGGCGAGCAGGCGCGAGAAGGCGTTCGGCCGCACGATCACGTCGGGGCTTCCGGTCAGCGAGGTCTTCAGCGCGCGCTTGCGCAGCCGCGCCTCCTCGGCCTGCTTGTCCAGGAAGGCGGCGAGGTCGAAGCTGCCGGGGCTCTCGCCGGTCTCGCCGCGGGCGAAGGCGAGGTAGCCCTCCAGCATCGACTGCATGTCGTCGATGTCCTGGTTGAGCGCGTCGCGGTCGGCCTTGGAGCCGCCGAGCGCGAGTTGCAGCTTGAAGCGCGTCAGGATGGTGCGCAGGTCGTGGCTCACCCCGCTCAGCATGGCGGTGCGCTGCTCGATCTGCCGCTCGATGCGCTCGCGCATCTGGATGAAGGCCGCGCCGGCGCGCCGCACCTCGTCGGCGCCGCGCGGGCGGAAGTCGTTCGGCATCGGCCGCCCCTTGCCGAAGCTCTCGGCGGCTTCCGCCAGTTGCAGGATGGGCCTGATCTGGTTGCGCAGGAAGGCGACGGCGATGGCGATCAGCACCAGGGAGGTGCCCACCATCCACAACAGGAAGATGTGGGTGTTGGAGGCGTAGGTGTGGCTGCGCCGCGCGAAGACGCGCAGCACCTTGTCGTCGAGGCGCACGCGGATCTCGACGATGGAGGAATCGCCCACCGTGTCGAGCCAGAACGGGCGGTTGATCTGGCGCGTGATCTGCTCGGAGAGCGAGTGGTCGAGGATGGAGAAGAACGGCTTCGAGCCCGGCGCGGGGAGCGGATCGGGCGGCAGCAGGTCGATCTTGAGCTGGAGCCGCTCCTGGGCGATGCGGATCACCTCGGAGAGGTCGGCCTCGCGCGGCCAGGTCTCGATCATGTCGATGATGGCGGCGATGTCGCGCGTCACGGCCGTGGACAGGCGCTCCGTCACCGTCTGCCAGTGGCGTTCCATGAACACGAAGGCGATGACGGATTGCAGCAGGATCATCGGCGCGATGACGATGATGAGCGAGCGGGCGTAGAGCCGCTTCGGCATCCAGCGCTCGACGAGCCGCCGCTGCCGGCGCATGGCGCGCGCGGCGCCCGCCTGCGGGCGCGCGAAGCCCGTCTCGGCGGCGCCTGCGTCGTCGTCGCGCATCGGAACGTCGGAACTCGCCATCGGCCCTTTCTCCTGCGCCTGCGGGGTGGCGGCGGGGCTCACAGGCGTTGCGGAGGCAGTCTACTCCACGCTCAACCTGTATCCAACACCGCGCACGGTCTGCAGCCAGACCGGGTTGGAGGGGTCGCGCTCGATCTTGCGGCGCAGGCGGTTGATCTGGACGTCGATGGTGCGCTCGCCCACCTCCGAGTCCGTGCCGATCAGCTCGTGGCGGGGAATGGTCTCGCCGGCCCGCTCGGCGAAGATGGCGAGGATCTCCTGCTCGCGGTCGGTCAGCTTCATCACCTCGCCGCTGCGCTTCAGCTCGCGCCGGGCGATCTGGAACGTGTAGGGGCCGAAGACGACTTGCTCAACCCTGGGCGCCGGCTGCGGCCCGCCGCGGCGCAGGATGTTGTTGAGCCGCAGCAGAAGCTCGCGCGGATCGAACGGCTTGGGCAGGTAGTCGTCGGCGCCCGCCTCCAGCCCCGCCACGCGGCTGTCGGTCTCCGACAGCGCCGTCAGCATCAGGATGGGCACGTCCTTCTCCTCGCGCAGCGAACGGGTGAGCTGGACGCCGGTCTCGCCCGGCATCATGACGTCGAGCACGATGAGGTCGAAGTCGAGGCCGGCCAGCTTGCGCCTCGCCTCGGCCGCGTTGCCCGCCACCGTGACGCGGTAGCCGTTCTCGGCCAGGAACTGCTTCAGGAGCGTGCGGATGCGCGTATCGTCGTCGACGACCAGAAGGTGAGGGGCGTCGTCGCCCGGAATGACTGCGTCGTGCGTCATCGGCAGGTGATCCTCCGCGTCTTCGAGCGCCTCCCGCGTCGTCATACTATCCCGGCTCCCCGTCGCGGTCATCCCGTCCCCCGGCCGCAGTCCCGTCGCCGGCCGCCTCCTCGCTCGCGGGCGGCGCGATCTGCGCCCGCAACTCGGGATCGACCATGGCCATCAGGAAGCGCTCGACGGCGGCGCGGTCGCCCGGCTCCGCCTCGGCGAGCGCGGCGGCGATGCGGCGCGTCTGCGGCGTGGCCAGCGCCACCGCCAGCGCGCGGCCCCGCGCCGTGGGGTAGAGCTCGCGCTGGCGGCGGTCGCGCGGGCCCTGCACCTGCACGATATGGCCGGTGTCGATCAGCTGCTTGAGCACCCGCGCCAGGCTCTGCTTGGTGATCTTGAGCACGTCGAGCAGCTCGGCCACCGTCAGTCCCGGCCGGCGGTTGACGAAGTGGACGACGCGGTGGTGCGCCCGCCCGAAGCCGTATTCCGCCAGGATCTGGTCCGGGTCGGAGGTGAAGTCGCGATAGGCGAAGAACAGGAGCTCGATGATGGTGAAGTCGATGCCGTCCTCGCCGGCCGGCCGGCTGCGGATCGGCTCCGTGTTGCGGTCGCTGCCCGTCGGTGTCGTCTCGTTGCCTGTCATAGTCCTCTGTCGCGGCTGTACCAGTCCGATTTATGTCAGCGTTGTTGACATAAATTAGGCCAGATAGTAATTTTTGGCAATCTTCTGATCCGAATGCGAACGATCATGAAAGGGCAGGCGATTTTCGCCGGGGTTTCCTTCAATCAGGCGCACAATCGGCGTAGGTTCGAGGTTTCGCGGCTCCGGTTAGCGGAGCGCGCGGCATACGTCCAATGAAATCAGGGCATTTGCCCCAGGGAGACACAGATGGCATCCGTTCCTTTCGACCAGCTCGATGGTCATATCTGGATGAACGGCGAATTCGTCAAATGGGCGGACGCCAGGATCCACGTGCTGACGCACGGGCTGCATTATGCCAGCGCCGTGTTCGAAGGCGAGAGGGCTTATGGCGGCGAGATCTTCAAGCTGACCGAGCACACCCAGCGCCTGCACGATTCGGCCACCATCCTCGGCTTCAAGATCCCCTATTCGGTCGCCGAGATCGACCAGGCCTGCCGCGACCTGCTCAAGATGCAGGGCTTCTCCGACGCCTATGTGCGCCCCATCGCCTGGCGCGGCTCGGAGTCGATGGGCGTTTCGGCGCAGAGCAACCGCATCAACTGCGCCATCGCCATCTGGCAGTGGCCCAGCTACTTCGACCCCGAGCAGAAGCTGAAGGGCATCCGCCTCGACGTCGCCGAGTATCGCCGGCCCGACCCGCGCACCGCGCCGTCCAGGTCCAAGGCCGCCGGCCTCTACATGATCTGCACGCTGTCCAAGCACGCGGCCGAGGCCAAGGGCTATGCCGACGCCATGATGCTCGACTGGCGCGGCCAGGTCGCCGAGGCGACCGGCGCCAACATCTTCTTCGTCAAGGACGGCGCGCTGCACACGCCCACGCCGGACTGCTTCCTCGACGGCATCACCCGCCGCACCATCATCGAGCTGGCCAGGCGCCGCGGCATAGCGGTCCACGAGCGCGCGATCATGCCGGAGGAGCTCGACGGCTTCGAGCAGGCGTTCCTGTGCGGCACCGCGGCCGAGGTGACGCCGGTGGCCGAGATCGGCCAGTGGCGCTTCACCGTCGGCGACATCACCAGGACGCTGATGAACGACTACACGGCAGAGGTGCAGCCCAGGCGCACCGCCGCCGAATAGCGCGGCCCGCCCGGCCCCGCGCGGCCGGAAGCGCCACCGAAAGCAGGCGGCCCGTCTCCGTTCGCCGGGGGCGGGCCGCCTGCTTTCGCGCGCCTCGCCGCCCTCATTGTCCCCCGGTTTGTCCACGGCGAGAACCGATCCCCTTTGACTTTGGTCAAGTTTCGGCATTCCATCCGGGGGCCGGCTGCCGGAGTCGGCTTTTCCGGAGGGACACAACGTGGACGCTCTTCTTCCAATCATCATCCAGGTCATTTCGGGCATTGTCGGCGGCCAGGCCGTCGGCGCGGCGTTCAAGCAGGCGGCGATGAGCCAGCTTCCCAAGCTGCTGAGCGGCGCCATCGGCGGCGTCGCCGGCGGCCAGATCCTCGGCGCGCTGCTCGGCGGCGGCGGCGCTGCGGCCGATGCGGCAACGGGCGGCGCGCTGGGCGGCCTGCTGGGGGACGTGGTCGGCGGCGCAGGCGGCGGCGCGATCCTGACCGGCATCGTCGGCGCGATCCTCAAGAACAGGGGCTGATCGACCGCCTTTGGCGGGCCGGGGCGGTCCTCGCGGCCGCCCCTTTCCTTTGGCGGCGCGGCCGCGAGGCCAAGGCGGCGGTGGACGCTGCCGGTCATTCTCGTCTAAGGGCAGGGAAAAGGAGACCGCAATGGGCAACCTCAGAGCCGGCATCATCCCCGTCACGCCGTTCCAGCAGAACTGCACCATCCTGTTCGACGACGAAACCAGGCGCGGCGTGGTGGTCGATCCGGGCGGCGACGTCGCGCAGATCCTCGCCGCGATCCGCGACAACGGCATCGAGGTCGAGGCGATCTGGATCACCCACGGCCATATCGACCATGTGGGCGGCGCGGAGGAGCTGAAGGAGGCTCTCGGCGTCGAGATCGTCGGCCCGCACGAGGCGGATGCCCCGCTTCTCGCCCGGGTCGAGACGCAGGGGCAGGTCTACGGCATCGCCGGCGTGCGCAACTGCGCGCCCGACCGCTTCCTGAGCGAGGGCGAGACCGTCTCCTTCGCCGGCCACGTCTTCGAGGTGCTGCACTGCCCGGGCCACGCGCCCGGCCATGTCGTCTACTACAACCGCGCGGCGAAGTTCGCCCATGTCGGCGACGTGCTGTTCCACGGCTCCGTCGGCCGCACCGACCTGCCGGGCGGCGACCACGAGGCGCTGATCCGCTCGATCAAGGAGAAGCTGCTGCCGCTCGGCGACGACGTCGGCTTCATCTGCGGCCACGGGCCGGGCGGCCGCTTCGGCGAGGAACGCCGCTCCAATCCGTTCCTGGTCTGAGCGGCGGCATCGGGCCGCGGGACGTTCGGGAACCGATTCCGCCGGCCCGGCCAACCGCTTGCGCGGCCAGCGGATTCTTCCTTTGCCGCCCGGCCGCGGCGATGCGCGGAAAACGGGTGGCGCGGCGGCCGGCGCGGGCATAACACCCGGCAGGCGCCGTCATTCTCGCCCGGAGGCCCATCGTGCCGCAGACCAGACCCTCGAACCGCCCGATGACGCTGTCGGAATGGGCGATGCTGCTCGCCCTGTCCGTGGTGTGGGGCGGCTCGTTCTTCTTCAACGGCGTCGCTGTGCGCGAGCTGCCGGTGTTCACGATCGTGGTGGCGCGGGTCGCGCTGGCGGCGGCGATCCTGCTGGCGATCCTGCGGGTGAGGGGCGAGCGGCTGCCCTCCGGCTGGCCGGTCTGGCGCGCGTTCCTCGTCATGGGCGCGCTGAACAACGCAATCCCGTTCTCGCTGATTGTGTGGGGGCAGCAGCACATCGCCTCCGGCGTCGCCTCGATCCTCAACGCCTCGACGCCGCTGTTCACGGTCGTGCTGGCGCATGTCCTCACCAGCGACGAGAGGATGAACGCCGGCAAGCTGACGGGCGTCGCCGTCGGCCTCGCCGGCGTCGCCGTCATGATCGGCGGCGACGCCGTCCGGGCGCTGGGCGCCGATGTCGCGGCGCAACTGGCCTGTCTCGCCGCCGCGCTCGCCTATGCGCTGTCGAACATCTACGGCCGCCGCTTCCGCGCCATGGAGGTGGCGCCGATGACGGTCGCGACCGGGCAGGTGATCGCATCGAGCGCGCTCCTGCTGCCGCTGATGCTCGCCGTCGACAGGCCGTGGACGCTCGCCGCGCCCGGCATGGCGGCGCTCGGCGCGCTCGTCGGCCTGGCCGCGGTCTCGACGGCGCTCGCCTACGTCCTGTTCTTCCGCCTCCTGTCCACGGCCGGCGCCACCAACCTGGCGCTGGTGGCGTTCCTGGTCCCGGTCAGCGCCATCCTGCTCGGCATCCTGTTCCTCGGCGAGGTGGCGATGCCGAAGCACGTCGCCGGCATGGCGCTGATCGGCCTCGGGCTCGCGGCCATCGACGGCCGGCCGTGGCGGGCGCTGCGCCGCTACCTGCCGAAGCCGGCCGGCCCCGGCCGGTGGGGCGGCGCGGGCGGGAAGTAGGTGCGGTCGGGGCTGGGGCGCGGATAGCCCTGCGGATGGCGCCACGCCGGTTCGCGATGGACCGGCCCGGCATGGTAGGGCTGCGGCTGGCCGGCCACCATGCCGGCGATGAGCGCGCCCGCCGCCAGGCCGAGAATGCCGATGGCGAGAAGCTCGCCACCCTCGACATGCCGCTCGACGGCGGCGGGGCGGCGGTGATGGTCGCGGTCGCGCCAGCGTCCGCCCGCCTCGGCGGGCAGCGTCGAAAGCACGGTGGCGGCGGCAAGGGTGAAGGCAAGCGCCTTGGCGGGGCGGAAGGTCATTGCGTCCGGTCTCCTCTGGCCGGCGCGATGAAAGGGGCCGGCTTCGGCTTCCCGGTCTAGGGGTTGGTGGCTGAATGCCGGCTGAATGCGCCGTTCAAGCTGCCGGCCGCCCGTCCTCGCGGCGGAGAACCGGCCGTGCGCAAGGCAAAAAAAGACCCCGCGGGCGGGCCCGCGAGGCATCTCGTCGTGGAATGGCTCGATGCCTGAAAGAGGAACGGACTAGAGGACCGTCAGGTTGACGGCCTTCGGGCCCTTGCCGCGCTTGTCCGGCTCGGTGTCGAACGAGACCTTCTGGCCGTCCTCGAGGCCCGGCAGGCCGGAAGCCTGCACCGCCGAGATGTGGACGAACACGTCCTTGTTGCCGTCGTCCGGCGTGATGAAGCCGAAGCCCTTGGCATGGTTGAAGAATTTCACTGTTCCGCTCTGAGGCATGGGAAGCTCCTTATCTCCCGATGTTATGGTGGCGCGGGATGTCGGTCCCGCTCGCGTCTCGTGCCTTTACTGGGGGAGAAGAAACAGCTTTGCGCGCGTCGGGGTCTTGCCAGAACCCTCTCATTTCGCGGTCGGCCCGGTTGTCACGGCCTGATGTGCGGTTGCGTGAATGCGGCTGCACCCGGGTATCCTATTCCAGTCTCCGGGCCGGCAAATGCCCGAACACAATATCTTTCCTTCATTTTTTTGCGGCGAGCAAGCGAAAGATTCGCAGTCGCTCATGACGACTGCGTGAAGGCGCAATCCTGTTGCGCCGGGCTCGCGGCCCGGGGTCGCCGCTTCACGGTCACCGGCAGGCGGCGAGCGCTTCCTCCAGCGCGGCGCGCGCGCCGGAGAGCGGAAATTCCGCCACCGTTTCGTGCGGCGAGCCGTCTTGTGCATCGGCATCCGGCGTCGCGTCGAAGGCGAGCGTCAGCCTCGTCCCGCCCTTGAGCGCCTCGATGAAGGCCGCGCCGAGCGGCGCGAGATGGTTGTCGGCCGCCTTGCCCTCGGCGAACAGCACCACGGCGGCGTCGGAGCCCGCCGCCGCCAGCCGGAACACGACGCCGTCGATTCGCGCCTCGACCTTGCCGGGCTTGTAGAAATAATCCGTCTCGACGGCCGCGCCGTCGCCGCCCGGATCGGGCCGCACCGGCCCGCCGCGCGAATAGACCTCGACCTGGTAGGGGTCGCCGCAGGAGACGGCGAGCAATTCCATGGTGCTGCTGTTGGCCGCGGGCGACACGATGGCCACGCCGCTGTCGACCTGCCATTCGGCGGATGCCGGCGAGGCGGCGGCGACGGCTGCGACAAAAGCGAGGCTGGCTGCGGCTTGCGTCTTCATGGGTGCGATCCTGCGTCCGCGCGGCGCGGCGGCGCAACCTTTTTGTGCCCCGCCGGCGTGTTCGGGCAGGGGTCATCCCCAACAAACCCTTGTGCCAGCGCCGGTTTTGTGGCATGAGCGCGCCGTTCGGGTATTTGCCGACCCGGAGACTGGACCGTTTCGGACGACCTTTCCCCGACGTGAACTCTCGACGACCCGCAAGGCTGCGCATGTCGCGCAGAGGCGGACTACCCAGGGAAAAGGAGCTTCCCCATGGCCCAGACCGGCACCGTGAAATTCTTCAACACCACCAAGGGCTTCGGCTTCATCACGCCGGACGGCGGCGCCAAGGACGTGTTCGTCCACATCTCCGCCGTCGAGGCGTCGGGCCTGCGCACCCTCGTCGACGGCCAGAAGGTCTCGTTCGACGTCGAGCCCGACCGCATGGGCAAGGGCCCCAAGGCGGTCAACCTTTCGGCCGCCTGATCGGCCGGCATGAATGAAAAGGGCGGCGCGGGCAACCGCGCCGCCCTTTTGCCTTGCGGGGTCGGCGCTGGTCGCGGGCGTTTGCCGCGGCCCCTTTCCATTGTCGCGGACTCCGCCCATATTCCGCCCATGGCCAGCAATCGAGACAAGACCGCGCCGCACGCCGCCCCCGGCTTCGGCGAAGCCCCGCAGGTGCCGTTCGAGGGCGCGCCGCTGACCGGCCCGATGTCGGGCTGGGCCGACGAGATCGCGCACGAGGCGGAAAAGGCGGCGAAGGCGAAACCGGCGAGGAAGAAGATACCCGAGCGCTCGGCGGCGCCGACGCGCACGGCGCGCGGCACCTCCATGGGCGGCGCGGCCTCGCCCAGGGAGCGTGCGGCCGCCGGCCTCAACCCCGTCGCCGGCCTCGACATCGCGCTGGAGGATGCCGAATCGATCGCCTCGTCGGGCGTCACCGCGACGGTGGCGGCGCTGTCGCGGCTGATCGAGGGCGGCGACCCCAACCTCAGGAACGAAGCCTGGGTGCCCCACCGGCCGGCCCGCCCCGAGAAATCCGAGGGCGGCATAAAGCTGCGCATGGAGACCGAGTTCAAGCCGTCGGGCGACCAGCCGACCGCCATCGCCGACCTCGTCGCCGGCGTGAAGGAGCACGAGCGCACGCAGGTGCTGCTCGGCGTGACCGGCTCCGGCAAGACCTTCACCATGGCCAAGGTGATCGAGGAGACCCAGCGCCCGGCGCTGATCCTGGCGCCCAACAAGACGCTGGCGGCGCAGCTCTACGGCGAGTTCAGGAGCTTCTTTCCCAACAACGCCGTCGAGTACTTCGTCTCCTACTACGACTATTACCAGCCCGAGGCCTACGTGCCGCGGACCGACACCTATATCGAGAAGGAATCCTCGATCAACGAGCAGATCGACCGCATGCGCCACTCGGCGACGCGCTCGCTGCTGGAGCGCGACGACGTCATCATCGTCGCCTCGGTGTCGTGCATCTACGGTATCGGCTCGGTCGAGACCTATACGGCGATGACCTTCCAGATGGAGGTCGGCGACAAGCTCGACCAGCGCCAGCTCCTCGCCGACCTGGTGGCGCAGCAATACAAGCGCCAGGACGTCAGCTTCACGCGCGGCTCGTTCCGGGTGCGCGGCGACACGATCGAGCTGTTCCCGGCCCACCTCGAGGACCGGGCATGGCGCATCACGATGTTCGGCGACGAGATCGAGGCGATCACCGAGTTCGACCCGCTGACCGGCCAGAAGACCGGCGACCTGAAGAGCGTCAAGATCTACGCCAACTCGCACTACGTGACGCCGCGGCCGACGCTGACGCAGGCGATCAAGTCGATCAAGGAGGAGCTGAAGCACCGCCTCGTCGAGCTGGAGCGGGCGGGGCGGCTACTGGAGGCGCAGCGGCTGGAGCAGCGCACCCGCTTCGATCTGGAGATGCTGGAGGCGACCGGCTCCTGCGCCGGCATCGAGAACTATTCGCGCTACCTGACCGGGCGTGCGCCCGGCGAGCCGCCGCCGACGCTGTTCGAGTACGTGCCCGACAACGCCATCGTCTTCATCGACGAGAGCCACGTCACCGTCCCGCAGATCGGCGGCATGTATCGCGGCGACTTCCGCCGCAAGGCGACGCTGGCCGAATACGGCTTCCGCCTGCCGTCGTGCATGGACAACCGGCCGCTGCGCTTCGAGGAGTGGGACGCCATGCGCCCGCTGACCGTCGCGGTCTCGGCCACGCCCGGCGGCTGGGAGATGGAGCAGGCCGGCGGCGTCTTCGCCGAGCAGGTCATCCGCCCCACCGGCCTGATCGACCCGCCGGTCGAGGTGCGCCCGGCCAAGACCCAGGTCGACGACGTGCTCGGCGAAATCCGCGAGACCACGGCGAAGGGCTACCGCACGCTGGTGACGGTGCTGACCAAGCGCATGGCCGAGGACCTGACCGAATATCTCCACGAGCAGGGCGTGCGGGTGCGCTACATGCACTCCGACATCGACACGCTCGAACGCATCGAGATTCTTCGCGACCTGAGGCTCGGCGCCTTCGACGTGCTTGTGGGCATCAACCTTCTGCGCGAGGGCCTCGACATCCCCGAATGCGGCTTCGTCGCCATCCTCGACGCCGACAAGGAGGGCTTCCTGCGCTCCGAGACCTCGCTGATCCAGACCATCGGCCGCGCGGCGCGCAACGTGGACGGGAAGGTGATCCTCTACGCCGACCAGATCACCGGCTCGATGAGCCGCGCGATGGCGGAGACCGAGCGCCGCCGCGAGAAGCAGATGGCCTGGAACGAGGCCAACGGCATCACCCCGGAATCGGTGCGCAAGAACATCGGCGACATCCTCGATTCCGTCTACGAGCGCGACCATGTCCGGCCCGACATCTCCGGCGTCACCGCCGGCGGCCAGCTCGTCGGCGCCAACCTCAGGACGCATCTGGAGCATCTTGAGAAGGAGATGCGCGACGCCGCCGCCGACCTCGACTTCGAGCGGGCGGCGCGCCTGCGCGACGAGATCAGGCGGCTGCGCGAGACCGAGCTCGCCATCGCCGACGATCCGCTCGCTCGCGAGGTCGAGCTGGAAAGCCCCGCCTCCGGCCGCGAGAAGGGCCGGCACAACAAGGGCAGGGCACGCCACCGGACGGTGGGCGACGAGGGCGGCGGCCTGTTCCGCAAGCCCGGGCTCGACGAGATGGGCACCTCGGGCGACCACGCGACGCCGGCGGGGGGCGGCGGGAAGACCATGTTCCGCAAGAACACGCTCGACGAGATGACCGTCGGCCGTACCGAAAAGCCGGTGCCGGGCAGGGTGCCGCCGACGCCGGACAATCAGGCGAAGCCGGTGAAGCGCGAGCGCGCCGGCATCGGCTCCTACGAGGACCCCGCCGATGTCCGCAAGGAGTCGCGGCGCTCGCGCAAGACCGGACGGCCGGGGCGCTGAGATGAGCGGGGAGGCGACGGTCCGCCTGTTCTCCTATGGCACGCTCCAGCAGGAGAACGTCCAGCGCGAGACCTTCGGCCGGCGGCTCGCCGGCCGCCCCGATGCGCTGCCCGGCTATGCGCGGACGATGGTGGAGATCACCGATCCGGCCGTGCTTGCCGCCAGCGGCGAGCGCTTCCACCCGATCGTGAGCGAGACGGGCGACCCGGCCGACGGCGTCGCGGGCACGGTGTTCACGATCACCGCGGCCGAACTGGCCGCCGCCGACACCTACGAGGTTTCGGATTACCGCCGCGTTCGCGCGCGCCTGGCCTCCGGGATCGAGGCCTGGGTCTATGTGAGGGCCTGAGTTTTCTTTCCCGCCGGTTGGAACCCGAGGCCCGACAACGGCCTTATAGCCCATCGGCCAGAACCGACCGCAAGGGAGAGAAAAAATGTCCTATGTCGATGGATTCGTGCTTGCCGTGCCCAAGGACAAGCTCGACGACTACAAGGCGCTGGCGCGCAAGGCCGGCGAGGTCTGGCGCGAGCATGGCGCGCTCGCCTATGTCGAGGCGCTCGGCGACGACGTGCCTTACGGCGAGCTGACGTCCTTCCCGCGCGCGGTGCAGGCCAAGGACGACGAGATCGTCGTCTTTTCCTGGATCGTCTATCCCTCGCGCGAGGCGCGCGATGCCGTCAACGCCAAAGTCATGGAGGACGAGCGCCTGAAGGGCGACATGAACGACATGCCCTTCGACGGCAAGCGCATGATCTATGGCGGCTTCAGGCCGTTCCTGGAGCTTTGAGCATCTTGCAGTCAAGTGGAATCGCTTGACGTCGCATAAATGCGGCTAGAACAAATGGATGGAGCGGACGCCCGGACGTTTCCGGGCGTCTGCCGCTCCAGCGTTCCGCCGCGGCCGCCCGCGCCGGGGAAGGCGGCGGCGGCCGACCTGCTTCGCCGGCTTTGATTTTCCTCGCGGCCTCGTGCTAAGGCGCGCGGACCTTTCCGCTGCGCCAGTTCCACCATGCGCCTTGCCCTCCCTTCCCTCCCGTGCCCGGCCCGGCTGCCGGGAAGCCGCCCGTGAGCGCGGCCGTCTTCCTCGCCGTGCTGGCGGCGGCGGCCATGCACGCCTCGTGGAACGCGCTGCTCAAGGTCCGGGGCGACCGCTTCGCCGTGGTGCTGCTGATGAGCTTCGGCATGGGCGTGGCCGCCGCGCCGCTGCTGCCGTTCGTGCCGGTGCCGCAAGGCGTCACCTGGGGATGGATCGCGCTGTCGATCTGCCTTCAGACCGGCTACAAATACTATCTGACGCGCGCCTACGAGACGGGCGACCTCGCGGTCGCCTATCCGCTTGCACGCGGCACCGCGCCGCTGCTGACGACGCTGGGCAGCGCGATCCTGCTCGGCGAGGTGCCGGGACCGATGACGATCCTGGGGATCGTGCTGCTGTGCGGCGGCGTGCTGCTGATGTCGCTGCGCGGGCGGGGCGAGGGGGTCGGCGGCCGGACCGTGGCCTTCGCCCTGCTCACCTCCGCCTTCATCGCCGGCTACACGCTGACCGACGGGTCGGGCGCCCGCTCGGCGGCGGACGGGGTCAGCTATGCGGTGTGGCTGTTCGTGCTCGACGGCCTGGTCGCGCTGGCGCTGTGCGCGCTGCTGCGCGGGCGGCGCGCCATGTCCATCGCCCTGACGGAGTGGAGGACGATGCTGGGCGGCGGCCTTCTCGGCGCCCTGGCCTACGGCATCGCCTTGTGGGCGATGACCAGGGCTCCGATCGCCGCCGTCGCGGCGCTGCGCGAGACGTCGATCCTGTTCGCCATGATCCTGTCGGTCGTGCTGCTGGGCGAGAGGGTCGCCCCGCGGCGCGTGGTGGCCGCGCTGGTCATCGTCGCAGGCGTGCTGGCGCTGCGTCTCGGTTGACGCCGGCCGGTGCGTTGAGGCATCGAATCAAGGCGCTGCGCGGGCGATTCCGGCTTCTTCCGCAATGTGTTGAAACGAAAGGGAAATCTTCCCGGGAGCGCCTGTGCGGCTTGCGCGGGCGCGCGCGGGCGGCTAGCTCTACGGGAAATCACAGGCGGGGAGCGCGATGAACAGGAACGAAGTCAACCCGGTCGGCGAGCTGACGCTGCGCACGCTCGCCATGCCCGCCGACGCCAACGCCGCCGGCGACATCTTCGGCGGCTGGGTGATGGCGCAGATGGACCTTGCCTGCGGCATCCGCGCGGCCGAGCGCGCCAGGGGCAGGGTGGTGACGGCGGCGGTGAAGGAAATGGCCTTCGCCAAGCCGATGAAGGTCGGCGACACGCTGTGCATCTATATCGACATCACCCGGGTGGGCCGCACCTCGATGACCCTGCGGGTCGAGGCATGGGCCCAGCGCTACCTCTCCGACCTGATGGAGCGCGTCACCGACGCCGATTTCGTCATGGTCGCGCTCGACGCCGAGGGCAAGCCGACGCCGGTGCCGGCCGAGGACTGAGCCCGGCGTGGCGACCGGCCCGGCGCCTCAGCCGGCGTCGCCGTCGAAGCGCGCCCGCGCCGCGTTGATGCGGCCGATGTTCTCGCGCGCCCACAGCGCCAGCGCCTTGACCGGAACCCGCAGCTCGCGGCCGAGATCGGTCAGCTCGTAGTCGACGCGCGGCGGAATCGTCGGATAGACCGTCCGCGTCACCAGCCCGTCGCGCTCCAGCCCGCGCAGCGTCGCGGTCAGCATCTTCTGCGAGATGTTGCCGATCAGCCGCCGCAGCTCGTTGAAGCGCATCGGCCCCTCGCTCAGAAGCTCCACCACGAGCACCGTCCACTTGTCGCCGACCCGCGACAGGACATCGCTGATGCCCCGGCACGCGGTTTCGTCGCGGTGACTGAGTGTCAACGAAGTGCCTCCTTGTGCGCTGCGAAGGCAGTCTCCTATATAGCCCCAGTATCGAAAAGATACCAGGATTTCTCCCCAGGAACAGCAAGCTTACAGGAAAGGAAGCATCCATGTCCAAGCCCAGGATCGGCGTCATCGTCGGCTCCACCCGTCCCGGCCGCTTCGGCGACAAGCCGGCCGAATGGATCGCGGAGCGCGCGAAGGCGACCGGCGCGTTCGAGGTCGAGCTGCTCGACCTGCGCGACTACAAGCTGCCGTTCTTCGACGAGCAGACCTCCCCGGCCTATGCGCCGTCGCAGGCCGACGGCGCGAAGGCGTGGCAGGACAAGATCGCCAGCCTCGACGGCTTCATCGTGACGGCGGCCGAGTACAACCGCGGCCCCACGGCGGTGCTGAAGAACGCGCTCGACTACGCCTACAACGAGTGGAACCGCAAGCCGATCGGCTTCGTCGGCTATGGCGGCGTCGGCGGGGCGCGGGCGGTCGAGCAGCTCCGCCTGATCGCCATCGAGCTTCAGATGGCGCCCGTGCGCGCCGCCGTCCACATCGTGTGGGCCGACTACATGCAGATCGCCTCGGGCGACAGGAAGGTGTCCGACTTCGCCCATCTCAACCAGGCGGGCGACGACATGCTCGGCCAGCTCGGCTGGTGGGCCAGGGCGCTGAAGACCGCGCGCGAAGCCTGATCCGGTCCCCGGGCCTTTCGAGGATGCGACGCCCCGCGCCGGTTCGGCGCGGGGCTTTTTTCAGGTGCGCGCCTCGCGGTGGGTCTTGATCGAGCGCGAGGCCAGCACCTTGTCGATGCGGCGGCCGTCGAGGTCCATCACCTCGAAGCGCCAGCCCATGACGTCGACATGCTCGCCCACCTGCGGCAGGTGGTGCATGTGCGACAGCACGAAGCCGGCCAGCGTCTCGTAGTCGCGCTTCTCGGGCAGCGGGATGCCGAGCGTCTCGGCCATCTCGTCGGTGGGCAGGTAGCCGGCGAGCAGCCACGAGCCGTCGTCGCGCTCGACCGCGGCCGGCTCGTCCTCGTCGGCGTCGGAGCGGAACACGCCGACGATGGTCTCCAGGATGTCGGCCGGCGTGACCACGCCCTCGAAGTCGCCATACTCGTCGTGGACCAGCGCCATCGGCACCTCGGCCTCCTTGAGCGTGGCGAGCACGTCGAGCGCGTCGGCGTTGTCGTGGACGATGGGGGCGGCGCGCACCAGCGCGGCGAGGTCGAAGGCCTGGCGGCCGACCAGCGCGGCCAGCGCCTCGCGCGTGCGCACCACGCCGACCATCTGGTCGACGCTGCCGTTGGCGGCCGGCAGCATGGCGTGGCCGGCCTCCAGCAGCCGCTTGCGGATCTCTGCCCGCGACGCGCCGAGATCGATCCATTCGACCTCGGTGCGCGGGGTCATGATGGCGCGCACGCTGCGGTCGGCCAGCCGCATCACGCCGGCGATCATCTTGCGCTCGTCGCTCTCGACGACGCCATGGCTCTCGGCCTCGGCGATCAGGCTGGCGATCTCCTCGTCGGTGACCTTGGAGCCGCCCTCGTCGGCCTGGCCGAGCAGCCGCAGCACGGCGCGGCCGGAGATGTCGAGCAGCCACACCACGGGTGCTGCGACGACCGACAGGCCGCGCATGGCCGGCGCGACGCGGCAGGCGACGCCCTCCGGGTTGCGCAGCGCGACCTGCTTGGGCACCAGCTCGCCGATGATGAGCGAGGCGTAGGTGATCGCCGCCACCACCGAGCCGACGCCCAGCGTGCCGGCCATGCCGGCGGGCACGCCCGACGCCATCAGCCAGTCGGTCAGGCGCAGGCCGAGCGTGGCGCCGGAGAACGCGCCCGACAGCACGCCGACCAGCGTGATGCCGATCTGCACGGTGGAGAGGAAACGGCCGGGATTGGCGGCGAGCCGGACGGCGGTGGCCGCGCCCGACTGGCCGCGGTCGGCCATGGCCTTCAGCCGGCCGGGGCGCGACGAGACGACCGCCAGTTCCGACATGGCAAGCAGGCCGTTGATGCAGATGAGGACAACGACGACCGCGATTTCAACCGTAAGCATGATTGCGCTGATAGCATCCGCGCCGCGCGCGCGCGACAGGAATCTTGACGCGCGCGGCCGCGCCGTTCACCGGCAGGCGACGTAGCCGTTCCTGCGGTTCTTGACGTCGAAGTGGAAATGGTCGGCGTGGTCGGCGTCGTAGCCGGGGCCGAGCACGGTGGTGAAGTATTCGCAGCCGCCGGCGCGCACGTTCTTCAGCAGGCCGCGCTCGCGGAAGGCGAACCAGCCGGGCTTGCGCACGTCGATGTCCTTGCCGTTGCGCAGCTCGATGCGCATCACGTCCAGCGCGTTGCCTTTGGAGTGCTCGGAGGCGACGCCGCCCGAGCGGCGGATGTTGCGGCACGAATAGCTCGAGCCCTGATGGATGGTCTTCACCCCCGACAGGTAGCGCCAGCGCGCCGCCGGCGTCAGCTCGTTCTTAGTCCACTGGGCGAAGGCCAGCGCCATGGTGCAGGACAGCGTCGCCGCCGGCTTCATCTCGATGTTGCCGGACAGCCCCGTCACCTGCACCGGCCAGTCGATGCGGCAGGCGCCGCCGTCGTCGATCGGCGCAAGGTCGCGGAAGGCGACGCCGAGGCGGCGAAGCTGGCGGCGGCAGTCCGCCTCCTCGGCCGGCAGCTGCATGCCCGGCCCGGCGAAGGGCTGCGACAGGCGCGGATAGCCGACGCTCATCAGGCTCGACGGCGAGGCGAGGCGGGCAAGCCCGCGCGGCTTGGCCGCGACCGACGAGGTGCGCGTGCCGACATCGACGCTGGGGGTCAGTACGCCGGAGACGGTGCAGGACGACAGGGCGAGCGCGCCGACGGCGATGGCGGCGACGGCCGCGCCGATGCGCGCGCGGCGGCCGGCCATGCCGGCAAGTCTGACTGCCCCGATACGCAACACGCTGGGCACCCCGAGTTCCCTGTCCCTGACGGAAGGAGCCTAGCGCGCAACGGTAAAGGAAGCTTGAGCGCCCGCCTTTACCGTTGTGGCGCGAATGTGGCCGCTACTGGCAGAAGGGGCTGCGCCGCTCGGCCATGTCGAAATGGAAGTGGTCGGCATGGTCGGCGTCGGAGCCGGGGCCGAGGACGGTGGCGAAAGGCCCGCACGCCGCCTTGCGCAGCGCCGCGAGCAGGCGGGCATGGCGCGGCTCCCGCGAGGGATCGTGCGCCCGCACCTCGATCCGGGTTCCGTCCTCGAGCACCAGCGCGCCGATGTCGAGCGCGTTGGCGAAGGCGTGCTCGGACAGCTTCCGCGTTCCCCGGCGCGGCCGGCAGACATAGGACGAGGCCTGCTCGACCGCCGCCAGCGATGTGCCGTAGGCTTCGGCCACGAGCGGCGCGGCGTGGTCGCGCACGAAGCCCGCCGTCGCCTCGGCCATGGCGCAGGTCAGCACCGCTTCGGGCCGCAGCGCCACGCCGCCCGGAAGCTGCGAGACGGTGACGGGGTGGGCGGCGGCGCAGCCCTCCGGCGCGTCGATCCTCTCGGCCTCGGCGAAGGCGACGCCGAGGCCGCGCAGCCTCTCGCGGCAGGCCGCCTCGTCGGGCGGCAGCGAATCGGCCGGCTCGGCTGCGGCGGGCGCCTCGGCCGGCGGCCGGTGCGGCGGCGGGTCCATCGTGCGCGGCAATTCCTGCGCCGATCCCGGCGCGGCAAGGCAGACAGCAAGCAGGAGCAGGCGCAGGGCGCGGGCCTTCGCGGCGTTCATGCGTCGAACATGGCCACGCCGCTCAAAGGCGGCAACGCGCCGCCGCTTCACTTTCCATGACGCGCCGTTTCAGGCGCACAACGCTCAGGCGCCGATGGCCTCCAGCCCTTCCTCCAGCCAGTCGCCCAGCATCGGCATGCCGAGCAGGTAGTTGGAGGCGCGGCGGCCCTGGCCGCGCTGGCGCGCTTCCGTCACCGCCTCGTCCCACTCGCTCGCGTCGAAGTCGCCGCGCCCGATCCACACCATGGCGATCAGCTCGGCCGCCTCGTCGACGTTCAGGTCGTTGATCAGCGCCCTGAGCTCGCGCTCGGTCAGGTCTTCCTCCTCCTCCTCGGCGAGGCCGTCATGGTGGTGGCCGTCCCGCGACTGCTCGTCCAGTTCCACCTCGTGCTCGCCGCCCGCCTCGTAGTCGCTGTTCAGGCCGGCGGCGATCGCCTTGGCCTTGAGCACGAACAACCGCACGGTGTCGGGATCGATCGTCAGTTCCCAGTCTTTCTGGAACGGCCTTCGCATCGGGACCTCCATCTGCACGGCCCATGATACGAATTTCAGGTGATTGTGACGAGGCAGATGTGCGATGGGCGTTGCGACCTGTTGTCCGGAGAAGAAACGCGATGTCGCTGCTGTCGCCCAAGGTTCTGCCCATCCTGCTGCTCGTGGCCTCCAACGTCTTCATGACGCTGGCCTGGTACGGGCACCTCAGGTTCAAGGCCGCGCCGCTCTACGCGGTCGTGCTGGCGAGCTGGGCCATCGCCTTCGTCGAATACTGGCTGGCCGTGCCGGCCAACCGCATCGGCCACGCGGTCTATTCGGCGGCCGAGCTGAAGACCATGCAGGAGGTGATAACCCTTGCCGTGTTCGCGGTGTTTTCGGTGGCCTATCTCAGGGAGGCGATTACCTGGAATCACCTCGCCGGCTTCGCGCTGATCGCGGCGGGAGCGGCCATCATCTTCCGCGCATGAACGCCGGGCGGCCGCCCGGCTGGCGCGCCGGCGCGGGCGGGGAGCGACCTTCGGCCGCCAAAATTCCACGTGAAAAGCGCGCGAGAGTTGCTATATTTGCCGTGACAAGCATTGAACGGTTCGTTGGCCGCGGCTGCCGGACCGTTTTCTTTTTGTGTGGCGCGCTGTCAGGCGCGGGACGGAAAAGGACGAGAGGTCGAGCGACATGAACAAGGTCCCGATGACGGTCGGTGGTTTCGAGGCGCTGAAGGAAGAGCTGCGCTGGCGTCAGCAGGAGGAACGTCCGCGCATCATCGAGGCGATCTCCGAGGCGCGCTCGCACGGCGACCTGTCCGAAAATGCCGAATACCATGCCGCCAAGGAGGCGCAGAGCCTCAACGAGGGCCGCATCGGCGAGCTGGAGGACCTGATCGCGCGCGCGGAGGTCATCGACGTCACCAAGCTGTCCGGCGACACCATCAAGTTCGGCGCCACGGTCGTCCTCGTCGACGAGGACACCGAGGAGGAGAAGACCTACCAGATCGTCGGCGACCAGGAGGCGGACGTGAAGGCGGGCCGCATCTCCATCTCCTCGCCCATCGCGCGCGCCCTGATCGGCAAGGCCGTGGGCGACGAGATCGAGGTCAACGCGCCGGGCGGCGCGCGCGGTTACGAGATCGTCGAGCTGCGCTGGCAGTGAGCGGGACAGGGGCAGGCGCGCCCGCCGGGGCCGCCCGCGTCGACATGGCGCGGGTGCGCGTGGTGGTCCCGAACTTCAAGCGCCGGCTTTCGGGCGTCACCAGCACGATCGTCCAGCTCGTGCCGCTCCAGCAGCGCATGATCGGGATGGCGACGCTGGGACCGGGTCTTCCCGACCGCCTGCCGAAGATCGCGTGGTGGCAGGTGCCGGCGCTGCTCGCCCGGCCCGCCGGCGCGCCGGTGCGCGTCTGGCACGCCAGGCGCAACGTCGAGATGCTCGCGGGCCTGATCCTGCGCCATGTGTTCCGCGCGCCGCTCAGGCTGGTGTTCACCTCCGCCTCGCAGCGCGTCCACACGCGCTGGACGCGCTTCCTGATCCGGCGCATGGACAGGGTGATCGCCACCAGCCGCAAGACGGCGGCCTATCTGACGGTGCCCAACACCGTCATCATGCACGGCATCGACACCGCGCGCTTCTGCCCGCCGGCCGATCGCGCCGAGGCGGCGCGGGCGGTCGGCCTCGACCCGGCGCAGCTTTACGTCGGCTGCTTCGGCCGCGTGCGCTGCCAGAAGGGCACGGACCTGTTCGTCGACGCGATGATCGAGCTTCTGCCGCGGCATCCGGGCTGGTCGGCGGTGGTGGCGGGCCGCGCCACGCCGCAGCACAGGGCGTTCGAGGACGAATTGAAGGCGCGCGCCGCGCGCGCCGGCCTTGGCCAGCGCATCCTGTTCGTCGGCGAGCATCGCGACATCGAGCGCTGGTATCGCGCGCTGTCGCTCTATGTCGCGCCGCAGCGCTGGGAAGGCTTCGGCCTCACCCCGCTGGAGGCGATGGCGAGCGGCGTGCCGGCGGTGGCGGCCGATGTCGGCGCGTTCCGCGAGCTGATCGAGCCCGGCCGCACCGGCACGGTGGTGCCGGCCGACGACCTTGCCGCGATGGTCGCGGCGGTCGAGCCCTATCTCGCCGACCCGGCGCTCGCCGCGCGCCACGGGCAGAACGGCCGCGACCACGTCATGGCGCGGTTCCAGCTTCGCGGCGAGGCCGAGCGGCTCGTCGGGATCTACGAGGAGCTGGCGGGCGGGACGGCCTAACCCTGGTGGCTCTCGGCGATCGCTGCCAGGCCCTGGTCCTTGACCTGCCGGATGGTCAGCGCGGTGCGCACCGTGTCGACGTTGGGCGCCGAGGTCAGCTCCTCGATGACGAAGGTCTGGAAGGTGGCGAGGTCGCGCGCCACGCAATGCAGCATGAAGTCGGATTCGCCGGAGACCATCCATGCGGCGCGCACGACCGGCCAGCCGCGCGTGCGCTCGGCAAAGGCCTTCAGCTCGCTCTCGGATTGGTGGTGGAGGCCGATCAGGCAGAAGGCGACGACGTCGAAGCCGAGCATGCGCGTGTCGAGCAGCGCGCGGTAGCCGTGGATGATGCCGGCGTCCTCCAGCCGCTTGACGCGCCGCAGGCAGGGCGGGGCCGAGATGCCGACGCGCCGCGACAATTCGACATTGGTCATCCTGCCGTTGTCCTGAAGCTCCTTCAGGATTTTCCAGTCGATGGCGTCGAGGTCGGCCTTGAACGGCATGCGGCGGCTCCGGCGCTGCGTGAGAATCTTTCGCGATGGCTTTGCGAAGTTAGCGGATGTTGCGCCGGCCTGTCCAAGGCAATCGCCGGACGCTGCGGCTTTCCCCAGCCTTTGCCGGGCGCTGCGTTTCGTCGCCTTGCAAGGCGGGTGCGCCAGCACCTAGATTAGCGCCATTCGACCCACGGACCACGCGATCCGGCGCCGCGCGCACCGGCCAAATCCAGGAAGGCCCGACCATGACCGCCCAACACGCGCCCGTCCTCATCATCGGCTCGGGCCCGGCCGGCTACACCGCGGCGATCTACGCCGCCCGCGCCATGCTCGAGCCGGTGCTCATCGCCGGCATGCAGCAGGGCGGCCAGCTCACCATCACCACCGATGTCGAGAACTATCCCGGCTTCGCCGAGCCGGTGCAGGGCCCCTGGCTGATGGAGCAGATGCGGCTCCAGGCCGAGCACGTCGGCGCGGGGATCGTCAACGACCTCGTCACCGAGGTGGACCTCGACCGGCGGCCGTTCCGCATCGCGACCGATTCGGGCGCGGTCTTCACCTGCGACGCGCTGATCGTGGCCACCGGCGCGCAGGCCAAGTGGCTGGGCATCGCGACCGAGCAGACCTTCATGGGCTTCGGCGTGTCGGCCTGCGCCACCTGCGACGGCTTCTTCTATCGCGGCAAGGACGTCGTGGTGGTCGGCGGCGGCAACAGCGCGGTCGAGGAGGCGCTCTATCTCGCCAACCTGGCCAGGAGCGTCACCGTGATCCACCGCCGCGGCGAGTTCCGCGCCGAGCGCATCCTGCAGGAGCGCCTGTTCAGGAAGGACAACATCAAGGTGCTGTGGGATCACGTCGTCGAGGAGATTCTCGGCGAGGAGCGCAACGGCCCGACGCCGCCCTCCGTCAACGGCTTGAGGCTGCGCAACGTGCGCACCGGCGAGGTCACCGACATGGCGACCGACGGCGTGTTCGTCGCCATCGGCCACGCGCCGGCTGTGGAGCTGTTCGCCGGCAAGCTCAAGCAGAAGCCGAACGGCTATCTGTGGACGGCCGCCGATTCGACGGCGACCGACGTGCCGGGCGTGTTCGCCGCCGGCGACGTCACCGACGACGTCTACCGCCAGGCCGTCACGGCGGCCGGCATGGGCTGCATGGCCGCGCTGGAGGCCGAGCGCTATATCGCCGAGCTCGACGCGCACCGCGAAGCCGCACAGTAGCGCGCGGGACCGGGCCGGCCGCGAAAACGACACGATCGGGCAGTTCATCGGCGGCCGCGAGAGCGGAGACGGCTCGAGGCATAACAGGGGAACCGGGCGTCATGGCGCTGGACTGGGACAAGTTGCGCGTCTTCCACGCGGCGGCGGAGGCAGGCTCTTTCACCCACGCGGCCGAGACGCTGCGGCTGTCGCAGTCGGCGATCTCGCGGCAGGTGAGCGCGCTGGAGCAGGATGTCGGCGTGCCGCTGTTCCACCGCCACGCCCGCGGGCTGGTGCTGACGGAGCAGGGCGAGATGCTCTACCAGACCGCGCACGAAGTGCTGATGAAGCTCGAAGGCGTCAAGGCGCGGCTGACGGAGGCCAAGGACCGCCCGTCGGGGCCGCTGCGCGTCACCACCACCGTCGGCCTCGGCTCCGGCTGGCTGACGGAGCGGGTGCAGGAGTTCCTCGACCTCTACCCCGAAATCCAGCTCCAGCTGATCCTCGCCAACGAGGAGCTGGACCTGACCATGCGCCAGGCCGACTGCGCCATCCGCCTGCGCCAGCCGCAGCAGCCCGACCTGATCCAGCGGCGGCTGTTCACGGTCCATTTCCACCTGTTCGCCGCGCCGTCCTACATCAACAAATACGGCAAGCCGCGCACCATCGAGGAACTGGACAAGCACCGCATCGTCACCTTCGGCGAGCCGGTGCCCTACCACCTGACCGACATGAACTGGCTGGAGACGGCCGGGCGGCCGGAAGGCTCGCGCCGCGTCGCCACGCTCCAGATCAACAACATCATGTCGATCAAGGTCGCCGTGCAGCGCGGGGCCGGCATCGCCATGCTGCCCGACTACATCGTGGACAAGGATTCCGGGCTGGTGCAGGTGATGCCCGAGACGGAGGTGCCGTCCTTCGACACCTATTTCTGCTACCCCGACACGATGAAGAACCAGGTCAAGCTGCACGTCTTCCGCGACTTCCTCATCGCCAAGGCGCGCAGCTGGGCATATTGAGGGCAGGGCCTGCCCCGCAGGGTGCAGATGCGCCGATTCCGAGCTATGCGTGCCTTGCATGGGTGCAATGCGAAAGACGTTGCTTGCATTTCGGGCTGCGAAAGCTCATATCCCAATCATCTCCCGGGCGCATTCCTCCTCCCATTGGCGCCCGCGAGTGTTCCCCTCTGGAGGTTTTGCCTACGGGCGCTTCCAACATTCAAGCCGGGTCTTTCGATCCGGCTTTTTTTTGCCCGCATGAAAGCCTGCGCCGCCACGCTGCACAAGAAAACGGCAGGAGCGGCACCCCTGCCGTGTTTTTTCCCGAACCGCCACCGTTTTTTTTGCCGCACTTCCGGGAAAAGCGCTTCACGCTTGTCCCGGAATTGCTTCAGGCGGCCTTGCCGTTGGCGCTCATCACCTCGTCGGCGAGGCGGCCGGTCAGCTCGGCCATGTGGTCGAACCTCGCGACATAGGAGGCGACGCCGGCGGTCGCCGAGCGCAGCTCGACGATCAGGTTGCCGATCTCCGCCTGCGGCATCGTCGCCTCGACCACGTCCCAGCCCGGCCAGCCGGGCCGGCCGTCGAAGCCGAGGATCTGGCCGCGCCGCTGCGGCACGATCGCCGTGACCCTGGCGGTGGCCTCCGAGGGGGTGAAGATCTGCACCTTCAGGATCGGCTCCAGCAGCACGGGCGAGCAGGCGGCCATGCCTTCCTTCATGCCGATGCGCGCGGCCTGCTGGAAGGCCATGTCGGAGGAATCGACCGTGTGGTAGGAGCCGTCCGAGAGGTTGACGGCGATGTCCACCACCGGGAAGCCGAGCGGCCCGGCCCTGAGGAAGTCGCGGATGCCGGCCTCGACCGAGGGGATGTACTGCTTGGGCACCACGCCGCCGGTGATGGTGTCGGTGAACTCGAAGCCCGAGCCGCGCGGCAGCGGCTTGATCTCCAGCACCACGTCGCCGAACTGGCCGTGGCCGCCCGACTGCTTCTTGTGCCGGCCGCGCTGGGTGGCCGCCTTGCGGATGGTCTCGCGGTAGGGCACGCGCGGCGGGTGCGACTGCACGGCGATCTGGTACTTGCCCTCCAGCCGCTCGACGGTGACGCGCAGGTGCATCTCGCCATGGCCGGAGACGATGGTCTCGCCGGTGTCCTGGTTCTGCTCGACCGAGAGCGAGGGGTCCTCCTGCACCAGCTTCTGGAGGCTGGCCGACAGCTTGACGTCGTCCTTGCGCTCCTTCGGCCGCAGCGCCAGCGCGTAGACGGGCGGCGGCATGTCGAGGGCGACCAGCGCCGGAACGTCCCTCGCGGTCGACAGGGTGTCGCCGGTGGCGACCTCGTCGAGCTTGCCGAGCGCGACGGTCTCGCCTTCCTCGGCGGCCGCGAGCTTGGTCTGCTCCTTGCCGAGCAGGCGGTAGATGCCGGAGACCTTGCCCGTCGCGCCGCTGGAGGCGAACAGGTCCGCGCCGTCCGCCACCCGGCCGCAAAGCACGCGCGCGACCGAGAGCTTGCCGCCATGCGGGGTGTGGATCGTCTTCATGACCTGGAGCGCGGGCTTGCCGGGTTCGGCGCCGAGCCGCCTGCGCGTCGCCTCGACGTCCGGCGCGTCGTGGCGGATCGTCTTCAGCAGCCGCATGATGCCGTTGCCCTTCTCGGCCGAGCCGATCAGCACCGGGGTGACGGAGCCGTCGCGCAGGTCGGCGGCGAGGTCGTCGAACACCGCGTCGCGCGGCGGCTCGATCTCCTCAAGCAGCTGCTCCATCAGCGAGTCGTCATGGTCGGCCAGCGCCTCCAGCATCGAGAAGCGGGCTTCCAGCTCGCGCGCCCTGTCGTCGTCGGGAATCTCGGCGACCGTGCTTTCGGCGTGCTCGTGGTAGATGTAGGCGCGCTCGAGCGCGAGGTCGATCGAGCCGACGACGATGCCGTCCTTGCGCAGCGGGATCTGGCGCAACAGCAGCGGCGTCGAGCTGGCCGGCTGCAACAGCTTCAGCGTCTCGCGCACGCCGGCGGCAGCCTTGTCGATCTTGTTGAGGAAGAGGACGCGCGGCACGCCCATCTCGTCGAGCTGGCGCATGATGAGCTGGAGGGCGGGAAACTTCTTCTCGTCCGGCTCGGCAACGACCACGGCCAGGTCGCAGGCGGCCAGCACCGGCTGCACCTCGAAGGCGAACTCGACGGAGCCGGGACAATCGACGAAGGTGACGCTCTCGCCCATGAATTCGGTGGTGGCGAAGGTGGCCTCGACGCTCATCAGATGGGCGCGCGCTTCCGCCGAATGATCGCCCACCGTGTTGCCGGACGAGACCGCGTTCTGGCGCGCTATCGCTCCGGTTCGCGCCAGCAGCGCCTCAAGGAGCGTCGTCTTGCCGCTCGAGAAGGGACCGACAATGGCGATGCATTTCGGTCCCTTGCGTCGTTCTCCGGCTCTTTTGCCCATGTGACCTGACCTCCTCTCGCGCGTTGCGTCGTGAGCGGCGGCCGTGATGCCTCAATGGCCTTGGCGGCCGTCGCACGGCCATGGCGGCGCTGCGGCCGTCCCGGGCCATGGAAGCATCGTCACACGGCTGGAAGGCGAGGGCAAGAGGCGGAGGCGGGGCGGCCCGTCGCACCCGGCCCGCCTGGCGGCGGAGCCGAACGCCCGCGCAAGGCGCAGGCTCGCCGCGCGCCGCTCGCCTACATCCGTTCGCCGGGCAACTGGCTGGCCTGCTTCACCCACGCGGCGAACCGGGCTTCATCGAGCCGCTCGCCCTCGTGGATGTGGAGGTAGCGCACGTCCTTCTGCCTGGACCCGACGGGCGGAAGGGGATGCAGCGACGCGCCGCGGAAGAAGCCGACCTTGATGTAGTTCGTGAAGCAGTGGAAGCTGAGGAACCAGCCTTGGCCCTCGACTCCGTAGAAGGGCGAGTTCCATTTGACCGCCTTGCGCACGTCCGGGACGGTGCGCGCGACGATCTCGTCAAGCCGGCGTCCGGCATCGCGTTTCCAGCCGGGCATGGCGGCGATGTAGGCCTGGACGGGAGCGTCGCCGTAGCCCTTCGCGATCTGGGGATTGCCGCCCGAAAGCAGCACGGGCTTTCCCGCCTCCGCGGGGCTTGCGTCTCCGCTCATGGCGGCTTCGGGCGGGACGCGGCGCGCCGGCCGGTCCGGGGCCGGCTTCCTTGCGGTTGTCTTTCCCATTGCGTTCGTCTTCCGGTGTCCGGCCCGCCGCCCGCGCCGGCAAGCATGCCGCCTCTTTTCGCGAAGCTCAAGCTTTCGCGTTGTCCCGGCATCCACGGAAACGCGAAGCCCGGCGCGGGGCCGGGCTTGCTGGGGCGGTATCGGCGGTTCGCCGCCGGCTCAGACGAGCGACCCGGCGAAGCGCTGGATGCGGGTGCAGGCATCCTCCAGGAGCGCCTCGGAGGTGGCGTAGGAGATGCGGAAGTTGGGGCCGAGGCCGAAGGCCGAGCCGTGGACCACCGCGACGCCTTCCGCCTCCAGAAGCCCGGTGACGAAGTCCTCGTCGGTCTCGATCACCTTGCCCGACGGGGTCTTCCTGCCGATCAGCCCGGCACAGGAGGGGTAGACGTAGAACGCGCCCTCCGGCGTCGGGCAGGTGATGCCGCGCGCCTGGTTGAGCATGGAGACGACGAGGTCGCGCCGGCCCTGGAAGATCGCCTTGTTCTTCCGCACGAAATCCTGCGGGCCGTTCAGCGCCTCGACCGAGGCCCACTGGGCGATGGTGCAGGCGCCCGAGGTCTGCTGGCCCTGGATCACGTCCATCGCCTTGATGAGCTGGAGCGGCCCGGCCGCGTAGCCGATGCGCCAGCCGGTCATGGCGTAGGCCTTGGACACGCCGTTCATGGTCAGCGTGCGGTCGTAGAGCGCCGGCTCGACCTCGGCGATGGTGCGGAAGACGAAGTCGCCATAGGTCAGGTGCTCGTACATGTCGTCGGTCAGCACCCAGACCTGCGGGTGCCTGACGAGCACGTCGGCGATGGCCTTCAGCTCGGCCTCGGTGTAGGCCGCGCCGGAGGGGTTCGACGGCGAGTTCAGCACCAGCCACTTCGTCTCCGGCGTGATGACCTTCTCCAGCGCCGCCGCCGTCAGCTTGAAGCCGTTGTCGATGGAGGTCTCGGCGAAGGTCGGCTTGCCGCCGCACAGCGCCACCATCTCCGGGTAGCTGACCCAGTAGGGGCGCGGGATGACGACCTCGTCGCCGGGGTTCAGCGTCGCCATGAAGGCGTTGAACAGGATCTGCTTGCCGCCGGTGCCGACGATGGTCTGCTCCGGCTTGTAGTCGAGATTGTTCTCGCGCCTGAACTTGGCGGCGACGGCCTCGCGCAGCGGCGCGATGCCGGAGACCGGCGGATACTTGGTCTCGCCGCGGCGGATGGCCTCGATGGCCGCGTTCTTGATGTTGTCGGGCGTGTCGAAATCCGGCTCGCCGGCGCCGAGCGAGATGACGTCGCGGCCTTTCGCCTTCAGCTCGCGCGCCTTCTGCGAGACCGCGATGGTCGCGGAGGGCTTCACGCGGGACAGGGCATCGGCAAGGAAGGCCATGACGAAAAATCTCCGGTTGAGGCAAAGGGCCGCATGTCGCGACCGCGCGCTCAATGCCGCATCCGCGGCCCGCGCGCAAGCGCCGAAGTGGCCGGCCGGGCGGCGGCCGCGCATTTGCGCCGTTAACAGACGGTAAATCCTTCGGTGCGAGGGTGGACGCGCGAGGAATGCAGCCAGCATGGAGAGGCAAGGCGTGTCGCGCAGCATCGCTCTCGCCCATATCGTGCGGCAGGCCGACGGCGTCGCGACCGGCGTGTGGGCCGACTACACGCTGAAATCCGCCTTCCAGCCGATCTTCGCCTTCCGCGGCGGCCGGCTGGAGCTCGTCGCCTTCGAGGGGCTGGCGCGGCCGTTCCGCGACAGCGCCGGCGTGGCGCCCGCCGACTTCTTCCGCATGATCCCCGCCGGCGACAGGTTGCACGTCGAGACGCTGACGCGCACGCTGCACCTGCTCAATGCCGGCGCCTTCATCCCGCCGCCGGCCAAGGTGTTCGTCAATTTCGATCCGTCGGTGTTCGTGGAGCGGCAACTGGCCGACGCCTCGCTGCGCGACATGCGGCTGACGCTGCACGAGGCCGGCATCGATCCGCGCCGCATCGTGTGCGAGGTGACGGAGAAGCCGTCGGCCCCGGGGCAGGCGCTCGACGGCCTCGTGGCGGCGCTGCGCGACCACGGCCTGCGCATCGCCGTCGACGACTACGGAGCCGAGGAGTCGGACATGGAGCGCGTCGCCGCGCTCAGGCCCGACATCGTCAAGTTCGACGCCCGCTGGATCGCGCGGCTGATGGAGACCAGGCCCGGCTTCGCGCTGCTCGAAGTGATGGTGCGGGAATTCTCCGGGCGCGGCATCGGCATCGTGTTCGAGGGCATCGAGGAAGGCTGGCAGCTCGAGCTTGCCGAGCGGGCCGGCGCCGACATGGTGCAGGGTTACGCGCTGGCGCGGCCGGAACTGGCGCCGCCGCGCTTCGCGGCCTTCCCGCCGGTCGCCGCGACGGCGGGCGGGGCGCACGACCACGCGGAGGCGCAGGACGCCCCGGCGGCCACGCGCCACGCCGCCAACCAGGCTCACCGCCCGTTCGGCCGCCGCCGCGGCTCCTGAGCGCCGTTCCGCTGCGCTCGCGGCCCGGCGGCGTCAGGCCGTGGCGCGCCTTCCCGCCTGCGCCTGCGCCGTGTGCCCCGCCAGCGCGGCGACGACGTCGTTGAGCGCGTCGATGTCGACATAGTAGAAGCGCGAGAGCTGTACGGCGATCTCGTCTTCGGCGAAGCCGCGCGCCATCAGGAACTCCGCCGCGACCGCAAGCTCGGCATGTTCGGTCAGGCGACGCCGTGGCGCGCCGTCGATTGGAGGAAGCATCTTCGTTCCCTGTCGTTCGTTCTTGTGGTTGTGACGCGCGGGCACGCGATACCTAGGACCTGCAAGAAACCCGGGACGCCTGGAACGGTTACTTGGGACGATTACTTGCGCGGGAGGCCGTGAAGACAGTCACTCCGGCGAATCATCGTTCCATTATGCCATGATGATCTATGTTCACAAGCGACGGCCGCGGAGGCGCCGCCCGCGGACGGCGGCGAAGCCGCTTGCGATACCGGGGCGGACGGTGGTATTGCGCACGGGGCAGGGGACGGACCGACGACGAGAGAGGGCCCGGATTGCCTCGACATCCTCTTCAATGCGCGCGCCTGGCGCTGCTCGGCTCGCTCGCGCTCGCCGGCTGCACCACGAGCGAGCTGGGCCTTGACGCGCGGCAACTGTCGCTCGCGGCGGCCGACGACCCGGTGCTGCCCGACACCGTCGAGGTGACGCCGGCCATCTTCTCGCTGGCCGAGGAAGTGGAGGCGGCGCAGGTCGCCGCCGTGCCGGCCGCCTACGCCCCGCCTGTGCCGTCCGCTTCCGCCACCGCGCTCGCCGCCAGCACCCCGGCGGACGGGACCGTCGCCGCCCGCAGCCCGGAGCTCGACGCGCTGATCGTGAAATATGCCGACCATCACGAGATTCCGGTCGAGCTGCTGCGCCGCGTCGTCAAGCGCGAGAGCACCTTCAACCCCGCCGCGCGCAACGGCCCCTATTGGGGGCTGATGCAGATCCTGCCGCAGACGGCGCGCACCATGGGCTATGACGGCCCGCCCGAGGGGCTGCTCGACGCCGAGACCAACCTGAAATATGCCGGGCGCTACCTGCGCGGGGCCTACATCACCGCCGGCGGCGACCACGACCTTGCCGTGCGCTACTACGCGCGCGGCTACTACTACGACGCCAAGCGCAAGGGCCTGCTGGAGGAGACCGGCCTCGGCCGGGACCGGCGGCGGATGCGCGGGAGCTAGTTTCCGGTTTCTTCGCTCGCGGGCCGCATCGCCGCCTTCGGCGGCTGGCCCTCCGCCGGGGCGCGCCACGAGGCGCGACGCCCGGTCGGGCTTGCGGCCTGCGGCGGTTTCTTCGCCTGCGGGCCTGCGCGGCGTCGCGCGCGACCGCCCCGGGCGGCGTGATGTCGATGTCGTCCGTTCCGGGTCAGAAATATCCCTGCAACGGCCGCACCTCCAGCGAGCCCGCCTTGAGCGCGGCGATGGCCTCGGCGGCGGCGGCCGCGCCCGCCATCGTCGTATAGTAGGGCACCTTCTGCATCAGCGTCGCACGGCGCAGCGACTTGGAGTCGGACACCGCCTTCTGGCTGTCGGTGGTGTTGAAGACGAGCTGCACCTGGCGGTTGCGGATGGCGTCCTCGATATGCGGCCGGCCTTCCAGCACCTTGTTGACCTTCTCGGCCGCCACCCCGTTCTCGGCCAGGAAGCGCTGGGTGCCGCCGGTGGCCAGCACGCGGAAGCCGAGATCGGCCAGCCGCTTCACCGAAGGCAGCACCTTGGCCTTGTCCTCGTCGCGCACCGACACGAACAGCGTGCCCGAGCGCGGCAGGTCGACGCCGGCGCCGAGCTGCGCCTTGGCGAAGGCGAGCGCGAAGTCGGCGTCGAGGCCCATGACCTCGCCGGTCGACTTCATCTCGGGCCCGAGCAGGGTGTCGACGCCCGGGAAACGCGCGAAGGGGAACACCGCCTCCTTGACCGCGACATGGCTGAGGCGCGAGGCGTCGGGCCGGTCGCCATAGTGGCCGAAGGCGGCGTCGAGCGCCTCGCCGGCCATGACGCGGGCGGCGATCTTGGCGATCGGACGGCCGACGGCCTTGGCGACGAACGGCACGGTGCGGCTGGCGCGGGGGTTGACCTCCAGCACGAAGATCTCGCCGTCCTTGATGGCGTACTGCACGTTCATCAGGCCGCCGACGTGAAGCGCGCGGGCGAGCGCGGCGGTCTGGCGCTCCAGCTCGGCGACGATGTCGGCCGGGAGCGAGCGCACCGGCAGCGAGCAGGCCGAGTCGCCCGAATGGATGCCGGCCTCCTCGATGTGCTCCATGATGCCGGCGACGTGGACGTCCCTGCCGTCGCACAGCGCGTCGACGTCGACCTCGGTCGCCTCGGTCAGGTAAGTGTCGAACAGAAGCGGGTTCTTGCCGAGCAGCGTGTTGATCTGACCGGTCTTGTCGTTCGGGTATTTCTGCTTGATGTCCTCCGGCACGAGGCCGGGCACGGTGTCGAGCAGGTAGGTCTGGAGCATGCCCTCGTCGTGGATGATCTGCATGGCGCGGCCGCCCAGAACGTAGGACGGGCGCACCACCAGCGGGAAGCCGAGCTCGCCGGCCACGGTGCGCGCCTGCTCGACCGACCAGGCGATGCCGTTCTTCGGCTGCTTGAGGCCGAGCTTGACGAGGAGCTTCTGGAAGCGGTCGCGATCCTCGGCGAGGTCGATCATGTCGGGCGAGGTGCCGAGGATCGGGATGCCGGCGCGCTCCAGCGCCTCGGCGAGCTTGAGCGGCGTCTGGCCGCCGAACTGGACGATGACGCCGTGGAGCCGGCCCGCCGCCTGCTCGGCGCGCAGGATCTCCAGCACGTCCTCCGGCGTCAGCGGCTCGAAATAGAGCCGGTCGGAGGTGTCGTAGTCGGTCGAGACGGTCTCCGGGTTGCAGTTGATCATGATCGACTCGTAGCCGGCCTCGTTCAGCGCGAAGGCGGCATGGCAGCAGCAGTAGTCGAACTCGATGCCCTGGCCGATGCGGTTGGGCCCGCCGCCGAGGATGACGACCTTGTCCTTGTCCGACACGCGCGCCTCGTCGGCGGGGCTGCCCGCGAACGGCGTCTCGTAGGTCGAATACATGTAGGCCGTGGGCGAGGCGAACTCGGCCGCGCAGGTGTCGATGCGCTTGAACATGGGATGGACGCCGAGGCTTTGGCGAATCCTTGCGACGTCTTCGGCGTCCTTCTTAACCAGCGAGGCGAGGCGGGCGTCGGAGAAGCCCATGGCCTTAAGCATGCGCAGATTGCCGGCGTCGCCGGGCAGACCGTGGGCGCGGATCTTCGCCTCCATGGCGAGGATCTCCTCGATCTGGTCGAGGAACCACGGATCGATGCGGCACATCTCGTGCACGTCCTCGAGCGAGGTGCCCATGCGGATCGCCTGCGCCACCATGCGCAGCCGGTCGGGCGTCGGCGTGCCGAGCGCTGCGCGGATGGCGTTCCTGTCGTCGCCCTGGCCGAGGCCTGGAATCTCGATCTCGTCGAGGCCGGTCAGGCCCGTCTCCAGCCCGCGCAGCGCCTTCTGCAACGATTCCTGGAAGGTGCGGCCGATGGCCATCACCTCGCCGACCGACTTCATGGCGGTGGTCAGCACCGGCTCGGCGCCGGGGAACTTCTCGAAGGCGAAACGGGGGATCTTGGTCACGACATAGTCGATCGACGGCTCGAAGGAGGCGGGCGTGGCGCCGCCGGTGATGTCGTTGTCCAGCTCGTCCAGCGTGTAGCCGACGGCGAGCTTGGCCGCAACCTTGGCGATGGGGAAGCCGGTCGCCTTCGAGGCAAGGGCGGAGGAGCGCGACACGCGCGGGTTCATCTCGATGACGACGAGGCGGCCGTCGGCCGGGTTGACGGCGAACTGGACGTTCGAGCCGCCGGTCTCGACGCCGATCTCGCGCAGGACCGCGATCGAGGCCGAACGCATGATCTGGTATTCGCGGTCGGTCAGGGTGAGCGCGGGCGCCACGGTGATCGAATCGCCGGTGTGCACGCCCATCGGGTCGACGTTCTCGATGGAGCAGACGATGATGCAGTTGTCCGCGCGGTCGCGGATCACCTCCATCTCGTATTCCTTCCAGCCGAGCACCGATTCCTCGATCAGCACCTCGGTGGTCGGCGAGGCGTCGAGGCCGGCCTGGACGATGTCGAAGAACTCGGCGCGGTTGTAGGCGATGCCGCCGCCGGTGCCGCCGAGGGTGAAGGAGGGGCGGATGATCGCCGGCAGGCCGACCTGGTCGAGCGCCTGGGCGGCCACGCCCATGGCGTGGGCCATGTAGCGCTGCTTGCGGTCGCCTTCGCCCAGGTTCCACTCGGTCTCCAGCGCGTCGAGCGCGGCGTCGAGATCGGCGGGGTTGGAGGCCTTCAGCTCGGCGCGGCGGGCCTCGTGGCTCTTGCGGTCGGCGTCCTTGACCTCGGTGGCGTTGGCGAGCATCGAGCGCGGCGTCTCCAGCCCGATCTTCTTCATCGCCTCGCGGAACAGGGCGCGATCCTCGGCCTTGTCGATGGCCTCGGCGTTGGCGCCGATCATCTCGACATTGTAGCGCTCGAGCACGCCCATGCGGCGGAGCGACAGGGCGGTGTTGAGCGCGGTCTGGCCGCCCATGGTGGGCAGCAGCGCGTTCCGGCGTGATCGGCTCGATATAGGTGGCGTCGGCCAGCTCCGGGTCGGTCATGATGGTGGCCGGGTTGGAGTTGACCAGGATGACGCGGTAGCCCTCCTCGCGCAGCGCCTTGCACGCCTGTGTGCCCGAATAGTCGAACTCGCAGGCCTGGCCGATGACGATGGGGCCGGCCCCGATGATCAGGATCGACTTGATGTCGGTGCGCTTGGGCATGGAGGGTTCCGCTTTTTTCGGGCTTGCGCGAAAGACCGGCGGGTCGCCCCGGCCGGCTCGTCGCAGCAGATTCTGTTGACAGGCTAAGCGGGCCTTATAGGGGAAGCGCCCGGGCGTGGGAACCCCGGAAATGGCGGCGCGATGCCCCGTTTCGGCACCGCGCCGGCGTCACCTCAACTCCGGCCCAGCCCCATGCGGGCGAGCAGCCGGTCGCGCAGCACGAACTGGTGGTAGAGCGCGGCCGCGACGTGGGCGAGCATGAGCAGGATGAGCACGAAGGCGCCGATGCCGTGGCCGGTGCGCGGGGCAAAGCGCGTGAAGTCGGGCAGGGGGCCGGGCGCGCCGCCCCACACGATGTCGCCCGCGCCCGACAGCGCCATCATGGCGATGCCGCTGCCGGCCATCAGAAGGATGGCGAGATAGAGCAGGCCGTGGACGGCCGACGAGGCGATCTCCTGCCAGCGCGGCTGGCCGGCGACATGCGGCGGCTTCCTGTCCACCGCCACCCACCACAGGATGCGCGCGAGCGTGAGCAGCAGCACCGCGACGCCGGTGGCGGTGTGGATGCGCAGGATCGCCGCCTTGGCGACGTCGTCCTCCATGCCGGCGGCGCGGAAGCCGGAGACGAGCAGGCCGAGAAGGGCGAGTGCGGTGATCCAGTGGATGGCGATGGCGACCGCGCCGTAACGCTGCGGCGTGCTTTTCAGTGGCATGGCTGGCTCCTTGTGGCTGGCCGGGCGGCCGGGCGGTTGAACGCGGCCGGCCGACAGGTTATATAGCATGCGATATTATTTAATAGCAAGCTATGCGATGCAATTCGACCGCGACAAATCGGCCGGCTACATGACCAACTGGGCGGCGCGGCTGTTCGCCCGCGCCATCGACCGGCGGCTGAAGCCGGTCGGCCTGTCCTGCGCCCACATGCCGGTGATGTTCGCGCTGGGCGACGGGCGGGAGCTGTCGCAGAAGGCGCTGGCCGAGGCGGCTGCAATCGAGCAGCCGACCATGGCGGCGACGCTGTCGCGCATGGAGCGCGACGGGCTGGTGCAGCGCAGGCAAGACCCGAACGACCGCCGCGCCGCGCTGTTTTCGCTGACGCCACCGGCGCGGGAGAGGGCGGATGCGGTGCTGGCCGCCGCCCGCGACGTCAACGCGCGGGCGCTGGGCGCTCTCGACGCGGCGGAGCGGGCGCTTTTCCTCGACATGCTGGCGCGGGTGGTCGCCGCGCTGGACAGGGAAGGCTGAAGGGACGCCCGGCTCCCGACCGCGCCGCGCCGCGCCGCGGATGCGGGCGAAACCTGGACGCTCGGTTGCCACTATCGGTGTTTGATGTTCGTCAGGCAGTCCTTGCGGCATCGACCGGGATATCGGCTCCCGAGACATAGGAACTCGCATCGCTGGCAAGAAACAGGACGACGGCCGCCGTTTCATCAGGTTGGCCCAGCCGACCGCCAGGCAAGCTCGCGGCCATGGCCTGCAATCTCTCCTCGCTCGGATTGCCGAGCATCGGCGACTGGATAATTCCGGGACATATGGAGTTGACGCGCACATTGAACGGCGCCAGCTCGGCGGCAGCCGCGCGCGTCATGCCGCGGATCGCCCATTTGGAGGCCGCGTAGGCGAACGGCTGGCCCCTGCCTATCAATCCCGATGTCGAGCAGTTGTTGATGATCGAACCCCTGCCTTGCGCCTTCATGATGCCCGCAACGGCCTTCATGCCGAGAAACACGGACGTCTGGTTGACGAGAATGACACTCTGATACTCGTCCAGCGCTGTCTCCAGCAGGCCCTTCATCAGCCACATGCCGGCATTGTTGAACAGCACGTCGATCCTGCCGAACCGGGCTTGAACGGTGGACACGACATCGGTCCAGGATTGCTCGCTCGTGGCATCGAGATACAGGAACGTCGCGTCTTTTCCGATGTCCTTCGCGACGGAAGCGCCATCGACACCCGGCTTGTCGGTCAGGATGACCGTCGCGCCTTCACGCGCCAGCGCCCGCGCGGCCGCGGCACCCTGTCCTTTTGCCTGGCCGGCGCCAGTTATCAACGCGACCTTCCCCTCGACCATACCCATACCATGCTCCTCCCTGAACTGCCGTGCGCGGACCGATGGCGGCTTAACGTGGAAACTCCCGGTCGATGGCAGCGAGCGCTGTCGCCTCGACCCCATCATGCGGATTGACCTCGAAGGTGATCGGGCCTTCCCACTCGTGCTGGTCGAGCACGCGCAAGAGGTGTCTGAAATTGATCTCGCCGTGGCCCGGCTCATGGCGGCCGGGAACTTCCGCCACGTCGAAGCGCGCCATATAGGGCAAGCAGGCGACGAGATTGTCGGTGAGGCGGCCGCCGGAAAGCTGTTGATGAAAACAGTCGAACGCCATGCGCACGGCGGGGTGGTCGACCTCCCGGCACAGCGAGGTGACCTTGGGCGCGCCGATCCAGTAGTAAGACGGCAGGAACACATCGTTGAGATGCTCGAGAATGAGCGTCACCCCGGCGGATTGCGCGGTGTCGGCGACTTCGCGCAGCGCTTCGACAGCAGCGGCATCGAGCGCTGCCGTGCCATGAGGTGGCAACGGAAGCGCCATGCCTTCGCTGATGGCATTCGAGAAAATCGCTATCTGACCCGCATTCACCCGGCTGGCACAGTCGATGGAGCGCTTGATCTCGTCGACCACCAGGGCGTGCCCGCCGGGGGCGCATATCGGATGCGCGCGGTTTCCGAAGAAACCGTTTATGCGCATGCCATGGTCCGCCGCGATGCGGGCGATTTCGTCAATATCGACGGCTTTCCAATCCCACAGATCGACGAGATCGAACCCGGCCTCACCGGCCTTCCTGACTCGTTCCGCAAACGGCAGGCTCGTCCACATGGCCTGTAAACTGATGGAATAGGGTCGTTTGGGCATGCCTGGCACCGGTACGATCTGGCTGAGACCTGAAAAACGGCCGTGACTTGCCGCATATGGCGGCGGCGGCCGTCGTCGATACGCTATTGAGGCAAAGTGGTTGGTAGCCCGCTCCCGAAACTTGACGGCTCATTTTGTGATCACAGATTGTGATATCTATTAACCGAACTCGAGTCAATGAGGCAAGGACGACGAATTTCGATGCGATCATGCATGAGGACGATCGCCAGCGGATCGGCGGCTGGCGATACAGGGGCGGCGCGGACGACCGGGTGCGACCAGGACGGCTGAGCGGTCCGCTCAAGTCGGGCGGGCGAGCGGCCGGCTGGTGCCGCCGCCCACCGGCCAGGCGTTGAGCCGCCGCTCGCAGGGAACCGGCCCCAGCGTGGAGACGATGCGCGCCTCGGCGCGTGCCTGCACGCCGAGCGGGCTGACGCCGTGGCCGCCCTGGCGAAGGCCGGGCTCCCGCGCGGCGCGCGCGACATAGCCTTGGCCGAGCCGGAAGAACAGGTCGAGGCTCCTGTGGCTGGCCAGCTCGATCAGCGGGGTGAGGCCGTCCGGCATGAGTTTGTCACGGGGGTTCGTCGCGGGGGCTCGTCGCGGGTTGGCGGATGCTCGGCGCACCCTATCCTGGTGCGGCTTAAGGTGCTGTTAACGACGATCGCGGCCGGGGTCGGCGGGGCGGCGGCAAGATTTGCCGTGACCGGCCGCCGAGGCTCGGCTAGTTTGCCGCCATGGGCGCGGGCCACGGGCGGGGGCTGGCTTCGGCGCGAACGGACGAGGAAGAGAACGAGATGCGTTGGAGAGACCGCCGCCAGAGCAGCAATGTCGAGGATCGCCGCGGGCAGGGCGGCGGCATGCCGGGCGGCCTCGGCCGCTCGCGCCGGCCGATCCCCATTCCCATCGGCCGCGGCGTGGGCGGCGGCGGGCTGTCTGGCATCATCCTTGTCGTCGTCATCTTCTTCGCGCTGCGCGCCTGCGGCATCGACCCGTTGCAGATACTGGAAGGCGGCGGGCCCTCCGTGCCGCAGGTCACCGAGGACCGCACCGGCAGCCCGCCGGCGGACGAGGAGGCGCAGTTCGTCTCCGTGGTGCTGGCCGAGACCGAGGACGTGTGGAACGGCATCTTCCAGGCCGAGGGCCAGACCTACCGCGAGCCGACGCTGGTGCTGTTCTCCGACCAGGTGCAGTCGGCCTGCGGCTTCGCCTCGTCGGCCGCCGGGCCGTTCTACTGCCCGGGCGATTCGAAGCTCTATATCGACCTCGGCTTCTTCCGCGAGCTGTCGCAGCGCTTCGGCGCCTCCGGCGACTTCGCGCAGGCCTATGTGGTGGCGCACGAGGTCGGCCACCACGTGCAGAACCTGATCGGCGTCTTGCCGCGCTTCAACCAGATGCGCCAGCGCATGAGCCAGGTCGAGGCCAACCAGATGTCGATCCGCGTCGAGTTGCAGGCCGACTGCTTCGCCGGGATCTGGGCGCACTACACGGCGCAGAAGGGCTTGCTCGAGGAGGGCGACATCGAGGAGGCGCTGAACGCGGCGCACCAGATCGGCGACGACACGCTCCAGCGCCGCACGCAGGGCTACGTGGTGCCGGAAAGCTTCAACCACGGCACGTCCGAGCAGCGGGCGACCTGGTTCGCGAACGGCCTGCGTAACGGCCGGCTGGCCGATTGCGACACGTTCAACAACCCGGTCTGATTTCGCTCGCGGGCCGCACCGCCGCCTGCGGCGGCTGGCGCTGCGCGGGGGCGGGCCATGAGGCCCGGCGCCCGGTCGGGCTTGCGGCCTATTTCGTCCTGTCGCCGGGGCCTTCGACGGGAGGGTGCATCCTTTCGAGCAGGCGGACCAGGCCGGTGACGGTGGCGCAGCCGAGCTTCTCCTTGAGCCGACGCAGGTGGGTGTAGACCGTGTTGCGGCTGATCCCCCTGGCGTCGGCATGGTCGTGCGGTGAAATGCCCTGCCGCAGCGCGCCCGCGAGTTGCGTCTCGGCTTCGGTGAGCGCGAAGGCCAGGCGGATCGACGCATGGACGAGGGGAGGTTGCGGGGCGGGATCGCGCACGAAGACGATCGCCAGCGGATCGGCGGCCAGGTACAGCGTGTCGGTGGCGGTCGCCGGCAGGGCGCGGACCGCGACGATATAGGGGGCGGCGCCGGACGACCGGGACGCGACGAGGTCGGCGGCGTGCAGGGGCGCCAGCGGATCGAAGCGGTTGCGCCTGATCGCCGCCAGCGCCCGGGCGAACAGGTTCGCGCCCGCGGCGTCCGCGAGCCGCAGCGTTCCCGATACGAGGTCGATGCCGTCGCCTCGCGAGAAGATGTCCTCCATCGCCGCATTGGCGTAGACGACCGTCTCCTCGGGCGAAAGCACGGCCACCGCGTCGCTCAGCCAGTCGAGCGGGCCGCGCATGGCCTCGCTGCCGGCCGCCGAAAGGCGCTGGGCGAGATCGGCGCTGTTGCGAAGGCTGGGCAGCAGATGCCGGAGCTTTTCGATGTCCCGGGGGGAGACGTGGCCCCGGCGGCGGGCCCGTTGCAGGCTGACGATCGTGTGCTGGCCGGGCGCGCGGCTGACCGCGCCGGAAACGAAATAGCGCAGTTCGGCGGGAGCGAGGAACTCCTGGTAGAACGGATCGCGATCCATCCCCCTCTCGTCCATGACGAGGTGGTCGTAGACGATCGTGCGCTCGGGCTGGCGCCAGATATACCGGGTTCGCGGGCTGATGTCGGCGTAATGCCTGAGATAGGCGTTCATCGTGCCGGGCTGGAGGCGCGAGGCGCGAAAGCCGATGTGACGGTGGCTTTTCGGATCGAAGGTCTCCAGCGTGGCGAACTGCGCGCCGAGCAGGTCCGCGATCGCGCCGAGCGCCGCACCCCAGTGCCCGGGATCGATGCCGGCCCGCTCGACCGCGGCAATCGCGGCCGTCAGCGAATCGCGCTCGTCCATGCGTCCCGGCCCTTCCCCCGAAACGGCCTGCCGCGGCTTCGCATCGCTTCGCGAAGCCAGTTCGCCATAATTCGCGAGCGAGAGGCGAATGTCATCACCAAATCTGGTGACGTCAACTTCGGGCCCCGCTGCTAGCGTGACGACGGTTTCAGAGAGGGGAGAGGGATGAACGAAGGGAAGAGCTGGAGGATGCGAAGCCTGCCGTCGAGCGGCGGGCGGGCGGCGGCTTTCGCGCTTGCCGCCCTCGCAGCCGCGACGATGGCGATGCCGGCGGCGGCGCAGCGCGTGTCGGAGACGCCCGTCCCGGTTTCGGGCTCGCAGAGGGATTGGCGGCTCGAGGACTGCGCGCAGGCGCTGGGCAGGATATTCGCGCCGTCCCGGGCCGAGACCCCGACCCGGCCGGTGGACGCGGCCACCCAGACATGGCTTCGCGGCCTGGCGCCGTCGGCTTCGTCCGGGGCCGGTGAAGCCGCGCCCGCCGACGTGGGTTGCCTCACGTTCGGGCTCGGCATCGTCAACCGCGACGTCGGCGGAAGCATCGGACTGGGAACGCTGCCCGGTCTGCCCGGGAACGAGCCGCTGTTCGTCTCGCATGGCGGGCGGCTATGGGGCGGCGGGGCCAGGTTCGGAATGAACCATGCCGGCGAGGACGCCGCGTTCGCATGGACGGGCTTCTATTCGCGCGCGCGGGGCAGGGCGGCTTCCGTCGAAGCCGCGGGCGGCGCCCCGGTGGCCTATACGTTCGGGCGGGATGCGTTCGGCTCGACCGGCCTGTTCCTCGGGGCGACCGGGGCGGAGGCCCGCTCGGAGGTCGCCTATTCGCAATACGGGGTCGCCGCCGACTTCATGATGTCGGACATCGCCGCGCTGCGGCACATGTACGGCGCGGATGTCGGACCGGACGGGGACGAGCGCAGCCGGTGGGCCTTCGGCGCCTCCGTCCTGTGGACCCGTTCGACGCTCGACCACAGCGGCGTGTTCCAAAGCCTGACCTTCCCCGACATCCGCGCGGACGTCGACCGGACGCTCACCAGCGACGCCTTCGGCCTCGGGCCGAAGGTGACGTTCAACCACGTCATCGGCGACGGCTGGTCGATCGCGCTGGGGGCGGACATGCAGCTCGTATGGCGCGATTCCACGCTCAGCTCGCGCGAGACGATCGACTGCGGCGGCTGCGGCGGGCTGCCGCCCCGGTTCGACATCGACGTCTTCGACGACAGGTCCGGCTTCGACTGGGCGGCAGGGCTCGACGCCGGCCTCATCTATCGGCAGTCGCCGGGCCTGACGCTGGCCTTCGGCGTGGGGATGGATGCCGGCGGGCGCGACACCATCGGGGTGCGCGCCAATCCTGCGGAGCCGGCCACCGGCATCCGAAGGGAGACCACGGTGGACTGGTCGTTGTTCGCGTCGGCGTTGCTGCGGTACTGACGCGGGACCGCAGCCTGCCATAAATCAGGCAGACGGGGGGGCGCCTCAGGCCGGCGCCATCTCGCCCTTGCGCGCGCGGATCATGTCGGCGAAGCGGCGGAAGAGGTAGTGCGAATCCTGCGGGCCGGGAGAGGCCTCGGGGTGGTACTGCACCGAAAACACCGGCCGGCCGGCGAGCGCGATGCCGCAGTTGGAGCCGTCGAACAGCGACACGTGCGTCTCCTCGACGCCCTGCGGCAGCGACTTCGCGTCGACCGCGAAGCCGTGGTTCATCGACACGATCTCGACCTTGCCGGTGGTGTGGTCCTTGACCGGATGGTTGGCGCCGTGGTGGCCCTGGTGCATCTTGACCGTGCGGCCGCCGAGCGCCAGCGCCAGGATCTGGTGGCCCAGGCAGATGCCGAAGATCGGGATGCCGGTGTCGAGCAGCGTCCTGAGCACCGGCACGGCATATTCGCCGGTGGCGGCCGGGTCGCCGGGGCCGTTCGACAGGAACACGCCGTCGGGCTTCAGCGCCAGGATGTCCTCGGCCGAGGTCCTGGCCGGCACCACCGTCACCTTGGCGCCGAGGCCGGCCAGCAGGCGCAGGATGTTGCGCTTGACGCCGTAGTCGACGGCCACGACGTGCATCCACGGCTCGCCCTGCGCGCCGAATCCCTCGTTCCACACCCAGGGCGTCTCGGTCCAGGCCGAGGACTGGCCGGAGGTCACGTCCTTCGCGAGATCGAGATCGACGAGGCCGTGCCAGGCGCGCGCCTGCTTCTTCAGCGCCTCGATGTCGAAGACGCCGTCCGGCGCATGGGCGATGACGGCGTTGAGCGCGCCGTGCTCGCGGATGAGCGCGGTGAGCGCGCGCGTGTCGATGCCGGTCATGGCGACGATGCCGCGCTTCTTGAGCCAGTCGGCGAGGTGGCCGGCGGCGCGCCAGTTGGACGGGGCGGTGACGTCGGCCTTGAAGATGGCGCCGACCGCGCCGGCGCGCGCGGCCGGGTTCAGGTCCTCGGCGTCCTCGGCGTTGATGCCGATATTGCCGATATGCGGGAAGGTGAAGGTGACGATCTGGCCGGCATAGGACGGGTCGGTGAGGATTTCTTGGTAGCCGGTCAGCGCGGTGTTGAAGCAGACCTCCGCCGCGACGTGGCCGGTGGCGCCCAGGCCTTTGCCCTCGACGACCGTGCCGTCGGCCAGCACCAGAAGCGCGGTGGGCTTTTCCTTCGTCCAGGGGCCAGGGGCGGGGGCGGTGGCGGTTTCGGTGGTGCCGGCCATGGCGGGGGTGCTCCGTTGGTGGCCGTCCGCGCTTGCTTTCGCCTCGCCGGCGCTACATATCGCGCGGGCGGTGCACGGGCGGGGCCTTAGCGGCCTTGAGAGGCTGGATATAGTATCCCCCGGTGCATAGAAGAAGGCGCGGGCGCGGTCAACGACGACGATGCGCCCAAACGAGGAGAGACGAGACCATGCGCGAGACCATCGCCCAGGCGCTGAAGGACGCGCTGAAGAGCAAGGACAGGCTGCGAACCGGCACGCTCAGGCTGGTCAACGCCGCGATCCAGGACCGCGACATCGCCAATCGCGGCGCCGGCAAGGACCCGGTCGGCGACGACGAGATCCTGCAGATCCTGACCAAGATGGTGAAGCAGCGCGAGGAATCGGCCAAAGCCTTCGAGGAAGGAGGCCGCATCGAGCTGGCCGAGCAGGAGCGCGCCGAGATCGCCATCATCAAGGAATACCTGCCGAGCCAGCTCGGCGAGGACGAGGTGCGTCGCGCCGCGCAGGCCGCGGTGGCCGAGACCGGGGCCGCGGGCCTGCGCGACATGGGCCGCGTGATGGCGGTGCTGAAGGAGCGCTATCCCGGCCGCATGGATTTTTCGCGCGCCAGCGCCATCGTGAAGGAGCTGCTGGGGTAGGAGTTTTCTCGCTCACGGGCCGCACCGCTCGCTTCGCTTGCTGGCCCTGCGCGGGCGCGCCGGACGACCGGCGGGCGGCGGTCGCCGCCTCGGCCTGCGGCCGTCTTTCGCGTTCGCACGCAGCCCGCTATTCCGCCGCGCGCAGGCGGGTGGTGCCGATCAGGCCGTGTTCCTCCAGCACCGGATAGGCGATCGAGGCCAGCAGCGAGTTGATCTGCTTGAGGTCGCGGATGGTGTCGAGGTGCAGCGAGCTGGTCTCGATGCTCTTGGCGGTGCCCTCGCGCAGGCGCTCGAAATGGCGTTGGCTGGTCTGGCGCTCGAGGTCGCGCAGCCGGTCCTTCTCCTGCACGAGCTGGAAGGCGGTCTCGGGATCGCGCGAGATCAGCACGTTGAAGGCCAGCCGCGCATTGGCCAGCACCATGGCGTGCAGGTCGCTGAGCTCGCGCCAGCCCTCTGGCGTGAAGGTCAGGTGGCGGTCGAGCTTCTTGCGGACGTGGACGAGCATGTTGCGCACGATGATGTCGCCGACCTGCTCCAGCTTGACGCAGCCCTCCAGCAATTCCTGCGTGCGGCGGGCCTCGTCGTCGGTCATGCCCTTGGTGCTGATCTTGGCGAGGTAGAGCTTGATGGCGGCGTGCTTGCGGTCGACGCGGTCGTCGAGCGCGGCGAGCGCCTCCATGCGGGCGCGGTCGGGCTCCTCGTAGAGCTCCATGATGCTCTTGAGCATCACCTCGATGGTCTCGGTGACGCCGACCACGGCGCGGCTGACATTCGCCAGCGCCCGCGACGGGCTGCCGAGCGCGTCGGGATCGAGCGCGCTCGCCTCCCTGTCCTCCAGCGTCACGCGCGGTTTGGGCGCGGCATAGGCCAGCATGCGCTCGACCGCGCGGTTGACGAGGCCGGCGACGGGCAGGCCGAGGATGACGAGCGCGGCGTTGAACAGGATGTGCGCGTGCACGACCTGGAGCGCGGCGGTGGCGCCGAGCCCGTCGAGCGGCGGGCGCGCCAGCATCAGCGCCGCCAGCGCCAGCACCGCGCCGACGCCGCGGATGGCGAGATTGCCGAGCGGGACGGCGCGGCTCGCCGGCGCCATGGTGCGCGACAGGACGGCCGCGACGAGGCCGCCGCCGAGATTGGCGCCCAGCACCATGACCACGCCGAGCTCGGCCGGCACCAGCCCGCGCGCGGCGAGCGCCGCCGTCAGCAGGATGAAGGCGACGCTGGAATGGAACAGCCACGTCGCCACAGCCGCCAGCAGGAAGGCGGTGACGGGATCGCCCGACAGATAGTTGACGACGACGGGCAGGATGCGGCTTTCGCGCAGCGGCTCCGAAGCCTCGCCGATCAGCCGCAGCGACAGGATCAGGAGGCCGATGCCGACCAGGATCGAGCCGAAATTCTGCCACACGCGCCGTTCGGCCGACAGGAAGATCACCGCGCCGGCGAAGATGGCGACCGGAACCAGCAGCGACAGGTCGAAGCTGAGCAGCTTGACGACGAAGGCGGAGCCGAGATCGGCGCCCAGCACCGCCATCAGGCCTGTGGTGCCGGAGACGATGCCCGAGCCGGCGAAGGAGGCCACGAGCAGCGACACCGCGGTCGCGCTCTGGAAGGCGATGGCGAGCGCGCCGCCGGCGCCGACGGCCAGAACGGGATTCTTCAGCGTGTGGCGCAGCTGCAGGCGCAGGACGTCGCCATAGGCGTCCTCGACGCTGGTGCGCACCATGTGGGTCGCCCACAGGAGCAGCGCGACCGCGCCCGCGAGCTGGACGAGGACGAGCGAGCCGGTCATGGCGCGCTGGCGGCGCCCGGCGCGCGGCCGGGGGAATGGGCAACAGGGCTCATGGTCTGCAAATCAATCCGCAAGTCACGGAAAACCGTGCGATTCTCCGCAACATTATATTAGCCGGGCAATCTTCGCGTGGTCAATTCGCGCCGCCGGCCGGACCTCGTCCGCCGGCTCTGTGAATCACGGGAATGCGGTAAGATTGCGGTCGCGCCGGCCCCGCCCCGCGCCTATATAGGGGGCTGGACGACAGGTCTGCACGAACCGGGCGATGCGCTTTTCCCCTTCCTTCCTCGACGAGATACGCGACCGCGTGCCGATTTCATCGCTGATCGGCCAGCGCGTGGCGTGGGACCGCCGCAAGACCAACGCCCAGCGCGGCGACTACTGGGGTTGCTGCCCCTTCCACGGCGAGAAGACGCCGTCCTTCCACTGCGAGGACAAGAAAGGCCGCTACCACTGTTTCGGCTGCGGCGTCTCGGGCGACCATTTCAGGTTCCTGACCGAGCTCGACGGGCTGAGCTTCCCCGAGGCGGTCGAGCGCGTGGCCGAGATGGCGGGCGTGGCGATGCCGGCGCGCGACGAGGCGGCCGAGCGGCGCGAGAAGGAGCGCGCCAGCCTGACCGACGTGATGGAGATGGCCACGCGCTTCTTCCAGGACAGGCTCCAGACGGCCGACGGCGCGAAGGCGCGCGCCTATCTGCGCGAGCGCGGGCTGTCCTCGGCGACGCAGCAGGCGTTCCGGCTGGGCTACGCCCCCGACGGCCGCAACGCGCTGAAGGAGTTCCTCGCGGCCAGGGGCGTGGAGAAGGCGCAGATCGAGGCGTGCGGGCTCGTCGTGCACGGGCCCGACATCCCCGTCTCCTACGACCGCTTCCGCGACCGCATCATGTTCCCGATCGAGGATTCGCGCGGCCGCGTCATCGCCTTCGGGGGCCGGGCGCTGTCGAAGGACGTGCCGGCGAAATACCTGAACTCCAACGACACCGAGCTCTTCCACAAGGGCAACGTGCTCTACAACTTCGCCCGCGCCCGCAAGGCGCAGGTCAAGGCCGGGACGGTGATCGCCGTCGAGGGCTACATGGACGTCATCGCGCTGGCCCAGGCCGGCTTCGACAACGCGGTCGCGCCGCTCGGCACAGCGCTGACGGAGAACCAGCTTGAGCTTCTGTGGCGCATGGCGGGCGAGCCGGTGCTGTGCTTCGACGGCGACCAGGCGGGGCTCAAGGCGGCGTGGCGGGCGGCCGACCTCGCGCTGCCGCTGATCGCGCCCGGCCGCACGCTGCGCTTCGCGCTGCTTCCCGGGGGGCAGGACCCGGACGACCTCGTCAGGGCCGGCGGGCCGGACGCCTTCGGCGAGGTGCTTGCGCAGGCGCGCCCGCTCGCCGAGCTTCTGTGGCTGCGCGAGACGGCCGGCGGCGTGTTCGATACGCCCGAGCGCCGGGCGGAGCTGGAGAAGACGCTGCGCGAGCTGACCGGCCGCATCCGCGACGAGAGCGTGCGCCGCCATTATCAACAGGACATGCGCGAGCGCGTGCAGGCCTTCTTCGGCCGGGAGGGTGGCAATCGCAGGGAGCGCGGGCCGAACGCCGGCGGCGGGGCGGGCCGGGGGCGGCAGGCGGCCGGCCGGCTGGCGGTGACGGAAAGCCTGGCGCGCTCGGCGCTGGTCAGGAGCGGCGGCGGGCCGCTGCCGCTGCGCGAGACGGCGATGCTGGTCGCCATGGTCAACCACCCGGCGCTGCTCGACGACTATTTCGAGGCGTTCGAGGCGATGAACCCGGCCCATCCCGAGCTGAAGCGGCTGCACGGCGCGCTGCTCGACGCCATGGCCCACGGGACGGCGCACGAGCGGCCGGCGCTGGTCGAGGCGCTGGGGGCGAGGGGGCTCGGCGCGGTGTGGGAGCGGGCGGTGCATCACTGCCGCGGGCTCGGCATGTGGCCGGCGCTGGAGCAGGCCGCGCCCGAGGATGCGCGCGAGGCGTTCTCGCAGGCCGCGGCGCTGCACGCGCGCGCCAGCGAGCTGCTGCGCCAGCGCCGCAGCCTCCAGGCCGAGCTGGCCGAGGCGGTGGAGAGCGGCGAGGAGGACGCCTCGACGCGGCTTTTGCAGGCGATTGCCCAGATCAACCTCGACATCGCCTCGATGGAGCGGCTGGAGGCGCTGGTCGACGGCTTCGGCGTGTCGTCCGGGCGGGGCTAGGAGCCGGGCGCGGCGCGTCGCTGTCGGTCTCCTCCCTTGCAGTTTCGCGCCGGGCCCCTACATAGGCCCATGGCGAGGCGGCAGGCAGGCGGAACGACGGCGCGCACGCGGCCGAGCCGTGGCTGATTCGTTTTTGATTCGCTTTTTCGACCCGAATCAGCTTTGAGCCGCTTGACCTTCCGTCCAAATGACGGAATCAGGACGATGACCGAGACCGGCAAGGGGCAGGACGATAGCCGGCGCAACCAGTACGCAGCCTTTGGTTGGACGGGCAGAACACCCCGCCATATATCCGGGGATGTCAGGGTTAATCGGGAATTAAGGCAGAAGCGGCTATCGCGGGCAGGGCGCGAACGGTTCCGGTCACGCTACGCATAGCCTTCACCCCTCGATGAGGCTTCAGTCCGCTTGGAGAGAGACGACGACATGGCGACGAAAGAGAAGGAAGAGGTCGAAACCGAACGCGAGGGCACGACCGACGGGCCCCTTCTCGACCTTTCCGACGACGCCGTCAAGAAGATGATCAAGCTCGCCAAGAAGCGCGGCTATGTCACGATGGACGAGCTCAACGCGGTGCTGCCCTCCGAGGAAGTGACCTCCGAGCAGATCGAGGACACGATGGCGATGCTGTCCGACATGGGCATCAACGTCGTCGAGGACGACGAGGCGGGCGAGGAGGCGGAGGCCGATTCCGGCGGCGACGGCGACGACGAGGCGGGCGACCTGACCGAGACCGCCGGGACGGCGGTGGCCGCCACCGTCACCAAGAAGGAGCCGACCGACCGCACCGACGACCCGGTGCGCATGTATTTGCGCGAGATGGGCTCGGTCGAGCTTCTGTCGCGCGAGGGCGAGATCGCCATCGCCAAGCGCATCGAGGCCGGCCGCGAGACCATGATCGCGGGCCTGTGCGAGAGCCCGCTGACCTTCCAGGCCATCATCATCTGGCGCGACGAGCTCAACGAGGGCAAGATCCTGCTGCGCGAGATCATCGATCTGGAGGCCACCTATGCCGGCCCGGAGGCCAAGCAGGCCCCGGTGGTGGAGCGCCACGACGAGGACGACAAGCCCAAGGCCGAGGAGGCGCGCGGCGCACGCCGCAACGGCCGCGAGGACGACGACATCACCAATGTCGGCGGCGAGAGCCGCGCCGAGGAGGAGGACGAGGAGGAGGACGAGACCAACCTGTCGCTGGCCGCCATGGAGGCGGAACTGCGGCCGCAGGTGATGGAGACGCTCGACGTCATCGCCTCCACCTACAAGAAGCTGCGCAAGCTGCAGGACCAGCAGGTCGAGCAGCGCCTGGCCGCGGCCGGCAACCTGTCGTCCAGCCAGGAGCGCGCCTACAGGAAGCTCAAGGAAGAGCTGGTGACGGCGGTGAAGTCGCTGTCGCTCAACCAGGCGCGCATCGAGGCGCTGGTGGAGCAGCTCTACGACATCAACAAGCGCCTGGTGCAGAACGAGGGCAAGTTGCTCAGGCTCGCCGAAAGCTACGGCGTGCGCCGCGAGGAGTTCCTCAGGGAATATCAGGGCACCGAGCTCGACCCCAACTGGACCAAGGCGATCGCCAACCTTTCGAGCCGCGGCTGGAAGGAGTTCTACCAGAACGAGAAGGACACGATCCGCGAGCTGCGCGGCGAGATCCAGAACCTCGCCACCGAGACCGCGATCTCGATCGCCGAGTTCCGCAAGATCGTCAACCAGGTGCAGAAGGGCGAGCGCGAGGCGGCCATCGCCAAGAAGGAGATGGTGGAGGCCAACCTTCGCCTCGTCATCTCCATCGCCAAGAAGTACACCAACCGCGGCCTGCAGTTCCTCGACCTGATCCAGGAAGGCAATATCGGCCTGATGAAGGCGGTGGACAAGTTCGAGTACCGGCGCGGCTACAAGTTCTCCACCTATGCGACGTGGTGGATCCGGCAGGCCATCACCCGCTCCATCGCCGACCAGGCGCGCACCATCCGCATCCCGGTCCACATGATCGAGACGATCAACAAGATCGTGCGCACCTCGCGCCAGATGCTGCACGAGATCGGCCGCGAGCCGACGCCCGAGGAGCTGGCCGAAAAGCTCGCCATGCCGCTGGAGAAGGTGCGCAAGGTGCTGAAGATCGCCAAGGAGCCGATCTCGCTCGAAACCCCGGTCGGCGACGAGGAGGACAGCCATCTCGGCGACTTCATCGAGGACAAGGGCGCGATCCTTCCCATCGACGCGGCGATCCAGGCGAACCTGCGCGAGACCACGACGCGGGTGCTCGCCTCGCTCACCCCGCGCGAGGAGCGGGTCTTGCGCATGCGCTTCGGCATCGGCATGAACACCGACCACACGCTGGAGGAAGTCGGTCAGCAGTTCTCGGTGACGCGCGAGCGCATCCGCCAGATCGAGGCCAAGGCGCTGCGCAAGCTCAAGCATCCGAGCCGCAGCCGCAAGCTCAGAAGCTTCCTCGACAGCTGACGAATGACATGAAAAACCCGGCGCAAGGCCGGGTTTTTCATATGGAAAATGCGGCGATTGACGTCGCGCCGGCGCGGGTCGTCGGTGTCTACGTATCGTCCGTCGCGTGTGCTAGTTTAGGTCCTTCGCGGCGGCAGGCCGCAATTCGATCCCCGTTCAGGAGCGCATATGACCCCACAGGCAGAGCCGGACGCCCCGTTTCCCGGCGCGGCCGCCATACGCGACGCGCGCGAGGCCGACATGGCGGCCGTCCAGGCGATCTATGCCCACCACGTCCGGCATGGGTTGGGCACGTTCGAGGAGGCGCCGCCGCCGCTCGACGACATGAAGGCCCGCCATGCGGCGATCGTCGGGGCCGGCATGCCGTGGCTGGTGGCGGAGGTCGACGGCCGCGTCGCCGGCTATGCCTATGCCGGGCCGTTCCGCGCCCGGGAGGCCTATCGCCACACGCTCGAGGATTCGGTCTATGTCGGCGAGGACTTCGCCCGCCGCGGCGTCGGGCGGGCGCTGCTTGCGGCGCTGATCGCGCGCTGCGAGGCCGGTCCGTGGCGGCAGATGCTGGCGGTGATCGGCGACAGCGGCAATGACGGCTCGGTGGGGCTTCACCGCGCCTTCGGCTTCTCGCATATCGGCACGATGAAGGCGGTGGGCTTCAAGCACGGGCGCTGGGTCGACGTGGTGATCATGCAGCGCGCGCTGGGTAAGGGAGACGCGACGCTGCCGGACTGAGGGCCGGCAAGGGCGTTGCAAATGCCGGCGAGACGGTCCAGCCTGTGACCGCCACGGACCGGAACCGCATGAGACTGCCATGATCACCCTGTTCTACGCCCCCAACACCTGTTCGCTCGCTTCGCATATCGCGCTGGAGGAGGCGGGCGCGGACTACGAGGCGCGGCGCGTCGATTTCGCCGCCAACGCCCAGCGCTCGCCCGACTATCTCGCCGTCAATCCCAAGGGCCGGGTGCCGGCGCTCGTCACGGAGCGGGGCGTGCTGACCGAGACGCCGGCGATCCTCGCCTTCATCGCGCAGAGCTTTCCGCACAAGGCGCTTGCGCCGCTGGACGACCCCTTCGCCTTCGCCGAGCTTCAGGCGTTCAACGCCTATATCTGCGCGACGCTGCATGTCGCCCACGCGCACGGAAGGCGCGGCGCGCGCTGGGCCGACGATCCGGCCGCCCACGAGGCGATGCGCAGGAAGGTGCCGGAATCGGTCGGCGCCTGCTTCGAGTTGATCGAGAACGGGATGCTGCGCGGGCCGTGGGTGATGGGCGAGGCCTATTCGGTCGCCGATCCCTACCTGTTCACGGTGGCGCAATGGATGGAAGGCGACGGCGTCGATCCGGCGCGGTTCCCGCGCGTGATCGACCATCGCAACCGCATGATGGAGCGGCCGGCGGTGGCCCGCGCCGTCGCCGCCGCGACGGCCGCGTAGGGCGGGCAGGCAGAAGGAGGCAAGGCGATGTCGTTGTGGAAGAAACTGTTCGGCGGCGGCGGCGCGGCGAAGGAGGAGCCGGCGGCCGAGCCGGTCGAGCACAAGGGCTTCCTCATCCGTCCCGCGCCCTTCGTCGAGGACGGCCAGTACCAGACCTGCGGCGTCATCACCAAGGTGATCGACGGCGAGACGAAGGAGCACCGCTTCGTGCGCGCCGACCGCTTCGCCTCGCGAGACGACGCCGTCGAGGTGTCGCTGCGCAAGGCGCGCCAGCTGATCGACGAGCAGGGCGAGCGGATCTTCAGGTAGGAAAGGGAAAAAGCCATGTCGCTGAAGGGCAGGACGCTGTTCATCTCGGGCGGGTCGCGCGGCATCGGGCTGGCGATCGCGCTCAGGGCGGCGCGGGACGGCGCCAACGTGGCGGTCGCGGCCAAGACGGCCGAGCCGCACCCGAAGCTGCCGGGCACGATCTACACGGCGGCCGAGGAGATCGAGGCGGCCGGCGGCAGGGCGCTGCCGATCCTGTGCGACATCCGCGAGGAGGAGCAGGTGGCCGAGGCGGTTGCCAGGACGGCCGAGACCTTCGGCGGCATCGACATCTGCGTCAACAACGCCAGCGCCATAAGCCTGACCGACACGCTGTCGACCGACATGAAGCGCTACGACCTGATGCACCAGATCAACACGCGCGGCACCTTCCTCGTCTCGAAGACCTGCGTCCCGCATCTGAAGAAGGCTGAAAACCCGCACATCCTCAACCTCGCGCCGCCGCTCGACATGAGCGCCAAATGGTTCAAGGGCCATGTCGCCTACACCATGGCCAAATACGGCATGTCGATGTGCACGCTGGGCATGAGCGCCGAGTTCGCGAAGGACGGCATCGCGGTCAATTCGCTGTGGCCGCTCACCGCGATCGACACGGCGGCGGTGCGCAACCTGCTGGGCGGCGCGACGGTTGCGGCGATGAGCCGCTCGCCGGCGATCATGGCCGACGCCGCCCATGCCGTCCTGAGCAAGCCGGCGCGCGAGACGACCGGCAACTTCTTCATCGACGAGGAGGTGCTGCGCGCCGAGGGCGTGAGCGACTTCTCGGCCTACGCGCCCGGCGCGACCGGGCCGCTGGCTGCCGACTTCTTCGTGCCCGACGCGGTGTTCGAGCGCACCGACACCGAGGTGGTGCGCTCGTTCGGATAGAAGAAAAGGCCCGGCCGGGAAGGACCGGCCGGGCCTTTCGCCGTCGTCCCCCGACGGGGGACGGGGCAGGGACGGCTATCTGCCCGCGACCGGGGCGACCAGCGGCGTGATGCGGCGCACGGCCACGCGCCGGTTCTCTCGCTCCGGTTCCTGCGTGTTCACCTTCAGGTAGCGCTCGCCGTAGCCCTGGGTGACGAGGTTCTCCGGCGGAATGCCGAACACGTTCGTCAGGGCGGCGGCGATGGCCTCGGCGCGGCGGTCGGACAGCGCCAGATTGGCGAGGTCGGAGCCGACGGCGTCGGTGTGGCCCTCGATCAGGAAGGTCTCGGCCGGGTTCTCCCCGAGCAGGCGTTCCATGGCCCCGGCAAGCGCCTCCAGCCGCGGGATCGCGTCCTCCGAGATCGAGGCGGAGCCGAAATCGAAGGTGATGGTGTCGAGGTCGATGCGGCGCACGCTGTCGCGCACGCGGGCCGAATAGCGCACCTCGTCGACCGAGTAGAGCCGGCGCACGCGCTCGACCGGCGGCTGATCGAGGAAGTCGTAATAGGCGCGCGGATCGTCCACCCGGCCGGCGTCGAGGATATAGTCCTCGGCCGGGATGGACAGCCTGAGCGGCGGCAGGTCGAGGCCGGGATCGCGCCAGCCGCGACGCTCCTCGCGGCCGCGGTCGTCGCCGGCATAGACCAGCACGTATTCGCGGCCGTCGGGCATGATGCGCGAGCGGCGCACCACGTCGCCGTAGCGGTCGCGGATGGTGACGACCTGCACGCCGTTGGGCCGCACCACCGTCTCGCGCGTGCGGCCGCGCGGCAGCTCCTCGTAGTAGACCTCCGAGGCGTCGCGCTCGAGGCGGCCGCGGTCGTCGCTCTGCACCACCGCGTGGTTGCCGAGCTGGATGACGAGGCGGTCGCCGATCTCGCGCAGGACGTCGGCGCCCTCGCGGCGCTCGCGACGCTCCTCGCGGCGTTCGACGCGGCGGCCTTCCTCCTCGCGCAGCGACTGGACCTCGACCGGCGCCTCGAGCTGCTGCGCCTCGGCGTCGGAGGCGGGCGGCGGGGCGGCGGGCTCGGCCGGAGGCTGCGGGGCGGCGGCATCGGCGGGCTGACCGTCAACGGCCTCCTTGTCGCTGTCGAGGACCGGCGCGTCGCGCACCGGCTCGGCGGCACCGCCACCGGAAGGCGGCGCGGGCTGCTGCGGCGGGGTGGGCGCGGGCTGCCCGGCCTGCGGCGGGCGCGGAGCCTCGGTCGGCGGCGGCGGGGCGGCGTCCGCCGGCGGCTGGCCCGGAATCGGCTCGGCGCCGCCACCGCCTGCGGGCGGCGGTGTGGGTTGGGCCGGAGGCGGCGCGGGCTGCTCGG
>QEVK01000031.1 GCA_003577315.1 Hyphomicrobiales bacterium | reverse complement strand
TCACCGAGCGCCTCTATCGCGAGATCAGGGCGCTGCGCATCTACGAGGGCGCCACCGAGGTCCAGAAGCTCATCATCGGCCGCGAGATGATGAAGGCGGACACGGTGTAAGCAGATCGGCACATCGCCGGTTCAGTACTTCATCGGCAGGTATTCACTCCGCCGGCTGGCCATCGTCGCGTTGCCTGCGCGTTTTCAGGAAGCAGCGGGCTTCGACCGTCAAAGCCGCAATCAACAAGATAGCAGTCAAGACTAGAAGCGTGCCGCTTATCGGACGATAGAAGAACCCCATGAAATCACCTCTCTGAACGAGAAGCGAACGCCGGAAGTTTTCTTCCAGCACGGATCCGAGAATAAGGCCGAGCAGGATGGGGGCGATCGGGAACCCGCAATGGATGAGGAAATAGCCCGCAACGCCGAGAACCGGAAGCACATAGAGATCTATGACTGCGTAGCTGACGCTGTAGACCCCGATACACAGGAATCCCACTGGGCCGTATGAGCTGCCAAGGACATCGCGAGTCTGAGGCAGATGCTTCCGAGAGTCTGTAGGGAACCGCTCTCGCGGCCATACCCGCTCATCTTGTAGCCGCCGAACGGAACCGCGGGGTCCATCATCTGGTAGCAGTTCACCCATACCGAGCCGTTCTTCAGCCGACGGCCCATCCTGTGCGCCTTCGCAACATCGGTGGTCCAGACACCGCTGAACGCCCATCAAAATCTCCTCACGTCGCGGAGTAGCCGCCGTCCACCGTAAATGCAGCGCCGGTCACAAATGAACTGTTGCCGGATAGGAGCCAGATTGCCTGCCTGGCTATTTCCTCAGGCTGGGCGAACCGACCCAACGCTCGCGGGCAGCAAGATCCAGTCGTGGCTCGTCACTGACGTGACCGATCAATGGAGTATCGGTGTACCCTGACCACCGCCGCGACCATCTCGTTGACGCTGGCCGCATTCGCCACATCGACCTGGCAGGCGACGATCTCCTCCCCGCTGGGATCGGCTCTCGCGCAAGCGCCTCGGCCCGCGCCAGATCGAGGTCGGCGACACAGACCTTCGCACCCGATGCCGCGGCAAATCTGACGGCTGCCGCGCCAATACCCGATGCGCCGTTCGTGACGAGCAGTACCTTGCCGGCTATGCCTAGCGCATCCGGCATCAGCGTTCGCACCTGGTCCTTGGGCGGGTTGGGCGGAGCAAATATGTTGCTGGCATCTTGATCATCGTTTTCTCACGAATTATAAAAACAAACGACTGTTATCTTACCAATCCCATTAGTTCGACCACGAATTCTGGAGGACTCCCATGCTGCCACAGCTGGCCAAATTGACCGAAGAGCAGGAAATGCTCCGGCAATCGCTTGAAGGAGCGATCGACAGGGTCTCGCCCGTCGCGCGCGCGCAGAAGCTGGATAATGCGAAGCAATTCGATACGGAACTGCACGCCGCTTTGAGCGAACTGGGTATCCTCGGCGTCGGCGTTGCCGAAGAACTCGGCGGCAGCGGGGGCGGCGCCGTCGAGCAGGTCGTCGTCCTTGAGACTCTCGGCCGGAAGGCGACCTCGATGGCCGTTTTCATGGTCGTTCACTTCATGATCACCCGGCTGCTGCGGGAGAACGGCAGCGAGGCGCAGAAGCGCGATTATCTGGCGCCGCTGATGAAGGGCGAGATCAAGGCTTCCTTCTGTCTCACAGAAGCCGGTGGAGGCACCGATATCCTTGCGGCGATGAAAACCAAAGCTGTCCGCGACGAGAATGGATGGGTCATCAGCGGCAACAAGATGTGGATCAGCGGGGCCAGCACGAGCGACATCATGGTCGTCCTTGCCCGAACCTCGGAACATCGCAGCCGGGGCCTGTCGATGTTCCTGGTGCCGACCAAAGCGCCGGGGATCACGGCGAACGAAGTGTCGACGATGGCCATCAACGGCTACGACACCAACGCCGTCGCCTTCGATGACGTGCGCATCCCGCAAGACGCCTTGATGGGGGTGCTCGACAACGGCTTTCCCCAAGTCATCGCCACGCTCAATGGCGAACGCATGAACGCCGCCGCCGTCGCCGTCGGCATCGGCAGGGGAGCGCTCGAAGTCACGCAGGAATACGCTCTCGAGCGGGCCGCCTTCGGCCGCCCCATCGGCCAGTTCCAGGCCGTGCAGCATCAGCTCTCGATCGCCGGCATCGCCGTCGAGACCGCCTGGCTCGCTACTCTCGAGGCCGCGCGCCGCGACGACGCCGGCGAGGCGACCGATGTGCTGAGCTCCATGGCGAAGTGGGCCTCCGCTCGCGCCGCGGTCCAGTGCACGGACACGGGCATGGAGATCTTCGCGGGCGCGGGCTTCGACACCGATCTGCCCATCCAGCGCTATTACCGCGATGCCCGCCTCTATTCGTTCGCGCCGCTGAACCAGAACATGGCGCTCAACATGATCGCCGAGCGCTGGTTCGGCTTCCCACGCTCCTTCTGAGACCTTGCCGCCATGACGAAGAAAATACTGGTCGCCAATCGCGGCGAAATCGCCTGCCGCGTCATTGAGAGCATCAAAAAGCTCGGCTTTACCGCGGTCGCCGTCTATTCGGAAGCCGATGCGAACGCGCGCCATGTGCGCCTCGCCGACGAAGGGGTCGCCATCGGCCCGGCGCGGGCGGCGGAGAGCTACCTTGACGCGGAGAAAGTGGTGACCGCCGCCCGCTCGGTCGGGGCATCGGCGATCCATCCGGGCTACGGCTTCCTCGCCGAGAACGCCGAATTCGCGCGCAAGTGCAGGGAAGCCGGCATCGCGTTCGTCGGACCGTCGGAGCAGACCATCCGCGCCATGGGCGACAAGCACAGGGCACGCGAAGCGGCGATCGCAGCCGGCGTCCCGGTGCTGACCGGCAGCGGCAAGCTCGATCCCGCCGACGAGAAGGCCATAGAGAACGCTGGCGCCGCCATCGGCTTTCCCGTGCTCGTCAAGGCGGCCGGCGGCGGCGGCGGCATCGGCCTGCGTCCGGTGGACGATCCGGCCAAGCTCGTCGCAGCGGTCCAGTCGACGTCGTCGCAGGCGGAGAGGGCATTCTCGGACCCGTCGGTCTATATCGAGAAGCTGATCCGCCGCGCACGCCACATCGAGGTGCAGCTTTTCGGCTTCGGGGCGGCGGGAGCGATCCATCTCCACCACCGGGAATGCTCGGCCCAACGCCGCTACCAGAAAATCCTCGAAGAAGCCCGTCCGCGCCGGCTGGATCCCGCGGCGGCGGAGGGAATGCTCGCCTCGGCGGTGAACCTCGCCAAATCGGTCGACTACCAGGGTGCGGGCACGGTGGAATATCTCTACGACGACGAAACCGGATCGTTCTTCTTCATGGAGATGAACACGCGGCTCCAGGTCGAGCATCCCGTGACGGAGATGATCACGGGGACCGACCTGGTTTCGATGCAGATCCGGCAGGCGCTCGGGGAAGACGTGTCCGCGACCGTCACGCAACGCTCGATCCGGGATGACGGCCATGCCATCGAGGTGCGCATATGCGCCGAACGCCCGGCGAAGCAGTTCATCCCGAGCCCCGGCAGCATCGACCGGATGGTGCTTCCGGCAGGCGAAGGCATCCGCGTCGACACGGGCTTCGAGCAGGGCGACCGGATCACGCCCTTCTATGACAGCCTCGTGATGAAGCTCGTCGCGCATGGCCCGGGCCGCGCGCAGGCGATCGAGCGCCTCGACGCTGCCCTGCAGGGCACGGTCATCGAAGGCCTCGAAACCAACCTGGCGTTCCTGCAGAATCTCGTGCGCCACCCCGACTTCATCGCCGACAGGCTCCACACGAAGTTCGTGGAGGAGAATCTGCCGGTACTGGTCTGACGGAGGATGGCCATGCTTCCGCTCGAAGACGTCAAGGTCGTCGACTTCAGCTTCCACCTGCCGGGCCCGTTGGCCAGCCTCATCCTGGCCGAGGCCGGCGCCGAGGTCGTCAAGGTCGAACGGCCCGGCACCGGCGATGAGTTGCGCCTGATCCCGCCATTCGCGACCGATGAAGGCATCGGTTTCGCCATGCTCAACCGGGGCAAAAAGTCGGTCTGCGTCGATCTCAAGGCTCCGCGCGCATTCGAGATGCTGGAGCCGCTGCTGCGCCGGGCGGACGTGCTGGTCGAGCAGTTCCGGCCGGGCGTGATGGAAAGGCTGGGCTTCGGCTACGAGGCGGTCAAGGCGATCAATCCCGGCATCGTCTACTGCTCCATCACCGGCTATGGGCAGGCCGGGCCGAACAGCATGAAAGCCGGACACGACCTCAACTATTGCGCGGAAGCGGGCCTGCTCTCCTTGACGAGCGATTCCTCCGGTCGCCCCACGGTGCCGCAGGTCACGATCGCCGACATCGCCGGCGGCAGCTACCCCGCGGTGATGAACATCCTGCTGGCCTTGCGCCGCAGGGACAGGACCGGCGTCGGCGGCCATCTCGATATCGCGATGAGCCGTAATCTCTTCGCCCTGCAATACTGGGCGGTCGGCGAGAACGCGATCCAGGGCCGGCCGCCCGCGCCTTCGGGCTCGCTGCTGACGGGCGGGTCGCCGCGCTATGCCATCTATAAAGCGGGCGACGGGGCCTTCCTGGCGGCTGCGCCGATCGAAGACCGCTTCTGGCAGCGGTTCTGCGAGCTGATCGACCTTCCCCACGAATACCGGAACGACCTCGACGATCCCGAGCGCACGCGGGAAGCGGTCGCCGCGATCATCGCGCAGGCCCCGGCCAATCACTGGGACCGTCTGCTCGGAGCGGACTGCTGCTGCGCGAAAGTCAGGAACCTGCAAGAAGCGATGGCGGATGAGCATTTCGCGACGACAGGAACTTTCGACCGGAAAGTGGAGACGGCCGACGGCCGCACGTTTACCGGAACGACGGTTCCGGTCGTGGATGCGCTGGCAGCCTCGCCGGCCGGCCTGCGAGCACCGAAGATCGGCGAGCACAACAGCCTGCTCGCCGGTTCTGGTTCGGAAGGATAGTGCCGATTGAGGTGCCGCGACGGTGGCCAGTGGCGGCGCCGCGGCATCACTTTATGAGCTTCGATATCTGCCTGAACGCGGGATGATCGGCACCCCCGAGCCATGCGAACAGGATCGACTCCACGGTCGACAGTTCCGCGCCGGCCTGCTGAGGTTGACGCAGCGCTGTTTCCCTGTCGATCGACTTGCGCGAACCGACCGCATCGACGACGATCACCACCCGCTTCCCTGCCGCCAGAAGGCCCGTCGCGGTCTGCTTGATGCAGATATGCGCTTCGCATCCGGCCAATACCGAATCCCTGAGCTCGCCCGGCAGCAGGGTGCTGCTGTCGAAAGCGAGCTTGGAAACAGGCTGATGCGCCTCGATCCCTAGGCCCTCGACAGTCCGTCCGAGTCTGTCCGGGTTCTGTTCCGTGAAGCATACTTGCTGCTGTAATATCCCTGCGCCAGCCGCAAGCTTCCGGGCAGCGGCCACCATCTCCTAGCCACCCTCGATCGCGGGAACGAGGCGCTCCTGAAAGTCGATAAACGCAACAGCCACCTGGCCTTCCATCTCCGTTTTGACTGCAATGGGCGACGCCACGCCCGGGCGCGACCCTTCCCGAGGGATCGGATATTCGCTGCCGTCAGGTCGAGTAGCGGGTGAATGCAACCGTCGTCGCCCGGGCTCTCCAGCGGTCAGCACATTGACCAGAGCCGGCTTGCCCTCGGCGACCGCGGCGCGCGCCCGTTCAAGAATCGGTCGGATTTCATCGGGCGATTCGACGTATTCCCCATGACGCGGATGAAGGCGTTCAGGCAACGGCTGACGGTCCACAGCGTCAAGCCGCAGCATCTCTAGGCGATGGCTCGCCATATCGTCGAGTGCCCGGATCATCGCGGCGTGGCACGAGCGCTCAACCACCTGCGGGGCCTGGCAGCGAGTGAAGCGGCCTTTGCTGACGTCCGCGTCCATCATAGCCGCGAGTTTGCCGAGGCGACCGGCAGCGCTCAGGATTGCGAACTGGTGGGCGAACGACCGGGATGGGGCGCGAGGCCGTTATGCACGGCATCACCTGCGAGTGTCTGCGTCCGATCAGCTAGGTCATAGCGTTGGCAAATCGGAGCAATCAAAAACAGCACACTTTCAACCATGCCACCTCAGCGCAGAGGCCGGTCGATACACAGCCCGATCACTTCTCAGGCTTACTCGATCTCATCCGCCCACCATTGCTGCATTTGGGCACGCTCGTCCCAATACTGGGCTCGGTGATAGGCACGGCGCACTTCGTCGGCTCCCATCCGCGATTGCTCGGCCTCGATTGCGTCGGGATTCCATCTGCCGCTTTCGTTGAGAAGTGAGTTCGCTGAGGCGCGGAAACCGTGGCTGGTCATCTCATCCTTGGTAAAGCCTAGCCTACGCAATGCACCGTTCAATGTGTTCTCCGAGATCGGCTGGCGGCGCGTCTTGATCGAGGGGAACACGTAACGCCCGACACCGCGCACTTCCTTCTGGGCACGGAACAACTCGACAGCCTGCCGGGGAAGGGGTTTCCTGTGCTCCCTGCGCATCTTCATCCGACTACCGGGAATCGTCCATATGGCGGCGTCGAGGTCCAGTTCCGGCCATTCCGCCAGCCGCAATTCACCGGGGCGTGTATGCAGGTAGGCCATCAGCTTGAGCGCCGTCTGCGTCTCGGGAGAACCTTCATAGGTCCATATGGCGCGCAGCACACCCGCGAAGGCATTCCGATCGGTCAAGGCGGCCCGGTGCGTCACCTTGGGAGTGATCAGCGCGCCGCGCAGGCCGAAGGTCGGGTCGTTCTCCGCTCGCGCCGTTGCAATCGCATATCGAAACACCTGGCCAATCGTAGAGCGAAGGCGACGGGCCGTTTCATAGTTGCCGGCCGCCTCGGCCTTGCGCAGCGGCACGAGAATCTCGATGGCGGAAATCTCGGCTATCGGCCGATCGCCAAAATGGGCTCGCGCCATATCCAGCAGCCACCGCTTTTTCGTTATCGTGGCTTCGGCCTTCCCATCGCGTTCGGCTTTTGTCAGCAACTCGTCGGCAACGGCGTTGAAGGTATTCCCGCTCGCCACCTTCCTGGCGATCTTCTCAATGCGGACGCGCTCGGCCGGATCAACCCCGTCGGCTATAAGTTTCTTCGCCTCGTCCCGTTTCCGCCTGGCTTCGGCGAGTGAGACGATGGGGTATTTCCCGAAGGCGAGCGCCTTCTGTTTGCCGCCGAAGCTGTATTGCATCCGCCACAGTTTCGACCCTGTGGGCTCGACCCGAAGATGGAGGCCACCTCCGTCGCTATACTTTTTCACGCTCTCAAGGGGGATTCACCGATCTCGTAAATGCTTCTGATAGCGTCATTTTTCCCGTCCTTCTTGGTACTTCTCCAATCCACAAAAGGGACATTTGAGGAACATACCATGGAAAGTACCAAAAAGAAGGTCCAGATACCAAGAGACGGCGGTGGTCGCCGGCAGACGCCAGATAGCAAAAAAGCCCGGAAATCCGGGCTTTTTGAGACATCAGCGGACGATGCTGGATGAGTTACTGGTGCCCAGGAGAGGACTCGAACCTCCACGCCTCGCGGCACACGGACCTGAACCGTGCGCGTCTACCAATTCCGCCACCTGGGCAGGTGGTTGCATGAAGGTCCGGCGTCTGGCGCCGGGTTCATGCGCGGTGCGCCGCCGATGTAGGCGGGCGCGCGCGTACTGTCAACGACAATCTCGCAGGCTTGCTCAGCCTTGCAGGATTTCCTTCGAGGCGACCGTCGAATCGGCGTTGAGCCGGTAGACGATCGGCACGCCGGTGCCGAGCTCCAGCCTGACCACCTCCTCGCCGGTCAGGCCGTCGAGCGCCATGATGAGCGCGCGCAGCGAGTTGCCGTGGGCGGCGACCAGCACCGTCTCGCCGCGCAGCACATGCGGCTGGATGACGTGCATGTAATAGGGCCACACCCGCGCGCCGGTGTCGCGCAGGCTCTCGCCGCCCGGCGGCGGCACATCGTAGGAGCGGCGCCAGACATGCACCTGCTCCTCGCCCCACCTGGCGCGCGCGTCGTCCTTGTTGAGGCCGGAAAGGTCGCCGTAGTCGCGCTCGTTGAGGGCGAGGTCGCGCACGGTCTCCAGATCGGGCTGGCCGACCGCGTCGAGGATGTGCCGGCACGTCACCTGCGCGCGGGCAAGCGCCGAGGTATAGGCGATGTCGAACTTCAGCCCGCGCGCGGCGAGCTTGCGGCCGGCCTCCTTCGCCTCGTCGTGGCCCTGCGCCGTCAGGCCGGGGTCGCGCCAGCCGGTGAACAGGTTCTTCAGGTTCCACTCGCTCTGGCCGTGACGGACGAGGACCAGCGTTCCGGACATGGGGTTCTCCTGCTTTTCTGCGTGGGAAGGGGTGGGGTCAGAGGCCGAGCACGTCGCGCATCGAATAAAGGCCCGGCTTCCTGCCGCGCGCCCACAGCGCGGCGGTGACGGCGCCGCGCGCGAACAGCGAGCGGTCCTCGGCGTGGTGCGACAGCACGATGCGCTCGCCCGTTCCCGCGAACAGCACCGAATGCTCGCCGATCACCGAGCCGCCGCGCAGCGTGGCGAAGCCGATGGAGCCCGTCTCGCGCGGGCCGGTGTGGCCGTCGCGCACGCGCACGCTGTTGTCGGCCAGCGCGACGTCGCGGCCGCGCGCCGCCGCCTCGCCGAGCAGCAGCGCCGTGCCCGAGGGCGCGTCGACCTTGTGGCGGTGGTGCATCTCCAGCACCTCGATGTCGAACTCGCCGGCCGGCAGGGCGCGGGCCGCCCGCTCGACCAGGGCGGCGAGCAGGTTGACGCCGACGCTCATGTTGCCCGACTTGACGATGGTGGCGTGGCGGGCGGCGGCGGCGATCCTCGCCTCGTCCGCGGCCGAGCAGCCGGTGGTGCCTATGACGTGGACGATGCGCGCCTGCGCGGCGTAGCCGGAAAACTCCACCGTCGCGGCCGGCGCGGTGAAGTCGAGGACGCCGTCGGCGCGGGCGAAGGCGGACAGCGGGTCGTCGCCGACCGCGACGCCGAGCCGGCCGACGCCGGCCAGCTCGCCCGCGTCCTTGCCGAGGAAGGGCGAGCCCGGCCGCTCGACCGCGCCGGCGAGCGCCGCGCCGGGCGTCTCGTGGATGGTGCGCACCAGCGTGCGGCCCATGCGGCCGCCGGCGCCCACGACGACCAGTCCCATGCTCATGCCGCGCCCTCCTTCGTGCCGTCCGCCGCGGTGGCGGAGGCCCTGCCCTGGAACCTGTGATACCGCGCATAGGCGCCGGCCGGATCGGCGAGAAGCCCGGCATGCGTGCCCTCCTCGACCACGCAGCCGCCTTCCAGCACCACGATGCGGTCGGCGTCGGCCACGGTCGACAGCCGGTGGGCGATGACGATGGTGGTGCGGCCCTTCATCGCCGCGCGCAGCGCCTGCTGCACGGCGGCCTCCGACTGCGCGTCGAGCGCCGAGGTCGCCTCGTCGAGCAGCAGGATCGGCGCGTCGCGCAGGATGGCGCGGGCGATCGACAGGCGCTGACGCTGGCCGCCCGACAGCGACGCCCCGTTCTCGCCCACGGGCGTGTCGTAGCCCTGCGGCATGCGGCGCACGAAGTCGTCGGCATAGGCGAGGCGCGCGGCCTCCTCGACCTCGGCGTCGCTGGCGCCCGGCCGGCCGTAGCGGATGTTGTCGCGCACGCTGCCCTCGAACAGGTAGGGCTGCTGCGAGACATAGGCGAGCGAGGCGCGCAGCGAGGCGCGCGAGACGCCTTCTATGTCCTGCCCGTCGATGAGGATCGCGCCCGAGGACGGGGAATGGAACCGCTCCAGCAGGGAAAGAAGGGTGGACTTGCCCGCGCCCGAGCCGCCGACCAGCGCCGTCGTCCGCCCGGCCTCGGCCACGAAGCAGACCTCGTGCAGCACCGGCTGGCCGGGCACGTAGGCGAAGGAGACCCGGTCGAAGCGCACCTCGCCGCCGGCCACGGCCAGCGCAGGCGCCCCCGGGCGGTCGCGCTCGCCGGGGTCGGCGTCGAGCAGCTCGTAGATCATGCGCGCGTTGACCAGCGACCGCTCGAGGCCGACCTGGACGCGCGCCAGCCGCCGGGCGGGATCGTAGGCGAGCAGCAGCGCGGTGATGAAGCCGAACACCGAGCCCGGCGGGATGCCGGCGGAGGTGACGCGCCATGCGGCATAGGCGATGACGCCGGAGACGGCGAAGCCGGCGAGCAGCTCCGAGATCGGCGTCACGCGCTCCGACACCTTGACGATCTTGTTGGCCTTGCCCTCGGCCTCGGCGATCAGCCCGGCCATCTTCGCCGAAAGCTGCTCCTCCATCGTGAAGGCCTTGACCACGGCGATGCCCTGCGTCGCCTCCTGCATGGCGCCGACGAGGCGGGCGTTGACCTCGACGGCCTGCCGCGCCACCCGCCGCAGCCGGCGCATGATGGCGTTGACGGCGAAGACCAGCGGCGGGCCGATCAGCAGCGAGATCAGCGACAGCATCGGATCGAGCGAGATCATGGCGCCGACCAGCGCCAGCAGCATCACCGCGTCGCCGGCGAGCGAACGCAGCGTCATCGACAGCATGTCGCGGATGCCGAGCACGTTCTCGTTGATCTGGGCGGCCAGCCGCCCGGAGCGCTCGCTGCCGTAATAGTCGAGGCCGAGCCGCATCAGGTGGTCGAAGATGCGCTTCTGGTAGCGGGCGACGAGGTTGTTGCCGATCCTGGCGAGCAGCACGGTCTGGCCGTAGGAGGCGAGCCCCCGCACGAGGAAGACGGCGACGACGGCGCCGCAGATCCACGGCACGAGGTCGAAGCGGCGCTCGTAGAACACCTCGTCGATCAGCGGCGGCATCACCCACGGAATGGCGGCCGTGGCCGCCGCCACCGCCAGCAGGCACACGACGGCGAGCACGTAGAGGCCGAGATAGTCGCGCGCGTTCTCCGCGATGACGCGCTTCAGCACCGGCAGTATCTCGCCGCGCGCCGGTTTCGCCTGCCTGTTGTCGTCCGCCGTCAAGCCTTGCCTTCCCTGGCCGATTTCTTCCTTGGCGCGCGCCGGTTCGTGGAGCGCTATGCCCTGTCGCGGCGCCGCGCGCAATCGCGAAATCGAAGGCGCGGCGATCGGCCCCCGCCGTTCGGCCCCGCGATCAGGCGCTGGTCCAGCGCCGGCCCTCGGTCTCGACGCCGAAGCGCGCGGGCGTGCGCGCATAGGCGGCAAGGCCGGCCAGCGCGGCGAGCGGATGGGTGACGACATGGACCGGCATCGCCCGCATCAGCGCGCTGTGCGGGGCCTTGTCCTCGAAGGCGGCGCGGAAGCGGCCGTCCTTCAGCGCCGGCACGATCTTCTGGACGATGCCGCCGGTCAGGAACACGCCGCCCCGGCTCATGAAGACCAGCGCCATGTCGCCGGCGAGCCGGCCGAGGCAGGTGACGAAGACGCCGAGCGCCTCAGCCGCGACGGCATCGCCGCCCGACAGCGCGGCGGCGGTGATCTCGGCCGGCGCGGAAAGGCGCGGCTCGACGCCGTCGGCGGCGGCGACGGCGCGGTAGAGGTTGACGAGGCCGCGCCCGCACAGCATCTGCTCGGCCGAGATGCGGCCCTCGATGGCCTCGATATGCGGGAAGACGGCGAAGTCGCGCGGCGAGCGCGGGCCGATGTCGACATGGCCGCCCTCGCCCGGCACGGGTATCCACATATGGCGGGCATGGACGAGACCGGCGACGCCCAGCCCCGTGCCGGGGCCGAGCACGACGCGGCTCGCCTCCTCCTCGGCCTCGCCGCCGCCGATCTTCTCCATGTGCTGCGGCCCCAGCGCCACGACGCCGAGCGCCTGGGCCTCGAAGTCGTTGAGCACCACGACCTCCTCGAGCCCCAGCGTCTCGAACATCGCCCGCGGCCGCACCACCCAGCCATGGTTGGTGAGCGCGATCTCGTCGCCGTCGACGGGCCCGGCGACCGCCAGCAGCGCCGACAGCGGCCGCACCGAGGTCTTGTCGAGCACGGCGGCCTCGATGGCCGCGTCGAGCGAGGCGAAGTCGGCGGTGCGCACGCCCGGAAACTCCCTCGGCTCGGCATAGGCGTCGAGCAGGATCGCGAAGCGGGCATTGGTGCCGCCGATGTCGCCGATCAGAACCGGGAATTTCAGCATGGTCCGGCCGCTCCAGAGGGCGCTAAATCGGTTTAGAGCACTCGTTTAGGGTGGCGTCCGCGGCAGAGTCAAGCACGGCGCCGCCGTTCGGGCCGCCCTTCAGTCGCCGGGACGCGGGAAGGGCAGCGGAATGGCGCGCTCGGGCGTCGGCGCGAAGGCGCTGGCCGCCGATGCGCTCCCCACCGGCGCGACACCGGAGGCGGCGACGACGGCGCCGCCGCCCACCGTGACCGCGGCTTCCGAGGCCGGGGCCGGCGCGTCGAGCACGGCCCGGCAGGCCGCCGGCAGCGCCGACAGGCGCATGACGTCGCGGGCGCGCGGCTTTTGCGGCCCCTTGGCCGGCCGCCACGGCTCCTCGGTGAACCACCAGGCGAGCGAGGCGTCGCAGCCCTCGCCCTTCGGCGCGGCCTCCTGCCCCTTGCAGCCGGGCGAGCCGGCGGGGCAGCCGATGCGGACGTGGAAATGCGAATCGTGGCCCCAGAACGGGCGCACCTTGCGCAGCCAGGAGCGGTCGCCGGTGACCGTGTCGCACAGCTTCTTCTTGATGCCGGGATGGACGAGGATGCGCTCGACATTGCCGTAGCTTGCCGCGCGCTTCAGCACGGCGGCGTGGGCCGGCGTCCATTTGCGGTCGTCGACACGGAGCGAGTTCGGCTTCAGCATCGAGACGAACTCCATGGTCTCGCGCCGGGCGGCCGGGAGCCGGCCTTGCGTCGGCATCGGCACGAACCAGATGTCGGCGTCGAGGCCGAGCTGGTGCGAGGCGTGGCCGCTCAGCATCGGCCCGCCGCGCGGCTGCGAGATGTCGCCGACCAGGAGGCCGGGCCAGCCGTCCTTCGCGGCCTCGCGCGACAGGCGCTCGATGAGCGCGATCATGTCGGGATGGCCCCAGCGGCGGTTGCGCGACAGGCGCATGGCCTGCCAGTTCGGCCCGTCGGCGGCGATCGCCACGCCCCCGGAGAAGCAGCCCTTGGAATAGAAGCCGTGCGCGGCCGGCTTCGTCGCCGCCGGCAGGCGCTGCGCGCCGAACACGTCCTTGGCGAGCGGGTCGGCGGCCGCAGGCGCGGGAAGGAGCGCGGCGGCCAGCGCGCCGAGCCCGGCAAGCGCGACAGCGATGCCGCGAACCGTCGCCTTCAATGCCATCGCATGCCTCCGACCAGAAACCGCGCGCCCCGCCGCAGCATGGCCGCCACAAGGTTAAGCGAATCATAACAGGCGCCGGGGGCGGCCGTCAGCATCCCGTCCCGGCGCGGCGCCCCTGTTCGCCGAGGACATGGGCAATCTCGGCCGCGACGTCGGCGTCGGCGTCGCGAAGGCCGGCGACGGCTTGCGGGCCGGCAAGCTCGGCCAGCGCCCACACGGCCGCGCCGCGCACCAGCGGCGAGGCGTCGCCGGCGAGGGCGCGGACCTGCGGCACCAGCGCGACCTCGCCCGAATTGCCGGCGGCGATCAGCACGTTGCGGATGAAGCGGTCGCGGCCGATGCGCTTGACCGGCGAGCCGGAGAACAGCGCGCGGAAACCGGCATCGTCGAGCGTCAGCAGGTCGGCCAGGCGCGGCTCCTGCAAGTCCGCGCGCGCCGCGAGCTTGGTCTCGGAGGCCCGTTGCGCGAACTTGTTCCACGGACACACGGCGAGGCAGTCGTCGCAGCCATAGATGCGGTTGCCGATCGCCTTGCGGAACTCGTGCGGGATCGGGCCCTTCAGCTCGATGGTGAGGTAGGAGATGCAGCGGCGCGCATCGATGCGGTAGGGCGCGGGGAAGGCGTTCGTGGGGCAGATGTCGAGGCAGGCGCGGCACGAGCCGCAGCGGTCGGGCTCGGGCTCGTCGGGGGCGAGCTCGGCGGTGGTGAAGATCGAGCCGAGGAACAGCCAGGCGCCGAAGTCGCGGCTGACGAGGCAGGTATGCTTGCCCTGCCAGCCGATGCCGGCGGCGGCGGCGAGCGGCTTTTCCGTCACCGGCGCGGTGTCGACGAACACCTTGACCCCGGCGCCGCTGCGGGCGGCGAGCTTCTGCGCCACCTCCTTCAGCCGGCCCTTGATGACGTCGTGATAGTCGCGGTGGCGGGCATAGACGGAGATCGCGCCGCGATCCTTGCGCGAAAGCAGCTCCAGCGGGTCGCGGTCGGGGCCGTAGTTCATGGCCAGCATGACGATGGAGCGCACGTCGGGCCACAGCACGCGCGGGTCGCCGCGCCGCGCGGCCGTCTCGGCCATCCACTCCATGGTGCCGTGGTGGCCGCTTCCGACATAGAGCGCGAGGTGTCCGGGCACCAGCGGGATCGAATCGGGCGTCGTCACCCGGACCGCGTCGAAGCCGAGCCTGCCCGCCTCGGCGTCGATGAAGGCGCGAAGCCGGTCCGCTGAAGACGGGCCCGACGCGCCGGCCATCAGAAGTCGAGGTCCCCGTAGTGGGAGGCCGGCGACAGCCCGCGCACCCTGTCGAGAAGCAGCGGCCGGAAGGAGGGGCGCGACTTCATGCGCGTGTACCAGTCCTTGGCGGCCGGATAGTCGGCCCATGCCACCTCGCCCAGATAGTCGAGCACCGACAGCGACGCGGCCGCCGCCATGTCGGCATAGGAGAGCCGCGTGCCGGCCAGCCAGTTGCGCGTACCGGCCAGCCAGTTGGTGTATTTCAGGTGCTGGCGGATATTGGCGCGCGCGGCGCGGATCGCCGCCGAATCGGGCGAGCCGCCGCCGAACTCCGCCCCCATCACCGGCTTCAGCACGCGCTCGCGCACCAGATGGCGCGCCACGTCGGCCTCCAGCTTGACGAGATACCAGTCGACGAGGCGGCGGATCTCGGCCCGCGCCAGCGGATCCTCGGCCATCAGCCGGCGCTCGCGCTTGAGCACGCCGCGCGTCTCGTCGAGATACTCGGCGATGACGGTGGCGCCGACGATCGGCTGGTCGCCCTCGGCCAGAAGCACCGGCAAGGTGGCGGCGGGGTTCAGCGCCAGGAACTCCCGGCGGCGCTGCCAGGGCTTTTCCTCGATCAGCGCCAGCTCCTCGCCATACTCGCCGAAGGAGAGGCGCACGAAACGGCAGGCAGCGAACAGGGGGTGATGGAACAGGGTCAGCATGGCTACTCGGGAACGCAACGCTCTGGCTTTTTTGCGGCGGCGGGGCTAAGTCTCGGACCCGTTTTTCGAGTCGGGCGCCGGGCCAGCCCCGTCCTATAGGCGCTCATCCACCCCCTGACAAGCGAGCCGCCACAGGCGAGCAGCCGGAGAAGCCACGGAGCAGCAATGAGCGAACAGACGATCGTCGGGGCCGCGCTGCTCGGCATTCTCGAGGGGCTGACGGAGTTCATTCCCGTCTCGTCCACCGGCCACATCCTGCTCGCCGGCCACTTCATGGGCTTCCGCTCCACCGGCAAGGCGTTCGAGGTGCTGATCCAGCTCGGCGCCATCCTGGCCATCCTGTCGGTCTATTTCTCGCGGCTGTGGGACATGCTCGTCAAGCTGCCGTCGGACCCCGCCACGCGCACCTTCGTCGCCGGCATCCTGATCGCCTTCCTGCCGGCGGCGGTCATCGGGGCCGCCGCCCACGGCTTCATCAAGACCGTGCTGTTCGAGACGCCGGCGCTGATCTGCATCATGCTGATCCTCGGCGGCTTCGTGCTGCTGTGGGTGGACCGGCGCGCCGTCGCGCCGAAATACACCGACGCCGCGCGGTTCCCGCTGTCGGTCTATTTCCGCATCGGCCTGTTCCAGTGCCTCGCCATGGTTCCCGGCGTGTCGCGCTCGGGCGCGACCATCGTCGGCGCGCTGCTTCTGGGCGCCGACAAGCGCTCGGCGGCGGAGTTCTCGTTCTTCCTCGCCATGCCGACCATGGCCGGCGCCTTCGCCTACGACCTTTTCAAGAACCGCGACGCGCTTTCGGCGGCGGATCTTCCGATCATCGCCACCGGCTTCGTCTGCGCCTTCCTGGCTGCGGTGCTGGTGGTGCGCAGCCTGCTCGACTTCGTGTCGCGGCGCGGCTACGCGCCGTTCGGCTGGTGGCGGCTGCTCGTCGGCACGGCCGGTCTCGTCGCGCTCTACGTCTTCGGCTGAGCGGTCACAGATACGCCGCGAGCCCGCGGCGGATCATGTCGAGCGCCAGCACGGTGATGCCGACCCTGAACCAGCGGCGGAAGGTCTCTTCCGGCAGGCGCTCCAGCCAGGCGCTGCCATGGACGGTGCCGAGATAGCCCGAGGCGATCATCGCCGCCACCAGCGGCAGCCAGGCGGCGAAGGCGAAGCCGGCGACGCCGAACACCACCACCTTCAGGAAATGCTGCACCGTCATGCCCGCGGCATGGGTGGCGACGAGCGCCTTGCGGTCGTCGGGCATCAGTTGCGCGAAGAAGGCCGAAAGCAGCGGCCCGGTGGCGCCGACGAACATCGTCACCAGCGCCGTCACCGCGCTGCCCACGGCGAGGCCGGCGCGCGACAGCTTGTCGAAGCCCGGAATCCTCGTCCATGTCACGGCAATGACGAAACCGCCGAGGATGAGCTTCAGCAGCGCATCGGGAAGCTGGACCACGACGAACGCGCCGGCCACCGCGCCGGCCAGCGAGCCGGCGAGGAAGGGGCCGAAGACGTCGCGGCGCACATGCGCGCGCTGGTGCCAGGCGCGGCCGGTGTTGGAGCCGAGCTGCACCGCGCCGTGGACGGGAATCAGCGCCGCGACCGGCACGAACAGGCCCATGAGCGCCAGCATGGCGACGCCGCCGCCGACGCCGAATGCGGCCGTCAGCGCCGAGGTGAAGAAGGAGGCGACGACGAGCAGCAGCGCCGCCCCCGCGCCGAGACCGTCTGGCAGAAGCGCGGCGAGCGTCACGAGCCTATCCGGGGAACGGCGCGGATCAGGCGAGCGTGGTCTTGGTGAACTGGCCGGCCGGCCGGTACTGCCACAGATAGGTGGGCAGGATCGCCTCGGTCGCCTGCGGGGCGATGCCGAGCCCTTCCAGCGTGCGGCCCTCGCTGCGCGCGGCCTCCGAGACGACGTTGTCGGTCTTCAGCATCTCGACCTGGCCGGCGGTGAGCGGCGGGTTGGGCAGGAGGCCGAGAACGCTGCCCTGAAGCCTGGCCACCCACCACGGCACGGAAACCAGCAGGCGCCTGCGGCCGACGACGGACAGCATCTCCTCCATCAGCTCGCGGAAGCTGCGCACCTCCGGCCCGCCGAGCTCGTAGACGCGGCCGCCCGCGACCTTTCCGTCGACGGCGCGCGCGATGGCCTCGGCGACGTCGCCGACATAGACCGGCTGGAACTTCGTCCTGCCGCCGCCGATCAGCGGCAGGACGGGCGAGACGCGGCTCATCGCCGCGAAGCGGTTGAAGAAGGCGTCCTCCGGCCCGAACACGATCGAGGGGCGGAAGACGACGGCGTCCTTGACCGTGTCCAGCACGGCCTTCTCTCCGGCCGCCTTGGTGCGGGCATAGGCTGCCCGCGAGGCGGCGTCGGCGCCGATGGCCGAGACATGGACCAGCTTCGCGCCCTGCGCCCTGGCCGCCTCGGCCACGGCGCGGGCGCCGAAATCCTGCACGGCGTTGAAGGTCTGGCGGCCGCCCTCGTGCAGGATGCCGACGAGGTTGACGACGCAGTCCGCCCCCTGCACGGCGCGGTCCACCGACCAGCGCATGCGCAGGTTCGCCTGCACGGGCTGGATCTGCCCGACATTGCCGAGCGGCAGGAGGTGGAGGGCCAGATTCGGGTTGCGCACGGCGGCGCGCACGCGGTAGCCGCGGCGGGCGAGCGCGCGCACGACATGGCGGCCGATGAAACCGGAACCGCCGAAAACGGTGACGAGCGGGGGAACCTTCACGACGGACGTCATCGGCTTGCTCTCCATTGGCTTGCCTGTTCAGCCGCTTCTTAATCGCTTCGCCGCCAAAGGCAAAGGGCGCGAATTGCCCCACCGCGACGGAATCGGACGCGCAAGCGTCGATTCCGCTTCAACCGCGCAGGGCGGACGGTTAAGACAGGGCACCTCGCGGGACGCATACGGGACAAACATACGAAAGGAGAGGGCGATGCGGCATGTGAAGAGGATGTCGGCGCTGGCGCTGGCCTGCCTTGCTGCGACCTCGGCGCAGGCGGCCGAGGCGCACGGGCTTCCGGGCGGGTCGATGTCGCTTTTGTGGGCCATCCCCTTTGCCGGCATCCTGCTGTCCATCGCCTCCGGCCCGCTGTTCTTCCCGCATTTCTGGGAGCACCACTACGGCAAGATCGCCGCCTTCTGGGCCGTGCTGGTGGCGGTGCCGCTGGCGCTGGCCTACGGCTTCTCCGCCGCGCTGGAGGCCGTGGCGCACGCGATACTCGCCGAGTACATGTCCTTCATCATCCTCCTGTTCGCGCTGTTCACCATCGCCGGCGGCATCCTGGTGTCGGGCAACATCCGCGGCACGCCGCTCACCAACTCCGCGCTGCTCCTGATCGGCGCGCTGATGGCGTCCGTGGTCGGCACCACGGGCGCGTCGATGATCATGATCCGCCCGGTCATCCGCGCCAACGACGACCGCCGCCACAACGTCCACGTCGTCGTCTTCTTCATCTTCCTCGTCTCCAACATCGGCGGCTCGCTGACGCCGCTGGGCGACCCGCCGCTGTTCCTCGGCTTCCTGCGCGGCGTCGACTTCTTCTGGACCACGACGCATCTGTGGCCCGAGACGCTGTTCGTCGGCGGCATCGTGCTCGCCGTCTTCTTCGCGCTCGACAGCATCCTCTACCGCCGCGAGGGCGGGCTGCCGAGGATCAAGGACCCGACGCCCGATTCGCGGGTGCGCGTGCGCGGGCTCGTCAACCTGCCGCTGCTCGCCGGCGTGATCGCCGCCATCCTGATGTCGGGCATGTGGAAGCCGGGCGGCGGCATCGCCATCGCCGGCGTCGTGGTCGAATGGCAGAACCTTCTGCGCGACGCCATCATCGTCGCGCTCGCCTTCGTCTCGCTCGCCGTGTCGAGCAAGGAGTACCGCGCCGCCAACGGCTTCAACTGGGGGCCCATCCTGGAAGTGGCCAAGCTGTTCGCCGGCATCTTCATCTGCATCGTGCCGGTGATCGCCATCCTCCAGGCCGGGCTCGACGGCGCGTTCGGGCCGCTGGTCGCGCTCGTCACCGGCGCGGACGGAACGCCCGACAACCTCGCCTATTTCTGGCTGACGGGGGTGCTGTCGTCCTTCCTCGACAACGCGCCGACCTATCTCGTCTTCTTCGAGATGGCGGGCGGCGACCCGCAGGCGCTGATGACGGGCCTGTCGAGCACGCTGGTGGCGATCTCGGCCGGCGCGGTGTTCATGGGCGCCAACACCTATATCGGCAACGCGCCCAACTTCATGGTCTACGCCATCGCGCGCGGGGCGGGCGTCAACATGCCGAGCTTCTTCGGCTACATGCTGTGGTCGGGCGCGGTGCTGATCCCCGTCTTCGTGCTGGCCAGCCTGTTCTTCTTCGGCTGAGAAGGGAAGCCCCGCGCAAGGCGGGGCTCCCGTCGTTCGTCGAGGCTAGAACTTCGCCTTGAACCCCGCATAGGCGGCGATCCCCGGCGTGCCGTAGCCCGGTATCACCTGATAGTCCTGGTCGAGCAGGTTCTCGCCGCGCACGTAAATCTGCGTCGAATCGGTCACCTGATACGCGACCCTGGTGTTGAGCAGGACATAGTCGTCCATGGCGACGCGGGTCTGGGCGAAGGTGGGCGGCGGGAACACGGCGCCCACCGTGCCCGAGACGTATTTCAGGTCGGCGCTCACCGTCCACTTCTCCGCCGGCCGCGCCGACGCCGACAGCACCAGGGCGTGGCGCGGCACATAGAGGTTGCGCTCGCCGTTCTCCACCCTGGAATCGGTGTAGGTGTACGAACCGGCGACATCCAGCCAGCCGGTGGCGGCCCAGGCGAAGGAGGCCTCGACGCCGCGCGAGCGCGTGGTGCCCGGCACCTGCTCGTAGGGGGCGGGCCACCGCGACACGATCTGGTCGTTCACGTCGAGCTGGAAATAGGTGACGTCGGCGGTGAACCGGCCGCCGGCGAAGCTCTGCTCGACGCCGAAATCGAAGCTGGCGCTGGTTTCCGGCCTGAGGCCGGGGTTGCCCGAGGGGGTTTCGTAGAGCTCGGCCAGGCTCGGGGCGCGAAAGCCCGTCCCGGCCGAGGCGTGAAGCCGCGTGCCGAGCCCGTCGAGGAGGTAGGAGGCCGTGCCGCGCCATGTGGTGTGGCCGCCGAACCCGGAATGCTCGTCGTGGCGCAGGCCGGCGGTGACGACGACGTTCTCGACCGGGCTGATCACCGCCTGGCCCCAGACGCCGCTCAGGTCGTACTTGCCGTCGACCGACGACCAGGCGACGACATCGGCCTGCTGCCGCTCGTGGTCGGCGCCATATTGCAGCAGCACGGCGTCGCTCACCTCGAACGAGCCCTGCCAGTCGAACTTCTGGCGCTTGCCGACATAGCGGGCGGTCGAGATCGCGCCGAAGAACTCGGTGGTGTCCTGCCGGTCCATCTGGAAGCCCTGGACGGAGACGGTGTTCTTCAGCCGCCCGTCCATCAGGTCGAGGTTGAAGCCGACGCGGCCGGCCATCATCTCGCTCACGCCCTGGTTGACGAGGTTGTCGGCGCCGTCGTCGTCATACGCGGCCCTGGCGTCGACGTAGAGCAGGGAGCCGAACACGGAGAAGGCCTCGTTGATGCGGTGCTCGGCGGCGAGGTCGAGCGTCAGGTTGTCGTAGCCGTCGCGCTCGGGAAAGCCGTCGGCCGACGAGATGCCGTCGGTGCGGAAGCCGGAGGCGTTGGCGGCGATCCGCGAGCCGCCGCCCGCCCCGGCAAGGCCGTAGCGACCCCTGACCGTGCCGAACGAGCCGCCCTCCAGCTCGACCGTGTGGCCGATGCCGTCCCCGACCTCGCCGAGCGTGGTGACGTCGACGAGGCCGGCGATGGCATTCGAGCCGTAGAGCGTGCTCTGCGAGCCCTTCAGCACCTCGATCCCGGCGATGCCGCCCGTCAGCAGATGCTCGAAATGGGTCTGGATCTGGGTGTTGGCCGGGTCGGAGATGTCGATGCCGTTGTACAGGGTCTTGACGTACTTGCCCGGCGCGCCGCGGATGAAGATGCGCTTCGTGTTGCCGATGCCGCCGTTCGACGAGATCGAGACGCCGGGAAGGCGGGTGAGGTAGTCCGTCAGCGACAGGAACGATCTCTCCTCGATCTCGTCCTTCGTCACCTCGTCGACCTTGGAGCCGACCTTGCCTTTCTCGGTCGGCGTGCGGTTGGCGGTGACGGAGATCGCCTCGAGCGTGGTGACGCCGGTCTCGGCGGTGTCGGCATCCTGCGCCTGCGCGGCGCCCGCCATCAGGGCCAGGGCGCTGGCTGTGGAAACGAATATCCTGTTCATGTCGGTCCCCTGAACGATGCCGGCAAGCGCGGCGCGCCTGCGGGCGTTGCAAGAACCGCATCGAAAGAAGCAAAGGGGATGAACCGCCCGGCCCGTTTCGCATGCGGCAACACTACGTCGTGTCACCGCTACGGACGGCCGCGCCCGCATACCCCTCGTATGCGGACAGGGTGACTGGAACGGCAGGTCTCCTGGCTTCCGTGTCATCGCCCGTCTCCCGCCTTCCCGGCCCCCAGGGGCCAGTGGCATTCGGAAGATGGCTCAACGGTTACAGTTGCGGGGGCAGCCGCGGCCTTGGCCGGATCGTCCGGTCGCACCGCGTTCCCTTTTCATCCGCCTCGCGGCGGAACCGTTTCCATTGACGGTGCTAGCGCCGGTTGGCCCATGCGTCAACGCGCGCGGCGATGCCGCCATCAAATTCCCGTAAAATCGACTTCCAAAAAAAACATGATTGTTTTAGTCGTGTTTTTGCGTCCGACCGGGCGCCCGGAGGTTGCATGTCGCGGCCGGATGTGACAGGGCATCCGCGACGGACGGACACCGGACAGTATGCGAAAGCGGAAAGTGCCAGAATGTCGTCTATCGTGGTAAAGAGTGCGCGCGGCCGCGGCCCGGCTCTGCGGATGTGCGGGCCGATGCTGGGGGCGCTGCTTGCGGCGGCCCTCGTTTCGAGCCCCGCGGCTCTGGCGCAGGAAGCCGCCGTCCCTCCCCCCGCCGCCGAACAGCCCGCGCCGCCGCAGGCCCGACCGGCCCAACCTGCCCCGACGCTTCAGGCGCCGGCCGCCGAAGCCGAACTGCCGCCGGCGGACGTGGCCGGGCGCGACGCGACGCTGCCGCACGACCTGTCGCCCTGGGGCATGTTCATGGCCGCCGACTGGGTGGTCAAGGCGGTGATGATCGGGCTCGCCATCGCCTCGCTGATCACCTGGACGGTGTGGCTGGCCAAGACGCTGGAGCTCGCCGGCGCCAGGGCGCGCGCCGGCCGCGGGCTGAAGCGCATCGTCGAGGCGGCCAGCCTGCCCGACGCCGTGCGCTCGCTGGAGGCCAAGGCCGGGCCGACGGCGCTGATGGTGCGCGCGGCCGCGCACGAGATGGAAGCCTCGCGCTCCATGCTCGCCCATGGCGGCGCGCCGGGCCTCAAGGAGCGGGTGACGTCGCATTTGTCGCGCATCGAGGCCCAGGCCGGCCGGCGCATGACGCGCGGCACCGGCGTGCTCGCCACCATCGGCTCGACCGCGCCCTTCGTCGGCCTGTTCGGCACGGTGTGGGGCATCATGAACTCGTTCATCGGCATCTCGGAGGCGCAGACCACCAACCTCGCCGTGGTCGCGCCCGGCATCGCCGAGGCGCTGCTCGCCACCGCGCTCGGCCTGGTGGCGGCCATTCCCGCCGTCGTCGTCTACAACGTCTTCGCCCGCTCGATCGCCGGCTACCGCCTGCTGCTCGCCGACGCCTCGGCCGCGGTGGAGCGGCTGGTCAGCCGCGACATCGACCGCCGCGCCGTGCCCGAGGCCGGGCACGCGATGGCGCGGGCGGCGGAATAGGAGGGCGGGCCATGGCCGGAAGCCTCAACGCCGGCGCCGAGCGCGACGAGCTTCAGGAGAACCACGAGATCAACGTCACGCCGTTCATCGACGTGATGCTGGTGCTGCTCATCATCTTCATGGTGGCGGCGCCGCTGGCCACGGTCGACGTCAATGTCGACCTGCCGACCTCGTCGGCCGCGCCGCAGCCGCGCCCCGACGAGCCGCTCTACGTGACGGTGCAGCAGGATCTGTCGGTGACGGTGGGCAACGAGCCGGTCGCCCATATCGACATGAGGGCCGCGCTCGACCGCTTCACCGGCGGCGACAAGGAGGCCCGCGTCTTCCTGCGCGCCGACAAGGCGGTCGCCTATGGCGACCTGATGAACGTGATGAACCTCCTGCGCGCGGCGGGCTACCTCAAGATCGCGCTGGTCGGCCTCGAGGGCGTGGCCGAGGCGGGCGCGGACGGCGCGACGGAGGCGCATGACGGATGAGCCCGCGGCCCGACATCGCCTGGTCGCGCCAGCTCGCCGGCACCTCGGCGTCGGCGGTCGTGCTGTGGATATTCGCCGGCACGGTGGTGATGGCCGCGCACGGCGCGGCCGGATGGTGGCTGATGCAGGAGCGGCCGGCGCCGGCCAGCATGCCCGAGCCGGCGGCGATCATGATCGACCTCGCCGCCGTGCCGATGGCGCCGGCGGCGGTGGAGGAGCAGATCGCGCCCGACGAGGTAGACGCCGAGGCGGCCGAGGACGTGCCGGTCGAGACCGTCGAGGAGGTCGAGGTCGCGGAGGCCGTCGAGCCCGTCGAGCCCGAGAAGGTCGTGGAGGCCGAGGAGACCCCGCCCGAGGCGGTCGAGCCGGTGGAGACCGCCGAGGCCGTGGAGCCGGAGCCGGTCGAGCCGGTCGAGGAGCAGGTGGCCGCGCTCGACCCCGTCGAGCTGCCGCTGCCGCAGGCGCGGCCCGAGCCGCCGCGCAAGGAAGAGGCCAGGCGGGAGAAGCCGAAGGAGAAGCCGCGCAGGAAGCCGGAGCCGGCGAAGGCGAAGCAGAAGCCCTCGGCCGAGACGCGGAAGGCGCAGGTGCAGGCGCCGGCCGAGGCGCCGCGGGCGGCTGCGCCGCAAAACAGCAGCGGCGCGTCGGCATCGGTGTCGCCGGCGCGCTGGCAGGCCCGCGTCGCCTCGCATCTGGAGCGGCGCAAGCGCTACCCGGCCGCGGCCAGGCGGCAGGGCCAGCAGGGCACGGCGCAGGTGCGCTTCACCATCGACGGCTCGGGCAACGTGCAGTCGGTGTCGCTGCTGCGCTCGTCGGGCGTGCCGGCGCTGGACGAGGAAGTGGTGGCGCTGGTGCGCCGCGCCTCGCCCGTGCCCGCGCCGCCGCCGGGCGTCAACCGCACCATCGTGGTGCCGATCCGCTTCAGCATGCGATGAGCTGACAAGGGGCCGGTATCGCCGGCCCTTCCGCTTCATCCGACGGTGACGTCGGCCCCCGCGGTCACGACATGGCCGGTATCCTCCCGCCACGACAGGGCGAGCCGGCCCGAGGCGCGCGGCGCAATCCGGAACTTGATGTAGGGATCGGCCGCGACCGAGCGGTAGAGGTCGGCGGCGAAGGCGGGCTCGCCGTCGAGGCTGGCCTCGAAACGCTCGATCAGCCGCTTCGGCAGCAACGCGCCGTCGGGGCCGGGCCGCAGGCCGGTCTCCATCGGATGGCCGATCATGGTCAGCACCGCGCCGCTCTCGCCGGCCGCCAGCGGTCCGGGCGCGCGCACCCGCGCCCGGAACAGGCTGTCGCCGGCATAGGTCCCGGCACTGGTCAGGCAGCCGCTGACGGTGACGCGCACCTCGCGCTCGGCGATGCGGAGCGCGCCGTCCTCCAGCACCGCGACGGCGATCACCGTCTGGCTCTCGTTGAGCCGGATGCGGGTCTCCACCGCCGCGACGGGCGACAGCGGCGTGAAATGGAAGCTCGCCACCTGCGGGCTCGGATTGGCCGGGGCGAAGACGTGGAGCGCGCGCACGCCCGCGCCCTCGGCCGCCACGGCAAGCGGCACCGAGCTGCCGTTCTCCGAGACGAAGGGCAGGTCGAGCGTCACGCCGCCTCCGGCCGGCTCGGCGTCGCCGACCAGCGCCGCGATCTCGGGCACGCGCCGCCATGCGCCGGACGCCTGCGCCGGCGCGGGCCGGCAAAGCGCGGCCGCGCCGGCGAGCGCAGGGCGGCTTCGGCATCGCGGGCATCGCCTCAGACCCGTTCGGCGACGGCCGGCCGGGCGACGCGCAACGGGCCGCGCAGGCCGGCCCACGCGCCGGCGAGGATGCCGGCGGCGGCGACGATGGAGGCAGGCGCCAGCGTCGAGAGCCCGGTCAGGCCCTGGCCGACGGAGCAGCCGAGCGCGAGCGCCCCGCCCGCGCCCATCAGCGCGCCGCCGGCCATGGCGCGCAGCATGGCCCGCGGGCTCGAAAATCCTTCCAGCCGCGCCGTGCCGGACGCAAGCGCGGCGACGAGCGCGCCGAGGAACACGCCGGCCACCACCGCGACGCCGAAGGACGGGCGCATGCCCGTCGCCAGCATCGCATACTGGATCGTCTCGCCCACCGGGGCGACGAAGGTGAGCGAGGCGAGCGGCGCGGGCTCGAAATCGTCGGCGCCGAGCACGCCGGTCGCCGCCCAGCCGGCGGCCACCAGCAGCCCGACGACCGCGCCGCCGGCAAGCGGGCCGGCATCGCGCCGCGCCGCGCCGGCAAGGGCGAGCGCGGCGAGCGGAACCGCGAGCAGGGCGGCTTCGGCATCGCGGGCATCGCCTCAGACCCGTTCGGCGACGGCCGGCCGGGCGACGCGCAACGGGCCGCGCAGGCCGGCCCACGCGCCGG
>QEVK01000008.1 GCA_003577315.1 Hyphomicrobiales bacterium | reverse complement strand
TCTGGTCGGGCTACGCCCTCCCGGCGTTCCCCAAATGCGCCGCCAAGTGGACTACTTTTGCGCCGCCCAATGGCCGACTTTTACTCCGCCGTTGACAGTGCAGATAGCCGATCTCGTCGAGGGACGTCGCAAGCCGATGCGCGGTGCTGCGCGGCAGGCCGGTCGCGCGCGCCAGCTCGGCGGACTGCATTCCGCCCGGGGCCTCGGCCACGGCGATGAGTACGGCATGATAGCGCGCCAGTGGCCCGTCCAAAGCAGCGATCCTCCTGTGTCTCTATTTTCGAGACATTGTCTCACTTTATAGGACAGCATTATCTTGCCGTCAAGGGGAGCACGAGGAATTGTGTGGCGGTGCCGTGCCGGTCTCAGTTTCAGGTCGTGCAGCAGCGCGTTGAGCCGCCGCGCCATGTACTTGGTCTTCATATGGTCGGACTGGCGCAGACTCTGTGAAAGATACCCGCCTGCCGCGTGGTTGAAGCTGCGCGGGATGCGGGGCCGCCAATAGAAGACGTTGCCCCTGCGGACGAGGTTCTGGATTTCGTGCCGTACCGCCGTCGCGGGATGCCCTGCTCGAAGGGGACCGGGCAACCGCAATGTGCCTCAGCCCTGTGCCTCAGTTTTGGGCACAGAGGCTTGCTTCCGCTTGGAGAGGATTCGCAGCCTACGAATTTCTCAAGAAAATCAATTACTTGAGAAACGCTGGCTGGGGCGCCTGGATTCGAACCAGGGAATGGCGGTACCAAAAACCGCTGCCTTACCGCTTGGCTACGCCCCAAGGCAATGGCGCGTTCCTTACCCCGCACGGCCGGCGACGTAAAGACGGAACTTGCCGCGCGCCGCCGCCTGTTGCGCGGTCGGCGGATGGCATGTCGGTCCGCGCGCATGGCGCCGCGGGAGCACGAAACGCCGAAGCGCGCGCCGGCCTATTGCCGGATGGCGCGGGGAAGGTTATCGCCTCGGCGATGACGAAGACGCTGCCCGACGACGCCACGATCCTGTCCCTGATCGAGCCGCTGGTGCTCGATGCCGGCCGCCGCATCATGGAGATCGCGGCCGAGGGCTTCTCGGCCGAGGCCAAGGCGGACGCCTCGCCGGTCACCCGGGCCGACCGCGAGGCCGAGGCGATCCTGCTTTGCGGCCTGCGCGCGCATTTTCCCGGCGTGCCGGTGGTGGCGGAGGAGGAAGCCTCGGCCGGCCTTGAGCCGCGGCCGGCGGCCGGCATGTTCTTTCTGGTCGATCCGCTCGACGGCACGCGCGAGTTCGTGGCCGGCGGCGACGACTTCACCGTCAATGTCGCGCTGGTCAGGGACGGCGCGCCGGCCGTCGGCGCGGTCTACGCGCCGGCCTGCGGCCAGCTCTATCTCGGCCGGCCGGGCTTCGCCGAGGCGGTGACGGCCGACGCCGGCCACCGGCCGCGCGAGCGCGCCGCAATCTCTGTGCGCGAGCCTGCCTGCCCGCCGGTCGTCGTCGCCAGCCGCTCGCACCGCACGCGGGAGACCGAAGCCTTCATAGCCCGGCTGGGGCCGGTGGAGTGCGTGTCGATCGGCTCGTCGCTGAAATTCTGCCTGCTCGCCGCCGGCAGGGCCGATCTCTACCCGCGCCTGGGGCGCACCATGCAGTGGGACACGGCCGCGGGAGATGCGGTGCTGCGCGCGGCCGGCGGCGCGACGCGCACGCTGGACGGGCTGCCGCTCGCCTACGGCGCGGGGGCCACGCCGGGGGACTCCCCCTTCGCCAATCCGCACTTCGTCGCCGAGGGCGGGCGCAAGCGGGGCTGAATGCGCGCCGTCGCCGCCGCGCCGCGATTTGCGCTCTTGGCTAGGATGCGCGCGCAGGGCATGAAGGGGCGCGGGAAAGCGGACGCGGAACGGAAATGCGCTTGCGCCGTTCGCCTGCCGAGCAACGAGGACGGCCACAGATGATCTCCCCACAGATGATCTCCATCGTCGAGACGACGCCCTATGCCGACCAGCGGCCCGGCACGTCCGGCCTGCGCAAGAAGGTGCCGGTGTTCCGGCAGAGGAACTATGTCGAGAACTTCATCCAGTCGATCTTCGATTCCGTGGCCGGCTTCCGCGGCGAGACGCTGGTGATCGGCGGCGACGGCCGCTACTTCAACCGCGAGACCATCCAGACCGCCATCGCCATGGCCGCCGCCAACGGCTTCGGCCGCGTCATCGTCGGCCAGGGCGGCATCCTGTCGACGCCGGCCGCCTCGCACCTGATCCGCAAGCATCGCGCCTTCGGCGGCATCATCCTGTCGGCCAGCCACAATCCCGGCGGCCCGCACGAGGATTTCGGCATCAAGTACAATGTCGGCAATGGCGGCCCCGCGCCGGAGAAGCTGACGGAAGCGATCTTCGCCCGCAGCCGGGTGATCGACCGCTACGCCATCGCCGGCATCCCCGCCATCGACATCGACGCGCGCGGCACCGTCGCGGCCGGCGACATGGCGGTCGAGGTCGTCGATCCCGTCGCCGACTATGCCGATCTGATGGAGAGCCTGTTCGACTTCGAGGCGATCAGCAGGCTGTTCGCGGGCGGCTTCTCCATGGTGTTCGACGCCATGCACGCCGTGACCGGCCCCTACGCCGTCGAGATCCTGGAGCGGCGGCTGGGCGCGCCTGCCGGCACGGCGCGCAACGCCGTGCCGCTGCCCGATTTCGGCGGCCGCCACCCCGACCCCAACCTCGTTCACGCCCGCGACCTCTACGAGCTGATGATGTCGCCCGGCGCGCCCGATTTCGGCGCGGCCTCCGACGGCGACGGCGACCGCAACCTCATCCTCGGCCGGGACATCTTCGTCACCCCGTCGGATTCGCTCGCCATGCTGGCGGCCAACGCGCATCTGGCGCCCGGCTACGCGCAGGGGCTGAAGGGCATCGCGCGCTCGATGCCGACCAGCGGCGCGGCCGACAAGGTGGCGGCGAAGCTCGGCGTTCCCCTCTACGAGACGCCGACCGGCTGGAAGTTCTTCGGCAACCTGCTCGACGCCGGGCTCGCCACCATCTGCGGCGAGGAGAGCGCGGGCACCGGCTCCGACCACGTGCGCGAGAAGGACGGGCTGTGGGCGGTGCTGCTGTGGCTCAACATCCTGGCCGCGCGCGGGCAGGGCGTGCAGGAGATCGCGCGCCGGCACTGGGCCGAGTACGGCCGCAACTACTATTCGCGCCACGACTACGAGGAGCTCGACACGGCCACGGCCGAGGCGCTGATGGCGGCGCTGCGCGAGACGCTGCCGGGCCTGCCGGGAACGGCGATCGGCGGCCTTGCCGTCGAGGCGGCGGACGACTTCGCCTATCACGATCCGGTCGACGGCTCGGTCAGCGCCGGGCAGGGCGTGCGCATCCTGTTCGCCGGCGGCTCGCGCATCGTCTTTCGCCTGTCGGGCACCGGCACGACGGGCGCGACGCTGCGCGTCTATCTCGAATGCTACGAGCCGGACCCGGCGAGGCACGGCCTCGACACGCAGGCGGCGCTGTCGCCGCTGATCGACGCGGCCGAGCGCCTTGCCAGCATTGAGCGGCGCACCGGCCGCACCGCGCCCAGCGTCGTCACCTGACGCATCCTCACCTGAGCGGCGGCGCGGCGCCCGCGCCGGCCATTTCCGCGCCGGGATAGGCGCATTCGGCGATGCTGGTCTTGTCCAGCTCGGCGATGAAGGCGTCGCGCGCGGCCGCCAGGCGCGAGCGCACGCGGCAGCCCGGCGTCAGCACGCAGGCGCCACCGTCGGCGCGGAAGCATTCCACGATGGCGTAGCGCTGCTCGAGGAAGCGCACGACCTCGCCGAGGCTGATCTCCTGCGGCGGCCGCGACAGGCGCATGCCGCCGCCGGCGCCGCGCTGGGTCGCCACGTAGCCGCCGCGCGCCAGATCCTGCACCACCTTGGCAAGGTGGTTGTAGGGGATGCGCAGCCGCTCGGCCATGCGGGCGGTCGTCGTCGGCGCCTCCGGCGCGCCGGCGAGCAACATCAGCACCCGCAATCCGTAGTCCGTGAACGCAGCCAGGCGCATGGCTTCTCCCTAAATCGGCATTTACATCGCATATTTATGGCGCTATAGAATTGGTAAATTTGATACCTGTTTATCGGGGCCCTGTCCACCGCCCGGCGACATCGCCCGCCGCGCGGCCGGGCGGGTGCTTCCCTTCGCGCAATCATCGACATGGAGCATGAGCATGACCGTCGCCAATCCCGTCCTTTCCCTGCGCGGGCGCACAGTCGGTGACATCGCGGCGACGCTGCCCGGCGCCACCGCCGTCTTCCGCAGGTTCAGGATCGACTTCTGCTGCAACGGCGACCTCGACCTTGCCGCGGCGGCGCAGCGGCGCGGCGTCGACCAGGCGGAGCTGGAGCGCGCGCTCGTCGCGCTCGGCGTCGAGACGGCCGACGCGCCGGCGGCCATGGGCAGCGCCGAGCTGATCGACCACATCCAGACCTGCTATCACGAGGCCCACCGGCGCGCTCTGCCCGAGCTCATCGCCCTGTCGCGCAAGGTGGAGGCGGTGCATCGCGGGCACCCGCGCGCGCCGGTCGGCCTGTCGGATGCGCTGCGGCGCATGGCGGCGGACCTCGAGGAGCATATGGGACGCGAGGAGACGGCGCTGTTCCCGGCGATGCGCGACGGCGCGGCCGCCGCGCTCGAGCCGTCCATCGCCGAGCTGCGCGCCGAGCACGACGACCAGGGCCAGCTCGTCGAGCTTCTGGAGACGATGACCGACAATTTCACCCCGCCGGAGGGTGCGTGCCGGTCCTGGCAGGCGCTCTATATCGGCACCGCCCAGCTCGTCGAGGACCTGATGGAGCACATCCATCTGGAGAACAACGTGCTGTTCCCGCGCTTCGCCGCCGCCGGGCAGGCGTCCGCCTGAGGGCGCGCCGGGACGCCTCGCCCTACTGCACCAGCACGGCGCGGCCGCAGGCGGCGCCGTGGACGCGGATGTCGGCCTGGCCCAGCGACAGGCCGAGCGCCTTCAGAAGCTCGTTGAGCACGAGGTCGAGGGCGGGCGCGGCGGCGCCGATGGTCTGGCCCAGCAGGCCGGTGACGTTGGAGGGCAGGCTCAGCAGCGGAATGCCGAGCAGGCCGAGCTCCACCTTCACGTCAAGCTGAAGGCTGGAGAACAGCGACTGCGTCAGCGACGCGGCGACGGTGCCGGTCGAGACCTGCTTGACCTTGCCCCTGGCGATGTCGTCGGCGGTGAAGGTCAGCCCCTTGTAGGCGATGGCGGCGATCTCGGCCTGCGCCTGCCCCGTGACGCCGACGACGGCGAGATGGATCAGCTTCGCCGGCGCGCGCGGCGCGGGATTGGCGAAGTCGACGATCTTCGACGGGTCGACCTCGGCCAGATAGAGGTTGGCGATGCCGGGCCGCGCGTCGATCCTGACCTGCACGCTGTCGGGCCTGCCGGTCGGGCACGTCACGCTTCTGAGCTTCGCCTCGGCATAGGCGAGCTCGAGATAGAGGGGGATGCGGATGCGCGCCCCGAGCAGCCCGGCAAGGGCGTTGTGGTTGCCGATCTCGGCGACCAGCCTGAGGCGGGTCTGGGCCGTGCGCACCACCTCGCCGCCGGCGCCGATGGTGAACCAGGACGATTTCTGCGGCGGCTCGCCGACGGCGAGGTCGACCGAGACGGAAAGCAGCCCCGGCACCGAGGCCCCGAGGTCGAGCCCCACCTGCCGGCCCTTGCCGGCGAGGATGGCGCTCATCATCACCAGCTCCATCACCCCGACCTCGGCCCCCACCTGCTGCACGCTCGCCCGCAGCGTGCCGCCATCGAGGCCGACGAGGCGCGACAGCGGGAAGGCGGGCGCCCTGGGGCCGCCGGCCTGCGCGCCCAGCTTCTGCGCCGCCGCCTTCGCGCCGTCGCCGATGCCGCCCGCGGCCGCGATCGCCCGCCCGACCTGGCCCAGCGTGACCTCGGCGTCGAGAAGCCGGCTGTAGCTGGCGGCGGTCAGGTCGAGCTCGATGGCGAGCGCGTCGAGGAACGACAGCAGCGATATGTCGGCGCCGAGCAGCGCGTTGTAGTCCATGACGGAGAGCGAGATGCCGGAGCCGGTCAGGCCGCGCAGCAGCGCGTTGGCAAGGCCGTCCTCCAGCTTCGCCAGCCGCGAGCCGACCGAGAAGGCGGCCTCGACCGTGGTGGCGGCGGTCGCCTGCGCCACGATCTGCGGCGGCGGGATCAGCAAGCCGGCGAAATAGCGGGTGCCGGTGGTGCGCAGCGTCACCCTGACGGCGTTGACCGCGCCGCCGCCCGCCGACGGGTCGGGCGCGAACCGATCGGCCGGGGCGAGGTCGGGCGAGGCCACGTAGCGGCCCCGCGCGATGACCGCCGACCGGGGCGCGACGGCGGCGTCCGGGCCGGCGCGCCACCGCGTCTTGCCGCCCTCGACGACCGTGCCGATGGCGGTCGCCGGCATGCCGTTGTCGGCGAGCACGAGGCGGACGGCCTCTTCGGTCTTGTCGATGTTCGCCGCCGCGGTGATCGCCGCGAGATCGGCCAGCCCCTGCGCCTGCCGCCGCTCCAGATAGAGCGAGCCGGTGTCGACGGCGACGGCGGCGAGCGCCAGCGCCACGGGGGTCACGATCGCCGTCATCATCGCGAACTGGCCGCTCCTGTCGCGCAGCAGGCGCTGGAGCAGCGGGACGGAGCGGGCGTGGCGGCCGGACATCAGATGCCTCCCATGCGTATTGTGGCGCGGCGCAGGATGGTGCGGTCGGGCATGGGCAGGCTCTCCCACAGGCTCCAGATCGGCAGGCCGGTCGCGTCGTAGCGCAGCGTGACGTCGAACTGGCTGGGATCGGAGCTGCTGTCGCCGACCTCGACCGTCAGCTTCGCGGCGTCGATGAACATGTAGCCCCCGGCATTGTTGGCGATGAACCGGCGCGCCAGATCCTGCCGCTCCTGCGCGTCGATGCCGGCGACGGCGGTGCGGGCGGCGTCGGCGGAAAGCTGCTGCACGGAATGCGCCGCGCCGAAATAGATGCCGTAGGCGGTCATGCCCAGGATCAGCAGCAGGTAGAGCGGCACGAGCAGCGCGAACTCCACCGCCGTGGAGCCGGCTGCATCGGAAAGGAGGCTGTGGCGGTGGCGGATCGGGTCTCGTCTGCTCATGCCCGACAATGAAGCAGAGCGGGTTGGGGAAAGGGTGAGTTGTATTTGCAACCAACAGTTGCAGCAAATTGATCTGTATCACGACGTGTTTTGCCGCACCTTCCGTTTCCTGCCGGATTTTCTGGTGCGCGCCGCGACTTCAAATGGTATCCCGGAAGCGCCTTATGTCGTGTCCGGCCAGCTTCGCTGCCCCCACCGGAGACAAGAAATGCGCATGACGCTGCATACCGACTATGCCCTTCGCATGCTGATCTACCTTGCCAGCCGCCCCGAGCGCGCATGCACGGTCAGCGACGTGGCCGACGCCTACGGGCTGTCGCGCAACCACCTGCTCAAGGTGGCGCTGCGCCTGCGCCACATGGGGGTGATCGCGACCATGCGCGGCCGGAGCGGCGGCATCAGGCTGGCGAAGGAGCCGCACCAGATCAATCTGGGCGCTCTGGTGCGCTGGACCGAGGAGGATTTCTCGCTGGTGGAGTGCATGCAGGACCGGGGCGGCGCCTGCGCCATCTCGCCGGTCTGCCGCGTCAAGGGCATCTTCCACGAGGCGCTGCAGGCGTATCTGGCCGTGCTCGACCGTTATACGCTCGCCGAGGCCGTGCGGGGCCAGGCGGGATTGCGCCAGCTTCTGGGCCTGGAGGCCGAGGCGGCCTGAACCGCAAAAAAGGACGATCTTCGCGGCCCGCGTCGTGGCACGAATCGTCGCGATCCCTATATTGGGCGACAGGAACGACACGGGAGGGAACACGGCATGCTTCGCAGGAAGGACCGCACGGCGAAGGCGTCGGAGGCAAAGGCGCTCTCCCGCATACCGGCGCTCCTGCGCGGCGTGAAGCCGGACGTGGCGCTCTCCTTCATGCCCGACGGCGGCGACACGCTGATCGCGTCCTACAACGTCCACAAGGGCATCGGCCTCGACCGGCGCTTCGATCCGGCGCGCACCATCGCCGTCATCCGCGAGATGAGCGCCGACGTGATCGCGCTTCAGGAGGCGAGCGGCCGCTTCGGCGAGCGGGCGAGCCTGCTCGACCTCGACCGGCTGGCGCACGAATGCGGCCTCGTGCCCGCGCCCGTCAGCGGCCCCGACGGCCAGCATGGCTGGCACGGCAATCTGATCCTGTTTCGGGAAGGCACGGTCACCTCGGCGCGCCAGCTTTCGCTGCCGGGCGTGGAGCCGCGCGGGGCGGTGGTGATCGACCTGACGCTGACCGCCGGGCCGCTGCGCATCATCGCCGCCCATCTCGGGCTCCTGCGCCACTCGCGCGCCAGACAGGTGGAGACGCTGCTGTCGGTGGCCGAGGCCAGGGACGGGCGGCCGACGCTGCTGATGGGCGATCTGAACGAATGGCGGCTGGGCCGGCGCTCGGCGCTTGCGGGGCTCGCGCCCGATTTCGGGCCGCTGCACGCGACGCTGCCGAGCTTTCCCTCGCGCTTCCCGGTGCTGGCGCTCGACCGGGTGCTGGGCAAGCCGCACGACCTGATCTGCGGCGTCGAGCTGCACGACACGCCGCTGGCGCGCGTCGCCTCCGATCATCTGCCGATCAAGGCGTCGATCCGGCTGGGCGCGGCAGCGCAGGGCGCCGCCGGCGGCGCGCACCGCACCGTCGCAGCGTAGGGAGGGAAAGCATGATAACAGGAGCCCAATGCCGCGCCGGCCGCGCGCTTGCCGAGCTGTCGCGCGAGATGCTGGCCAAGTTGTCGAGGGTTGACGCCACGGTGATCGAGCATTTCGAGCGCAGGCTGGACAAGCCGGACGAAAAGACCGTCCAGGCGATCGCCGCGGGGCTGGAAACGGCCGGCATCGTCTTCATTCCCGAAAATGGCGGCGGCATCGGCGTGCGGCTGAAGTTCACCGCCTCGGAGGCGCGGCGCATCGCCGTGCTCGAAGGCGAGGGCGGCGCGACCGGCCTCGACGATGTCCAGCAATAGGCGCCCCCTGTGGCGCGGGCCTACGGTTGCGTGGCCTCCGCCGCCTCGTAGAGCGTGTCGAGATAGCTTTCCATGAAGCGCCGGCGCTCGCGCCGCGCCGCTTCCTGTCCGCTGTCGTAGCCGGCCATGGCGCGCTGGCCCTCGCGGAAGATCGCGAACGCCTCCCGCGCCACGGGCAGGACCGTCTGGTGGGGAAGGGAATTGACGACCGCCTGCCACACCGCCGACGTCAATATGTACTCGACCTGGCGCAGGTTCCCGCCCGCTGCCTGCGCGGCCTCGCGGGCGCGGTCCAGCATCTCCTGCCCCTCGCCGTCCATCGCCGCGGCCCGGCTCGCGGCGTGCAGGCGCACGACGCTGGCGTAGAATCGCGCAAGCGCGGCGTTCTCCTCGTCGCCGGCGGCCCGCGCCTCGGCCTCGCCGGCCGCGAACGCCTTTTCCACCTCCGCGAGATCGGCGCTGCGCATCAGGAGCGCGGCGCGCTGCACCAGGAGCGCGTATCGGTCGGCGGGGGTGGAGACGTAGTCCCGGGCGACATCGAGGGCGGCCGCTCCCAGCTCTCTGTCGCCGATGTCCAGCGCGGTCTGGGCGAGGCGGATGAAGATGTTCCAGACGAGGTATCTGGCGCCTTCGCCGGTGAGTCCCTCGCGCAGGCTGGGCCTCGACCGGCCGTCCCATGGCTGCTCGGCGATGAGGTCGACCGCGCCGCGCAGCATGGCGACGGCCTCGCGGTTGCGGTCCTCGAGTGCGTAGGCGATCCCCGTCAGCTGGCGGCTCCATGCGTTGACGGTCCTGACCGCGCCCGGTTCCAGCCCCGATCCCTCGGGCAGGACCGCGCGCGAGGCGAGCATGATCGCCGCCGCGGTGTCGTATGCCGCAAGCGCATCCTGCGCCTGCCGGAGCAGGTCGAACGCGGTCTGCAACGCCGAGGGCACCTTGCCGTCCGGCCCCGGGTCCTCCCACTGCGCCACCTCGAAGGCCTCGTCGACGGTGGCGCGGTCCCCCGCGGCGGCCGGCATGCCGAACGCAAGCGCGGCCGCGAAGAAGACGGCCGCTACCAACCCGCCAGATCGCCGCATGAGCGATGCCTCCCGAAACCCAAGCCGTCCCGTTTGTCGCGGGCGATTGTGACGACAAGGCGGCCCGCCGCGCAAGCGGCGAGTGCAGGGCAGGCGGCCGGCAAAACGCGCCCGCGGTCCACATTCGCCTTGATCGCGGCGAGGGAACGTCATTAGGGATGGAGAGCAGAATGCCGCCGAAGGATATGCCATGAGCATCAATGTCGCCCCCATCGGGCTTGTCCGCGATCTTCAGGAGCGCGCCCGCTCCGGCAGGCCGATCCGCATCGGCCTGATCGGCTGCGGCGAGATGGGCACCGACATCGTCACCCGCGTCGCCCACATGCAGGGCATCGAGGTCGGCGCTATCGCCGAGCGCGACCCGGAGCGCGCCTTGAAGGCCGCGGAGATCGCCTATGGAGAGGACGGCCACGCGCGCGAGGCCGGCACGGCCGCCGCGCTCGACGCGGCGATGGAGGCGGGCAGGATCGCGGTCACCGGCGATGCCGGCCTCGTCCTCGGCAGCGGGCTGGTCGACGTCGTCGTCGACGCCACCGGCGTGCCGGCCGTGGGCGCCGAGATCGGTCTTGCGGCCATGGAGAACGGCAAGCATCTGGTGATGATGAACGTCGAGGCCGACGTCACCATCGGCGCCTATCTGAAAAGCGAGGCCGAGCGGCTGGGCGTCGTCTATTCGCTCGGCGCCGGCGACGAGCCGTCGGCCTGCATGGAGCTGATCGAGTTCGTCTCGGCCATGGGCCACGCAATCGTCGCGGCCGGCAAGGGCAAGAACAACCCGCTCAACATCGACGCCACCCCGCCCGACTACGAGGAGGAGGCGGCGCGCCGCAACATGAACGTGCGCATGCTGGTCGAGTTCGTCGACGGCTCCAAGACCATGGTCGAGATGGCGGCCATCGCCAACGCCACCGGGCTGGTGCCCGACCGTCCGGGGATGCACGGCCCGGCCGCCACGCTGCCGGACCTGTCGAAGGTGCTGGTGCCCGAAAGGGACGGCGGCGTGCTGTCGCGCGTCGGCGTGGTCGACTACACCATCGGCAAGGGCGTGGCGCCGGGCGTGTTCGTGGTCGCCGACATGTCGCATCCGCGCATCCGCGAGCGCATGGAGGACCTGAAGATGGGCGAGGGGCCGTATTTCACCTTCCACCGGCCCTATCACCTGACCTCGCTCGAGGTGCCGCTGACCTGCGCCCGCGTCGTGCTGCACGGCAAGGCCGACATGGTGCCGCTGGCGAGGCCGGTGGCCGATGTCTGCGCCGTCGCCAAGAAGGACCTGAAGCCCGGCGACCGGCTCGACGCCATCGGCGAATATTGCTACCGCGCCTGGATCATGGAGGCGCAGGAGGCGCGCGCGGCGCGCGCCATTCCCTGCGGCCTGCTTCAGGGCGGCACGGTCACCGCGCCCGTCGCGAAGGGCGGGCTCATCACCTACGCCAACGCCGCGCCCGAGCCGGGATCGAGGATCGCCGAGCTGCGCGCGCGCCAGGACAGGCTGGTCTGGGGCGGGGCCGGGGCTGAGGCATGAGCCGGCATGTCATGCGCCCGTCATCCGCGCGGTGCAGGCAGGCCCCGGCAATCGTCCCAACCAGTATGCGATCAGGAGGCACCATGAAGACGATCCTCAACGGGCTGGCGGCCTGCGGCGCGGCGCTGGCGCTGGCCCTGTCGGCGGGCGCGACCCATGCCGGCACGCTGACGCTCTACACCTCGCAGCCCGAGGCCGACGCGACGCGGACCGTCGAAGCCTTCAAGGCGGCAAATCCCGGCGTCGAGGTCGAGATCTTCCGCTCCGGCACCAGCGACCTCTTGACCAAGCTCGCCGCCGAGTTCGCGGCCGGCGCGCCGCAGCCGGACGTGCTTCTGATCGCCGACGCCGTCACCATGGAGCTGCTCAAGAAGGACGGACGGCTGCTGCCTTATGCGGAAGCCGACGTCGAGGGGCTGGCGGCCGATTCCTACGACGCGGCGCGCACCTATTTCGGCTCCAAGCTGATCACCACCGGCATCGCCTACAACACCGCGGCCGCCGAGAAGCCGCAGCACTGGGCCGATCTCGTCAAGCCGCAATACAAGGACGGCGTGGTGATGCCGAGCCCGCTCTATTCGGGTGCCGCCGCCTACATGATGTCGGGCGTGGCGCTCGACCCGGCGCTCGGCTGGGACTTTTATGCCGGGCTGAAGGCCAACGAGGCGATCACCGTGCGCGGCAACGGCGCGGTGCTGAAGGCGGTGGCCGGCGGCGAGAAGCCCTACGGCATCCTCGTCGACTTCATGGCGCTCAACGCCAGGGCGCAGGGCTCGCCGGTCGAGTTCGTGTTCCCGTCCGAGGGCGTGACCGCCGTGACCGAGCCGGTCGCGATCCTGTCCACCGCCAGGAACGTCGAGGACGGCAAGCGCTTCGTCGATTTCATCCTGTCCGACGAGGGCCAGAAGCTGGCCCGCGACATGGGCTATCTGCCCGCGAAGGCCTCGGCCGGCCGGCCCGACTGGCTGCCCGAGGGCGTCGAGGTCAAGCTGATGCCCGTCGACATCGGCGCCGTGGTCGAGCGCATCGAGGCCGACAAGGCGAGGTTCGCCGAGCTGTTCGGCGGCTGAGGCCCGGGCATGGCATGACGGGGACGCATCGGTCGTGCGGGCGCGAATGAGGCAGGGCCGGGGGCAGGAGGTGGCGCTGGCGGCGGCGGTCGCCGTGGCCATCGCCGTCTTCTCGCTGTTGCCGATGCTGCGGCTGGTGCGCGAGACGGTGGCGCCCGCCGGCGCGCTGTCGCCCGCCGTGATCGAGGCCGGGCTCGCCAGCCGCGCGACATGGGTGGCGACGCTGAACTCGCTGGTGGTGGGCATCGGCGGCACGGTGCTCGCGGTCTCGCTCGGCACGCTGGTGGCGCTCGTCGTCACGCTGACTGACATGCGCGCCCGCGCCCCCTTCATCCTGTGCTTCGTCATGCCGCTGATGATCGCGCCGCAGGTGACGGCCCTGTCCTGGCTCCAGCTTTTCGGGCCCGCCAGCCCGTTCCTGAAGCTGATCGGGCTCGCGCCGCCGCTGGGCAGCCGCAACCCGCTCCATTCGCCGGGCGGCATCGTGCTTCTCCTCGGCATCCAGTATGCGCCGCTGGTGTTCCTGCTGGTGCGGGCCGGCCTGCGCCGCCTGCCGCGTGAGCTGGTCGAGGCCGCGCGCGCCGCCGGCGCCGGCCGGTTCACCGTGCTTGCCACCGTCGTGCTGCCGCTGATGACGCCGTCGATCATGGCGGCGGCCGCGCTCGCCTTCGTCTCCTGCGTCGGCAATTTCGGCATTCCGGCCTTTCTCGGCATTCCGGCCAACTATCCCGTGCTGCCGACGCTGATCTACCAGCGGCTGGCCGGCGGCGGGCCGGCGGTGCTGGGCGAGGCGGCTTTCCTGTCGGTGCTGATCGGCATGATCGCCATGGCCGGGATCGTGGCGCAGGAGCGGATGAGCCGGCGGCGCGACTATCGCAGCTTCGCTTCCTCGCTGACCAGCAAGCCCTATGCGCTCGGCCGCTGGCGCCCGGCCGTCGAGGCGGCGATGTGGGCGCTGATCGTGGCGATACTCGTCCTGCCGCTCACCGGCCTCGTGCTGTCGTCGCTGGTGCCGGGCTACGGCATCCCGCTTTCGGCGGCGACGGCGACGCTCGACAACTACCGCTTCGTGCTCGTCGAGCACGCCGCCTCGCGGCGCGCCTTCGCCAACAGCCTCGGCCTGTCGCTGACGGCGGCGGCCTTCGCGGTGCTGGCGGCGCTGCCCATCGCCTATCTGGTGGCGTGGGGGCGGCAGCGCTGGGTGCGCATGGTCAACCTGTCGATCGAGCTGCCCTACGCGCTGCCGGGCGTGGTGCTGGCGATCGCCGCGCTCCTTCTCTTCCTGCGGCCGCTGCCGCTGACGGGCCTGCACATCTACAACACGGTCTGGATCATCCTCTACGCCTATCTCGCCCGCTTCCTGGTGCTCGCCGTGCGGCCGGCCGTCAGCGGCTTCCACCAGATCGACCGCGCGCTGGAGGAGGCGGCGCAGGTGGCGGGCGCGGGGCTGTTTTCGCGGCTGCGCAGCGTCGTCTTCCCGCTGGTGGCGCCGGCGGCGATGGCCGGCGGCCTGCTGATCTTCATGACCGCCTTCGGCGAGTTGACGGTGTCGGCGCTCCTGTGGTCGTCGGGAGCCGAGACCATCGGCGTCGTCATGTTCTCCTTCGAGCAGGGCGGCGACTCGAAATATGCGGCGGCGATCTCGGCCGTCACCGTCGCCGTCACCTTCGCGCTGATGCTGGCGACCAACCTCGCCGCGCGACGTCTTCCGAGCGGGGTGCTGCCATGGCGCGACTGAAGCTTGCCGGCGTGACCAAGACCTTCTCCGGCTTCGACGCGGTCAGGGACGTGTCGCTCGAGGTCGCCGACGGCGAGTTCCTCGCCGTGCTCGGGCCCTCGGGCTGCGGCAAGACCACGCTCCTGCGCCTCGTCGCCGGCTTCGAGCAGCCGAGCGCCGGCGAGATCGCCATCGGCGGAACCGTCGTCGCGGGCGCCGGCGTCAGCGTGCCGCCCGAGAAGCGGCGCGTCGGCATCGTGTTCCAGAACTACGCGCTGTGGCCGCATATGAGCGTGGCGCAGAATGTCGGCTATGCGCTCAAGGTGGCGAAGGTTCCCCGCGAGGAGGCGCGCCGCCGCGTCGCCGAGGCACTGGCGCTGGTCGATCTCGACGGCTTCGCGGACCGCTATCCGGCCAGCCTCTCGGGCGGGCAGCGGCAGCGCGTGGCGCTGGCGCGCTGCCTCGTCGCCGCGCCGTCGCTGGTGCTGTTCGACGAGCCGCTCGCCAATCTCGACGTTCACCTGCGCGCCGCCATGGAGGCCGAGTTCTCCGCCTTCCACCGCCGCACCGGCACGACCATGATCTACATCACCCACGACCAGGCCGAGGCCATGGCGCTGGCCGACCGCATCGCGGTGATGGACGGCGGCCGGCTGGTGCAGGTGGCCGACCCGCGCACGCTCTATCGCGAGCCGGCGACGGAAATGGTCGCCGCCTTCATCGGCCAGGGCATGGTGCTGCCGGCGACCGTGCTGTCGGGCGAAGAGCGGGGCCGGTGCCGCGTCGCCGTGCTGGGGCAGGAGGCGACGGTGCGCTGCCGGCCGGGCGAACGGGCGCGCCAGGGCGCGGCCGTGTGCTGCCGCGCCGCCGACCTCGAGCCGGTCGCGCCCGGCGAGGCCGGGCTGGAGGTCGCCGTCAGGCGCGCCGTCTACAAGGGCGGGGCGACGCGCGTCGAGGTCTCGCCGCTCGCCGATCCGTCGCTGGCGCTGCATGTGGAGGGCGACGACGCCGGCCATTCCGGGCGCTTCGAGCCCGGCGCTCGGCTGTGCCTTCGCATCCGCTCGGGCTGGCTGATCCCCGGGGCTTCCGCCTGATTCAGGAAACCGCCTTCACGCCTTCCAGGATGAGGGTGGTGGCGATGTCGGCATAGTCCTCGCGGCTGATCGGGCCGTTGGGGCGGAACCACATATAGACCCAGTTCATCATGCCGAACAGCGACATGGTTACCGGCATCAGCAGCGGCCGGTCCTTGTCGAGATCGGGGTTGATCTCGCGGATGACGGTCGAGAACATGCGCACGATGCGCCGCTCGATCGCCTGCAACTCGGCGATCTGCTCGGGCGCCAGCGTGTTGACGCCGTTCAGCTGCACCTTGTGCTGGTTGTCGGCGTCGCGATAGTTGTCGAGCACCTGCCGCACCAGAAGCCGCAGCCGCACGTCGGCCGGCTCGTCCGGCCGGTCGGCGGCGCGGATGTCGGCCTCCAGCTTGGCCAGATGCGTGCGCACGATGTCGAAGATCAGCGCGTCCTTGCTCGGATAGTAGTGGTAGAGCAGGGCCTTCGAGACGTTGCTGCGCGAGGCGATCTGCGACATGGACGCCTTGTCCATGCCCATCTCGGCGAACACCGCCGCCGCGCTGGTGAGGATGCCGCGCTGCTTCTCCTCGAAGTCGACTGCCCTCGTGCGTGCCATTCGTACCTTCTCCCGCCCGCCGGCCATGCCCGGCCGGCCGGCTTCCTATCCCTTCGGCCGGTTGTCGACGACGCGCCTGGCCTTGCCCTCGGAGCGCGGGACGAAACCGGGATCGTGGATCGCGATCCTCGTGCTGACGCCCACGACGCTCTTGATGTGGTGTGCGAGCTCCCGCGCAGAGGCGGCGCGGGCGGCATCGTCGGCGGCCTCCGGCGCGCATTCGACATGGACGGTCATGTCGTCCATGCGGCCGGTGCGCGTCAGTTCTATCTGGAAATGCGGGGCAAGACCACGGCATTTGAGGATCTGCTCCTCGATCTGCGTCGGGAACACGTTGACCCCGCGCAGGATCATCATGTCGTCCGAGCGGCCGGTGATCTTCTCGATGCGCCGCATCGAGCGCGCCGTGCCGGGCAGAAGCCGCGTCAGGTCGCGCGTGCGGTAGCGGATGATCGGCAGCGCCTCCTTGGTCAGCGAGGTGAAGACGAGCTCGCCCGGCTCGCCCTCCGGCACCGGCTCGCCGGTCTCGGGATCGATGATCTCGGGATAGAAATGGTCCTCCCAGACGTGGAGCCCGTCCTTCGTCTCCACGCACTCGTTGGCGACGCCGGGGCCGATCACCTCGGACAGCCCGTAGATGTCGACGGCGTGCATGTCGAACGCCTCCTCGATCTCCTCGCGCATGGCGTTGGTCCACGGCTCGGCGCCGAAGATGCCGACGGCGAGGGAGCTTTGGCGCGGGTCGAGGCCCTGCCGGCGGAACTCGTCGAGGATGGACAGCATGTAGGACGGCGTGACCATGATGACGCGCGGCTTGAGATCGACCATCAGCGCGATCTGCCGCTCGGTCATGCCGCCGGAGACCGGCACCACCGTGCAGCCGAGCTTCTCCGCGCCGTAATGCGCGCCGAGCCCGCCGGTGAACAGGCCGTAGCCGTAGGAGACGTGGACGACGTCGCCCGGCCGCCCGCCCGAGGCGCGGATCGAGCGCGCCACCACCGTCGCCCAGGTGTCGATGTCCTTCTGCGTGTAGCCGACCACGGTCGGCTTGCCCGTGGTGCCCGACGAGGCATGGACGCGCACCACCTTCTCGCGCGGCACGGCGAACATGCCGAAAGGATAGGTGTCGCGCAGGTCCGCCTTGGTGGTGAGCGGGAACTTCGCCAGGTCCGACAGCGACTTCAGGTCGGACGGATGCACGCCGTGCGCGTCGAAGCGGGCGCGGTAGAAGGGCGAGTTGGCATAGGCATGGCCGAGCGACCATTTCAGGCGCTCGAGCTGGAGCGCGGCGATCTCGTCGCGCGATGCCGTCTCGATCGGTTCCAGATCGCCGGGGCGCGGCGAAAGATCTTCCATATGCGGTCTCCTCCGGTCTTCTCGGCCGCGTCGCGGCGGCCCGGGCTTCAGCGGCCCGTGAATTTCGGCGCGCGCTTCTCGAGGAAGGCGGCGACGCCCTCCGCATAGTCCCCGCCGCGGCCGACCTCGCGCTGGAGGTCGCGCTCGAGGTCGAGCTGCGCGTCGAGCGAATTGGTGGCGGCGGCCTGGATGGCCTGCTTGGTCAGGCCCAGCGCCCGCGTCGGCCCCGCCGCGAGGCGGACGGCCAGCGCCTCGGCCTCGCCCGCCAGCGCCTCGTCCTCGACCGCGCGCCAGATCAGCCCCCATTCGGCCGCCTTCTCGGCCGGAAGCGGCTCGCCCGTCATGGCGAGCGCCTTGGCGCGGGCCTCGCCGAGCAGCCGCGGCAGCGCCCACGTGCCGCCCGAATCCGGCACCAGGCCGATCTTCGCGAACGCCTGGATGAAGCGGGCCGAGCGCGCGGCGAGCACGATGTCGCAGGCAAGCGCGATGTTGGCGCCCGCGCCGGCGGCGACGCCGTTGACGGCGCAGACGACCGGCTTCTCGAGATTGCGGATCTGGCGCACCAGCGGGTTGTAGAAGGCCTCGATGGTGCGGCCGAGGTCGAGCGCCTCGCCGGCGCTCGGGTCGCGGTCGCCGAGGTCCTGTCCGGCGCAGAAGCCGCGTCCCGCGCCCGTCAGCAGCACCGCGCGCACGCCGGCGTCCGAGCCGGCGCGCGCGAAGCCGGCGCGCAGCGCAAGGTGCATCTCGTCGTTGAAGGCGTTGAGCTTTTCGGGGCGGTTGAGCGTCAGGCGCAGCACGCCGTCGGCGAAGGCCGACAGGATGGTCTCGGATGCGGGCATTGTTCCTCCTCCCGCCACGACCCTTCCCGTAGCGGCAAAAAAACAGTTGCATAAACCGGCCGGTCAGTCAATTATAAACCAGATTTGGGAGGCATCGGACATGACGGACCAGCGCGCATCGCCGCGCCACGCCTGCTTGCACCCTGCGCGGCCGGAGCGGCCCCGCAAGGGCATGCGCGGGCCGGCCGGGCGCGGCCGCGACGGGTCGCGCTGCGTGGAGGTCGCGACGGGTGGGGGCCGAGACGCGCAGGTTCGGCGGCCCGGGACGACGGCCGCCGGGGAGGTCGGGGAGGACCGAACCGCAAGGCCGCGCGGCGTTCCGCGGTGCTGACCGCAAGGACTTCATGAACCGGCCGTCAGACGGCTTTCGTTGGGAGGAGAAACCGACATGAGACTGCTTACCGCTACCGCTCTCGCCGGCACGCTGGCGATTGGTCTCGGCCTTGCCGGGCCCGCCGCCGCCGACATCCGCATCGGCGCGACCCTGTCCGAGACCGGGCCGGCCGCCTTCCTGGGCGACCCGGAGGCCAAGACGCTGAAGATGCTGGTCGAGGAGATCAACGCCGCCGGCGGCGTCGGCGGCGAGAAGCTGGAGCTCGTCCTCTACGACGACGGCGGCGACCCGAACAAGGCGCGCACCTTCGCCACCCGCCTGATCGAGGACGACGAGGTCGTCGCCATCATCGGCGGCACCACCACCGGCACCTCGATGGCGATCATCCCCGTGGTCGAGGACGCCGAGGTGCCGTTCATCTCGCTGGCCGGCGCCATCGAGATCATCGATCCGGTGCGCCCCTTCACCTTCAAGACGCCGCATACCGACCGCATGGCCTGCGCCAAGATCTTCGAGGACATGAAGGAGCGCGGCTTCACCAGGATCGGCCTGATCTCCGGCTCCGACGGCTTCGGCGCCTCGATGCGCAAGCAGTGCCTCGACATCGTCGGCGACTACGGCATCGAGGTCGTGGCCGACGAGACCTACGGCCCGACCGACGCCGACATGACGCCGCAGCTCACCAACATCAAGGGCGCCGCCGGCATCCAGGCCGTGCTCAACCCCGGCTTCGGCCAGGGGCCGGCCATCGTGACCCGCAACTATTCGCAGATCGCCGTCGGCCTGCCCTTCTACCAGTCGCACGGCGTCGCCTCCGACGGCTTCATCCAGCTCGCGGGCGAGAAGGAGGCCGAAGGCATCCGCCTGCCGGGCACGGCGCTGCTGGTGGCCGACCTTCTGGCCGAGGACGACCCGCAGAAGCCGGTCGCCGTGGCCTACAAGACCGCCTATGAGAGCGCGACCGGCACGCCGGCCTCGACCTTCGGCGGCTATGCGCACGATGCGCTGCGCATCCTCGTCGACGCGCTCGGCCGCGCCGGCAGCGCCGAGCCGCAGGCCATCCGCGACGCCATCGAGGCGACCTCGGGCTTCGTCGGCACCACCGGCGTCGTCACCATGTCGCCCGAGGACCATCTCGGCCTCGACCTGAGCGCCTTCAAGATGCTCGAGATCCGCGACGGCGGCTGGGCCCTCGTCGACTAGGCTCAACGCACCATCGCCCGCCGGGCGCGCCCGCCGCGTCCGGCGGGCGGGTTTCGGGCCGAGCTGGGGTGACGCATGCCTGAACTGATGCAGTTCCTGATGTCGGGAGTGACGGTCGGCGCGGTCTATGCGCTGGTCGCGCTCGGCTTCACCATCATCTACAACGCCTCCGACGTGGTGAACTTCGCCCAGGGCGAGTTCGTCATGCTGGGCGGCATGATGACCGTGTTCGGCTACGCCGCAGGCCTGCCGCTGCCGGTGGCGGCGCTCGTCGCCATCCTCGCCACGGCGGCGATCGGCGTCGCGCTCAACAAGCTCGCCATCGAGCCGGCGCGCGGCGCGCCCGTCGTCTCCCTCATCATCATCACCATCGGCGCCTCGATCTTCATCCGCGGCGTGTCGCAGGTGGTGTTCGGCAAGCAGCTTCACCGCTTCCCCGCCTTTTCCGGCGACGCGCCGATCCCGGTCCTCGGCGCGACCATCCTGCCGCAGAGCCTGTGGGTGATCGCGGGCGCGCTGGCGATCTTCGTGGGGCTGTGGCTGTTCTTCACCCGCACCCTGACCGGCCGGGCGGTGCTGGCCACCGCCAACAACCGCATGGCCGCCCAGCTCGTCGGCATTAACACGCGCTACGTCATGTCGCTGTCCTTCGCGCTGTCGGCCGCCATCGGCGCGCTGGCCGGCGTGCTGGTGACGCCGATCACGCTGGTCAGCTACGACATCGGCATCTCGCTCGCCCTCAAGGGCTTCGCCGCTGCCATGCTCGGCGGCATGGGCAACCCCAAGGGCGCGCTGGCCGGCGGGCTGCTGCTCGGCCTGATGGAGGCGCTGACGGCGGGCTACATCAGCTCGCAGTACAAGGACGCGGCCGCCTTCGTCGTCATCCTCGGCGTGCTGTTCTTCATGCCGCAGGGCCTGTTCGGCACGAAAACCACGGAACGGGTGTGACGACGATGCGCCTTTCGACGAAAGCCGTCACGCTGCTGGTCCTTTCGCTGGTCATCGCGGTCGCGCCGCTGTTCTTTCCCTCCACCTTCTACTACCGCGTCGGCTCGCTGATCTTCATCAACGGCCTCGCCGTCACCGGCCTCGTCATCCTGATCGGCTATGCCGGCCAGATCAGCCTCGGCCATGCCGGCTTCTTCGGCATCGGCGCCTATGCCTGCGCGCTGGCGCCGGCCCATCTCGGGTTGCACCCGGTGCTGGCGGCGGTGCTGGGCGCCGTCCTTTCGGGGGTCGTCGCCTATGTGGTCGGCAAGCCGATCCTGCGGCTCAAGGGCTACTATCTCGCCGTCGCCAGCCTCGGCTTCGGCGTTCTGGTGGCCATGGTGCTGGCCAACGAGGCGTGGCTGACCGGCGGGCCGGACGGCATCGCCGTCGCCGATCCCGGCCTGCGGGCGCTGCTGCGCGGCTTCGGCGTGGATCTGTCCAACGCCCAGTTCTGGTACGGCTTCTGCGGCCTCGTGCTGGTGCTGGGCGCGTGGCTGGCGCTCAACCTCTACCACAGCCCGACCGGGCGGGCGCTGCGGGCGCTGCACGGCTCGGAGGTCGCGGCCCGCACGGTCGGCGTCGATGTCGCCCGCTACAAGCTGAACGCCTTCGTCATCTCGGCCGTCTACGCCTCGGTCGCCGGCTCGCTGCTGGCCCTGCAGAACCGGCTGGTGACGCCAGACATGGCCGGCTTCATGCACTCCATCGAGATGGTGACGATGACGGTTCTGGGCGGGGCGGCCTCGGTGCCCGGCGCGATCCTGGGCGCGGCGATCCTGACGGCGCTGCCGCAGGTGCTGACCGTGTTCCAGGAATACGAGCAGCTGATGCTCGGCCTCGTCATGATGCTGGTGATGATCTTCATGCGCCAGGGGCTGCTGCCCAGCCTTGCGCGGCTGCTGCGGGGGAGGGGCGGATGAGCCTGCTTCGCGTCGAGGGCCTCGGCATAGACTTCGGCGGCCTGCGCGCCGTCCACGATGTCGGCTTCTCCGTCGGGCCGGGGGAGATCGTCTCCGTCATCGGCCCCAACGGGGCGGGCAAGACCACGCTGTTCAACATGATCTCCGGCCTCTACCTGCCCGGGCGCGGCCGCGTGAGCCTCGACGGCGCCGACGTGACCGGCATGGAGCCGCATCTGCTCGCCGCGCGCGGCCTGTCGCGCACCTTCCAGAACCTGCAGATCTTCCAGGCCATGTCGGTGCTGGAGAACGTAGCCGCCGGCCACCACCTGCACGAGAAGGGCCCGGTGATCGCCGACATGCTGTCGCTTCCCTCATCGCGGCGGCGCAGCCGGCAGACGCGCGACAGCGCCCATGCCCTGCTGGAGCGGGTGGGGCTTGCGCGCGCCGCCGAGCACGAGGCCGGCTCGCTCTCCTACGGCGCGCTGAAGCGGCTGGAGATCGCCCGCGCGCTGGCGCTGGAGCCGCGCGTGCTGCTGCTCGACGAGCCGGCGGCCGGCTGCAACGCCGTGGAGACCGAGGAGATCGACCGTCTGGTGGCGGAGGTCGCGGCCGGCGGGGTCGCCGTGCTTCTGGTCGAGCACGACATGAGGATGGTGATGCGCATATCGAGCCACATCGTCGTGCTCGACCACGGCGAGAAGATCGCCGAGGGCGAGCCGGCGAGCATCGCGCGCAACCCGCGCGTCATCGAGGCCTATCTCGGCGCGCAGGCGGGGGAGGCCAACGATGCTGTCGGTTGAGGGCCTGCGCTCGCGCTACGGCCGCATCGAGGCGCTGCACGGCATCGACGTCGAGGTCGGCTCCGGCGAGATCGTCGCCGTGGTCGGGGCCAACGGCGCAGGCAAGACCACGCTCCTGCGCTGCCTGTCGGGCGTGCAGCCGGTCTCGGCCGGGTCCATCGTCTTCCGCGGCGAGCAGCTGACGGCCGTGCCGGCCTGGCGGCGCGTGGGGCGCGGGCTCGCCCAGTCGCCGGAGGGGCGGCAGATCTTCACCAACCTGACGGTGGAGGAGAACCTGCGGCTCGGCGCCTTCCTGTTCGCCGACGACAAGGTCGGGCGCGACATGGACGAGGCCTTCGCCATGTTCCCGGTGCTGAGGGAGAAGCGCAACCTTCCCGCCGGCGGGCTCTCGGGCGGCCAGCAGCAGATGCTGGCGATCGCCCGCGCGCTGATGGGCCGCCCCTCCTGCCTGTTGCTCGACGAGCCGTCGATGGGGCTGGCGCCGATCCTGGTGGCGCAGATCTTCGAGGTGGTGAAGGGCCTGCGCGCGCTGAACGTGACCGTGCTGCTGGTCGAGCAGAACGCCTTCGGCGCGCTGTCCATCGCCGACCGCGGCTATGTCATGGAAACGGGGCGCATCACCATGAGCGGCCCGGCCGCCGAGCTCATCGTCAACGAGCGGGTCAGGGAGGCCTATCTGGGGCTTTGAGGCGATCGGTGCTAGAATGGCGAAAACGCCGGGCCGCGTCGCAATATGTTACAAATCGCGCTGTCTTTTCGGTTGATCTGTAACGCATCGGATGCTAAATAGATAACCGTCCGGTCGGTCAATGAATGAGGAAGCCCGACCGGCGGCGAAAGGCGAGGCCCGGCAGCGCGGCAGAGGAGGAAAGCCATGTATGCCCAGATGGTCAGGACCGACAGCGACGGCGTGAAGAGCCTGGACGAGATGTCGCCGCAGGAGCGCGCCTTCCAGGAGCGCATCGACCGCGGCGAGAAGATCGAGCCGAAGGAATGGATGCCGGAGGCTTACCGCAAGACGCTGGTCCGCCAGATCGGCCAGCACGCCCATTCCGAGATCGTCGGCCAGTTGCCCGAGGGCAACTGGATCACCCGCGCCCCGACGCTGGAGCGCAAGGCGATCCTGCTCGCCAAGGTGCAGGACGAGGCGGGCCACGGCCTCTATCTCTATTGCGCGGCCGAGACGCTGGGCGTCAGCCGCGACGAGCTGCTCGACAAGCTGCACTCGGGCAAGATGAAATATTCCTCGATCTTCAACTACCCGACGCTGAACTGGGCCGACATCGGCGCCATCGGCTGGCTGGTGGACGGCGCGGCGATCATGAACCAGGTGCCGTTGCAGCGCACCTCCTACGGCCCCTACAGCCGCGCCATGATCCGTATCTGCAAGGAGGAGAGCTTCCACCAGCGCCAGGGCTACGACATCATGATGAAGATGGCGCGAGGAACGCCCGCCCAGAAGGCGATGGCGCAGGATGCGCTGAACCGCTTCTGGTATCCGTCGCTGATGATGTTCGGCCCCTCCGACAAGGACTCCGTCCACTCGGCGCAGTCGATGGCGTGGAAGATCAAGATCAACACCAATGACGAGCTGCGCCAGAAGTTCGTCGACCAGACCGTGCCGCAGGCCGAGTTCATCGGCCTGACCATTCCCGACGACAAGCTCGCCTGGAACGAGGAGAAGGGCGGCTACGACTTCTCCGAGCCCGACTGGTCGGAGTTCTACGAGGTGATCGCCGGCAACGGCCCGTGCAACCGCGAGCGCCTGGGCGCGCGCGTCAAGGCGTGGGAGGACGGCGCCTGGTTCCGCGACGGGCTTCTCGCCCACGCGCGCAAGAAGGAAGGGCGCCGGGCGGCCGCGTAGCCGCCCCCGCGACGACAAGTCAGCCAGCCGGGCGCGCGAGCGCCCGTCGAGACAGCCAGCGACAGGAGGAAGCGCCATGTCTCACGAATGGCCCCTTTGGGAGGTTTTCATCCGCGGCCAGCACGGCCTCAACCATCGCCATGTCGGCAGCCTGCACGCGCCCGACGCCGAGATGGCGATCAGACACGCCCGCGACGTCTACACCCGCCGCAACGAGGGCGTCTCGATCTGGGTGGTGCGCTCGTCCGACATCGCGGCCAGCTCGCCCTCGGACAAGGGCCCGCTGTTCGAGCCGGCCAACTCCAAGATCTACCGCCACCCGACCTTCTTCAAGATTCCCGACGAAGCGGGGCATATGTGATGGCCGCGCTTCTCGACACCGCCATCGACCGCGCCAGCCTGTTCGAGTTCCTGCTGCGCATGGGCGACAACGCGCTCGTCCTCGGCCACCGGGTCTCGGAATGGTGCGGCCACGCGCCGGTGCTGGAGGAGGACATCGCACTCGCCAACACCGCGCTCGACCTGATCGGCCAGACCCAGCTCTGGCTCGGCCTCGCCGGCGAGGTCGAGGGCCAGGGCCGCAGCGCCGACAACCTCGCTTATCTGCGCGACGCGCACGAGTTCCGCAACCTGCTGCTGGTCGAGCTGCCCAACGGCGATTTCGGCCGCACGCTGATGCGCCAGTTCCTGTTCGACGCCTGGCACCTGCCGATGCTGAAGGCGCTGGCGGCGTCCAGCGACCCGCGCGTGGCCGAGATCGCGGCCAAGGCGGTCAAGGAGGTGGCCTATCACGTCGAGCGCTCGGCCGACCTCGTCATCCGCCTCGGCGACGGCACGGAGGAAAGCCACGCCCGCATGCAGGCGGCGCTGGACGAGCTGTGGCCCTATACCGGCGAGATGTTCTTGTCGGACGCCGCCGACGAGGCGGTCGCGGCGGCCGGCATCGCGCCCGCGCCCGCAAGCCTGCGCGAGGGCTGGCGCGACACCGTCGCGGCGGTGCTCGCCGAGGCGACGCTGAAGGAGCCGGCCGGCGCCTACGCCCACAAGGGCGGCAGGAGCGGCAGGCACACCGAGCACCTGGGCTACATCCTCGCCGAGATGCAGTTCCTCCAGCGCGCCTATCCGGGAAGCACCTGGTAGGGGAGGCAGAGGTGGACGCCCCGACCCTGCCTTCGGTGGACGAGGTCTGGCGGTGGCTCGACGCGGTGCCGGACCCCGAGATCCCGGTGATCTCCGTGGTCGAGCTCGGCATCGTGCGCGAGGTCGCCTATGACGGCGACACGCTGGTGGTGGCGGTGACGCCGACCTATTCGGGCTGCCCGGCCACCGCGATGATCGATCTCGACATCGAGGCCGCGTTGCGCGGCCACGGCGTGGAGAAGCTCAGGCTCGAGCGCCGGCTCTCCCCGCCCTGGACCACCGACTGGATCGGGCCGGACGCGCGCGAGAAGCTTCGGGCCTACGGCATCGCGCCGCCGGTGGACGGCACCGCCGCCGACGGGCGGCTGGCGCTTCGCGCCGCGCGGCTTTCCGGCGGCAACGCCGCCGTTCTCTGCCCCCGCTGCGGGTCGCCGGACACGCAAAAGGTGAGCCAGTTCGGCTCCACCCCGTGCAAGGCGAGCTACCGCTGCACCGAATGCCTGGAACCGTTCGACTACTTCAAATGCATCTGAGGATGCGCCGGGAGGCACAATGTCACGCTTTCATCCGCTCGAGATCACCGATGTCCGCCGCGAGACGCGCGACGCCATCGTCGTCACGCTGAAGCCGCGCGAGGAGGACCGCGAGGCGTTCCGCTTCACGCAGGGCCAGTACCTGACCTTCCGCCATCGCTTCGACGACGCCGAGCTGCGCCGCTCCTATTCGATCTGCGCCGGCCTCGACGACGGCGCGCTGCGCGTCGGCATCAAGCGGGTCGACGGCGGCGCGTTCTCCACCTGGGCCAACGAGAACCTGCGGCCGGGCGACCTGATCGAGGCGATGCCGCCGATGGGCAATTTCCACCTGCCGCTCGAGCCGGAGGCGGCGCGGGAATATCTCGGCTTCGCCGGCGGAAGCGGCATCACGCCCATCCTGTCGATCATCAGGACGACGCTGGCGCGCGAGCCGAAATCGCGCTTCACGCTGGTCTACGCCAACCGGCAGGTCGGCTCGATCATGTTCCGCGAGGAGCTGGAGGACCTGAAGAACGAGCATCTCGGACGGCTGTCGATCATCCACATCCTCGACAGCGAGGGGCAGGAGATCGACCTGTTCAGCGGCCAGATCGACCGCGCCAAGTGCGACGCGCTGTTCTGCCACTGGATCGACCTTCCGTCCGTCGACGCCGCCTTCATCTGCGGCCCGGAGCCGATGATGTTGGTGATCGCCGAGGCGCTGCGCGCTCACGGAGTGGCCGACGAGCGCATCAAGTTCGAGCTGTTCGCCTCCTCGCAGCCCGGCCGCCTGCCGCAGAAGCCGCGCAGGAACGGCGCGGCCGACGCCGCCGCGACCTGCGAGGCCTCGGTGACGCTCGACGGCGTGACGCGCACCTTCTCCTTTCCCAAGCAGGGGCAGAGCGTGCTGGAAGCCGCGCTCGCCCACAGCCTCGACGCGCCCTTCGCCTGCACGGCCGGCGTGTGCTCGACCTGCCGCGCCAAGGTGCTGGAGGGCGAGGTCGAGATGCTCGTCAACCATGCGCTCGAAGACTACGAGGTCGAGCAGGGCTACGTGCTGACCTGCCAGTGCTACCCGGTCTCCGACCGCATCGCCGTCAGCTACGACCAGTAGCGCCGGCCCCGGGAGGAAAGCGATGAACAACGACACCATGTCCATCGAGGACTATCTGGCGCAGGGCGGCGTGCTGACCGCGCCGGGCAACGCGCCGGCCCGCTATCGCGCCGAGCTGCTGCGGCTGATGGCGAGCTTCGTCGACAGCGAGCTTGCCGGCTCCGCCGGCTTCGCCGACACGATCAACGACGCGCCCGGCATCAAGGAGCGCATCGCCGCCGCGCGCATCGTGCTGGAGAAGGCCGACCATGCCGGCCGCGTGCTTTCGGTGATGGCGAGCTTCGGCGCCGACGCCGGCCGCTATGCCGTCCACCACCCCTGGGCGGCGCGCCTGCCGCGCGAGGCCGACATCGGCGCCGTGCGCCAGGGCGCCGACCGGCGGCTCGCCGTCTTCCACTATCCGCTTCGGGGCTGGGTCGACGCCGTGACCATGAACGTGCTGATGGGCCGCGCGGTCGTCATCCAGCTGAAGGAGCTGGAGCGCGTGTCCTACCAGCCGCTGGCCGAGGTGTTCCGCACGATCACCCCGCGCGAGACCCGCCATGCCGAGCTCGGGCTGGAAGGGCTGAAGCGCATCGTCGAGACCGCGCAAGGCCGCGAGCAGGCGCAGGCGGCGGCGGACTACTGGCACCCGCGCGTGGCGGCGAGCTTCGGTGTCGTCGGCTCCGCGCGCCACGACATGCTGGCGCGGCTCGGCCTGCGGCATGTCCCCAACGAGGCCCTGCTCGCCGAATGGCGGGCGGCGATCGCGGCCGAGCTCGCCCCGCTCGGCCTCACAGTGAAGGAAGGATAGACGAGATGAATGTCGCGGCGCCCCCCACCCGCCGACTTGCAAGCTATGTGTGTGGCGAATGGCGCGAGGGACGGGGGGAGGGCACGCCCCTCCTCGACGCCTCGACCGGCCGCCCCGTCGCGCTGATCGACTCGGCCGGCATCGATTTTTCGGCCGCCCTCGCCTATGGCCGCGACAAGGCCGGCCCGGCGCTGCGCCGGCTTTCCTTCCATCAGCGCGCCGCCATGCTCAAGGCGCTCGCCCAGGCGCTGGCTGAGCACAAGGAGGAGTTCTACGCGCTCTCGACCGCCACCGGCGCGACCCGCGCCGACAGCTGGATCGACATCGACGGCGGCTTCGGCACGCTGCTCTCCTACGCCTCGAAGGGCCGGCGCGAGCTGCCCAACACCCGCGTCCTGATCGACGGCGAGGTCGAGCCGCTGTCGAAGGACAGCTCCTTCAGCGGCCAGCACATCCTGTCGCCGTTGCAGGGCGTGGCCGTCCACATCAACGCCTTCAACTTCCCCTGCTGGGGCATGCTGGAGAAGCTGGCGCCGACGCTGCTCGCCGGCATGCCGGCCATCGTCAAGCCGGCCAGCCAGACCGCCTATCTGACCGAGCAGGTGGTGCGGCGCATGGTCGAGAGCGGCGTCCTGCCGGAGGGCGCGGTGCAGCTCGTCTGCGGCTCGCTGGGCGACCTGCTCGACCATGTCGACGGCCAGGACGTCGTCACCTTCACCGGCTCGGCCGCCACCGGCCGCATGCTGAAGGCGCATCCGGCGATTCTCGCCAACTCCGTGCGCTTCACCATGGAGGCCGACAGCCTCAACGCCGCCACCCTCGGCCTCGACGCCGGCCCCGGCACGCCCGAGTTCGACCTGTTCGTGAAGGAGGTCGCGCGCGAGATGACGGCCAAGGCCGGGCAGAAATGCACCGCCATCCGCCGGGTGATCGCGCCGCGCCGCCATGCGCAGGCGCTGGTGGAGGCGCTGCGCGAGCGGCTGGGCAAGGTCGCGCTCGGCAATCCGGCCGACGAGGCCGTGACCATGGGGCCGCTCGCCAGCCTCGCCCAGCGCGAGGAGGTGCGCGCCCGCATCGGCGAGCTTGCAGCCGAGGCCGAGATCGTGGCCGGCGACCCGGCCGAGCCGCGCCTCGTCTCGGGCGATGCGAAGGCGGGCGCCTTCGTCGGGCCGGTGCTGCTCTACTGCGAGCGGCCGGAGCGCGCAGGCGCCGTCCACGACGTCGAGGCCTTCGGCCCGGTCTCGACCGTCATGCCCTATGACGAGGCGGAGGAAGCGGTGGCGCTGGCGCGCCGCGGCAGGGGCAGCCTCGTCGCCTCCGTGTTCACCGACGATCCGGCCTTCGCGCAGGAGGTCGTGCTCGGTCTCGCCCCGTTCCACGGCCGCGTCATGATCGGCAACCGCGCCAGCGCCAGAAGCGCCACCGGCCACGGCTCGCCGCTGCCGGTGCTCGTCCACGGCGGACCGGGACGGGCCGGCGGCGGCGAGGAGCTGGGCGGGCTGCGCGGCCTTTCCCACTACATGCAGCGCACGGCGGTGCAGGGCGCGCCGACGCTGCTGTCGGCCGTCACCGGCCGCTGGCTCGAAGGGGCGGCGGTGCGCGACGACGGGGTGCATCCGTTCCGCAAGTCGCTGGCCGAGCTGAAGGTGGGCGACCGGCTGGTCACGGCCTCGCGCACGGTGACGCTGGAGGACGTCGAGCATTTCGCCGGCTTCACCGGCGACACCTTCTATGCCCACATGGACGAGGAGGCGGCCAGGGCCAACCCGTTCTTCGACGGGCGCGTGGCGCACGGCTACCTGATCGTGTCCTTCGCCGCCGGCCTGTTCGTCGATCCCGCGCCGGGCCCGGTTCTGGCCAATTACGGCATCGACAACCTGCGCTTCCTCACCCCCGTCTACCCCGGCGACACGTTGCAGGTGCAGCTGACCTGCAAGGAGATCAATCCGAGGAGCGGGGCCGAGCACGGCGAGGTGCGCTGGGATTGCCGCGTCACCAACCAGACCGGCGCGGCGGTGGCGCAGTACGACGTGCTGACCATGGTGGCGAAGACGGCGCAGTAAGGCGTTTCCGTGAAACGCCGAAACGACCTGGCCGCCGACGCAAAAAGGAAACGGCCCGGCATCGCGGGGATGCCGGGCCGTTCTGTTTTCCGGGGGCGCCCGGTCAGCGGCGGGTGAACAGCGCCCAGACCGCCGGAACGGCCGAGGCTGCCAGCGCGGCCTTGACGAGGTCGGGAACGATGAACGGCGCCACGCCGAACTGCCACGCCTTCTCGGCGCCGATCAGGGTCGACAGCCAGGCGAAGCCGAAGCCGAGGATGAGCACGGTTGCCACCAGCATGACCGGAAACAGCCTGAGCGGGTTGCGGTCGAAGCCGCGGTCGGCGGCCCAGCCGACGAGGGCGGTGGCGAGCACCATGCCGAAGAGATAGCCGCCGGTCGTGCCCATCATGTAGGCGATGCCGATGCCCTTCTCGGGCGTGGACTGGAACACGGGGAAACCCATCGCGCCCTCGGCGAGATAGAGCAGGAAGGTGGCCAGGCCCAGCCGCAGGCCGAAGGCGGCGGCGAGCGCGAGCACGGCGAGGTTGCCGAGATAGAGGTCGACCGGGCCGAGCACCACCTTGGTCTTGGCGGCCAGCGTCAGGATCAGCGTGCCGGAAATGGCGAGCAACGCCAGCATGGCATAGCGGGCGAGGCCGCGTTCGGGCAGGGCAAGGGACACCAGCGGGCGGGACAGGGCGGCTGCGGACATGGGCTCCTCCATCGGGCAGGGCAGACGAATGCAATGGTTTCCCCTATATGGCCTTCCGTGATATGCGGCAACTCGTTTCGCCATCCCTCCGGCGCGCATTCACGCTCACGCATTCACGGTAACGCCATGGCCATCGACTTCGACACCGCCTTCGAGCCGGCCTATGGCGAGGCCGTTCCGGTCGCGCCCGGCGTGGCGCGGCTGACCGTGCGCAACCCCAGCGCCTTCACCTTCCACGGCACCAACAGCTATATCGTCGGCACCGACACGCTGGCGGTGATCGACCCCGGCCCGCTCGACGACGACCACCTGCGCGCGCTGCTGGCGGCGATTCGCGGCCGGCCCGTCAGCCACATCCTCGTCTCCCACACCCATGTCGACCACTCGCCCCTCGCCGCCCGGCTCGCCGCCGAGACCGGCGCGCCGGTGCTGGCCGAGGGGCCGCACCGGCCGGCGCGGCCGCTCAGGATCGGCGAGGTCAACCCGCTCGACGCCAGCGGCGACGACGCCTTCGCGCCGGACGTGGCGCTCAAGGACGGCGCGCGCATCGAGGGCGACGGCTGGACGCTGCGCGCGATCATGACGCCGGGCCATGCGGCCAATCACGCCGCCTTCGCGCTGGAGGGGCAGGACATCCTGTTCTCGGCCGACCATGTGATGGCGTGGTCGACCTCCATCGTCGCGCCGCCCGACGGCGCCATGGCCGACTACATGGCCTCGCTCGACAAGCTGCTCGCCCGCGACGACCGGCTCTATCTGCCCGGCCATGGCGGCCCCGTCACGCAGCCGGCGGCCTTCGTGCGCGGCCTGAAGGCCCACCGCAAGATGCGCGAGCGCGCCATCCTCGAGCGGCTGAGATCGGGCGACCGCACCGTCGAGGAGATGGTGGCGGCGATCTATCGCGACGTCGACCCGCGCCTTCACGGCGCGGCGGGGCTTTCGGTGCTCGCCCATCTGGAGGATCTCGTCGGCCGCGGCGTCGTGGCCGCGGAAGGCGAGCCGTCAATCGACGCGGTCTACGTCCCCGTCTGAGGGCGGGATGTCGATGATCTCCAGCGACTGGCGCTCCAGCTCGGCGGCGAGCCCGGCCATGAAGGCGCGGATGCGGCGCGCATTGGCGCCGAGGTCGTGCGGCCCGTAGCGCGCGGACATGCGCATGTCGACGAAGGTGGTCTCGTCCTCGTCCGTCAGCCGCACCACGGCGTCGGCCGGGAAGCGCAGCAGGAAGCTCGGCGTCTCCATCTCGATCGAGACCTCCGGCGTCTGCGACGAGGTCGGCATGTGGCCGCGCACCGTCCATCCGCGCGCCGCGACCACCGGGGCGAGGGCGGCGAGAACGCGGTCCGGCGAGGCGTCGAGCCGCCGCCCCGCCACGTCGGGATAGGCGCGCATCTGCGCGGACGCCGCCTCGGGCGGGATCGGCGCGATGGGATTCATCTGCCCGTCGCGGAAATTCGGCGCGATGGCGAAGCGGGGCGGCTCGTCGAGATCGGTGGAGATGTCGGTCAGCGCCGGAAGCCTGACGTAGAGCCAGGCGCCGGCCGCATAGGGCGCCAGCACCAGCACCGACAGCAGCGTCGCCGCGAGCGAGGCGCGGCCGGCCTTGTCGCCATGCCTCCACAGGCGGACGAAGCCGCCGGCGGCGAGCGCGAGCCCGAGCACGGCGAGCGCCGCCACCAGCGCCAGCGTCCACAGGAAGGCCACCGTCTCCACCAGGCGATAGCGGTGGCCGACGCCGGCGGTGACGAACAGGACCAGCGAGAAGGCCGAGACCCGGCGGGCCCATTCGGCGACGCGCGACACCCGCCGCCGCGCAAGCGCCGCCGCCACCCGTGCCGTTGCCGATGCCGCCATGTCCGAATCGTCTCCGTGCGCGTTGCCTGCGCGCCCCCGCGCCTTACGCCGTCGGCAGGCGGTAGTCGTGGAACTGGTCGCGCAGCGCCGTCTTCTGGATCTTGCCGGTGGCGGTGTGCGGGATCTCGTCGACGAAGACGACGTCGTCGGGCATCCACCACTTCGCCACCTTGCCGGAGAGGAAGTCGAGCAGGGCCTCCTTCGACGGCTCCCTGCCGGGCTTCCTCACGATCACCAGCAGCGGCCGCTCGTCCCATTTGGGATGGGCGACGCCGATGACGGCGGCCTCGGCCACGTCGGGATGACCGACGGCGAGATTCTCGAGATCGATGGTGGAGATCCACTCGCCGCCCGACTTGATGACGTCCTTGGCGCGATCGGTGATCTGCATGTAGCCGTGCGGGTCGATATGGGCGACGTCGCCCGTGTCGAACCAGCCGTCGGCGTCGAACTGGTCCGCGCCGGCGCCGCCGTAATAGGCCTTGGCCACCGCCGGCCCGCGCACCTTGAGCCGGCCGAAGGTCCTGCCGTCCCACGGAAGCTCGACATCGTCGTCGTCGGTGACCTTCATCTCGACGCCGAACGGCGCGAAGCCCTGCTTCTGCGCGATGTCGAGGCGGGCCTCGCCGGTCAGCCCGGCATATTCCGGCTTCATCGTGCACAGGCTGCCGAGCGGGCTCATCTCGGTCATGCCCCAGGCATGGACGACCTCGACGCCGTAATGCTTCTCGAACTTCTCGGTCATGGCGCGCGGGCAGGCCGAGCCGCCGATGACGACGCGCTTGAGATGCGGCAGCGCCTTGCCGGTCTGCTCCAGATATTGCAGCAGCATCAGCCACACCGTCGGCACCGCGGCGGTGAAGCTCACCTTCTCGGTGTCGAGCAGCTCCCAGATCGCCTCGCCGTCCATGCGCCCGCCCGGCATCACCAGCTTGGCGCCCACCATCGGCGCGCTCTGGGCGATGCCCCAGGCGTTGGCGTGGAACATCGGCACCACCGGCATCACCACGTCGCGCGCCGAGATGCCCATGGCGTTCGGCGTCGAGGCGATCATCGCGTGCAGCACGTTGGAGCGGTGCGAATAGACGACGCCCTTGGGGTCGCCGGTGGTGCCCGAAGTGTAGCACATGCCGCTGGCGGCATTCTCGTCGAGCGCCTTCCAGGCGAAGTCGCCGTCCGCGTCCTTCAGCCACTCCTCGTAGGCGACGGCGCTCGGCAGGCTCGTCTGCGGCATGTGGGCGGCGTCGGTGAAGACGATCACCTGGCGCACCGAGGCGATCTGCGGCACGATCTTCTCGACCAGCGGCAGGAAGGTCAGGTCGACGAACAGCGCCTTGTCCTCGGCGTGGTTCATGATCCAGGCGATCTGCTCGGGATAAAGCCGCGGATTGAGCGTATGGTAGACGGCGCCGATGCCGTTGATGCCATACCATGCCTCAAGGTGGTTGGCCGTGTTCCAGGCCATGGTGGCGATGCGGTCGCCCTCGCCGTAGCCGGCGCGTTCGAGAAGCTGGGCCACCTTCAGCGCGCGCCGGCGCGCCTCTCCGTAGGTGATGCGCACGATCGGGCCCTCGACCGAGCGCGAGACGATCTCGCGCCCGCCATGCTGGATCGCCGCGTGATCGAGTATCTTGTGGCAGAGCAGCGGCCAATCCTGCATCAGTCCCAGCATCGTCATTCCTCCTCGCTTGTCCGGTTGCTGGCGGCAGTCTTCGACGGAACGCGGCGTCTTGTCCAGAGCGTTGTGCTGCGTCGCAGCAACGAAGCCCGGCCGGCCGGAAGGCCGACGGCGGGATGTGGCCGCGATGCGAACATCCGTTCCGTATTTGCAACCTCATGCAACCGGGACGCAGCCCATGCGCGATTTTTGTTCATGAATTGTTCTTGATTGCGGTGGAAATCCGTGATTAGCTGCCGAAATCAGCGCAACCGGCGGACGCAGGGGCATCCGGCCGCGAGGCGCTCGGCGAGGGCAGGAGGGGAGCCGTGATCGCGCGCGTCACCACCGTGGCATTCCAGGGCATCGAGGCCGTTCCGGTCGACGTTCAGGTGATGGTCGCGCCCGGCAAGGTCGGCATGCAGATCGTCGGCCTCGCCGACAAGGCGGTGATCGAGAGCCGCGAGCGGGTGCAGGCGGCGCTCCACGCCTCGGGGCTGTCGATGCCGGCCAAGCGGGTGACGGTCAATCTCGCGCCCGCCGACCTGCCCAAGGAGGGCAGCCATTACGACCTGCCGATCGCGCTCGGCCTGATGACGGCGCTCGGCGCCATCCCGCACGATGCGCTGGCGGGCTATGTCGTGCTCGGCGAGCTTGCGCTCGACGGTGCCACTGCGCCGGTGGCGGGCGCGCTGCCGGCGGCGATCGGCGCCAACGCGCTCGGCAAGGGGCTGATCTGCCCGCACGCCGTCGGCGCCGAGGCGGCATGGGCCGGGGCCGACATCGACATCCTCGCCCCGCGCAGCCTGATCGCCATCGCCAACCATTTCCGCGGCGTGCAGGTGCTGTCGCGGCCGGAGCCGGCGACGCATGCGGCCGCCGGCAACCTGCCCGACCTCGCCGACATCAAGGGCCAGGAAAGCGCCCGACGCGCGCTGGAGGTGGCGGCGGCCGGCGGCCACAACCTCATGATGGTCGGCCCGCCGGGCGCGGGCAAGTCGATGCTGGCGCAGCGCCTGCCCTCGATCCTGCCGAAGCTCTCCCCGCGCGAGTTGCTGGAAGTGTCGATGATCGCCTCGCTGGCCGGCGAGATCGCCGGCGGCCGGCTGTCGGACCGGCGGCCGTTTCGCGCCCCGCACCATTCGGCGACCATGGCGGCGCTGGTCGGGGGCGGCGCGCGGGTGCGCCCGGGCGAGGCTTCGCTGGCGCATCGCGGCGTGCTCTTCCTCGACGAGCTGCCCGAATTCTCGCCGCAAGTGCTCGATTCGCTGCGCCAGCCGCTGGAGAGCGGGGAATGCGCCATCGCGCGCGCCAACGGCCGCGTCACCTATCCCGCCCGCTTCCAGCTCGTCGCGGCGATGAACCCGTGCCGCTGCGGCATGGCCGGCGAGCCGGGCTTCCGCTGCGCGCGCGGCCCGCGCTGCGAGGCCGACTACCGCGCGCGCATCTCCGGCCCCATGCTCGACCGCATCGATCTCTCCATCGACGTGCCGTCGGTCTCCGCCGCCGACCTGATCGGCCCGGCCCGCGCCGAGCCGAGCGCGACGGTCGCCGCGCGCGTCGCGCGCGCCCGCGCCGTGCAGGCCGAGCGCTACGAGGCGCGCGGCCTCGATCGCGTGACGACCAACGCGCTGTGCCCGGCGGCGATGATCGAGGAGATCGCCGCGCCCGACGCCGGCGGCGCCGCCCTCCTGCGCGAGGCCAGCGACAGGCTCGCCCTTTCGGCGCGCGCCTATCATCGCGTGCTGCGCGTCTCGCGCACGCTGGCCGACCTCGACGGGTCGGACACGGTGAAGCGCATCCATCTCGCCGAGGCGATCTCATGGCGCATGGCCGGCGAGCGGCGGGCGCAGGCGGCATAGGAAGGAGAAGGAGTTTGAGGAAGGATTGAGCGGCCATCCGAGGCGCGGGCGGCCTGACGTGAGGCAGGGGAGGGCGGCTTCAGGCGCTCCGGCTCACCGGACCGGACCATCGGGCGAAACGCGCAGGCGAAGACGGCGCAGGCGCGGTGGGGTGCGTGTTCGCGGTTGGCTGTCCTGCGCGGCTCGCGGGCGGCCTCGCGGGGCGGGGGGGAAGGAGGATGGCGGCGCAGGCGCCGGCACAAGCGCGGGGTCCGGTGCCGGATGTTCCGTGCCGGCCCGTCCCCGATACCCCGGACAACCTCGCCCCGTGCCACCTGATCTTGCCGGTTACACCATGATTGACCCCTTGCTGTGCCGTGAGCGTGCCAGCAGCGGGTTTCAATGATTTTCTTAGGGGAGCGCCCAAAGGCAAATTCCGAAGAAATGCCAAGGGCTTGGTCGATGGTCGGAGTGGCAGGATTTGAACCTGCGACCCCCTCGTCCCGAACGAGGTGCGCTACCAGGCTGCGCTACACTCCGCGACCGACAGGCCGGGCTTATAGCGTCCGGCCGCACCGCCCGCAAGTATGGCGGGTGACGAAAATGCCGATTTCCCGACGCGGGTCGAAGCAGGCCTCGTCGGGGCCGGACCCGGCCTGCAAAGGCGGCCTTCGACGGGAGCGGGGGGACGCCGGCCAGCTTCGGCGGGATCGGCCTTCCCCGGGAAGCGTGCTTGTCGGGGACCGGCCTTCGTCGCGGTCTTCATCCCGGCCGTCGCCGGAGCCGGCCGTCGCCGCGGGCAGGTTTCAATAGGGGCTGACGACGTCGCCGGTCTCGACATAGACCGACTTGAGCTGGGAGTAGTGGGCCAGCGCCGCCAGCGAATTCTCGCGGCCGATTCCCGACTGCTTGTAGCCGCCGAAGGGCAACTCCGCCGGTGCAAGGTTGTAGTGGTTGATCCAGCAGCTTCCCGCCTTGATCTCGGCGACGACGCGGTGGGCGCGCGAAAGGTCGCGGCTGAACACGCCGGCCGACAGGCCGAACTCGGTGTCGTTGGCGCGCGCCACCGCCTCGTCCTCGCCGCGGAAGGAAAGAACGCTCATCACCGGCCCGAATATCTCCTCGCGCGCGATGCGCATGTCGTCCTCGACGCCGGTGAAGATGGTCGGCTCGACGAAGAAGCCGCCCTCGAAGCCCTGCAGTTGCGGCACGCCGCCGCCGTGATGGAGGGTGGCGCCCTCGCGGCGGCCGATGTCGATATAGGCCGTCACCTTGTCGTGCTGGGCCTTGTTGATGAGCGGGCCCATCTGGGTGGCGGGGTCGAGCGGGTCGCCGATCCTGATCCTTGCCGTGCGCTGCGTCAGCCGGTCGAGGAAGCGGTCGTAGATGCCCTCCTGCACGAAGACGCGCGTGCCGTTGGAGCAGACCTGGCCGGTGGAGTAGAAATTGGCCAGCATCGCGCCGCCGACGGCGTTCTCGACATCGGCGTCGTCGAAGACGATGAGCGGCGACTTGCCGCCGAGCTCCATGGTGGCGTGCTTCATCTGCGCGCCGGCCTGCGCCAGCACCTTGCGGCCGGTGGGAACCGAGCCGGTGAGCGACACCTTGGCCACGTGCGGATGCGCGGTCAGCGCCGCGCCCACGTCGCCGAAGCCCTGCACCACGTTGAACAGGCCGTCGGGCAGGCCGGCCTCGGTGTAGATCTCGGCGAGCGCCAGCGCCGACAGCGGCGTGTTCTCCGACGGCTTGAACACCATGGCGTTGCCCATGGCCAGCGCCGGCGCCGATTTCCACCCCGCGCCCTGGATCGGATAGTTCCAGGCGCCGATGCCGACGCAGACCCCGAGCGGCTCGCGCCGCGTGTAGCCGAAAGGCCCGCCGCCGAAATCGACAAAGTCGCCGTGGAAGGCGGCGACCGCGCCGCCGAAGAACTCCAGCGCCTCGGCTGCCGAGGCCGGATCGGCGACGGCGGTCTCCTGGATCGGCTTGCCGGTGTCGAGCGTCTCCAGCCGCGCGAGCTCGTCGTTGCGGGTGCGCAGCATGTCGGCGGCGCGGCGCAGGATGCGGCCGCGCTCGGCCGGACGCATGCGCGCCCACTCGCCCTGCGCGGCGCGCGCGGCCTCGACCGCGAGCTCGACGATGTTGGGCGTGGCCGCGTTGAGCCGCGCGATCGTCTCGCCGGTGGCGGGATAGACGACCTCGAGCGGCGCGCCCCGTTCGTCCTCGACGAAGCGGCCGTTGACGTAGTGCGATGCCCTGGGTTGTGCCTTCATCGTCCGCCTCCTTGCCGGTCCGAAAGAGGCCGGCCGTCGCGCCCGGCTCTCCCCCGCAGGTCTCAGTTCTCCTGGATCGAGATGCCGGATTCGTTCAGCCTGATCTCGACGCCGGACGGCTTCGATTCCTCGCGCCAGATATAGAGGCCGAGGCCGATCACGAGCGCGATCAGCACGCCGACGAGGATATAGAGCTGGTTCTGCCTCATGTCGCATCTCTCCGAGGGGGCTTTCGGTTTCCCCGGTCTAGCTTAAAGCGCGCCGTGAGGAAACGGATTCGGGCAACGCCCCGCAAGCGCCTGTTTTTGAAAGCGCCTGCCGTCCCCCATGGCGCGGTCAGCGATCCGACTCTCGCCAGCGCGGGTTGATCCACGGCTCCAGATTGGACGGGTCGAGCGGCTGGCGACCGAGGATATGGTCGGCCGCCTTCTCGCCGACCATGATCGAGGGCGCGTTGAGGTTGCCGTTGGTGATGCGCGGGAAGATCGAGGAATCGGCGACGCGCAGGCCCTCGACGCCGATCACCCTGCATTCGGGATCGACCACGCTCGCCGAGTCGTCGGGGCGGCCCATGCGGCAGGTGCCGCAGGGGTGATAGGCGCTTTCGGCATGGGCGCGGATGAAGTCGTCCAGCTCGGCGTCGCTCCGCACATGCGCGCCCGGCGAAATCTCGCGGCCGCGATAGGGGTCGAAGGCCGGCTGGCCGAAGATCTCGCGCGTCAGGCGGATGCAGTGGCGGAAATCGGCCCAGTCGTCCGGGTGCGACATGTAGTTGAAGCGGATGAGGGGCTTGTCCCACGGATCGGCCGAGCGCAGCCTCACTTCCCCGCGCGACTTCGAGCGCATCGGCCCGACATGGGCCTGGAAGCCGTGGGCGTCGGCGGCGGCCTTGCCGTCGTAACGGATGGCGACCGGGATGAAATGATACTGGATGTCGGGATAGTCGACGCCGGCGGCAGAGCGCACGAAGGCGGCGGCCTCGAAATGGTTGCTGGCGCCGAGCCCGGTCTTGAAGAACAGCCACTGCGCCCCGATCAGCGCCCTGGAGAGAAGGCCGAGCCTGGAATAGAGCGTGATCGGCTGGAGCGATTCCTGCTGGATGTAGAGCTCCATGTGGTCTTGCAGGTTGCGCCCGACGCCCGGCCGGTCGGCGACGACGGCGATGCCGTGCTCCTGCAACTGCGCGGCGGGGCCGATGCCCGACAACAAAAGCAGCTTGGGCGAGTTGATCGAGGAGGCGGCGAGGATCACCTCACGTCGCGCTTTAACGACCTGAATCGATCCGCGAGCCTCGATCTCAACCCCGACCGCGCGTTGATTCTCGATCACCACGCGCCGGGCGAAGCCCTTGACGAGACTCACGTTCCGCCGCTTCAGCGCCGGGCGCAGATAGGCATTGGCGACCGACCAGCGGCGGCCGCCATGGATGGTCTGCTCCATCGGGCCGAAGCCTTCCTGCTTGGCGCCGTTGTAGTCGTCGGTGACCTCGAATCCGGCCTGCCTGCCCGCCTCGATGAAGGCGCCGTAGAGCGGGTTCGCGCGCGGCCCGCGCCGCACGTGCAGCGGCCCGTCGGTGCCGCGCCAGCCCGGCTCGCCGCCCTCGGCGGCCTCCATGCGCTTGAAGTAGGGCAGGACATGCGCATGGGACCAGCCGGTGGCGCCTTCCTCGGCCCAGTGGTCGAAGTCGCGGGCGTGGCCGCGCACATAGACCATGCCGTTGATGGAGGACGAGCCGCCCAGCACCTTGCCGCGCGGGGTGGCGAGCACGCGCCCGCCCAGATGCGGCTCGGGCTCGGTCGAGTAGCCCCAGTCGTAGCGGCGCATGTTCATGGGATAGGACAGCGCCGCCGGCATCTGGATGAAGGGGCCGTAGTCGGTGCCGCCATATTCGACGACGCAGACCGAGTGGCGGCCGTCCTGCGACAGGCGGTAGGCCATGGCCGCGCCGGCCGAGCCCGAGCCGACGATGACGAAGTCGGCCTCGATCATCGCCCGGCCTCGCCGCGCGGAAGCCGCGCCGCCGGGGCGCACGATGCAGGATGAAGTGGCGGATATGGCGTCATGTCGTATCGAACCCCCTTCCCGTCGGGCGGATATAGCTTTCCCGTCAGCGGGTAGCGCTCCTGATACCGGCATGAAAGGACGCAATCGGTCGCGCCGCAAGCGGCGCAGGCTTTACTGCACCGCACAATAAGTTCATAAGTGAACAATAATCGGGCGCGCGGGACCGGCGCGGCCATGCTATGGTGCCATCGCAGGGAGAGAGATCGAGATGACCGCTTGCATCGTGGGCTGGGCCCATTCGCCGTTCGGGAAGCTGGCCGACGAGACGGTCGAGAGCCTGATCGTCAAGGTGGCGAACGAGGCGCTGGACCATGCAGGCATCGGCCCCGACGACGTCGACGAGATCGTGCTCGGCCATTTCAACGCCGGCTTCTCGGCGCAGGACTTCACCGCCAGCCTCGTGCTGCAGGCCAGCGACCGCCTGCGCTTCAAGCCCGCGACGCGGGTGGAGAACGCCTGTGCCACCGGCTCGGCCGCCGTCAGGCAGGGCATCCGGGCGCTGGAGGCGCGCGCGGCGCGCGTGGTGCTGGTCGTCGGCGTCGAGCAGATGACGACGACGCCGGGGCCGCAGGTCGGCGAGAACCTGCTCCGGGCCTCCTACCTGCCCGAGGACGGCGACACCCCGGCGGGCTTCGCCGGCGTGTTCGGCAAGATCGCGGCCGCCTATTTCCAGCGCCACGGCGACCAGTCGGACGCGCTGGCCTATATCGCGGCCAAGAACCACAAGAACGGCGTCGAGAACCCCTACGCCCAGATGCGCAAGGATTTCGGCTTCGACTTCTGCCGCAACGAAAGCGAGAAGAACCCGTTCGTCGCCGGCCCGCTCAAGCGCACCGACTGCTCGCTGGTGTCCGACGGCGCGGCCGCGCTGGTGCTGGCCGACGCGACCACCGCGCTGTCGATGCGCCGGGCGGTCGCCTTCCGCGCCAACGAGCACGTGCAGGACTTCCTGCCGATGTCGAAGCGCGACATCCTGCTGTTCGAGGGCTGCGAGCAGGCCTGGGGCCGGGCGCTGAAGAATGCCGGCGTGGCGCTGGACGACCTGTCCTTCGTCGAGACGCACGACTGCTTCACCATCGCCGAGCTGATCGAGTACGAGGCGATGGGGCTGGCCCCGCGCGGGCAGGGCGCCAGGGTCGCCCTTGAGGGCCAGACGCAGAAGGGCGGCCGCCTGCCGGTCAACCCCTCCGGCGGGCTGAAGGCCAAGGGCCACCCGATCGGCGCGACCGGCGTTTCCATGCACGTGCTGTCGGCCATGCAGCTCACCGGCGAGGCCGGCGGCATCCAGGTCGAGAATGCCGCGCTCGGCGGCATCTTCAACATGGGCGGCGCGGCCGTGGCCAACTACGTCTCGATCCTCGAGAGAATCAAATAGGGCCTCGAACGCAGCGAACAGGAGCGGCATGAAACCATCGGCCATCGTCACTGGAGGCGCCACGGGCATCGGGCTGGCCGCTGCCGAATGGCTGCTCGACGATGGCTGGCCGGTCGCGGTGATCGACGCCGACCGGCAGGCGCTCGCCGCCGCCGAGGACATGCTTTCGGGCGAGAACGCGGTCTTCGTCTTCGCCGACATCACCGACGAGGAGGAGGTCGCCGACGCCTTCGACCAGGCGGTGGACGTGCTGGGGCCGGTGGGCGGGCTGGTCAACGCCGCCGGCGTGTCGTGCGACATGCCGGCGCTGGAGACGGGCGTCGAGCTGTTCCGGCAGGTTCTCGACCTCAATCTCGTCGCCGCCTTCGCCGCCGCCAGGGCGGCGGTCGAGCGCATGGGCGATACGTTGTCCATCGTCAACATCGCCTCCGTCTCCGGGCTGCGCGCCAGCCAGGGCCGCGCCGCCTACGGCGCCTCGAAGGCCGGGCTGAAGCTGCTGTCGGAGGCTCTGGCGGTGGAACTCGCCCATCGCGACGTGCGCGTGAATCTGGTGGCGCACGGGCCGCTGGAAACGCCGGCCGTGACGGTGCGGGCCGCCGAGGAGGCGCGCCGGCGCTGGCTGGAGCGCGTGCCGCAGCGCCGCTGCGGCGAGCCGGACGAGGTGGCGGCGGCGATCGCCTTCCTGCTGTCGCCGGCGGCGAGCTACATCACCGGCCAGACCATCGCCGTCGACGGCGGCTTCATGGCCGCCGGCCTGATGCGGCCGGGATAGCTTTGCATCCGCGGCCGCGCGGCGCTATGGCAATGGCGTGACGGCAAGCGGGTGAGGCCATGGAAAATCCGGTTCTGGTCGAGGTGCTGCGCGGCGGGACGGTCGAGAGCCGTCATCGCGGCGCGGTCGCGGTGGTCGATGCCGACGGCGGCACGGTGATGGAGATCGGCGATGTCGCGCGGCCGGTCTTCCCGCGCTCGGCGGTGAAGGCGATCCAGGCGCTGCCGCTGGTCGAATCGGGCGCGGCGGACGCTTTCGGTTTCGGGCCGCGCGAGCTGGCGCTCGCCTGCGCCTCGCATTCGGGCGAGAAGGAGCACGCCGCGCTCGCCGCCGCCATGCTGGCGAGCGCCGGGCTCGACGAGAGCGCGCTCGAATGCGGCGCGCACTGGCCGACGCGCCAGCAGGCGGCGCTGGAGCTGGCGGCGCAGGGGCGCACGCCGTCGGCGCTGCACAACAACTGCTCGGGCAAGCATGCGGGCTTCCTGTGTACCTGCCGTCATCTCGGCCTCGACCATCGCCTCTATGTCCGCGCCGATCACCGCGCGCAGCAGGCCGTGCGCGAGGCGATGGAGGCGGTGACCGGGGCCGCCCACGCCGCCGGGACCTGCGGCACGGACGGCTGTTCTATCCCCACCTACGCGGTGCCGCTGAAGGATCTGGCGCGCGGCTTCGCCCGCATGGCCGCCGGCGTCGGCCTCGGCCCGGAAAGGGCGCGGGCGGCGAGGCGGCTCGTCGACGCCTGCATGGCCGAACCCTTCTTCGTCGCCGGCACGGACCGCTTCGACACCCGGCTGATGCGCGCGGCCGGCGGGCGCGTCATGGTCAAGACCGGGGCCGAAGGCGTCTATTGCGGCGCGGTGCCGGAGCTCGGCCTCGGGATCGCGGTCAAATGCGACGACGGCGCCGGCCGCGCCGCCGAGGTGATGGCGGCGGCCGTGCTGCAAAGGCTGCTCGCCGCCGACGTGCCGCTGTCGGCGGTCATCGGCGCGATGGCCCGGCCGGCGCTGACCAACTGGACCGGCATCGCCGTCGGCGCGCTGCGCCCGGCCGGCGCGCTCAACTGACGAGGTTCTTCTCCACCCGCAGATGGCGGAAGCGGCCGGCGTCGCCGCGGGCGAGGTCGCCGGTGACGGCGTCGGCCCAGCGATAGCCGACCACGGCGCGCTCGGCGCCGTCGATGATGTTGTCGGCGATGACGACGGACCCGGCCCCTTCCACCACGGAGACGGCGAAGCCCTCGCGCGCGGCGCGCACGACGTTGCCGGTGGCGGCGACGTTGCGCAGGAACGGCCCCCAGCCGATGAGGAAGCCGTGGCGCGGTGCGCCTTCCACGACGTTGCCGGTCAGCGCCGCGTCGGCCTCGACGGCGATGCCGGTGCCGAAGGCGGCGGCGACGTCGGGGGCGTAGGGCTCGTAGGGCGGGCGGTCGACGAGGTTGCGCACGACGTTGCCGTTGACGACGGCGAGTCGCCCGCCCTGGTCGAGATTGGCGATTGCGATGCCGTTGGCCGCGCCGTCGACCAGATTGGACGCCACGACCGCGCCCTCGAAGGAGAACTCGCAGTAGATCGCCGTCTCGCCCGAGCGCAGGCACTGGTTGCCGAGGATCTGGACGTTGTCGGCGCTGTTGGCGCGGATGGCCGAGAAGGCGCAGTCGTAGATGTGGTTGTTGGAGACGATGACGTTGCCGGCGCGGAAGACGTTGATGCCGTTGCCGTACTGGCCGGTGCCGCCGCTTCTGGCGCCGATGCGCTCGATGCGGTTGCCGGTGACGAGCGAGCCGTCGCCGGCCTGCTGCCAGCGATGGACGAGGATGCCGCCCTCGGCGCAGTCGTGGACGCTGTTGTGGGCGATCTGCATGCGCCCGGCCTCGACGCAATAGAGCGCATAGGCGGCTGCGCCCGCGACGGTCGAGCGCTCGATCCGGCCCGACACCCGCTCCAGCGCGATGCCGGAGCCGCCGCTGCCCAGGACCGCGCAGCGGTCCATGGCGAAGGCGGCGACGCGGCGCAGCTCGACGAGCGCCTGCGCCTGCGGCCCGAGCGGCCGGTTGGCGCCGTCGAAGGAAAGGCCGGACAGCTCGACCGCGCCCGCATCCTCGGCCGCGAACAGATAGCCGTCGCCGCCATAGACGATGCGGCTCGCGCCCGGAATGCCGGCGAGGCGCACGTTCTTCGGCAGGCGGATGTTGGACACGACATAGTCGCCCGGCGGCAGGAACACCGGGGCGTTGCGCGCCGACGCTTCATCGAGCATGCGGCGGAAGGCGCGGCTCTGGTCGTCGAGCGCATCGGGCCAGACGCCGAACTCCGAGGCGTTGATCGAGCCGCGGATCGCCGCCGTCACCGTGAGGTCGGCAAGCGGCTGCGCTGCGGCCGGGCGAATGGCGACGCTGCCGGCAGCGAGGCCGAGCGCGGAGGCGATCAGGCGGCGTCTGTTCATTTTCGGCACAGCTCCCTTGCCTTTCAAGGAAGCCAAGCAGAATGCGTGCCAGCCGGCGGGCGACGGCGGGGCAGGGGCGGCGGGTCAGTCCTGCCCGAGCATCTCGTCGAGGCGGATCGCCGGCAGCCGCTCGCAGAACACCGCGCCTTCCGATGCGACCGGCCGGCGCTCGGTGTGCAGCACGGCCACGGCCGGCGCCTCGTCCGGGACGTGGAGCGTGTCGCCGACGATCCTGAGCGTTTCGGCGCGCAGGCGTTCGAGCCGCTGCGCCCGCGCCTCGGCCACGCGCTTCTGGACATGGCCGGCCGCGAGGCTGGCGAACAGCCCGCCCTCTGCCTCGATCTGGCGGAGCTCCTCCCAGGCCGACGCGCACAGCGAGGCGGTGAGGATGTCGAGATCCTCCGAGGTGGCGGAGGGGTTGCCGAGGAAGGACAGGTGCGTCTCCTCCGCCAGCACGAGCTGGGCGTTGCGGGCCAGCCGCCGCGCCCGGCGCTCGGGCAGGCCGTGCGGCAAGGTGTGCGGCAGGACGCTGATCGTGTCGGCCCCGCCGGCGGCGGCGGCGAAGGCGGCGAGCGAGGTGCGCAGGATGTTGGTCTCGGGATCGCGCGCGCTCAGCATCCGGTAGGACGTCTCGGCGTGGACCTTGGCCTGGGCCGGCGGAATGGCGCAGATCTCCTGCACCTTGGCCCACAGCCGGCGCAGCGCCCTGAGCTTGGCCACCGACAGGAACTGGTTCTGGTCGATGGCGATGGCGAAGCCGATATGCGGCGCGGCGTAGACCAGCGGCTGGCGCGCCTCCTGGAACATGCGCAGGTGCGACACCGCCGAGGCGAGCATGACGCCGAGCTCCTGCGCCTCGCTGCCGCCGGCATTGTGGACGACGCGGCCGTCGGCCTCCAGCAGCACGGCCGGGATGCCCATGGCGAAGAAATGCGCCAGCGACTGCGGCATCGAGGCGTGCAGCGCCTCGATCGACATGCGCAGCGCGCCGCTGCCGGCGAAGATGGCGGCCGGATCGATGCCGAAGGACAGGCTGATGCGGCCCGGATCGGCCTTGCGGCGGCGCATCAGCTCGATCAGCCAGTCGACCGAGGCGCGGGCGGCCGGGTGGACGTCGACGCGCAGATAGACGCGGCTGAGCGGGATATGGTGCAGCGCGGCGGCGAGCGCCTCGGGCCTGGCCGGCAGGCCGTAGCCGAAGGCGTTGGGCGCGCCCTCGAACACGATGGCGAGCCCGGTCGCGCCCTCGGCGATGTCCTCCTGCGCCTGATGGTTGGCGCGCCTGGCGTCGGTGTCGTCGATGCGCTGGACGATGGTCCATCCCGCGCCGGGACGGGCCATCGCGCCCTCTTCCGTGCCGTTCTGGCGCAGTTGCTCGAACTGGAGGTCGGCATAGGACGGCGGTACGGGCGCCCCCGCTCGTGACCCTTCGAGCCACTGGGAGCGGTCGATCGGCGTGAAGATGCCGGTGCTGATGATGGCCGCTTCCATGTCTTCTCCCGCGGTTGCCTTGCCCCCGCACGGCTCCCGCGCGGCAAGATATGGCTGCACCGCCCGGCCTGCAATGCGTGGGGGTCTATTGTCACGCCATATTTAGGCAATTCATGGCGCGTGTGTTCATTCGGCAACGCCGCCGCGCCAGGCGCGGCGGCGCAGGCGGGTGGAAGGCGCATGGCCGGGCCGCCGCGCGGGAAGCGCATTGGCAGCCTCGCCGGCTGTGGCTATACCGGCAGGGGGACAGGATCGGAGACGACATATGTGGGATGAGCAGCAAACCGGCATCTTCCTCGGGGCCAGCCGCAAGCCCGACGACAGCTACCAGAAGGCCGAGGAGCTGCTTCTGAAGTTCGCCAACCGCCACGGCATCGTCACCGGGGCGACCGGCACGGGCAAGACGGTGACGCTCCAGATCCTCGCCGAGGGCTTCTCCAGCGCCGGCGTGCCGGTGTTCTGCGCCGACATCAAGGGCGACCTCGCCGGCATCTCGATGATGGGCGAGCCGAAGGATTTTCTCCTCAAGCGCGCCGAGGCGATCAGGCTCGAGCCCTACGAGTTCGCCGAGTTCCCGGTCATCTTCTGGGACCTGTTCGGCGAGCAGGGCCACCCGATCCGCGCCACCGTCTCCGAGATGGGGCCGCTGCTCTTGTCGCGGCTGATGAACCTGTCGGAAGCGCAGGAGGGCGTGCTCAACATCGCCTTCCGCATCGCCGACGAGGAGGGGCTGCTCCTGCTCGACATGAAGGACCTGCAGGCGATGCTGACCAACATGGCCGAGCGGGCGCAGGAGATCGGCGCGCGCTACGGCAACGTCTCGCGCCAGTCGGTGGGGGCGATCCAGCGCCAGTTGCTGGTGCTGGAGGAGCAGGGCGGCGACAACTTCTTCGGCGAGCCGGCGCTGAAGATCGCCGACCTGATGCGCACGACGCGCGACGGCCGCGGCGCCATCAACGTGCTGGCCGCCGACCGGCTGATGCGCAACCCGCGCCTCTACGCCACCTTCCTTCTATGGCTGCTTTCCGAGCTGTTCGAGGAGCTGCCCGAGGTCGGCGATCCGGCCAAGCCCAAGCTCGTCTTCTTCTTCGACGAGGCGCACCTTCTGTTCAACGAGGCGCCGCGGGCGCTGGTCGAGCGCGTGGAGCAGGTGGTGCGGCTGATCCGCTCCAAGGGCGTGGGCGTCTATTTCGTGACGCAGAACCCGCTCGACGTGCCGGAGACGGTGCTCGCCCAGCTCGGCAACCGCATCCAGCACGCGCTGCGCGCCTATACGCCGCGCGAGCAGAAGGCGGTGAAGACGGCGGCCGACACCTTCCGCCCGAACCCGGATTTCGACTGCGCCACGGCCATCACCCAGCTCGGCACCGGCGAGGCGCTGGTCTCGACCCTGCAGGAGAAGGGCATTCCCTCGATGGTGGAGCGCACGCTGATCCGCCCGCCCTCGGCGCGCATGGGGCCGGTCACGCCCGAGGAGCGCAAGAAGGTGATGGGGCTGAGCCCGGTCGCGGGCCAGTACGACGAGGCGATGGACCGCGAATCCGCCTACGAGATCCTCCAGAAGCGCGCCGAGGAGGCGGCGAGGGCCAAGGAGGAGGAAGACAGGCGCGCGCAGGAGGAGAAGGCGCGCGGGCGCGCCCCCCGCCAGAGCGATTCGGGCGGCGGCTGGACCCTGCCCGATTTCGACGGCGGCGGCGGTCGCCAGCAGGCCCCGCGCCGCACCTCGCAGCGCAGCGGCTACCAGCGCCAGACCGTGACCGAGGCGGCCATCAAGTCCGTGGTGCGCACGGTCGGCTCCACGCTCGGCCGCGAACTGGTGCGCGGCATTCTCGGCAGCCTCAGGAAGCGATAGATAGCCGGGCCGTGCGAGGCGGCAAGCCGGCCTCGGGGCATGCCGGCTTGCCGACCGCGCCGGGCGATCCATCGACATAAGCTCGAACCGGCCGGTCCCGGTCCTTCAGGCCGGCGGGGAGACGATCCGCGATCTGCTGCTCAAGGCCGTGCTGCGGCAGGGCGACGCGGCCGTGGTGCCGTTTCCGGCCTTCGCCCGCGCGCTGCACCGCTATGCCGACTACGAAGCCGGCCTTCCCGGTCGCGATCTGGCGGAGGAAGCCGTCGACGGCCTCGGCCTCGCCGGCCCGGCGAAGTGGATCAGGTCGCTCACCGGGTCGCTGAAGCTCCTGCGCTAGATGAGGTCCGCACCCGGCCGGGAAGCACAGGAAAGACGGCCCGCAAGGACGCAGTCCGCGGCTGTTCGCCGGAGAGATGCCGTCGATTGCGAGGCGGCGACCCGGCCGCTGCGGCTCAGGCGGTGACGCGCAGCCCCGAGGTGACGACGATCGGCGACTTTTCCGCCACGCGGTCGAACAGGTCGATCACGTCCTGGTTGATGAGGCGCACGCAGCCCGACGAGACGGACTTGCCGATCGACCACCATTCCGGCGAGCCGTGCAGGCGGTAGAGCGTGTCCTTGCCGTTCTGGTAGATGTAGAGGGCGCGCGCGCCGAGCGGGTTGTTGACGCCGGGCGCCATGCCGCCCTTCCATTCCTTGGTCTTGGGGTCGTATTCGGTGGCGTATTTCTTCAGCTCGGGCTGGCGCTCGATCATCTCCGCCGGCGGGTGCCAGCGCGGCCAGGGCTGCTTCCACTCGATCACGCCCTGGCCCGACCACTCGAAGCCCTGGCGGCCGAGGCCGACGCCGTAACGGACGGCGCGGCCGAATCGCTGCACCACGTAGAGGAAGTGGTTGCCGGTATCGACGACCACGGTGCCGGGCGCCTCGCCGGTCGGGTCGGGCACGACCTGGCGGTGATAGCGCTTGTCGATCTTCTCGAAGGGGACGGCCGGGATGGAATGGCCGCCGTCGACCACCGCGGCATACATCGAGGCCGGCGAGCCGAGGCTGGGCGCGGGCGGCTCGGCCGGCGGGCGGCCGGGCCTGCCGCCGCCTCCGGTGGTGGTGCAGCCGGCAAGCGCGGCGGAGGCGACGGAAACCGACGCGGCGGCAAGCAGCGAGCGTCGGGAGATCGAGGTTCTGGTCAGGGCGGCGGTCACGTCGGCTCCATCGGAGGCTTGGGGCTGGTGTTCGGGAACGGTCGGGCGTCGGAAGGGTTTACCGGAATGGCAGCTCCGGCCCGACCGGGTGGCGAAGCTGTCGCGCAGTTTGTTCGCAACATGGATAACAAATGGCAAACGCCGGGGCGAGCCCGTCCTGTTGCCCCGCGGCAACAGCAGGGCGCTCATGCGGCGCCCGACAGGCCCTCCAGCGACGGCAGGATGAGGGCGGGCTCGTGGTCGAGATACTCGTCCGGCTGGCCGTGGCGGTTGATCCACACGGTGCGGAAGCCGAATTTCTGCGCGCCCGCGACGTCCCAGCGATTGGACGACTGGAACGAAATCGCGTCGGGATAGAGCCGCCAGGCGGTGGTGACGAGGTCGTAGACCTGCGGGTCGGTCTTGAAGCGGCGCACCGCGTCGACGGAGAACACCTCGTCGACGACGAGGTCGAGCGCGGCCGAGCGCACCGCCGATTCGAGCATGGAAGGCGAGCCGTTGGACAGGATGGCGATGCGCGCGCCCGACGCCTTGAGCGCCTTCAGCACCGCCGGAACCTCGGGGTAGCAGTCGAGCCGCCAATAGGCGTCGAGCAGATCCTGGCGCAGCGACGGATCGGCCGAGGGCACCTTCCTGAAGGCGAAGTCGAGCGCCTGCTCGGTCAGTTCCCAGAAGTCGCGGTAGCTGCCCATCAGCGTACGCACCCAGGAATATTCGAGCTGCTTGGCGCGCCAGATCTCGGACAGGAGCTGGCCGTCGGGCCCGATCTTGCCGGCGTGGCGGCGCACGGCCGCATGCACGTCGAACAACGTGCCGTAAGCATCGAAGACGTAAGCCGAATGCGTCATGGGAAGCGGGGCCTTTCGCGCACGACTTGAACTCCAATCCCGGACCGGGGTCAAGCCGGGTTTTCGCGGGCCCGCTGGACCGAACGAACCCGGCCGCTGCCGGTTGACGCCGGCGGGCAAGCGGCGTTCGATGGCGCGTCGAACGAAGATGAGGATTTGCCGAGATGAGTCGGACCACCCCAGCCCCGAGCGCAACATGGACATTCGTCGACGGCGACTGGCACGAGGGCAACGTGGCGATCGTCGGTCCGCGCAGCCATGTGATGTGGCTGGGCTCCAGCGTGTTCGACGGCGCGCGCTGGTTCGAGGGCGTGGCGCCCGACCTCGACCTGCACTGCGCCCGCGTCAACGCCTCGGCGCGCGCGCTCGGCCTCAAGCCGACGATGGACGCCGACGAGATCGCCGCGCTGACGTGGGAGGGGCTGCGCCGGTTCGGCAGCGACACCGCCGTCTACATCCGGCCGATGTACTGGGCCGAGGACGGCGGCTATATGGGCGTGCCGCCGGACCCGGACTCGACGCGCTTCTGCCTGTGCCTCTACGAGGCGCCGATGCTGCCGCCCTCCGGCTTCTCGGTCACCGTGTCGCGCTTCCGCCGCCCGACGATCGAGACCATGCCGACCAACGCCAAGGCCGGGTGCCTGTATCCCAACAACGGCCGCGCCATCATGGACGCCAAGGCGCGCGGCTACGACAACGCGCTGGTGCTCGACATGCTGGGCAACGTCGCCGAGACCGCCTCGTCCAACGTGTTCATGGTCAAGGACGGCCACGTGTTCACGCCGGTCGCCAACGGCTCCTTCCTGGCCGGCATCACGCGCTCGCGCACGATCTCGCTGCTGTCGGCCGCCGGCTACCGGCTCAGCGAGAAGGCGCTGGGCGTCGCCGACTTCATGGAGGCCGACGAGATCTTCTCCACCGGCAACCATTCCAAGGTCGTGCCCGTCACCCGCATCGAGACCCGCGACCTGCAACCCGGCCCGGTGGCCAAGAAGGCGCGGGAACTTTATTGGGAGTGGGCGCATTCGACATCCGCGCGATAGGCGGCGGCCGTGCGCGACAGGAGATTCCGGTGAATATCGTCCCGGGCACGGTTGTTCCCGCACCCGGCGATCCTATCTAGAAGTTACTTCCCGCCCCCCACCATCGATCTCATGAGAGGGAGATTTTTCCATGGCTTTTGAACTTCCCGAACTGCCCTACGATTACGAGGCGCTCCAGCCCTTCATGTCGAAGGAGACGCTCGAATACCATCACGACAAGCACCACAAGGCCTATGTCGACAACGGCAACAAGCTCGCCGCCGAGGCGGGCATGGAGGGCAAGTCGGTCGAGGAGGTGGTCAAGGCGTCGTTCGGCAAGAATGCGGGCCTCTTCAACAACGCCGCCCAGCATTACAACCACATCCATTTCTGGAAGTGGATGGAGAAGGGCGGCGGCGGCAAGAGCCTGCCGGCCAGCCTGCAGAAGGCGATCGATTCCGACCTCGGCGGCTACGACAAGTTCCGCGCCGACTTCATCAACGCCGGCACGACGCAGTTCGGCTCGGGCTGGGCGTGGGTCGCGGTCAAGGACGGCAAGCTGGAGATCTCCAAGACGCCGAACGGCGAGAACCCGCTGGTCCACGGCGGCGATCCGATCCTCGGCGTCGACGTGTGGGAGCATTCCTACTACATCGACTACCGCAACGCGCGGCCGAAGTACCTGGAGGCGTTCGTGGACAGCCTCATCAACTGGGACTACGTGCTCGAGCGCTACGAGGCGGCGACGAAGTAGCCGGCCATTCCAGGCGGACATCGAAAAGCCCCGGTTCGCCGGGGCTTTTTCCTTGGGGGCGCGGGAAAGGGGGGCGGGCGGCGCGGCGGAGCCTGCAATCACGCAAGCGTGACGGAGGTTCGGGCGATTTGACTTTCGCTGCGCGGCGAATGCGACATGATCGCATCCGCATGATCCGAGTCAGCCGCCGCCAACCAACGGAGTGCCCCATGAAACCGTTCGCCTTCGCCGCCGCTGCCGCCGCCCTGTCGTTCACGGTCGCCGGCGCGGCAGCCGACGCCCTCGACGACCGCAAGGAACTGATGAAGGAGCGCGGCAGCGTGATGCGCATCCTTGGACCCATCGCGCAGGGCAAGGCACCGTTCGACGCCGCGGCCGTGAACGAGGGGCTGGCGACGCTGGACGCCAACGCCAGGCGCGCGGTGGCCGAGGTGGACGCGCTTTGGCCGCAAGGCAGCGACAGCGGCGACACCAAGGCGCTGCCGGCGATCTGGGCCGATTTCGACGCCTTCAAGGCCGCGAACGGGAAGCTGGCCGAGGCGACCGCGGCCGCAGCCTCCGCCGCGCCGCAGGACCTTGCCGCGTTCCAGGCCGCGTTCGGCCCGGTTGCCGCCTCCTGCGGCTCCTGCCACGAAACCTATCGCCGTCCGTAGAGCCGGGGGACGCCGGAGCCGATGGCGCGCGCTCGCGCGATCGCGACGGGGATCGCCGCGCTGGCGCTTGCGGGCGCGGCGGCCTTCTGGCTGCTGACCGAGCCGCGACGGCTCGACGCCGGCGCGGTCGCCGCGCTCGATGTGCCGGGCGACGCGGCGCGCGGCGAGGAGGTGTTCTGGGCCGCGGGCTGCGCGGCCTGCCACGCCCCGCCGGGCGCGACCGGCGAGGCGCGGCTGGTGCTTTCCGGCGGGCAGCGCTTCCAGACGCCGTTCGGCACCTTCGTCGCGCCCAACATCTCGCAGCATCCGGCCGCCGGCATCGGCGCGTGGAGCGCGCGCGACCTCGCCGATGCGATGATGCGCGGCGTCTCGCCCGACGGGCGCCACTACTACCCGGCCTTCCCCTACACCTCCTATGCGCGCATGCGCGTCGAGGACGTGGCCGACCTTTACGCCTTCATGAAGACGCTGCCGGCGGTGGATGGCGACGCGGGGTGGCACGAGCTCGGCTTTCCCTTCAACATCCGGCGCGGGCTCGGCCTGTGGAAGCTCGTCTATCTCGATCCGGCCCCGGTCGTGGCGCTGGACAACCCGTCGCAGCAGGTGGCGCGCGGGCAGTATCTGGTCGAGGGGCCGGGCCATTGCGGCGAATGCCACACGCCGCGCGACATGCTCGGCGGGCTCGACAGGAGCCGGTGGCTGGCGGGCGCCGTGGCCATGGAGGGCCAGGGCACGGACAGGCAGGGCACGGTGGCCAACCTGACCGCCGGCGAGGGCGGCATCGGCGACTGGAGCGAGGGCGACATCGCCACCCTGCTCGAAACCGGCTTCACGCCCGATTTCGATTCCGTCGGCGGCGCGATGGCGGCGGTGGTCCGCAACATGGCGGAGCTTCCGGCGGCGGACCGCGAGGCCATCGCCGCCTATCTCAAGGCCATCCCCCCGCACCCGAACGGCTACTGAGCCGGCCGGCTCACGCCTTTCCCGCCACCTTGAGCGCGAAGGCGTAGGCAAGGGCGACCTCCTCCAGCCGCGAGAAGCGGCCGGACGCGCCGGCATGGCCGGCATCCATGTTGATGCGCAGCAGCACCGGGTTGTCGTCGGTCTTGAGCGCGCGCAGCCGCGCCACCCATTTCGCCGGCTCCCAATAGGTGACGCGCGGGTCGGTCAGGCCGGCGAGCGCGAGGATCGGCGGATAGGCCTGGGCCGTGACGTTGTCGTAGGGCGAATAGGCGGCGATGGTGCGGTAGTCGGCCTCCCGCTCGATCGGGTTGCCCCATTCCGGCCATTCCGGCGGGGTCAGCGGCAAGGTGGCGTCGAGCATCGTGTTCAGCACGTCGACGAACGGCACCTCGGCGATGATGCCGGCGAAGTCGGCCGGGGCCATGTTGGCGACCGCGCCCATCAGCATGCCGCCGGCCGAGCCGCCATGGGCCACGATGCGGTCGTGGCCGGTGAAGCCCTGCGCCACGAGATGGCGGGCGGCGGCGATGAAGTCGGTGAAGGTGTTCGTCTTCTTCTCGCGCTTGCCGTCCTCGTACCAGGCATAGCCCTTGTCCTTGCCGCCGCGGATATGGGCGATGGCGTAGACGAAGCCGCGGTCGACCAGCGACAGGCAGTTGGTGTTGAACGAGGCGGGGATGGCGATGCCGTAGGCGCCGTAGCCGTAGAGCAGGCAGGGAGCCGAGCCGTCGAGGGCCGTGTCCTTGCGGTAGAGCACCGAGACGGGCACCAGCTCGCCGTCGTCGGCCTTCGCCATCAGCCGGCGCGTGACATAGGCATCCGGGTCGTGGCCGGAGGGAACCTCCTGCGTCTTCAGAAGCACGCGCTCGCGCGTCCTCATGTCGTAGTCGTAGACCTGCGTCGGCGTGGTCATCGACGAATAGGAGAAGCGGATCACCGCGGTGTCGTACTCGTAGGAGCCGGCAAGGCCGAGCGAATACGCCTCCTCGTCGAAGGCGATGACGTGCTCGGCGCCGCCGGCGCGCTCGCGCACCACGATGCGCGGCAGGCCGTCCTTGCGCTCCAGCCGCACCAGATGGTCGCGGAAGGCGAGGATCGACAGGATCAGCCGGCCGGGCTCGTGCGGCACCAGCTCGACCCAGTTCTCCTCGCGCGGGTCGGAGGCCGGCGCGGCCATGACGCGGAAGTCCCGGGCGCCGCCGAAATTGGTCAGGATGAAGAAGACGTCGCCGCCGGCCTCGAGGTCGTACTGCACGCCCGCCTCGCGCGGCTTGACGAGGAGCGGCTGCGCGCCGGGATCGCCGGCCGGGATGAGGCGGTATTCGCTGGTCTCGTGGTCGTTGATGCCGATCATGATCCAGTCGTTGAGGCGCGTGCCGGCGACATCCATGAAGAAGCCGGGATCGGCCTCCTCGTAGACCAGGCGGTCGGAGGCGGGGTCGTCGCCGAGCCGGTGGTGGAAGATGCGCGAGGGGCGGTGGTTGTCGTCGAGGCGGGTGTAGAAGAAGCCGCGACTGGCGGCGTCCCACTCGCCCGAGCCGCCGGTGTCGGCCACCGTGTCGGCAAGGTCCGCCCCGGTGTCGAGATCGCGCACCCTGAGCGTGAAATATTCCGAGCCCTTGTCGTCGCAGCTCCACAGGAGCAGCCGGTGGTCGGACGAATGGTCGGCGCCGCCGAGGCGGAAATAGGCCTTGCCCTGCGCCTCGGCGTCGCCGTCGAGCAGGATCGTCTCCTCGCCGCCGTCGCGCGGGGTGCGGAAGAATCGCGGATGCTGACCGCCGACGCGGTAGGAGGTGCCGTAGGCGAAGGCGCCGTCCTTCATCGGCACGCTCGAATCGTCCTCCTTGATGCGGCCCTTCATCTCCTGGAACAGCGCCTCGCGCAGCGTGGCCGTGTCTGCCATCAGCCCGGCCTGATAGGCGTTCTCGGCCTCCAGATGCGTGCGGATGACCGGGTCGAGCGCGGAGGGGTCGCGGAACACCTGCTGCCAGTTCCCGGCCCTGAGCCAGGCGTAGTCGTCGGTGCGCTCGATGCCGTGGCGGCTGTCGGCGACCGGGCGTCGCGCGGTCTGCGGTGCGGGTATGGCGGGAAACGGTGCGGCGCGGGACATGAAAGGCAGGCTCCTTGAGGATGTGAGGCCGTCATAGCCGGTCGGCATTGCCGATGCCGCCCCGCATTAGCGGCCCGGGCCACGGTCGCACAAGGGCGGGATGCACGAACGGAGGCGGGCCGGGGCATCGTGGCGGCGGGGAACGTGGGCGGCGGCCGGGTATGAAATTCCTGATTGTACATGATGAGATAACAATTTGTAATTGTGTATCGAAATCCGACCGGCATATCTCCAAGAAGAGCGTAGACTATACTGATCCGCAGGCTTCCATTTCGTGTTTTTTTTGAATGTTGAATTGACTTGTTGCGCGGACAGGCTCATTTATGCCCCGATGGCGCGAATCGAAGACGTGCCCAACAAGCGTCGACGTGCTGTTTGCCGGGTCAGAAGGTGCCCCGCGCATTCCAGATACTCATTTTTGGGGCCATATGATGGATAATTCAGAACCACAGACCGCGAATCAGGACATTCTTCTCGAACTGACTGCCGATCTCGTCTCGGCGTATGTCAGCAACAACCCGGTTCCCGCAGCGGAACTTCCCAATCTGATCGCGGAAGTTCATGCCGCGCTCGGTCGTGTCGGCAGCGTGCCCGAGCAGGCGCCGGTGGAGAAGCAGAAGCCGGCCGTCAACCCGAAGCGCTCGGTCTTCGACGACTACATCGTCTGCCTCGAGGACGGGAAGAAGTTCAAGTCGCTGAAGCGGCATCTCATGACCCATTACGGTCTGACGCCCGAGCAGTATCGCGAGAAGTGGGGCCTTGAGCCCAACTATCCGATGGTCGCGCCGAGCTACGCGGCCGCGCGCTCGGAGCTCGCCAAGAAGACGGGGCTGGGCCGCAAGCGCTAGGGCAACTCCGGGAAAGGTGCGAAGCGCCTTTCCGCGCGCAGTTGCGCGCAGACCAGGGATGGATCGTTTCGCGTTTCGGTGAAACCGTGAAACGATCCGGTCGCCGGTCCGGTCGGTCGGCCGTCCTGCGTGGACGGCGAAGCGATTCATCCGTTCGTCTTGCCGGTCATTTCCTCTCCTGGGGGCGCGGGCCGATGTCCGCGCCGCTGACGGATTTGCCCCGCGGCCGCATGACTGACGGCCCGCCGCGTCACCCGACGCGGCGGGCCGTCCTGCATCCGGGCGCCGTCCCCGGCTGGCCGGCGCGACATCGATCCAGCCGGTCGAGCGCCTGCTTGAGCGCGATGTGGCGATTGAGATCGTAGCTCCAGTGCCGCCGCATGCCGCGCAGCCGCTCGCGCTCGATCAGGCGGGAAAGCCGCCGGCGCAGCCGCTCGCCGTCCTCGCCATCGGCTGCAAGCGCAGCGCCGAGATCGATGCCGCAGGCGAGGAAGAACGCGGCCGCCTGCCGCGCCTCCTCCGTCTCCCGCTTCTTTCTTGCCTTGAAGGCGTGCGTTTCCTCGCGAAGTCCGGCCACCGGGCTCTCCTGTCGACTGATGCCCGACGATTGTCCCGACGCCGCCGGCGGGGTGGACAGATAAGGCGCTCCTGCTTGTGAGCGGCGGGGAAAACCTTTGTGGAATCAACGCTCAGCGAAGGTGAGGCAAAAAGAAAGTTCCCTGTTTGTTCACTTCTGCGCCCGGAATTGTTATAAGAACATATTCCTAATTATATACTTGACAAAAGTAGGGCGATAAGCGACAAAGGGTCAAGGAGTTTGCAGCCATGACCACTTTCACAGACCCAATCTTTCACGACGAAGACGCAGCCCGCGCTCACCTTGAGGCGATCCGCTGGCCGCACGGTCCTAACTGCCCGCATTGCGGCAACACCGATCAGGACAAGATTGCGAAGGTCGAAGGCCGCAAGCAGTCGCACCGTTCGGGCCTGTACTATTGCAACGAATGCAAGGGTCAGTTCACCGTGACCGTTGGTTCGGTCATGGAGCGCTCAAAGGTGCCGCTGCATAAATGGGTTTTCGCTTTTCACCTGTATGCGTCCAGCAAGAAGGGCATGAGCGCACACCAGTTGCACCGCATGCTTGGCGTTACCTACAAAACCGCATGGTTCATGGCTCACCGCATCCGTGAAGCCATGAAAGAGGACGTTGCATCGTCTGGCCCGATTGGTGGCGAGGGCAAGACCGTCGAGGCCGACGAAACCTATTTTGGCAAGCGCGAAGATCAGTCCATGTCACCGCAGCGCAAGGGGCGTCCCTACCTCAAGCGCAAGCCCGGCAATCGCAAGATGACCGTTGTTGCCCTTGTTGAGCGTCAGGGCCGTGCCCGTATGTTCCACGTCAAGGACGCCACCAAGACCACAGTGCGCGAAATCCTGTTCACCAATGCCCCGCGCACGTCCACGCTCTACACCGACGAAAGCCGCCTCTATACCGAAACTGGCAAGGAATACGCCAGCCATGAGACTGTGAACCACAGCGCCAAGGAATACGCTCGTGGCATCGTTCACACCAACACCATCGAGAACGTGTTCTCGGTGTTCAAGCGCGGCATGACTGGCGTGTATCAGCACTGCGCTGAAAAGCATCTGCACCGCTACCTTGCCGAATTCGATTTCCGCTACAACCGCCGCACCGCGCTCAAGGTCACTGACAGGGAGCGGGCCGAAGACGCCCTTCGCGGGGCAGCTGGCAAGCGCCTGATGTATCATCAAGCTAGTGCAGCCGCTTACGCCTAAGCAGAGGGCAAAGAAGCTACTCCGTAAGCGACGCGCTAAGAAGAAGCCCGGTCAACGACTGGGCTTTTCATTCTTGCCGTGGTTTTCATCATCTTTTGGCTTGGACTTCGGTTTAGGCGGAGTGTTCAGCGCCCGACGCAAGGCATCGTCGCGGCGCTTTTCGGCTTCGGCGTCAGTCTTTTCGTCGTTCATGATCATTCTCCGCTGGCAACAACCGGCAGACCTGCCACAAAGGGCGGAACGCCGTTCGGGCGAAGACTTATTAGATTTTTTAGGTTTTCTGCCACCTTTGGATCGTTTTGATTATCTTGAAACCAGCGCCTAGCCGCCATTATCATAGCATCGCAGAACTTCTTGAGATCGAACATAGCGGCGGATTTCTCACCGTGCCAAATGGTAAAACCATGCATGGTGCTGCCACTCTCCGGCGTCGTAAATAGTACGTGCGTCGCGTCAAAGTAGGGGTGCCCTCGAAAATCAGCTCTGTGCACCACACCTCCTCTTAGCCTAAAGCAATCCAGCCCTCCCAGACCTAACTCCGGGGGAGAAGAGTAAGTGTCGATAAACGCCACGTAATGACGTTCCTTTACGAATTGCATCCGGTCCATTGCCAGTGCTGTGCATATCTCTGGAATCGTGAGCGCTGATAGGAGCGCTGGATAATACAACCGCGCTTCGATAGCGCGATTTATATCATTTGCGATCGTCTCCAACTGGAATGGCAGCAGTAATAGCGGCAAGGTCCACGCTCCCAGGCACGGCTGAGTTTAGCCACAGGAGCAAATCGTAAAAATCAATATCTGCACACGAGAAGCCACCTTCATTGATGGCCCGGATTATGATTCGCCCTGTCTCGTCATCATGACACAACGATACAGGGAAGCCACTGTCACCACCGCGAACGTTAGGCAGAGGGCCGATAGCAACCCGACCCTCTGATGGCACCGACCTGTCACGCTCATCTGTCATAGCGAATCGGTTCACTTTTCTCAAGTATATAATTAGGAACATATTCCTATCAACGGCGGGGGATGACGTGCGCAGAACGATGGCGAAACCCAGGCAGGACGAGCGGTCGAACGAGGGAATTGCGGTGCGGCAGCCGCGCGGCGCGGCACGGCTCGTCCTGCTGCGCGATGCCGCCGCGATGCCGCCGGGCGAAGCCGCTTCGGCCGCGGAGGAGGTGGCGCCGGCGTCGTGCCGTCCCGCCGGAATCCTTGCGTCGCAGGAGGGGTCGGCGCACGAGAGGGCGGCACAGGAGAGGGCGGCGCGGGAGGGGCTGGCGCAGGAGGGGGCGGAACCGGAGGCGCTTGTGCCCGCCGACGGGCCCGACCGCATCGCGATCGCCTGCGACGGGGTGATCGACATCGTCGCCGCGCTGTTCAACGTTTCCGGTCGGGAGTTGCGCGGTCCGGGCCGCTCGTCTTTCGCCGTCAGCCGTGTGCGGCAGATCGCGATGTATGTGACGCATGTGACGCTGCGGCTGAGCATGCGCGACGTCGGCCTGGGATTCGGCCGCGACCGCACCACCGTGCTCTACGCCTGCCACCAGATCGAGGACCTGCGCGAGGACGAGGAGTTCGACGACATCGTGGCGCGGGTCGAGCAGGTGGTGATGGTCGCCTTCGGCATGCGGGCGAGGCGGGGCTGACGGCAGCGCCATGACGCAATTCACGACACGGGACCGCGCCGGGACGCGCATTCTGCGCTTCCTGGCCATCGGGGCCGCGCGGCCGCGCGCGGCGGCGTCGAGCGGCAGGATGCTGCTGGACGGCGGCGAGCGCGGCGTGGTCGGCGTCGATGACGCCGTCCTGGCCGAGCTGGAGGAGCAGGGGCTGGTTGCGCGCGCGGACGGCGCGCTGCGCCTGACCGGGGCGGGGCGCGCAGCGCTGAGGTGCGCGACGGCGCCGGCCGACCCGTTCCGCGCGTCGCGGCAGGAGCGCGACAGCGCGACGGTCGTCACCGCCGCCGGGCGCGAGACGGTGACGGTCAACCACGCCGAGTCGCCGCTTTCGCTGCTTCACCGCCGCAAGGGCAAGGACGGCCGTCCGTTCATCGATGCGCGCGAGTTCCGTGCCGGCGAGCGGCTGCGGGCCGACTACACGCGCGGGCAGATCATGCCGAGGCTGGGCGTCAACTGGGACACGGCCGGCTCGGCCGGCCGCCGGCTCGGCGAGGCGGGCGGCATCGTCGAGCTGACCGACGCCGCGCTGGCGGCGCGCCGGCGGGTGGAGAAGGCGATCGAGGCGGTCGGGCCGGAGCTTTCGGGCGTGCTGATCGACGTCTGCTGCTTCCTGAAGGGGCTGGAGCAGGTCGAGGCGGAGCGGAGCTGGCCGGCGCGTTCGGCCAAGGTGGTGCTGAAGTCGGCGCTCGGCGCGCTGGCGCGCCACTACGAGCCGCCGCGCGGCGACGGTGGCGGCAGGGCGAAGCCCGCGATCCTGCACTGGGGCGCGACGGATTACCGGCCGACGCTCGACCGGCCGTAGCGGGCGGGGTTCAGGCGGTGGCGGCTGCGGCGGCGAGCGCCGCTTCCGCCTCGCGGCGGATGCGCTGGACCATGGAGCGCAGGCCGTTGGCGCGCTGCGGCGTCAGGTGCTCGTCGAGGCCCAGCTCGCGCAGCGTCGCCTCGGCGTCGGTGGCGAGGATTTCGGAGGCCTTGCGGCCCGAGAACAGCGCCAGCACGATGGCCACGAGGCCGCGCACGATATGGGCGTCGGAATCGCCGAGGAAGGTGATGACCGGGTCGTCGCCGGCTTCGCGCATCGTGTGCAGCCACACCTGGCTGACGCAGCCGGGAACCTTGTGGGCGTCGTCGCGCACCGCCTCGGGATAGGGGGCCAGCCCGCCGCCCAGCTCGATGATGTAGCGGTAGCGGTCCTCCCACTCATCGAGGAAGGAGAAGTCGTCGCGGATGGACTCGATGGTGGCGCTCATATCGCCCCGGATATAGGGCAGGAGGCCGCCGCTGTCACTCCCGGACGGCGTCGCCGCGGGCGGTCGGGACCGGCACCGAGCCGGTGTGGAGCGGCTCCGCGCCCCGCGCGCCGTCGACAGCCTCGGCCGTGGCGGCCTGCTCGCCGAACCGCTCGTCGAGCATGTCGTAGGCGATGCGCGCGCCCTCGCGCGCCCGCACGCCGATGGTGTGGAAGGCGGAGCGGCCGACCTCGCACGCCTGCGGGCGGCGCTCGCACAGGCCCGCCATGTCGTCGATGACGGCGCGGGCGGCGAAGAAGGTCTCGACCGCGCCGACCGACGGTTCGCCGTTCTCGTTGCCGCCGCCGAACGGAATCACCAGAAGCACCAGCGACAGCCAGAACGCGGACTTGACCAGGAAACCCATTTCCACACCCTCTGTTGCGCCGCGGAACCTTCGCCCCTGTCCGCGTGCCGGCCAACCATGCCCCCGCCGGGCAAAGGACGGCTTGCGACGACGGTTCGCTTTGTCGTCGAATTCGATTCGAATTTTATCTTTCGCAAGTCGACTAAAATTTGAAGCAAGCTGGACGGACTTCGGATTGGAATCCCGATCTCGCAACGAATTGATTCCAATAGGAAAAATTCAGGCCGCGGATCGCCCGCACGCCTCGTGGGCGACGAAAATGCGCCCTCCGGCGTCGTTACCCTTGGTTTACCATGACTGGAATTACCCGCGCCGGGCGCCTCGGAAAGTCGTGGACGGCGGGTTTCGGCGGTCCCGTTCGGCCCCGCGTTTATTCATTCCTTAAACCGCCGGTGCGAGGGTCCGGGCAAAGGTTCGATCCGCGAAGCGGACGTGGTCAAGGGTGCGTTGAGTTGGGTGCACTGAGAGGCAGACGGAACGACTGGCTCGCCGGACTGGCGGCGGGGTGCGATCGCCTCGTCCATCCGGCCGTGGCGGGCGCCGAGCGCGCCCGGCAGGGCCGGCTGCTCGGCGTGCTGCTGGCCGGCCCGTTCGTCGCCTCCGCCGCCGTCGCCCAGGGCGCCTGGCCGGTCTGGGGCGCTGCCGGGGTGCTCGCCATGCTGTGCGCCATGTTCGGCGCGAGCTGGCTGGTGGCGCTGCTCGTGGCCGCGCGCGGCCACGCGCGGGAGGCCGGGGCGCTGGCGCTCGCTGGCGGCGCGCTGGCGGCGGGAACCATCGTCGCGCTTTCGGGCGGAGCGGGCGCGCCGGCGGCGGTGCTGCTCGCCGCCGTTCCGCTCGAGGCCTGGTGGGTCTGGCGCTCGCGGCGGGCGGCGGCCGTGGCTGCCGTCGCCGCCGCCGGCGCGGCGCTCGCCTTCACGCAGTTCGCCGGCCTCGGCGATGCCGCGGCGGCCTCGCCCTGGCAATGGATCTCGCCGGCGCTCTACGGCGCGACGCTCGCCCTGCGCTTCCTGCCGGGCGAAGCGGCCGCCGCGCGGGCCGGCGTGAAGGGCGCCGTCCTGCCGGAAGCCAGCCTCGACGCGGTGGTGGCGAGGATCGGCCGCACCGGCGAGGCCGAGAGCGTGTCGGCGCAGGCGGCCTCGCTTCTGGGCGTCGAGCCGGAGCTTCTCCTGGGCAGCGGCCTGTTCGAGCGCATCCATGTCGGCGACCGGGTGGCGTTCCTGTGCGCGGCCGCCGGCGCGCGCGACGAGGGCCGGCCGGCGCGCTGCGACATCAGGATAAGGATGCCGGCGGGCGGGGCCGGCGAGACGAGCTTCTACCGCCCCTTCGAGGCGGAGCTGGTCGCCGCCGAGGCGGGCGCGGTCGCTGCGATCATCCGCGACGGGCGCGCAAAGGCCGAGCTGGTCGAGAAGCTGGCGCGGGCGGTCGAGGAGGTGGATGCGGGCGAGATCGCCAAGGGACGCTTCCTCGCCACGGTGAGCCACGAGCTGCGCACGCCGCTCAACGCCATCATCGGCTTCTCCGACATGCTGCTCCACCGCGAGATTTCCGGCGACCTCGCGCCCAAGCAGGCCGAGCAGGTCGGGCTGATCCGCGATGCCGGCAACCATCTGCTGTCGGTGGTCAACGCCATCCTCGACGTGTCGAAGATCGAGGCGGGATCGTACCGCATCGCCGTCGAGCCGTTCGACCTGAAGCCGGCTGTGGAGCTGTGCTGCGCCATGCTGGAGCCGCAGGCGGCCGAGCGCGGCGTGACGCTGACGGCGAAGCTGCCGCACGGGCTCGGCCAGGTGCTGGGCGACCGCAGGGCCGTGCAGCAGATCCTCATCAACCTGCTGTCGAACGCGATCAAGTTCACGCCCGGCGGCGGCCAGGTGAGCGTGAACGCCGCCTGCGGGGACGGCATGGTGCGCATCCTCGTCAACGATACCGGCATCGGCATCGGCGACGAGGATCTGAACCGGCTCGGCCGGCCGTTCGTGCAGGTGCAGAACGACTATACGCGCCAGTTCCAGGGCGCGGGCCTCGGCCTGTCGCTGGTCAAGGGGCTGGTGAAGCTGCACGGCGGCTCGATGAGCATCGAAAGCGCGCCGGGGCTGGGCACCACGGTGACGGTCGGCCTGCCGGCCGCCGCGGCGGAAGGCGGCGCGGCCGCGCCCGACGAGGACGGCGAGACAGGGAACTGCGAGACAGGGGAAAGATATGGCGTCGCGCTCCGCAAGATCGCCTGAGGGCCGCCGGCCGCGGGACGATTTCGACGACGAGGGGGACGGCGTCGCCGGCTTCCTGCTGCGGCACCGCGCAGCGGTCGGCGGCGTCACGGCCTTCGCCGTGGCCTTCGCCTATGTCGCGGCCAACGCCATGTGGTATCAGCCGCACGCGCACGGCAGCGCCTTCTTCGCCACGCGGCCGCAGGCCGCGCCGATGCCCGAGCCGGCGCGGCTGGAGCAGCCCGAGGCGCAGGTCGACGCGGCCGCCATCGAGACCATCATCCGCATCGAGCGCGAGAAGCTGAAGGCGCGCGGGACGACGAACGCGGCAGCCACGGTCGCCGTGGCGCAGCCGGCGCCGAAGGGCGACCCTGTGGTCGAGGAGGTGCAGCGCATCCTCTCCGGCCTCAACCTCTATTCCGGCGCCGTCGATGGCCTGACAGGGCCGCAGACCCGAAGCGCCATCGAGGCCTATCGCAAGATGGTGGGGCTCACCGTGTCAGCGGAGATCGACGACCAGCTGCTCGCCCAGCTCGGGGCGAAGCCGCGCAGCGCCAGCGGCGCGCCGCCGCTGCCGCAGGGCTCGCCCGGGACCGACATGATCGAGACCTCGTCGGCGCCGCCGCGCGGCGACGCCATGGTGATGCGCATCCAGGCCGGGCTGAAGGCGTTCGGCAATGACGGCATCGAGATCGACGGCGTGGTCGGCTCGCGCACGCGGGCGGCGATCCTGGAGTTCCAGTCGCTGTTCGGCCTGCCGGAGACCGGCGAGCCGGACCAGACGCTCTACGCCAAGATGCGCGACATCGGCCTGACGGACTGAGCGGGCTCTTGCGCGTCACCACCGAATTGTGGGTGTCATCCATCGTGCGGCGCGCCTTTGCCGGCGGCGGCTTCGCGGCGGTCGAGCGGCGCGGCGCGGCCGAGGCCGGGGCGGTGATGATCCTGCGCCGCGACAGGCTCGGCGAGGTGCGGCTCTATGCGCCCGCGCCGCAGGCAAGCTACGACGAGGCGAGGCCGCAGGAGCGGCTGTTCACCGAGATCCTGCGCACCGCCGACGAGGCGGCGGCGGCCGGGCGCATCGAGCGCGAGGTGCGGTTCGATCCCGACCTGTGGGTGGTGGAGCTGGAGGTCGGCGAGGAGGCGTTCGGAGAGCTCGTCGCCCTCACGACGCCCTGAGCCTGCCTGCGGCCGTGCTTGCAGGGCCGCCATGGGGAGAGGGCGCGCGCCAGCCTTCGACGACATGGGCGGCGTCTTCCCGCGACACGGCCTGCCAGGCGTCGAGGAAGGCGGCGATGCCGCGCCGGTCGCGGGCCGGGCGCAGGCACTGCATGACCAGAAAGGCCTCCTCTTCGCCCAGCGGCAGGGCGCGCAGCGCCACGATGAGGCGCGAGGCGTCCTTGTCCTCGACGATGGCGCGCGCCTCGGCCGGCGCGATGGCCAGCGCGTCGGCGAGCGCGGTGTGGAACAGCGCCGGCGCGCCGGCGAGCGCGGTGGAGCGCAGCTTGCGGTAGACGCCGGGGTCGCCCTCCCAGCGCAGGCGCACGGAAGGCGCCGGCCCGCGCACGGCAGGGTCGCTTGCGGGGGCGTTGTCCTGCGCCGGGCGCATCATGGCGCGCAGCCGCTCGCGCACCTCCTGCGCCGGGGCGGGCGTCGGCCTTTCCTCCAGCACGTCGAGCGAGCGGATGATGAGCAGGATGCGCTCGTCGAGGCCGGGGCGAGTGGCGATGGCGCGGGCGTGGGCGGCGCCGTGGCGGCCGATGAGCGCGAGCAGGTCGATGGGCGCCAGCACGGGAGAGCGCACCAGCAGCGGCGCGGAGATCTCGACCGGCAGGTCGGCCAGCCGCCGCACCAGCGCCGGCGGCGCGAAGGGCGATTCAGACAGCGCCGCGGCCACGAAGCGCAGGGTCTCGTCGCTGGCGCAGCCGAGCAGCGGCACGGCGAGATCGTCGAGCTGGGCGGCTTCGCGGCGCGTGGGCCGCGCATTGGCGCAGAAGGCAGTGACGGCCGCGCGCAGCAGCCGATCGGCCTTTCCGGCCGCGCGATAGGAGGAAGTGCTCGCAAAACCCGATCGAAACACGAGGGACACTCGATACGCTGACTGACCGGCGGCCGCGCCGCCCGGCGAGGGCGGCCGGATACGCCGTCGCTAAACATAGAGCGAATGTGTTAGCGTGCTGTTAACTCTATGGTGGGCGTTATGACTGCGGAGACGTAGCGTCCTGCTCCGATCGAAACCGGAAACGAGCGCAGCCATGGCTACAATAGTTCCATTCGTCATTCGCCCCAGAGCTTTCTCGCCGGCGCCGGCACCGGGATGCGCCGCCACGATCATCATCTTCCCCGGCGTGCGCTACGAGCACCCGCAGGACGGCGGCACGACCAAGACGCCGCCGAGCGTGGCAAGCAACGGCCGCCGCGGGCGCAAGCACAAGGCGTAGGCGGGCGGGCATAGCGGCCGCCCGGCGCGTGGCAGGCCGCGCGTCTTCAGTGCAGCGTGCAGCCGATGCCGCGCAGCCAGGCCGAGACGGAGGGCTCGAAGCTCTCGTCGGGCGCGAAGGTGCGCACCACCGCGATGCCTTCACCGATGTCGGCCTCGACGAAGACCGATTCGTCCAGCTCGGGCGGCAGCGCGTTGCGCAGCGAAATCATCTGGGTGGGCGTCGCCACGACGAAGTCGAGCCTGCCGCGCGGCGAGGATCGGTCGTTGAGCGAGAAGATGTTGAGGCCGGTGCGGTCGTAGACCGAAACCGACCAGTAGGGGGCGGAGCCCTCGCCATGAAGCTGCATGACGCCGTCGGTGAGGTCGAAGCGGCAGGCGACGGCATCGGAAAGCGGGTCGAGCGAGCCGATCAGCGGCGGCGCGTCGGGCGGGTCGAGCCGCACGAGGCGGTAGAAATTCGCCTGCTGCGACAGGGCGGACCAGGCGTCGCGCTCCGAATAGGCCGGAACGAGCAGCAGCACCGCGATGTGGACGATGCCGGCGCCGACGAGGCCGAGGAGGAGGGCGTGGACGAGCCTACCCATCGCAGCCCTCGCGGGTGATGCCCGGCAGCTCCACCTCGGCGATGCGCGCGCTCGAGGTGATGGCCGTGTCGTAGAGCGTCAGCACCAGCGAAAACGGACCCGAGCCGGCGACGGCCAGCCAGTTGCCGGGCGCGGCATGGCGCGAGACGGTGGTCGCCACGGTGTTGTCGGGCCCGCGAAGCAGCGCCAGCGAGTGGAGGGCCGGCGCCCTTCCGCCCTCGACCGTGATGACGCGATGGTCGGCGTCGCGAGCGTAGAGCGTCCAGAACCGCGCCGGCGGCAGGCTGCCGTGGATGCGGTAGCGGCACTCCAGAAGCAGCGGGCGGCCGTCGCTGTCGCGCCGCGCGGTGAAGACGAGGCCCTCGGCGCGGCCGAGCGCCAGATCGGCCTCGCGCGAGAAGCGCGCGCGCGAATAGGGATCGGCGGCGGGCGTGCCGTGGTCGGGGAAGGCGGTCCAGTTGCCGATGGTGACGGTGCCGAAGCCGAAATCCCTGTCGAGCGCCAGCCAGACGCTGCCGGCCCCGCCGACGAGGGCGATGGCGAGCGTCAGGGCCGTGAGCAGGATGGATTTGAGCATGGTCCGGTCGATGGCGCCGGGCGCGGCCGGCGGGAGGAGGCGGTCGCGCCAAGCGGTCGCCGCAGCCGCGCCGAATGTCAAGCCATTTCGAGGCGGTCCGCGAGAGGGAGGGCCGCGGCGCGGACGGCGCCGCGCCGATGCCCCGCGCGCGCCGTCACAGCGACGACAGCGTCTCGGGGCTCGAGGGCAGGCGCAGCGCCGGCGCCTCGCGGAACGCCTGCGAGAAGTCGAGCAGAAGCCGCGTGGTGCGCGGCGACAGCGTCGAGGGGCGCTCGACCTCCGCGACCTCGCCGTCCGCTTCTCCGGCGCCGGCCTCGGCGACGACGGGGGGCGCGTCGAGGAAGGGCTTGTCGATGCCGGGAATGGGCTTCAGCTCGACATTCTGGTGGGCGAAGGCCATGACGCGCTGCCAGACCATGGCCGGAACCGAGCCGCCCGTCATGTTGCGCGTGGGCGAATAGTCGTCGTTGCCCAGCCACACGGCGGCGAGGTAGTTGCCGGTGTAGCCGACATACCAGGCGTCGCGATAGGCCTGGGCGGTGCCGGTCTTGCCGGCCGAGCGGATGCCGGGCAGCGCGGCGCGGCGCGCCGTGCCGATCTCGGGAATCTGCACCATGATCGAATTCATCGCCGCCGCCGCCTGCTCGGTGACGGCGCGCACCGGCCCGGGCGCGTCGCGGCCGAAATCGTAGACCACCTCGCCCGAATGGGTGACGAGCTGGGTGATGCCGTGGCGGGTGCCGGTCAAGCCGCCATTGGCGAGGGTGAGATAGCCGGTGGCCTGGTCCATGACCGTCATGCCCGAGGTGCCGAGCACCATGGTCTTGTGGCCGTTCAGCTCCGATTCGACGCCCATCGCCCGGGTCTTCTCGACGATGACGGGGATCGACAGGTGCTCCTTGGCGAGCCGCACCGGCACGGTGTTGTAGGAGCGGATGAGCGAGGTGGCGAGCGGCACGCGCCCGGCATAGCCGCGCCCGTAGTTGCGCGGCGACCAGCCGCCCCAGCTTATCGGCGCGTCGGGCACGATCGACTCGGGCGTGAAGCCCGCTTCCATCGCGGCGGTGTAGACATAGGGCTTGAACGACGAGCCGGTCTGGCGCAGCGCCCGCGTGGCGCGGTTGAACTGGCTGCGCGCATAGTCGCGGCCGCCGACGATGGCGCGCACGGCGCCATTGGTCTCCAGAAGCACCATCGCGCCCTCGCTGACACGATAGGCCTGGCCGTGCTGGCGCAGGTGGAACTCGACCGATTCCTCGGCCGCCCTCTGCAAATCCATGTCGAGCGTGGTGCGGGCGACGAGCGAATGGGGGCCGTTCTTCGGCGCGATCTTCTTGACCTCCTCGAAAGCCCAGTCGAGGAAGTAGTCGGGCGTCTCGCGGCCGGCGCGGTCCACGGCGGTCGCCGGGTGCAGCCGCGCCGAGAGCACCTGACCCTCGGTCATGAAGCCGGCGTCGACCATGTTGGAGAGCACGACGTTGGCGCGGCCGCGCGCGGCCGGCAGGTTGATGTGCGGCGCGTAGTTGCCGGGCGCCTTGAACAGGCCCGCGATCATCGCCGCCTCGGCCAGCGACAGCTCCTTGACGCCCTTGTTGAAATAGAAGTCGGCCGCCGCCGCGATGCCGAAGGTGCCGCCGCCGAGATAGGCGCGGTCGAGATAGAGCTGGAGGATCTCCTTCTTGGTCAGGTTCCACTCCAGCCACAGCGCCAGATACGCTTCCTTGATCTTGCGCTCCATCGAGCGCTCGTTGGTCAGGAACAGGTTCTTGGCGAGCTGCTGGGTCAGCGTCGAGCCGCCCTGCACCACGGAATTGGCACGCACGTTCTCGCTGAGCGCGCGGGCGAGGCCGATGAAGTCGATGCCGAAATGGTCGAAGAAGCGGCGGTCCTCGGTGGCGAGCACGGCCTTGACGACATGGTCGGGCAGCTCGTCGACCGGCACCGAGTCGCGCTGGATGATGCCGCGCTGGCCGATCTCGTTGCCGTAGCGGTCGAGGAAGGTGACGGCGTAGTCGCCCTGGCTGCGCCAGTCCTTGGCCGTTTCCTCGAAGGCGGGAAGGGCCAGCGCCAGAAGCACGATGGAGCCGGCCGTGCCCATGGTGAAGCCTTCGCTGGCGAGCTCGACCAGGCCGCGCCGCCAGCCCGAGACGCGGAAGCGCCGGAAGAAGATGGTGAGGTTCTCCCACGCCTCGCGCGCGCGGAAGCCGGCTTCGTAGAGCGTGGAATCGATCCAGGCATCGACGGCCAGAAGCCATGTCGCGCGAGGAACCCTGGATTTGCGTTTCCGGAACGGATTGAACATCGCGCCTTGCGCCCACGCCGCCGACATGCCTGCGACCCCGGACCAGCCTCCAGCCGCAACGGGGCGGATTGAGGGCAGGCGCGCGGGCCGCTGTCGAGGTGTTCTTGCTCATTTCCGCATCGCCGACAAGGCGCGGGCGGTAAATCGCCGGTGATCGGGCGCAAAAAAGATAGGAATATTTTCTTGACACCGTGACGGTGGTCTGCTAGTGTTTTGTCATCGTCGGAAAACTGCGCCGACAGGCCGGGCCAGCCCGGAGCACGACGGCGCGGGCAGAGGCGGTCTCTCCATACAAGGAATGGACGATGGGTGCGGGCAGGGCAGAGGCTGCCTGGGCGGCGCGGCGCGCGTTGATGGAAGGCGCGGCGGCGACGCCCGAGCGCGTGGCGGCGGCGTGCGGGCTGAAGGCGGGCACGCTGGCGGACCGCGCCGAGAAGGAGGGCTGGGCGCTGCCGGCCTCGGCCGGGCTGTCGCGGGCGCAGCGCATCGCGCGGGTTCACGACCGCCTACTCGACAGGATCGAGCGCGAGCAGCTTCGCGCGGATGCAGACGACGCGCCGCTCGACAAGGCGGGCGTTGCGGAGCTGGCCGCGACGGCCCGCATCCTCGCCAAGATCGGTGAGATCACGCGCGACGAGGACGGCGCGAAGGAAAAGCAGCTTGAGCGGGACGCCGACATTGCCACAATCCTCGACAGGCTCGACCGGCAGATCGTCGGGCTGGCCCGACATCTCGCCCGACATCTCGCAACGCAAATGGCTGGAGGCCACGTTCACGACGCGGGAGCTGGCGCTGGCGAGCCTTGAATGGGCGAGCCATGCGCGCGGGCCCCAGTATCGCCCGGGCGCGGCCGCGCGCAACTGGCTGGTGGTGGGCGGGCGCGGCTCGGGCAAGACACGGCTGGGGGCCGAATGGGTCAACGCGCTGGTGCGCGGCCTTGCGCCCTTTTCGGGCGGGCGGCGGCACATGCGCATCGCGCTGGTCGGCGAGACGCTGGGCGACGTGCGCGAGGTGATGGTGGACGGACCCTCCGGCATCGCCACGATCTCGCGCTGGAGCCGGCCGCGCTACGAGCCGACGCGGCGCAGGCTGTTGTGGGACAGCGGCGCGGTGGCGCAGGCCTTCTCGTCGGAGGACCCTGAAAGCCTGCGCGGGCCGCAATTCGAGGCCGCCTGGTGCGACGAGCTGGCCAAGTGGAAGAATGCGCAGGATTGCTTCGACATGCTCCAGTTCGGCCTGCGGCTCGGCGAGGAGCCGCGCCAGCTCGTGACCACGACGCCGCGGCCGATGCCGCTGTTCAGGCGGCTGGTGAGCGATCCGCATTTCACGGTGACGCGCATGCGCACCGAGGACAATGCCGAAAACCTGGCCGACGGCTTCATCGAGGCGGTCAGGGCGCGTTATGCCGGGACGCGGCTGGCGCGGCAGGAGCTCGACGGCGAGCTGATCGAGGATCGGCCCGACGCGCTGTGGAACCGCGCCATGCTGGAGCGGACGGCGGGCAGCCATGACGCGCTGACGCGCATCGTGGTGGCGGTGGACCCGCCGGCGACGGCGCGGCGCACGTCGGATGCCTGCGGCATCGTCGTCGCGGGGCTGGACTCGGCCGGCCGCGCGGTGGTGCTGCGCGATGCGACGCTGCGTGCCGCCCGGCCTTCCGACTGGGCAGGCCGGGCGGTGGCGCTCTATCGCGAATACGAGGCCGACTGCATCGTCGCCGAGGTCAACCAGGGCGGCGACATGGTGACGGCGGTGCTGCGCACGGTCGACGCGGCCGTGCCGGTCAGGGAGGTGCGGGCGAGCCGCGGCAAGTGGCTGCGCGCCGAGCCGGTGGCCGCGCTCTACGCCCAGGGTCGCGTCGTTCATGCCACACGCCTGCCGGAGCTGGAGGACGAGATGTGCGACTTCGGCCCGGAAGGGCTTTCCGGCGGACGCTCGCCGGACCGGGTCGACGCGCTCGTCTGGGCGGTGAGCGAGCTGCTGCTCGGCCGCGCCGGGCGGCCGCGGATCAGAAACCTGAGCTGAACGGGAACGGACGATGGATTGGAACTGGCCGTGGGCGCGACGCCCGGCCGGCGCGGTCACGCGCGCCGGGCAGAGGAGTGTCGGGCAAAAGGGCACGGGATTGGGCTTCGTGGCGCTGCACGGGCAGGGCGAGGCGCTGTGGACGCGCGGCGACTATGCCGCGCTGGCCCGCGAGGGCTTCATGCGCAACCCGGTGGTGCATCGGGCCGTGCGCATGATCGCCGAAGCGGCCGCCGCCGTGCCGTGGCTGCTCTATGAGGGCACCGCCGAGCTTTCCGGGCATCCGCTGCTCGAGCTTCTGGCGCGGCCGAACCGGCGCAGCGCCGGAACGAGCTTCATGGAGACGCTCTACGGCCACCTGCTGATGTCGGGCAACGCCTATGTCGAGCTGGTCGAGGCGGCGGGCGCGCGCGAGCTGCACGCGCTGCGGCCCGACCGGGTGGCGGTGGTGGCCGACGCTTCCGGCTGGCCGGTGGCGGTCGAGCACCGCGAGGGGAGCGCGAAACGGCGGATCGCGCTCGGATCGGGCGGGGAAGGCGGGGCGCTGCATCTGCGGCTGTTCCACCCGCTCGACGACCATTACGGCTTTCCGCCGCTGCAGGCGGCGCTGATGGCGCTCGACATCCACAACGCCGCCGGCCGCTGGAACAAGGCCCTGCTCGACAATTCGGCAAGGCCCTCGGGTGCGCTGGTCTATGCGCCGAAGGAAGGCGGCAACCTGACCGAGGAGCAGTACGAGCGGCTGAAGAGCGAGCTGGAGGACGGCTATTCGGGGGCGCGGGCGGCCGGGCGGCCGCTGCTTCTGGAAGGCGGGCTCGACTGGAAGGCCATGGGCCTGACGCCGAAGGACATGGACTTCATCGAGGCCAAGAACGCGGCCTGCCGCGACATCGCGCTCGCCTTCGGCGTGCCGCCGATGATCCTCGGCATCCCCGGCGACAACACCTATTCCAACTACCAGGAGGCCAACCGCGCCTTCTACCGCACGACCGTGCTGCCGCTGGTGGCGCGCACCGCGACCGAGATGTCGGCGTGGCTCGGCCCGCGCTTCGGGGCGGAGCTGCGGCTGGAGCCGGACGCCGACCGCATCGACGGGCTCGCCGCCGAGCGCGAGGCGCTGTGGGCGCGCGTCGGCGCCGCCGACTTCCTGAGCGACGACGAGAAGCGCGAGGCGGTGGGCTACGGCCCCCGCCCGTGAACGGGACACCGGAGATGGAGGCCGACATGACCGAGATGACGGACGCGGCCTGGCTGTGGCTTGCCAGGGCGGCGGGCGCGGTGGCGGGCTCGGCGATCTCGCTCGCCTACATGCTGCCGGACGGGCGCCGCGAGGCCGGCATCCGCTTCGGCGTCGGGGTGGCGAGCGGGCTGGTCTTCGGCGGCGCGGCCGGGCTGAAGCTCGCCGCCGAGCTCGGCATAGAGGGCGCGATCGGCCCGTTCGAGGCCATGCTGATGGGCTCGGCCGCGGCGAGCCTGTGCGCGTGGTGGGCGCTGGGGCCGATCATGCGCCTCTTCAGGCCCAACGCAGACAAGTGGAGCAACGGACATGAATGAAGGAGCGGCGCTTCCCGCCTGCGAGCGCAAGTTCGCCGGCAACGCCATCGGCAAGCTCGGCGAGGACGGCACCTTCTGCGGCTATGCCAGCCTGTTCGGCCAGGTCGACCTCGCCAGGGACGTGGTCGAGCCGGGCGCGTTCTCGCGCGCTATCCGCAGGCGCGGAGCGGCCGGCATCCGCATGCTCTACCAGCACGATCCGGCCGAGCCGATCGGCACCTGGCTCGACATCGCGGAGGACGAGCGCGGCCTTCTGGTGCGCGGCAGGCTGACGCCGGGCGTCGGCCGGGCGCGCGAGGTGCTGGAGCTGATGCGCGCCGGCGCGCTCGACGGGCTGTCGATCGGCTTCCGCACGGTCAGGGCGCGCAAGGACGCCAGGGCCGGCGTGCGCCGCATCGTCGAGGCCGACCTGTGGGAAATCTCGGTCGTGACCTTCCCGATGCTGCCGGGCGCGCGGGTGGAGAGCGTCAAGGGCGGCGCAAGGACGCTGCCCACGACGCGGGAGTTCGAGCGTTGGCTGACGCGGGACGCGAAGCTGACGCGACCGGAGGCGCGCGCGGTGATCGCGCGCGGCTTCGCCAGCCTCGTGCGCGAGCGGGACGCCGCGCGGGGCACGCCGGGGGCGCTCGCGGCGACGATCCGCAAGGCCGCCAGACTCATCGCACGAAAGGAAGACGACATATGACCTCCATGCAGCCTGCGCCCGAAACGAAGTCTTCGGGCGCCGACCACGCCGCGCTGGCGGACGCCTTCGACGAGTTCATGACCACGTTCGAGGCGTTCCGCAAGGAAAACGACCGGCGCCTCGGCCAGATCGAGACCCGCAAGGGCGCCGATGCCGTGACCGCCGAGAAGGTGGACCGCATCTCCGACGCGCTCGACCGCCAGAAACGGGCGCTCGACGAGCTGGCGCTGAAGCGCGCCCGGCCGGCGCTCGGCCGCGAGGGCACGCCGTCGCTGGCGGCGGCCGAGCGCAAGGATGCCTTCGAGGCCTACATGCGCTCGGGCGACGAGCGCGCCCTGCGGGCGCTGGAGACCAAGGACATGTCCTACGGTTCGGGCCCGGACGGCGGCTATCTGGTGCCGGACGGCATCGAGGCCGAGATCGGCCGCAGGCTCGCCGTCATCTCGCCGATCCGCTCCATCGCGACGGTCCGGCAGGTCTCGACCGCGGTGCTCAAGAAGCCGTTCACCGTGACCGGCCCGGTGGCGAGCTGGGCCGGCGAGACGGACGCGCGCGCCAGGACCAACTCGCCGGTGCTCGACCAGCTCCAGTTCCCCACCGCCGAGCTCTACGCGCTGCCGGCGGCGACGCCGTCGCTTCTCGACGACGCGGTGGTCGATCTCGAACGCTGGATCGTCGACGAGGTGGAGACGGCGTTCGCCGAGAAGGAGACGGCCGCCTTCGTCAACGGCGACGGCGACGACAAGCCGACCGGCTTCCTCAGCTACGACGTCGTGGCCGAGGCGAGCTGGGCGTGGGAGAAGATCGGCATGGTCGATACGGGCGTGGCCGGGCAGTTTCCCGCCACGCATCCCTCCGACAAGCTGGTCGACCTCGTCTATGCGCTGAAGGCCGGCTATCGCCAGAACGCGCACTGGGTGATGAACCGCAAGACGCAAGGCGCGATCCGCAAGTTCAAGGACGTCGACGGCAACTATCTGTGGCAGCCGCCGGCGACGCCGGGCGGCCGCGCCATGCTGATGGGCTTCCCGCTGGTCGAGGCCGAGGAGATGCCCGACATCGCCGCCGGCGCGACCCCGATCGCCTTCGGCGACTTCCGACGCGGCTATCTCGTGGTCGACCGCACGGGCGTGCGCGTGCTGCGCGACCCGTATTCGGCCAAGCCCTACGTGCTGTTCTACATCACCAAGCGCGTCGGCGGCGGGGTCCAGGACTTCGACGCGATCAAGCTCATGAGGTTCGGCACGGCATAGGCAAGGCGCGGGCAACCCCTCCCGCGCCCGCCATGCCCGCGACGGCCCCGGTCCTCCCTGCCGGGGCCGTCGTCCTTTTTCAACGCCCGATGGATGCGAGGTTCCGCATGACGCTTTTCCGCACCGTGGCCCCCGCGGTCGAGCCGGTCACGCTTTCCGAGGTCAAGACGACGCTGCGGCTCGACCACGACGGCGAGGACGAGCTGATCGCCGGCCTGATCCGCGCCGCGCGCGAGGAGGTGGAAGCCTCGTGCGGGCTGGCGCTGGTCGACCAGGACTGGCGGCTTGCCCTCGAGCGGCCGCCGCGCTCGGGCCGGGTGCTGCTGCGCCGTCATCCGGTGCGCGAAATCCTCTCCGTCACCGCCTATGGGAGCGATGGCGGGGCCTCGCTGGTCGACCCGGCCACCTACCGGCTCGACGGCGGCGGCCGGCCGGCGCGGCTGCATTTCCTGGCTATGCCGCCATCCGCCGCCAACGGCATCGAGATCGACTTCTCCGCCGGCTTCGGCGAGGCCGGGACCGACGTGCCCGACCTTCTGAAGCGCGCGATACTCGTCCTCGTCGCGCACTGGTACGAGTTCCGCGCCAGCTATGCGGCGGCGGACCAGCCGGTTTCCTTCCCGCCCGGCTACGAGCGGCTGATCGCGCCCTGGCGCGCGCGGAGGCTGTGACATGCGCGCCGAGTTCATCGATCCCGGCGCGTTCCGCCACGAGCTGTCGCTGGAGGCGGCGGCGCTGACGCCGGACGGCGCCGGCGGCCATATCGAGAGCTGGAGCGAGGTGGCGACGCTGTTCGCGCGCGTCGAGCCGGTGTCGGCCACGAGCCGCTTCGGCGCCGACCAGACGCTGGAGACGGTGAGCCACCGCATCACGCTGCGCCATCGCGACGGTATCGCCAGCGGCATGCGGCTGCGGCTGCGTGGGCGGGTCTTTTCGATCCTCACCGTCCACGACCCCGACGAGACGCGGCGATACCTGGTCTGCCGGGCACGGGAGGAGGGCTTGTGAAAATCGCGCTGAAACTGACGCTCGACGGGCTGCTGCGCGCGCTGAAGGGGCGGGCGCACCGCCTGGCCGAGGAGGTCGAGGCGGGACGCCCGCGGCAGGATGAGCGCACGCTGCGAAGACGGCCGGCGCGTGCGCGGGAAAGGAACGACGATGACCGCCGCGACGATTGAGCTTCAAAAGGCGGTGTTTGCGGCGCTCGCCGGCGATGGTGCGCTGCTTGCCGCGCTCGGCGGGCCGCGCATCCATGACCATGCGCCCGCCAACGTGCCGTTTCCCTACGTCACCTTCGGCCGCGCCACCGCCTATGACTGGGCGACGGCGACGGAGGACGGCGGCGAGCATCTGTTTACGCTGCATGTCTGGTCGCGGGCCAGGGGCAGGTCGGAGGCGGCGGCGATCATGGCGGCGGTGCGGGCGCGGCTGCACGATGCCGATCTTGCGCTTGCCGGTCACGTGCTCGTCAACCTGCGCGAGGAATCGCAGGAAATGCGCTTCGACGACGGCCACGGCGTCCACCACGGCACGATGCGCTTCCGCGCCGTGACCGAGCCGGCGGCCTGAACGGATTTCGACTGTATCTCAAGGACAAGGAGGCGTGCCGTGGCGGCACAGAAGGGCAAGGATCTTCTGCTGAAGATTGACAATGGCGGCAGCTTCGTCACCGTGGCGGGGCTGCGCAGCAAGCGTCTGGCCTTCAACAGCGAGGCGGTGGACGTGACCGACGCGGATTCGGCCGGACGCTGGCGCGAGCTTCTCGCCGGGGCCGGCGTGCAGCGCGCCTCGCTGAGCGGGGCCGGCATCTTCAAGGACGCGCAGTCGGATGCGCTGATCCGCGCCGGCTTCTTTTCCGGCGCGGTCGCGGACTGGCAGCTCGCCATCCCCCATTTCGGCACCGTGGAGGGCCCGTTCCAGATCACCGCGCTGGAATATACCGGCAATCACGACGGCGAGGTGACGTTCGACATCGCGCTGGAATCGGCCGGCGCGCTGAGCTTCGCGGCAGCGTGATGGCGGCGAACAGGAGACGCGGCGAGATCGCCGCGAGGATCGACGGGCAGGAGCGCATCCTGTGCCTGACGCTCGGCGCGCTGGCCGAGCTGGAAAGCGCCTTTGCGGTCGACGATCTCGGCGCGCTGGCGCAGCGTTTCTCGGCGGGCAGGCTTTCGGCGCGCGACCTTATCCGCGTCGTCGGCGCCGGCCTGCGCGGCGGCGGCATGGCGGTGGGCGACGACGAGGTCGCGATCATGAAGGCCGAGGGCGGCGCGGCCGGCTTCGCCGCCATCGCCGCCGAGCTTCTGGCGGCGACGTTCGGCGCGGGAGGCGAGGAGGAGGGGCAGCCAAACCCCTGAGCGCCGCGGCAGGCGATGCGCGCCGGTTTCCCTGGGACGAGCTGATCGGCCTGGGGCTGGGCCTGCTGCGGCTTGCGCCGCGCGACTTCTGGGCTGCGACGCCGCGCGAGATGGCGCATGTGCTGCGTCTTTATGCCGGCAGCGGCGGCGAGGCCGGCCCGCCGGGCCGACAAAGCCTTCTGGCGCTGATGGCGCTGTTTCCGGACGACAAGGAGAGATGACGCGATGGCGGAGAATATCGCGCCGGTCGAGATCAGGCTGGAGGCCGACACGCAGCCTTTCGCCGATGCGCTCACCAACCTCGAGAGGCTGGCGGCCTCGTTCGGCAACCAGCTCACCGGAGCGCTGCGGCAGGCGACGGTGAGCGGCAAGTCGCTCGACGACATGCTGCGGCGCATCGGCCTCAACCTTGCCGGCATGGCCTTGTCGCAGGGGCTGAAGCCGCTGGGAAATGTGGTGTCGAGCCTGTTTTCCGGCCTGTTCGGCGGGATCGCGCCCTTCGCCAAGGGCGGGGTGACGTCCGGCGTCATGCCGTTCGCCTCGGGCGGGGTGGTGGCTGCGCCGACCTATTTCCCGCTCGGCCGCTCGGTGGGGCTGATGGGCGAGGCGGGCGCGGAGGCGATCCTGCCGTTGCAGCGCGGCGCCGACGGGCGGCTGGGCGTCGCCGCCAGCGGCGGCGGCGGGGCGGCGCTCAACGTCGTCTTCAACGTCACCGCCACCGACGCCGCCTCGTTCCGCAAGTCCGAGGCGCAGATCACCGGAATGCTGGCGCGCGCGGTCGCACGCGGCTCGCGGACCCTGTAGCGGGGGGAAGGACATGGACAGCTTTCACGAAGTCCGGTTTCCGACCGCCGTCTCGTTCGGGGCGACCGGCGGGCCGGAGCGGCGCGTCGAGATCGTGGCGCTCACTTCCGGCCGCGAGCGGCGCAACCTGCGCCTCGCCCATTCGCGCCGGCATTTCGACGCCGGCACCGGCGTGCGCTCGCTGGCCGACCTCCACGAGATCGTCGCCTTCTTCGAGGCGCGGCGCGGCTCCTATCACGGCTTCCGCTTCCGCGATCCGTTCGACATGAAGTCGTGCGCGCCGGATGCCGCGCCGTCGCCCGGCGACCAGCTTCTTGGCACCGGCGACGGGGAGACGGCCGCCTTCCGGCTCGTCAAGCGCTACGGCGAGGGCGAGGACGCCTATGCCCGTCCGATCCGCAAGCCGGTGGAGGGCACGGTGCGCGTCGCGGTCGGCGGCGTGGAGCGGACAGCGCCCGCCCATTTCGCCGTCGATCACTCGACCGGCGTCGTCACCTTCTCGCCGGGCTCGATACCGGGGGCGGGCGTGCCGGTGACGGCCGGCTTCGCGTTCGACGTGCCGGCGCGCTTCGACACCGAGCGCATCGCCGTCAGCCTCTCGGCCTTCAAGGCCGGGCAGATCCCTTCCATTCCCATCGTCGAGATCGAGCCATGAGCGGCATTTCCCCTTCCCTGAGCGACGAGCTTCGGCGCGACTGCACGACGCTGTGCCATTGCTGGCGCGTCGAGCGGCGCGACGGCCGCGTCTTCGGCTTCACCGACCACGACAGGCCGCTGACCGTGGCGGGCCAGGACTACGAGCCGCAGAGCGGCTTCACCCAGACCGAGGCGCGCGCCTCGCTCGGCATGGCCGTCGATGCCGTCGACGTCGAGGGCGCGCTGTCCTCGGACACGCTGACGGAGGAGGATATAGCCGCCGGCCTGTTCGACGGGGCGACGGTGGAGACGCTGCTCGTCAACTGGTTGCAGCCGGGGCAGTTCGCGCCGGTCCGCGCGGCCGCGATCGGCAGGATCGTGCGCGCGGACGGGCGCTTCGTCGCGGAGCTCGAAAGCCGGGCGGCAAGCCTCGACAAGCCGAACGGCCGCTATCTGCGGCGCAATTGCGACGCCCGCCTCGGCGACGCGCGGTGCCGCGTCGATCTCTCGCAGGGCGGCCTCAGGGGCGCGGGCGAGGTGCTGGCCGTCACGGCTCCCGCGACGCTGCTGGTGAGCGGGCTCGGCGCGTTTGCCGCCGGCTGGTTCGCCTTCGGCGAGATCGTGCTTGCCAGCGGCGCGCTCGAAGGCCGCACGCTGACGGTGATCGATCACACCCGGGCCGGCGAGGACGTGCTGCTGACGCTGCCGGCGGCGGAGGCGACGCCCGCGCCGGGCGACGCCTTCACCGTCGTGGCCGGCTGCGACAAGCGCTTTTCGACCTGCAAGGCCAAATTCGCCAATTCCGTCAATTTCCGCGGGTTCCCGCATCTGCCGGGCAACGACGCGGCCTATGCCTATGTCACCGACGGCATGCAGTTCGACGGGGGAGCGCTGGTGGAATGAGCGACCGCGACCAGCCTTCGGCCACGGGCGCGGCGATCCTCGCCGAGGCGATGACCTGGCTCGGCACGCCCTATCGCCATCAGGGCTCGCGCAAGGGCGTGGGCTGCGACTGCCTCGGCCTGGTGCGCGGGGTCTGGCGCGCCGTCTACGGCGTGGAGCCGGAGCGTCCCGGCCCCTACTCGCCCGACTGGGCCGAGGCCGGCGGGGACGACCCGCTGATCGGGGCCGCGCGCCGCCATTGCGCGGAAAGGACGCTCGCCGACGCGCGGCCAGGCGACCTGATCGTCTTCCGCTGGCGCGCGCACCATGCCGCCAAGCATCTGGGCATCCTGCTGCCGGGCGAGCGCTTCCTGCACGCCTATGAGGGCCATGCCGTCATGGCCTCGCCGCTGATTTCGCAATGGCGCCGCCGCATCGCCGGCGCGTTCGCATTCCCGGACATAGGGTGAACCATGTCGACAGTCATCCTGCAGACGGCCGGCGCCTTCATCGGCAGCATCTTCGGCCCGGTGGGCAGCGCCATCGGCTCCGCGCTCGGCGCGATGGCGGGCTACACCATCGACCGCGCGCTGCTCGAAGGCACGCGGCGCGTCGAGGGGCCGCGCCTGACCACGATGCGGCCGTTCATGGCCGAGGAGGGCGTGCCGATCGCCCGCGTCTACGGCACGGCGCGCGTCGGCGGCAACATCATCTGGGCGACGCGCTTCGAGGAGCTGCGCCGGACCGAGCGCCAGGGCGGCAAGGGCGGCGGTGGCGGCACCAAGGTCACGACCTACAGCTATTTCGCCAACGCCGCCTTCGCGCTGTGCGAGGGCGAGATCGGCGGCGTGCGCCGCGTCTGGGCCGACGGGCGGGAGCTCGACCTTTCGCAAGTGACGATGCGCGTCTATCGCGGCGGCGAGGACCAGCCGGTCGATCCGCTGATCGAGGCCCGGCAGGGCGGCGGCAACGCGCCCGCCTATCGCGGCGTCGCCTATGTCGTGGTGGAGCGTTTCCCGCTCGGCGACTACGGCAACCGCATCCCGCAATTCCAGTTCGAGGTGCTGCGTCCGGTCGGGGATCTCCACCGGCGCATCAGGTCGGTGGCGCTGCTGCCGGGGTCGACCGAATTCGGCCTGTCGCCGGGGCTTGTCACGCGCGCGGCGACGCCGGGTGTGACGCAATCGCTCAACCGCAACATGCTGCATGGCGAGTCCGACCTCGTCGCCTCGCTCGACGAGTTGCAGGCGCTGTGCCCCAATCTGGAGGAGGTGGCGGTGATCGTCACCTGGTTCGGCGACGACCTGCGCGCCGGGGCCTGCACGCTGCGGCCGAAGGTGGCGGACGACGCATCCGATGGCTGGTCGCAGGGCTGGAAGGTCTCCGGCCTGACGCGGGGGGAAGCCGGGCTCGTCAGCATGGTCGACGGCGCGCGCAGCTATGGCGGCACGCCGTCCGACAGGTCGGTGGCGGAGTGCATCGCCGAGATCAGGAGGAGGGGGTTGCGGGTCGCGCTCTATCCGTTCCTGATGATGGACATCGCCCCGGGCAACGCGCTGGCCAACCCCTATGGCGGGACCGGGCAGCCGCCCTTTCCCTGGCGCGGGCGCATCACCTGCCATCCGGCGCCGGGCGCGGCCGGCAGCGCCGACAGGACCGCGGCGGCGCGGGCGCAAGTGGTGGCCTTCTGCGGCGCCGCCGCGGCCGGCAACTTCCCCGTCGCCGGCGGCGAGGTCGGCTTCTCCGGCTTTGCCGGCGACTGGGGCTATCGCCGCTTCGTCCTGCACTACGCGCATCTGGCGGCGGCGGCCGGCGGCGTGGACGCCTTCCTGCTCGGCTCGGAGCTGCGCGGGCTGACGACGCTGCGCGACGACGCGGGCGCGTTCCCCTTCATCGAGGCGCTGTGCCAGCTCGCCGGCGACGTGCGCGCCGTCCTTGGCCCGCACGCCGACGTCACCTACGGCGCCGACTGGAGCGAGTATTTCGGCCACCAGCCGGCGGACGGCTCCGGCGACGTGGTCTTCCACCTCGACCCCCTGTGGGCGCATCCGGCGGTCACCTGCGTCGGCATCGACAACTACATGCCGCTGGCCGACTGGCGCGACGGCGACTATGCCGGCGGCAACCCGGACGGCTTTCGCGGCCCCTGCGACCCGGACGGGCTGCGCGGCCAGGTGGCGGCTGGCGAAGGCTTCGACTGGTACTATCCCGACATGGCGGCGCGGCAGGCGCGCGCGCGCTCGCCGATCGCGGACGGGGCCTACGGCAAGCCCTGGGTGTTCCGCTACAAGGACATCGTGTCGTGGTGGAGCAACCCGCATTTCGACCGCATCGGCGGCGTGGAGATGCCGGCGCCGACGGCCTGGCAGCCGCGGTCGAAGCCGATCCGCTTCACCGAGCTGGGCTGCCCCGCCGTCGACAAGGGGCCGAACCAGCCCAACGTGTTCCCCGACGCCAAGTCGTCGGAGGACGCGGCACCCTACTTCTCGTCTGGCGGGCGCTCCGATCTGGCGCAGGCGCGCTTCCTCGAAGCGCATTTCGACCACTGGGACCCCGCCAGCCCGCATTTCGACGGAGCGGCCAATCCGCTGTCGCCGGTCTACGGCGAGCGGATGGTGCGGCCCGGGCATATCTGCATCTGGGCGTGGGACGCCCGGCCGTTTCCGGCCTTTCCGGCAATGACGCGGACGTGGCGCGACGGCGACAACTGGCACCGCGGCCACTGGCTGAACGGCCGGCTTTCGGGCGCGCTGACCGGCGACCTGTTCAGGGCGATCCTCGCGGATCACGGCCTTGCCGGGATCGACGCGACGCAGGCGGGCGGCGGCGTCGCGGGCTATGTCGTGGACGCGCCGACGACGGCGCGCGCGGCGCTCGAGCCGCTGGCCGGCCTGTGCGGCATCGCCGTGCGCGACGATAGCGGCGCGCTCGTCCTGTGCGACGAGCTGGCGCCGGGCGCCGAAGCGGTGGCGCTGTCCGAGCTGGTCGTCGCGGATGACGGGGCGACGGTCGAGCGCACGCGTGCGCCCGACCGCGACGTGCCGCGCGAGATCGAGCTCGCCTTCGTCGATCCCTTCCGCGACTATCAGGCAGCCGTGGCGCGCATCGCCCAGCCGGACGGGGCGGCGGGCGGCGGCGAGACGATGTCGTTTCCCGGATGCATGGAGCCGGGCGCAGCCGAGGCGCTGCTGGCGGACTGGGCGCAGAGGCGGCGCAGCGCCCGCGAGACCGTGGGCTTCGCGGTGCCGGCCGCGCAGGTCGAGGTTGCGCCGGGCGCTGTCATTTCGCTGCCCGGCGAGGCCGGCGGGCGCGAATATCTCGTCACCGAGGTCGAGATCGGCCTGACGCGGCGGGCGAGCGCCCGGCGCATCGCGCGCTGCGTGCCGACGCCGTGGCGCTCGGGCAGGATGGCTGCGACGCCGGCGCAGCCGCTGCTGGTCGGCGCGCCGCACGCGCTGCTCGTCGACCTGCCGATGCTGCCCGGCGGGCAGGCCGCGCACGAGCAGCTACGGGTCGCCGCCTTCGCGCGGCCCTGGCGCAGCCAGCTCGTCTACTCCTCGCCCGAGGAGGCGGGCTACGCCCATGTCGCCACCGTGCCGGTGGAGGCGACGCTGGGAAAGGTGCTTTCCGCCACGCCCGGCCGCTTCGAGGGACGGATCGACCGCGCCGGCGAGATCACGGTCGAGCTCTATGGCGGCGCGCTGTCGAGCGTGTCGATGGCGGCGCTGCTGAACGGCGCCAACTCGGCCGCCATCCGCGCCGACAACGGCCAATGGGAGGTCGTCCAGTTCGGCAACGCGGACGAGGTACTGCCCTCGGTGTGGCGGCTGACGACGCTGCTGCGCGGCCAGCTCGGCACCGGCGACGCCGCGACGGCGGGCGCCTCGCCGGGTGCGCCGTTCGTGCTGATCGACGAGGCCGTCGTCAAGGCGGGGCTGGCGCCGGGACAGGCGGGCATGACGCTCAACTGGCGCATCGGGCCGGCGGGCAGGGACTTCGGCGGGCCGAGCTTCATCGGCCTCCAGGCAGCCGGCGGCGTGCGGGCGCTGCTGCCGCTGTCGCCGGTCCATCTGCGCCTTGCCCGCAGGGAAAACGGCGACGCGGCCCTCGACTGGGTGCGGCGCGGGCGCATCGACGCCGATTCCTGGCTGGGCGAGGACATTCCGCTCGGCGAGGAGAGCGAACGCTATCGCATCGAGATCGCGCCGGCCGGCGGCTCCACCCTGCGCACGGTCGAGACGGCAGAGCCGCGCTGGACCTACGCCGCCGCGCAGCACGCGGCCGACTTTCCCGCGCGCCCGGCGGCGATCGAGGTGACGGTGCGCCAGATCGGCACCGCGGCGGGCGCCGGCCTGCCCGGGCGCAGGACGTTCGTCCTCGACTGAACCGAACCGGAAACGGACCCCAGCCAACCAGCCAAGGAGGCAAGCATCATGGAACTGTTCAAGCCGTGGTATCTTTCGCGCACCATCTGGGCCTCGGCCATCGCCGTGGTCGCGACGCTCGCCAATGCGGTCGGCTTTCCGCTCGACGCCTCGGATGTCGCCGCTTTGCCCGACGCCATCCTTCAGGCGGTCGCGGCGGTCGCCGGCGTCGTCGCCATCATCGGCCGGATCTCCGCGCGCGACCGCATCGGATAGCGCGCCCGCCCCGTTTGCGATTGTTCATTTCGCGTTCAGCAGCATTGCGCTAGAACCCTTGCATGAAAACGCTCCGCTCATTCCTGCATGCGCTTCCTGCCAGCCTGCTGCTGGCCGGTCCGCTGGCCTTGCCGGCGACTGCTGCGCCCGACTGCCACGCGATCGGCCAGCAATATGCCGCGCAGGCCGGCGGCCAGCTCGCGCGGGCGACGCCGGAGGTGCGCGGCGGCCAGCAGGTCTGCGTCATCGTGGTGCTGATGCCGGCCAAGGACGGCCAGCGGCCGCGGCGCAACGAGATCGTCGTTCCCGCCGGCTGACGGGATCGCAGAATCCGGGCATAGTGAAACGAAGCCGGTCGAAGGGCGGATGAAGCATGCGCATACTCGTGGTCGAGGACGACAAGGATCTCAATCGCCAGATCGCGGACGCGCTCGCCGATGCCGGCTATGTCGTCGACCGCGCCTATGACGGCGAGGAGGGGCACTTCCTCGGCGACACGGAACCCTACGACGCCGTCGTCCTCGATATCGGCCTGCCGCAGATGGACGGCATCTCCGTGGTCGAGCGGTGGCGGCGCGACGGGCGCAAGATGCCGGTGCTGATGCTGACGGCGCGCGACCGCTGGAGCGACAAGGTGGCCGGCATCGACGCCGGCGCCGACGACTACGTCACCAAGCCGTTCCACATCGAGGAAGTGCTGGCGCGCGTGCGCGCGCTGATCCGGCGCGCGGCCGGCCACGCCTCGTCCGAGCTGATCTGCGGGCCGCTGCGGCTCGACACCAAGGCGTCGAAGGCCGATCTCGACGGCGTGCCGCTGAAACTGACCTCGCACGAGTTCCGCCTGCTCGCCTACCTCATGCACCACATGGGCCAGGTGGTGTCGCGCACGGAGCTGGTCGAGCATCTCTACGACCAGGACTTCGACCGCGATTCCAACACCATCGAGGTGTTCGTCGGCAGGTTGCGCAAGAAGATGGGCATCGACCTGATCGAGACCGTGCGCGGCATGGGCTACCGCATCCGCGAGGCGCAGGATTGAAGGGCCGGCGATGGCCGCGACCCTGACCGGCAGGCGTCTCGTCTCCGCGCTCGGGCGGCGGGCCAATTCGCTCGCCTTCCGCGTCGTCGCCTTCTCGACGGTGTGGGCGCTGGTGGCGCTCGTCGTCATCGCCACCATCATCTCGACGCTGTTCAGGCAGGCGAGCGAGCGCGGCTTCGAGAGCCTTCTCACCGCGCATCTCTTCAACCTCATCAGCTCCGTCGGCGTCGGCGAGGAGGGCGTGCTGGAGGGCGCGCCCAATCTCGGCGACCTGCGCTTCACCGTGCCGCGCTCGGGCTGGTACTGGGCGGTCGAGCCGGTGTCGGGCGTTTCGGGGCAACTGGCCTCGCTGTCGCTGGTCGAGCCGATCGCCTCGCCGCCGCCGCGCGAGGTTCCCTTCAGCGCGCAGTTCCAGCGCAGCTACGTCACCGAGGGGCTGGCCGGCGAGGTCATCGAGGTGTTCGAGAGCGAGTTCGCGCTCGACGCCGACAACCGCGTGGCGCGCTTCCGCGTCATGGGCAACCGCACCGAGCTGGAAGCCGACATCGCCGAGTTCGAGCGCAAGCTCTATCTCTACCTGTCGCTGTTCGGCGCCGGCATGATCGCCATCAACGCGCTCGCCATCCTGATCGGGCTCGGGCCGCTGCGGCGCGTGCGCCGTTCGCTGGCCGAGATCAGGACCGGCGCGGCGCAGCGGCTCGACGGCGATTTCCCGCGCGAGATCGCGCCGCTCGCCGCCGAGACCAACGCGCTGATCGAAAGCAACCGCCGCATCGTCGAGCGCTCGCGCACGCAGGTCGGCAACCTCGCCCATTCGCTGAAGACGCCGCTTGCGGTGCTCACCAACGAGGCGCGCTCCATCGGCGGCGCCAAGGGCACGCTGATCGCCGACCAGGCGGCGGCGATGCGCCAGCAGGTCGAGCACTATCTCCAGCGCGCGCGCATGGCCGCCCAGCGCGACACCATCGTCTTCCGCACGCCGGTGGGCGCGACGCTGGAGCGCATGGTGCGCGTGATGGCCAAGCTCAATCCAGGCACCAGGCTGACGCTGGCGATGCCGGACGAGGACATCGTGTTCGCCGGCGAGAAGGAGGATTTCGAGGAGATCGCCGGCAACCTGCTCGAGAACGCGATGAAATGGGCGCGCGGTGCCGTCGCCGTGAGCGTGACCGCGCACGAGGACGACGGCCAGCCGCGCAGCTTCAGCCTCGTCATCGAGGACGACGGTCCCGGCATTCCCGAGGAACGGACCCGCGAGGCGCTGACGCGCGGCCGCCGGCTCGACGAGACCAAGCCCGGAACCGGGCTGGGACTGGCCATCGTCGCCGACCTCGTCAGGGAGTATGGCGGCAGCCTCGGCCTCGGCCGTTCCGGCCTCGGCGGCCTCAGGGCGACCGTGACGCTGCGACGGGCGCAGGAATGAGGCAGTATTGCTGTCCGATGTCATGACTGCGCCAAAGTCGGGCGCGACAGGTGGGGAACCAAAGGCGGGCGGGGAAATTGTTGGCGAAGGCGAACGGGGAGCTGTGCGGACGATGAGCTGGAAGATTGCGGCGGCGATTGCGGCATCATTGGCGCTGTCGGCGTGCTCGACCACGGGGCCGGGCGCCGGCGACCCCGCCGCGCAGGCGTTCTCCGGCGCGGCGCGCCCCGCCGGGCCGCGCGTGGGCGCGGCCATCGTCGAGGCCATGGCCGGCGGCCTGGTCGGCGGCGCGATCGGCGCCGATCTCGATTCGCGCGACCGCCGCCGCGCGCTGGAGGCGGAGTACAGGGCGCTCGAATATACGCCCGCCGGCCAGGGCGTCGCCTGGGGCAAGCCCGGAAGCAGCCGCCATGGCGAGGTCGTCGCGGGCTCTCCCTATCGCGTCGGCTCGCAGGATTGCCGCCAGTACACGCACACGATCCACGTCGAGCGGCGCGCGCGCACCGCGCGCGGCACCGCCTGCCGCAACACCGACGGGAGCTGGACGCCGCTGGCGTAGACGCGCGCGAAGACCGCCAAAAAGCCGCAGTCATTCGTCATTGGCACGGAGTGACGGAGCGACTATCTGGTAGCCATGCCCTTCTGGATCACAGCCGCATTGCTGACGCTTCTCGCCTGCCTGGCGGTGCTTCTGCCGCTGGCGCGGCGGCGTGACGGGGCCGCCGACGGCGCCGATTCCGATCTCGCCGTCTATCAGGACCAGCTTGCCGAGCTCGACCGGGACCTCGCGCGCGGCGCCATCGACGCCGCCGAGGCGGGAGAGGCCAGGGCCGAAATCGGCCGGCGCATCCTCAAGGCCGCCGGCAAGGCGGACGTCGCCGGCGCGCGCGGCAACGGCCGGGCCGGGCGCATCGTCGCCACGCTCGCCGTTCTTGCCGTGCCGCTGGCGAGCTGGGGCATCTATGCCGCGATCGGCTCGCCGAACCTGCCGGCGCAGCCGCTGGCCGCCCGGCTCGACCGCAACCCGGCCGAGAACACGGTGTTCGAGCTGGTGGCGCGCGCCGAGCGCCATCTCGCGGCCAACCCGGAAGACGGGCGCGGCTGGGAGGTGCTGGCGCCGATCTACCACCGCATCGGCCGTTTCGACGACGCCGCCACCGCCTGGGGCCACGCCATCCGGCTGCTCGGCTCGACGGCGGCGCGCGAGGTCGCGCTCGGCGAGGCCGTCGCCTCGGCCGCCGGCGGCACGATCACGCCCGAGGCCAAGGCCGCCCTGGAGCGGGCGCTGGCGCTGGAGCCCAGGAACCTCAAGGCGCGCTTCCTCATGGCTGCCGCTCTCGCCCAGGAGGGTCGCGGCGACGAGGCGGCGGGCGCGTTCCGCGCCATCCTGGCCGACCTTCCCGAAGCCTCGCCGTGGCGGGCGACGATCGCCAAGGCCATTTCCGACCTCGAGGGCGGGCCGCAGGCCGGTTCGCCTGGAGGCGGCTCCGATGCCGATGCCGGCGGTTTGATCTCGGACAAGGACCAGGCCGAGATGATCGGCGAGATGGTGGCGGGCCTCGACCGGCGGCTGCGCGAGAATCCCGGCGATGCGGCAGGCTGGCAGCGGCTGGTGCGCTCCTATGTCGTGCTGCGCAAGCCAGACGAGGCGGCCGACGCGCTGGCGCGCGGGATCGACGCGCTCGGCGCCGGCAGCGAGGCGGCGGCCGGGTTGCGGGAGTTCGCGGCCGGGCTCGGCGTGAACGCGAAGGAGTAGGCGCCATGACGCGCAAGCAGAAGCGGCTTTCGGTGATCGGCGGTGCGATGGCTTTCCTCGCCGTCGCCTCCGGCCTCGTCTTCTACGCGCTGGGGCAGAAGACATCGTATTTCTACATGCCGGCGGACCTTCAGACGGCCTCCGTGGAGCCGGGGCAGCGCATCCGGCTCGGCGGGCTGGTCGAGAAGGGCACCGTGGTGCGCGGCGCCGGCACCGAGATCGCCTTCGCCGTCACCGACCAGGTGCATTCGGTCCGGGTCGCCTATAGCGGCATCCTGCCCGACCTGTTCCGCGAGGAGCAGGGCATCGTCACCGAGGGCGTCTTCCGCCCCGACGGCGTGTTCGTGGCCGACAGCGTGCTTGCCAAGCACGACGAGAACTATATGCCCAAGGAAGTGGCCGACGGCCTGAAGGAGACCGGCCTGTGGCAGCACGCGCAGTGACGCGGGCGGAAGGAAGCGGCGGCGGAGCGACGCGATGATCGTCGAGATCGGACATTTCTCACTGGTTCTGGCGTTCGCGCTGTCGCTCGTGCAGTTCGCCGTGCCGCTCGCCGGCACGCGCATGGGCGAGGCCCGGCTCGTCGCCGTCGCCGGGCCGTCCGCCGTCGCGGGGTTCGCGCTGACGGCGCTGTCCTTCGCCGTGCTGACGGCGGCCTACGTCCAGTCCGACTTCTCGGTCGCCAATGTCTGGGAGAACTCGCACTCGGCGAAGCCGCTGCTCTACAAGGTCACCGGCGTGTGGGGCAACCACGAGGGCTCGATGCTGTTGTGGGTGCTGATCCTCGCCTTCTTCGGCGCGCTGGTGGCGTGGTTCGGCACGAATCTCCCGGCCTCGCTGCGCGCCAACGTGCTTGTCGTGCAGGGGCTGGTGGGCGCGGCGTTCCTGCTGTTCATCCTCGCCACCTCCAACCCGTTCGCGCGGCTCGACCCCGCGCCGCTCGAAGGCAGGGATCTGAACCCGATCCTCCAGGACATCGGGCTGGCGCTGCATCCGCCGCTGCTCTATCTCGGCTATGTCGGGTTCTCGGTCTGCTTCTCCTTCGCGGTCGCGGCGCTGATCGAGGGCCGCATCGACGCGGCCTGGGCGCGCTGGGTGCGGCCGTGGACGCTGGCCGCCTGGGTCTTCCTGACCGGCGGCATCGCCATGGGCTCCTACTGGGCCTATTACGAGCTCGGCTGGGGCGGCTGGTGGTTCTGGGACCCGGTCGAGAACGCCTCGTTCCTGCCGTGGCTGTCGGGCACGGCGCTGCTGCACTCGGCCATCGTGATGGAGAAGCGCTCCGCCCTGAAGATCTGGACGCTGCTGCTCGCCATCCTCACCTTCTCGCTGTCGCTGCTCGGCACCTTCCTGGTGCGCTCCGGCGTGCTGACCTCGGTCCACGCCTTCGCCACCGACCCGGCGCGCGGCCTGTTCATCCTTCTCATCCTCGTCTTCTTCATCGGCGGCTCGCTGTCGCTGTTCGCGCTGCGCGCCTCGACGCTCTCCCAGGGCGGCCTGTTCCACCCCGTCTCGCGCGAGGGCGCGCTGGTGCTGAACAACCTGTTCCTGACCACGGCGGCGGCGACGGTGCTGACCGGCACGCTCTATCCGCTGCTGGTCGAGGCGGTGACGGGCGACAAGATCTCCGTCGGCGCGCCGTTCTTCAACCTGACCTTCATCCCGCTTGCCGTGCCGCTCCTGCTCGCGGTGCCGTTCGGGCCGCTGCTCGCCTGGAAGCGCGGCGACCTGTGGGCGGTCTCGCAGCGCCTCCATGCCGCGCTCGGCTGCGCGCTGCTCGCGGTCGCGCTGGTGTGGTTCTTCGTCGACGGCGCGGGCGTGCTCGCCGCGCTGGGCATCGGCCTTGCCGCCTGGCTGATGCTCGGCGCGTTGACCGATCTCGCCGTCAAGGCCGGCGTCGGCAAGGAAAGGCCGGCGGTCGTCTGGCGCCGGCTCAAGGGCCTGTCGCGTTCGATCTTCGGCACCGCCGCCGCCCATTTCGGGCTGGGGCTGAGCGTGCTCGGCATCGTCGCGGTCACCTCTCTGGAGGTCGAGCGTATCGAGGTCATGCGCCCCGGCGACACCGTGGAGATCGCCGGCTACACGCTGCGCTTCGAGGGGCTCGTGCCGCATCGCGGACCGAACTTCACCGAGGAGCAGGGCCGCTTCACCTATTTCAGCGGCGGCGTGCGCGCCGGCGAGATCGTCTCGTCCAAGCGCCTCTATACCGCGCGCCAGATGCCGACCACCGAGGCCGGCATCGCCACGCGCGGCTTCAGCCAGCTCTATGTCGCGCTCGGCGACGCCACCGCCAACGACGGGGTGGTGGTGCGGGCGTGGTGGAAGCCGCAGGTGCTGCTGATCTGGATCGGCGGGCTGGTGATGATGGCCGGCGGAACGATCTCGCTGCTCGACCGGCGCCTGCGCGTCGGCGCGCCGTCGCGCCGACGCGCCCGGCCGGCGCGATCCGCTGAGGCGCCGGCCGAATGAGACGCGCCCTCGCCGCCATCCTCCTGCTGCTCGCCGCCTGCGCCCCTTCGCTGGCGGTGCAGCCGTCGGAGATGCTGGACGACCCGGCGCTGGAGGAGCGCGCGCGCAACCTGTCGGCCGGCCTGCGCTGCATGGTCTGCCAGAACCAGTCGATCGACGATTCCGACGCCGAGCTGGCGCGCGACCTGCGCGTGCTGGTGCGCGAGCGCATCGCGGCCGGGGAGACCGACGAGGAGGTCATCGACTACGTGGTGTCGCGCTACGGCGAGTTCGTGCTCCTTCAGCCGCGCTTCAGCGCCCGCAACGCGCTGTTGTGGGCCACGCCCGCCGTGCTGCTCGCCATCGGCGGCGTCTTCCTCGTCCTGCATGCCTCGCGGCGCAGACGGCCGGCGCCCGCGGCGCTCAGCGCCGAGGAGGAGGCGCGGCTGAAGGACATTCTCGACCGCGCCGAATGAGCCTGCCGCGCCGGCCGGCGCGAAGATTACGAAAGTTTCATGTAGCGGCAACGGCGCCGTAAGGTTCGGCTCCCTATCTGTGGTGGCGAAGGATGCGTTCTCCAGGCGCATCCGCTTCGTTTCACGAGGAAACCACAGACATGCAACACCAGATCCACTTCCCGTCGAAGACCCGCAGCCGCCTGATGGCCGCGGCCGCCTCGCTCGCCATCGCCGGCGCGATCGGGCTCGGCGCCGTGACGACCGGCACCGCGCCGGTGCTTGCGGAGGCCGTGCGTGTGGAAGGCGTGCAGGCCACCGGCTTCGCCGACGTGGTCGAGAAGGTGTCGCCCGCCGTCGTCAGCGTCCGGGTCCAGGCCAAGGTGGACGCCGCCTCCGACAACAGCGGCGGCCCGTTCTCCTTCGGCTTCGACATGCCCGGCTTCGAGGACCTGCCGCGCGACCACCCGCTCAAGCGCTTCTTCCGCGAGTTCCGCGGCGATCGCGAGTTCCATGGCGACCGCGGCCCGCGCAGCGAGCGCCGCGCCGAGCGCGACCATCGCCGCCACGGCAACCGTGAGCGCACCCGCCCGCTGTCGCAGGGCTCGGGCTTCTTCATCTCCGGCGACGGCTACATCGTCACCAACAACCATGTCGTGCAGGGCGGCCAGACCTTCACCGTCGTTCTCGACGACGGCTCCGAGCTCGAGGCCAGGCTGGTCGGCACCGACCCGCGCACCGACCTTGCCGTGCTCAAGGTCGAGGCCGACCGCGAGTTCACCTATGTCGCCTTCGCCGACGACAACACGGTGCGCGTCGGCGACTGGGTCGTGGCCGTGGGCAATCCCTTCGGCCTCGGCGGCACGGTCACGGCCGGCATCGTCTCGGCGCGCGGCCGCGACATCGGCGCCGGCCCCTATGACGACTTCATCCAGATCGACGCGGCGGTGAACCGCGGCAATTCCGGCGGCCCGGCCTTCAACCTCGCCGGCGAGGTCGTCGGCATCAACACCGCGATCTTCTCGCCCTCCGGCGGCAATGTCGGCATCGCCTTCGCGATCCCCGCCTCCACCGCCAAGGAGGTGGTCGGCAACCTGATCGAGAACGGCACCGTGCTGCGCGGCTGGCTCGGCGTGCAGATCCAGCCCGTGACCGACGAGATCGCCGAATCGATCGGCCTCAAGGAGGCCAGGGGCGCGCTCGTCACCGAGGCGCAGGCCGATGGCCCGGCGCGCGAGGCCGGCATCAGGGCCGGCGACGTCATCACCGCCGTCAACGAGCGCAACGTCGCCTCGCCGCGCGAGCTGGCGCGGGTGATCGGCGGCTACGCGCCGTCGACCGGGGTGGAGGTGACGCTGTGGCGCGCGGGCGCCGAGCAGAAGGTGAGCGTCGAGCTCGGCAAGCTGCCGGGCGAGGAAGCGCGCGCCGACGTCCAGCCACAGACCCCCGGCGGCACGGCGAGCGCCGCCACGCTCGAGGATTTCGGGCTGACCGTCGCTCCCGCCGACAGCGGCGAGGGGCTGGTGGTCACCGACGTCGAGCAGGGCAGCCCCGCCGCCGAGCGCGGCATCCAGGCCGGCGACGTCATCGTCAGCGTCAACTCCGCCGCGGTGGCGAGCGTCGAGGATGTCGACAAGGCCGTCGCCGAGGCAGCCGATGCCGGCCGCAAGGCGGTGCTGGTCCAGATCAGCCGCGACGACGCAAACCGCTTCGTGGCGCTGCCTCTCGCCGACGGCTGAGGCCGTCACGTCCTTCATCCATGGCGGCGGCTCCGGCCGCCGCCATTTTCGCGTATAGATGGGCGATGAAGATTCTTGTCATCGAGGACGACCGCGAGGCGGCCGACTATCTGAGGAAGGCGCTGGCCGAGGCCGGCCACAACGCCCATGTCGCCTTCGACGGCGAGGCCGGATTCTCGCTCGCCGCGGACGGCGACTACGACGTGCTGGTGGTGGACCGCATGCTGCCGCGTCGCGACGGCCTGTCGGTCATCGCCGAGCTGCGCGCCCGCGGCGTGACGACGCCGGTGCTGATCCTGTCGGCGCTGGGCGAGGTCGACGACCGGGTGACCGGCCTGCGCGCCGGCGGCGACGACTATCTCACCAAGCCCTACGCCTTCAGCGAGCTTCTGGCGCGCATCGAGGTTCTCGACCGGCGCACCGGCGCGCGCGAGGTCGAGACCGTCTACCGCGTCGGCGACCTCGAGCTCGACCGCCTGTCGCACACGGTCAGGCGCGCGGGCAGGGAGATCCCGCTCCAGCCGCGCGAGTTCCGCCTGCTCGAATATCTGATGCGCCATGCCGGGCAGGTCGTCACCCGCACCATGCTGCTCGAAAACGTGTGGGACTATCATTTCGACCCGCAGACCAACGTCATCGACGTGCATGTCTCGCGGCTGCGCTCCAAGATCGAGAAGGGCTTCGGCCCGCCCGTCCTGCACACCGTGCGCGGCGCGGGCTATATGCTGAAGGCCGGCTGATGCGGCTGCCCGCCGTCATGAAGACGACCGCCGCGCGGCTTTCGGCGCTGTTCCTCGTCCTGTTCGCGCTGTGCGCGGCCGTGCTGGTGGCCTACATGTCGTCGCTGTCGGTGCGCATGCTCACCCAGCAGACGCAGGACACCATCATGGCCGAGATGCAGGGCCTCGACTCGGCCTATCGCCGCGGCGGCCTGCCCATGCTGGTGCGCGTGGTCGAGGTGCGCTCGCGCCAGCCCGGCGCCAACCTCTATCTGATCGCCGACCCGAACGGGCGCATCCTTTCCGGCAATGTCGAGAGCCTGGAGCCCGGCGTGCTGGAGATCCAGGGCTGGACGGAGCGTCCCTTCGCCTATCGCCGCTACGGCGAGAGCGAGGCGGCGCGGCGGGCGCTGCGCGGGGAGGGCGAGGACGCCGCGGCCGCGCCGCAGGAGCCCAACCGCCACCGCGCGCTGGCGCTGGTGCTGCGGCTGCCCAACCAGATGATCCTGCTGGTCGGCCGCGACCTCGGCGAGCCGGAGCAGTTCCGCGACATCGTCAACCGGGCGCTGGTGCTCGCCTTCGGCATGATGGGCGTCGGCGCGTTCCTGATCTGGTTCCTCGTCGGCCGCCGGGCGCTGAAGCGCATCGACGCCGTGTCGCAGGCCAGCAGCCGCATCATGGGCGGCGACCTGACCGGCCGGCTTCCCGTCACCGGCTCGGGCGACGAGTTCGACCGCCTGTCGGAGAATCTGAACGTCATGCTGTCGCGCATCGCGCGGCTGAACGACGGGCTGAAGCAGGTGTCCGACAACATCGCCCATGACCTGAAGACGCCGCTGACGCGATTGCGCAACCGCGCCGAGGCCGCCCTTGCCGGCAAGCCGAAGACGGCCGAGTACCGCGCGGCGCTGGAGGCGACCATCGCCGAATCCGACCAGTTGATCCGCACCTTCAACGCCATCCTGATGATCTCGCGGCTGGAGGCCGGCTATTCGGCCGAGCAGACGGCCCCGGTCGATCTCGCGGCCATCGTCGCCGACGTGGTCGAGCTCTACGAGCCGGCGGCCGAGGCGGTGGGCGTCGGCCTCAGGGCCGGGGCGGTGGCGGCCGCCACGATCAACGCCAACCGCGAGCTGGTCGGGCAGGCGCTGTCCAACGTGGTCGACAACGCCATCAAGTATTCGGCCGGCTCGGGCGGGGCTCCCTCGGTCAGCGTCTCGCTGGCGCGGAAGCCCGAAGGGCTGGTGCTGGAGGTGGCCGACAACGGCCCCGGTATCGCGCCCGAGGACATCGAGCGCGCCACCGAGCGCTTCGTGCGGCTGGAGCGGAGCCGCTCGCAGCCCGGCTCCGGCCTGGGCCTGAGCCTCGCCCGCGCGGTGATGGAATTTCACGGCGGCAGGCTTGAATTGTCGCCGCAAAACCCCGGACTATCGGTCAGGATGATCTTTCCGGGCGATTCGCGACGGCATGACGAGGCTTGAGACGGGCGAGGACTGGTTCGGCATGAGGCCGGCGGCGCTTACGCCGCTCGACGCCGACAACGCGGCCGCCGCCATGCGCGACCTTGCCGATGCTGCGGCCGAAAACGAGCTTCCCCGGCTCGCCGCCCTTGCCGCCGGTTCCTCGCCGCTCGCAGCCTTCCTCGGCGCCGCCTTCGACCTGTCGCCCTTCCTGCGCGATGCGGCGCGGCGGCGGCCGCAGGCCCTCGATGCGCTGTTCGAGGCCCCGCTTTCCGCGCGCCTCGACGCGCTGATCGCCGGCATCGACGCCTGCGGCGACGGCGAGGGGCAGACGGAAGCCGCGCTGATGCAGGCGCTGCGCGAGCTGAAGGGCGAGGCGCATTTCCTGATCGCGCTGGCCGACCTGGCCGGCGCGGCGGATGCGCAGGCGACCGTTCGGCGCTTGAGCCGGCTGGCCGACGCCTGCGTGGCCGCCGCCGTGCGCTTCCTGCTGCGCGAGGCCCACCGCGCCGGCAAGCTCGCCCTGCCGGACCCGGCCGCGCCGGGCGAGGGCTCGGGCTTCATCGTGCTGGGCATGGGCAAGCTCGGCGCACACGAGCTCAACTTCTCCTCCGACATCGACCTGATCGTCTTCTTCGATCCCGCCGCTCCCGCGATCGCCGAGCCCTACGAGGCCACCGACCTGTTCGCGCGGCTGATCAAGCGGCTGGTGCGCATCCTTCAGGAGCGCACGGAGCACGGCTACGTCTTCCGCACCGATCTCAGGCTGCGGCCCGATCCCGGCTCGACGCCGCTGGCCATCCCCGTGGGCGCGGCGCTGGTCTACTACGAAAGCCGCGGCCAGAACTGGGAGCGCGCGGCGATGATCAAGGCGCGGCCCGTCGCCGGCGACCTCGCGGCCGGCTCCGCCTTCCTCGCCGAGCTGACGCCCTATGTGTGGCGCCGCTACATGGACTTCGCGGCCATCGCCGACGTCCACTCGATCAAGCGCCAGATCCACGCCCACAAGGGCCATGGCGAGGTCGCGGTCAAGGGCCACAACGTCAAGCTCGGGCGCGGCGGCATCCGCGAGATCGAGTTCTTCGTCCAGACCCAGCAGCTGATCGCCGGCGGCCGCTTCCCCGAGCTGCGCGGCCGCGAGACCGTGGCGATGCTCAGGATGCTGGCCGATGGCGGCTGGATCACCGTCGAGGCGTGCGCGGCGCTGACGGCGCAATACTGGTTCCTGCGCGACGTCGAGCACGCGGTGCAGATGGTCGCCGACGAGCAGACCCACAACCTGCCCGAGGACGACGAGGGGCTGGAGCGCATCGCCCATATGCTGGGCTTCGCCGACGCCGAGGCCTTCTCGGCCGCCTTCCGCGCCTCGCTGCATCTGGTCGAAGGCCACTACGCCGCCCTGTTCGAGGCCGCGCCGCAGCTGTCGCGCGGCGTCGGCAACCTCGTCTTCACCGGCGACGTCGACGACCCCTCGACGCTGGAGACGCTGTCGGAGCTGGGCTTCAGGCGGCCGAGCGACATCTGCCGCATCATCCGCACCTGGCATTTCGGCCGCTACCGCGCCACGCAGTCGGCCGAGGCGCGCGAACGGCTGACCGAGCTGACGCCGGCGCTGCTGGAGACCTTCGGCCGCACCGCCCGCGCCGACGAGGCGCTGCTGCGCTTCGATGCCTTCCTGTCGGGCCTGCCGGCCGGCATCCAGCTCTTCTCGCTGCTGCAATCGAACCCGGCGCTGCTCGGCCTCATTGCCACGATCATGGGCGCGGCCCCGCGCCTTGCCGCCATCATCGAGCGGCGGCCGCACGTCTTCGACGGGCTGCTCGACCCCGGCCTGATGAGCGAGCTGCCCAACAAGGCGTATCTGAAGGCCCGCCTCGACGCCTTCCTGCAAGGCGCTGAGCTGCACGAGGAAAAGCTCGACCGGCTGCGCATCTTCGCCGCCGAGCAGAAGTTCCTGATCGGCGTGCGGCTCCTGACCGGCGCCATCGACGCCGTGCGCGCCGGCAAGGCGTTCTCCGATCTGGCGGACCTGACGATTGGCGCAGCACTTGAGGCCGTGGAGGCGGAGTTCGCGCTGCGCCACGGCCGGGTGGCGGGCGGGCGCGTGGCGATCCTCGGCATGGGCAAGCTGGGCAGCCGCGAGCTGACCGCCGGCTCCGACGTCGACCTGATCCTGCTCTACGATCACGACGCGCATGCCGAGGAATCGGACGGCGAAAAGCCGCTCGCGCCCTCGCACTACTATGCCCGGCTCACCCAGCGGCTGATCGCCGCCGTCTCGGCCCCGACCGCCGAGGGCGTGCTCTACGAGCTCGACCTGCGGCTGCGGCCCTCCGGCAACAAGGGGCCGGTCGCCACCCATGTCGACTCCTTCCGCAAGTACCAGCGCGAGGACGCCTGGACCTGGGAGCACATGGCGCTGACGCGCGCGCGCGCCGTCGCCGGCGACCGCGCCTTCTGCGAGGAGGTCGAGGCCGAGGTGGCCGACATACTGGCGCGGCCGCGCGACGCGGGCAAGGTGTTCGGCGACGCCGCCGAGATGCGCGCCACCATCGCGGCGGAGAAGCCGCCGCGCGACGTCTGGGACCTGAAGCTCATTCCCGGCGGCCAGATCGACCTCGAATTCATCGCCCAGTGCGCGCGGCTGACCGGCAACATCGTCGAGGACGTGTGGCCGCCGACCTCGACGGGCGATGCACTGTCGCGGCTCGCCCCCGCCTTCTGCGCGCCGCAGGCCAGGGACGAGCTGGTCGCGGCCTACGAGCTTTACCTGACGCTGACGCAGATCGTGCGGCTGTGCCTGACCGGCCCGCTCGACCCGGCCGACGTGCCGCCGGGCCTCGCCGACCTCCTGTTGCGCTCGACCGACCTGCCCGACCTGTCGGTGCTGGAGGCGCATATCCGCGACACGGCCGAGCGCGTCGAGGGGAATTTCCAGGCGCTGGTGGGCGCTCGGGGTTGAGCGCCGGTCGCTCCCCGCTCAGGCGGCCTTCTTCATCCGGCCGCGGGCGGGGATGCGCACCGACACGATGGTGCCGACGCCCTCGGTGGAGCGGATCTTGAGCGCGCCGCCGTGCAGCTCCGCGAGGCTGCGCGAGATGGCGAGCCCGAGGCCCGAGCCCGTGTGGCTCTTGGAGAACTGGTTCTGTACCTGCTCGAACGGGCGGCCGAGCTTCTTCAGCGCATCCCTGGGGATGCCGCAGCCCGTGTCCTCGATGCTCAGCATGATCGCGCCCGCCACCTTGCGCGCCCGAAGCGTGATGCGCCCGCCCTGGCCGGTGAACTTCACGGCGTTGGACAAAAGGTTGATGACGATCTGCTTGATGGCGCGGCGGTCGGCGTAAAGCACCATGTCGTCGGCGATCTGCGTGTCGAGCGTGATCGACTTCTCCGCCGCCTGTAGCGCCACCACCCGCACCGTCTCGTTGATGAGCGGGTTCAGGTCGATGCCCTCGCGGTCGATCGAGAACTGGCCGGCCTCGATCTTCGACATGTCGAGGATGTCGTTGATGACGCCGAGCAGGTAGGAGCCGGCGGAGTGGATGTCCCTGACATACTCCTCGTACTTGTCGGAGCCGAGCGGGCCGAAATAGGCCTGCTGCATCATCTCGGAGAAGCCGATGATGGCGTTGAGCGGCGTGCGCAGCTCGTGGCTCATATTGGCGAGGAACTCCGACTTGGCGCGGTTGGCGGCCTCGGCGCGCTCGGTCTCGCGCATGTATTTGCGGTTGAGCTCGACCAGCTCGGCCGTGCGCTCGCCCTCGGCCTTGCGCGCGAGCGACAGGTCGTGGATCGTCGCCATCAGCCGCCGCTCGCTGTCGACCAGCTTTTCCTGGTTCTGCTTCAACTGGGTGATGTCGGCGCCGACCGACACCATGCCGCCGTCGCGCGTCTTCAGCTCGTTGACCTGGAGCCAGCGGCCGTCGGCGAGCTGGCGCTCCCACGTCGCGCCGCCCGACGGGCCGTTGGGGTTGGCCAGCCGGCGCTCGCTGGCCAGCGCCGTCATGCGCTTCTCGATCGCCTCGCGCGACGTGCCGGGCACCACGTCCTCGTCGGACAGGCCGGTGTCCTGCTGGTACTTCGAGTTGCACATCACGAGGTTCTGCGCGGCGTCCCACAGCACGAAGGATTCGGAGATGCTCTCGATGGCGGTGCGCAGCCTGAGGTCGGCGGTCTCGGAACGCTGCGCCAGCGTGCGCTGCTCGGTGACGTCGACGGCGATGCCGATCAGGTGCAGGTCGGGCGCGTCGGGGTCGCTGACCTGCGCCTTGGCCCGGATCCACACCCACTGGCCGTCGGCGTGGCGCATGCGGAAGACGTGGTCGATCTGGTCGACCTCGCGCGCCACGATCCGGTTGGCCAGATCGAACAGGTCGCCGTCCTCCTCGTGGATGATCTCGGCCACCGCGCCGAAGGACAGCATCGCCTCCGACGGCTCGTAGCCCAGCATGTCGTACATGGAGCGCGACCAGTACATGCGCCCGCGCACCATGTCCCAGTCCCACAGGCCGCAGCGCCCGCGCACCAGCGCGAGGTCGACCCGCTCGTGCGCCTCCATGTAGAGCCGGTCGGCGGCCTGCGCGCGCGCGGCCTGGCCGAAATAGGCGTAGAGGATGATGAGCAGCACCGCCGCGGTCGCGACATAAAGCGTGACGTTGAAGGTGGCGGCGTCGCGCCACTGGGCGAACAGCGCATCCTGCGAGATCAGGGCGAGCGCGGCGCCCTCGCGCGCGTCGAACAGGTTCATGGCCGCCAGCCACGGCCTGTCGCCGATCGCCACCTCCATGACGCCGGCGCGCTCGCCGAACAGCGCCAGCGGCTGGCCGCCGGCGACGAAGGATTCGAGCGGCCGGCCGATCCACTGGGCGCCGGCGGGCGTCGCCGCCCTGACGACGAGATCGCCGTCGGCGACCAGAAGCACATGGCCGCGGCTGAGCGCGCCCGAGGCGGCGAGGCTCTCGACCGCGCCCCCCCAGGCAGCGAAGGGCGCCTCGCCGGAGGCCTGCGCCAGCTCGGCCGCCTGCGCGAGCTGGCCGGCGGACAGCGCCAGCACGCCCTTGGCCATGCGCTCGATGTTGTCGCGCTCGTTCATCAGCGAGACGCCGCGTGCGGCGGCGACGACGACGAGGAAGACGATGATGAGGATGGGGATCAGCCGCTTCAGGAACGGCTCGGCGGCGACGAGCCGCCTGTAGGCGGGCTCGGCGATCAACCGCGCATTGCCCATCAGCCCCGCGCTCGCGCGCCTTGCCGCCTTGCGTCGGGCATGAAAGCTGCCTCCGGTCGCGCCCCACGCGCCCGCCTTGGCCATGAATGGCTCTCCGGTCCTGTCCCTCTGGTGATCCGGCAACGCCGCACGCCCGAATCGTCCATAAGGAATCAGACGTGATTCGGCCTGTCCAGTGGGACGGACGGAAAAGTTACGAAATTGTTGCCGGGAGGAGCGAGCAGGGAGGAGCGAGTAGGGAATAGGGAATAGCGAGTAGGGGTTGACGGACAAGCGCGGCAGCAGGTCTACTCGCTACTCGCTACTCGCTACTCGCTACTCGCTACTCGCTACTCGCTACTCGCTACTCGCTACTCGCTACTCGCTACTCGCTACTCGCTACTCGCTCAGGCCAACGTCCGCTCGACGATGTCGCGCAGGTCGCTCGACAGGTCCTTCGGCGCGGCGAGCGTCATGAGCGCCTCGCGGGCGGCGGCCTGCCGCGTCGGCTCCAGCGACCGCCACGAGCGCAGCGCCGTGGCGAGCCGCGCGGCAAGCTGCGGATTGCGCTTCTCGATCTCCAGCACGACCCTGGCGAACAGGCGGTAGCCCGCGCCGTCGGCGCGGTGGAAGCCCGTCTGGTTCATGGTCGAGAAGGTGCCGATCAGCGCCCGCACACGGTTCGGGTTGGCGAGCGAGAAGCCGCGGTGCCGCGTCAGCGCCTCGACCAGCTCGACCGCGCTCGCGCCCGGCACGGTCGCCTGCGTCTGGTACCATTTGTCGAGCACCAGCGGGTCGTCGCCGTGCCTGGCCTCGAAGGCGGCCAGCGCCGCCACCGTCTCCTCATGGCCGGGGAAGCGGTGCGCCAGCACCGTCAGCGCCGCCGCCTTGTCGGTCATGTTGGTCGCCGCGCCGAACTGGCCCGCCGCGAGCGCCGGCCCGGCCTCGCCGGCCGACAGGTAGGACAAGAGCACGTTGCGCAGCGCGCGGCGGCCCGCGCTCGCCGCGTCGGGGCTGAACGGCCCGCTGTCCGCGAGCCGCCCGTAGAGGCGGGAGAAGACGTCGCCGTTGCGCGCCGCGATGGCGTCGACCAGCCCCTCGCGCGCGGCGAAGATAGCGTCGGGGTCGATGTCGGCGCCGATTTCCCGCGCTATGTCGGCCTCGGCCGGCAGCGTCAGCGCCAGCGCGCGCCAGGAGGGCTCCAGCGCCTCGTCGTCGGCGATCTCGCCGGCCGCCGCCGAAAGGGCGTCATCGAAGCGGACCTTCTCCTGTGCCCGCACCGCGCGGTAGCCCCGGATCAGCGCGTCGGTGAACAGCGTGTTGAGCGCCTGCCAGCGCGCCACGAGGTCTCCGTCGCGGCGCGCCAGGAAGATCAGGTCCTGCGGCTTCCGCTCCATCGTCAGCGTGATCGGGGCCGAGAAGCCGCGATTGAGCGACAGGGCCGGCCGCTGCGCCACGCCCCTGAAGCGCACCGTATGCTTGCGCTTCCTGACATGGATGACGCCGTTCTCGACCGCCGCGCCCTCGACTGCCTCCGGCTCGATGTCGCGGCCGTCCGGGCCGACGAGGCCGAAGGCGAGCGGGATGTGCATCAGCCGCTTCCGGCTTTCGGAAGGCGTCGGCGGCACCGACTGCTCGATCTCGACCGTGAACTCGCCCGCCGCCGCGTCGTGCGCGGCCGTGACCGCCAGGTTGGGCGTGCCGGCCTGGTGATACCACAGCGAGAATTGCGACAGGTCGCGGCCCGATGCGTCCTCGAAGGCGCGGATGAAGTCCTCGATGGTGGCGGCCTCGCCGTCGTGGCGGGAAAGGTAGAGCTTCAGCCCGGCGCGGAAGGCTTCCGCGCCGAGGATGGTGCGGATCATGCGCACCACCTCCGAGCCCTTCTCGTAGACGGTGGCGGTGTAGAAGTTGTTGATCTCGCGGTAGCGCCGCGGCCGCACGGGGTGGGCCAGCGGCCCCTGGTCCTCGGGGAACTGGTGGGCGCGCAGCGTGCGCACCTCGGCGATGCGCTTGACGGCGTGCGAGCGCATGTCGGCCGAGAACTCGTGGTCGCGGAAGACCGTCAGCCCCTCCTTGAGGCAGAGCTGGAACCAGTCGCGGCAAGTGATTCTGTTGCCTGTCCAGTTGTGGAAATATTCGTGGGCGATGATCGCCTCGATATTGGCGAAGTCGGCGTCGGTCGCGGTCGCCTCGTCGGCCAGCACGTATTTGTCGTTGAAGACGTTGAGGCCCTTGTTCTCCATCGCGCCCATGTTGAAGTCGGAGACGGCGACGATGTTGAACACGTCGAGGTCGTATTCGAGCCCGAACACCTTCTCGTCCCAGCGCATCGACCGCTTCAGCGCGTCCATGGCATAGGCGGCGCGCGCCTGCTTGCCGTGCTCGACATGGATGGCGAGCGCGATCCTGCGGCCCGACATCGTGACGAACTCGTCGGCGAGCGTGGCGAGGTCGCCCGCCACCAGCGCGAACAGGTAGGACGGCTTGGGGAACGGGTCGTGCCACACGGCATAGTGCCTGCCGCCGGCAAGCGCGCCGCTCTCGACCGGGTTGCCGTTCGACAGCAGCAGAGGCGCCTGCGCCCCGTCGGCCTCGATGCGCACCGTGTAGACCGACAGCATGTCCGGCCGGTCGAGGAAGTAGGTGATGCGGCGGAAGCCTTCGGGCTCGCACTGGGTGCACCAGACGCCGTTCGAGCGGTAGAGCCCCATCAGCGCGCCGTTGCGCGCGGGGTCGAGCCGCGTGACCACGGTGAGCCGGAACGTCTTCCCGCGCGGCGGGCGCGACAGGGTCAGGCCCTGCGGCCCGGCCTCGAAGGCGGCTTCGTCGGCCGCCTTGCCGTCGATGGCGAGGCTGACGAGGTCGAGCTCGTCGCCGTCGAGCACGAGCGGCGTGCCGGGGGCGACGTCGTCGCGCCGCGCCACCTCCAGCTCGGCGGTGACGAGCGTCTCGCGCGCGTCGAGGGCGAAGGTGAGGCGCGTGCGCGGGATGGTGTAGTCGCACGGCCGGTAATCCTCGATGCGGAAGACCTGGCCCGTATCCTTGCGCATGCGCTCTCGCCTCTCCTGGCCGCGTCGCGGGACGCCGCCCTGCGGCGTCCGTCGAGTCACGGTCTTACATGATCGGCGCGCGGTGCAAAACCGGCGATCGGCTTGCCTTCGGCGGCGGACGGGAAAGCCGCCCTCGGCTTCACAGGGCGGGCGGAATCGTCCATAGAGGGGGAAATCCGCCGCCGCGCCCCGCATCCGGCGGATGCGACGTGCCGGCCTGCCCGGAGTGAGCCGCACAGAATGTCCATTCCTTGTCCCGCCGGAACCTGCCGGCGGCAGGCGAAGTGCTAGAAATGGCAGGCGGAACCTCCCTTTCCTCCGGTCCCTCGGGCAACACGCTGCGCGGCATCGCGCTCAAGGTCCTTTCCGTCGCCGTGTTCGTGGCCATGTCCTCGCTCATCAAGGCGGCGGGGCAGCTGCCGGCGGGGCAGATCGTCTTCTTCCGCTCCTTCTTCGCCATCTTCCCCATCCTGGTGATGCTGACGTGGCAGCACGAGCTGCGCACGGCGCTGCGCACCGCGCACCCGCTCGGCCACATCGCGCGCGGCGCCGTCGGCGTCCTGTCCATGGGCCTGACCTTCTTCGCGCTCACCCGGCTGCCCCTGCCGGAGGCGATCATGCTGAACTACGCCCAGCCGCTGCTGGTCGTGGTCTTCAGCGCGCTGTTCCTCGGCGAGACGGTGCGCGCCTATCGCTGGACGGCGGTGCTCATCGGCCTTTTCGGCGTCGTCGTCATCTCGTGGCCGAGCCTTTCCCTGTTCGGGGAGGGGGCGAGCGCGGACGAGACCGCCGGCGTAATCGCGGCGCTGCTGGCGGCGACCGCTTCCGCCGTGGCCATGCTGCTGGTGCGCAAGCTCGTCCACACCGAGCGCACGCCCACCATCGTCATGTGGTTCTCGCTGACGGCGACGGTCGTCTCGTTGCTGACCATCCCTTTCGGCTGGGCGCCGCTCGCCCCGTGGCAGGCCGTGTGCCTCGTGCTGGGAGGCGTGTGCGGCGGCGTCGCGCAGATCCTGATGACGGAAGCCTACCGCCACGCCGAGGCCTCGACGGTGGCGCCGTTCGAGTACACGTCGATGATCCTGGGCATCGTCGTCGGCTATCTCGCCTTCGGCGACGTGCCGACCGCCTACACCATCGTCGGCGGCCTGATCGTGGTCGGCGCCGGCATCTTCATCATCATGCGCGAGCGCCGGCTGGGCCTCGAACGCGGCACCGCGCGCAAGGTCGCCCCGCCGCAATAGCCCGATGCCTCCAGCCGCAGCGGCCCGGCCACGGGCGCGCTAGGCGTCCGCCATCTTGCGCAGGAACTCGCCGGTCGCCGCGTCGGCGGGGAAGAAGGATTCGATGGCGAGCTCCGACAGCGTGACGTCGAGCGGCGTGCCGAACACGGTGACGGTGCTGATGAACGACAGCGCCTGCCCGTTCATGCGCACGCGCATCGGCACGGCGATCTGCGATGCCGGGTCGCAGCCGCTGGCGGCCCCGACCGGCTGGCCGGGATAGGACGACAGCTCCCGCTCCAGCGCCGCGAGCCCCGGGTCTGCGGTGGCGTCGATCTGGCGGCGCAGCCGTCCGATGAGATGGGCGCGCCATTCGCCGAGATTGGCGATGCGCGGCGCAAGCCCCCGAGGATGCAGCGCCAGCCGCAGCACGTTGACCGGCGGCGACAGCAGCGACGGCTCCTCTATCCCGTCCAGGAAGGGCGCCGCCGCGGCGTTGGCCAGCACCATGTTCCAGCTCCTGTCGACGGCGATCGCCGGGTAGGGCTCGTGGCCCTTCAGCACCAGCTCGACCGCGGCGAGCGCCGGCCTGAAGACGGGGTCGTCCAGCCCGCGCTCGCCATAGGTGGGCGCGAAGCCCGCCGCCATCAGCAGGCGGTTGCGCTGGCGCAGCGGCACGTCCATGTGCTCGGCCAGCCGCAGCACCATCTCGCGCGAGGGCTTGGCCCGCCCGCTTTCCATGAAGCTCAGGTGCCGCTGCGATATCTCGGCCTCGAGCGCCAGGTCGAGCTGGCTCATGCGCCGGCGCTGCCGCCATTCGCGGATCATGGCGCCCACGCCCGCCTGCCGTTCGCCCGCCTGCCATTTGCCCGCCTGCCATTTGCCCGGTTGCGTCGTCGCCATGGCGTTTTTCTCCCACGGTGCGCGGCAGCCTAGCCGCGAAGCCGCCGCGTTCCTATTACCTGCCGCGTAATCGCCAGTCGCGTCCTTCCCGGCCATGCTTGCCGTCATCGACCTTCTCGAACGACGGGAGAACGACCATGACCATCGAGAACACCCCCTTCCTGCGCAACGTCCTCCTCGCCGACGCGGCGATGGGCGCGGCGGCGGCCGCGCTCACCATCCCCGGCGCGGGCCTGCTTGCGCCGCTCCTCGGCCTGCCGCCGGCGTTGCTGTTCTGGGCCGGCGTGGCGCTGGTGCCGGTCGTCGCCTTCCTGCTGGCGATGGTGCGCCGCGCGTCGGTTCCGCGCTCGTGGCTGCGCGAGATCGTGCTCGTCAACTGGGCATGGGTGGCGGCGAGCCTCGGCATCCTGGCCTTCGCCCCCATCGCCCCGAACGCGCTCGGCGTCGCCTTCATCCTCGCCCAGGCGGCCGCCGTCGCCGGCTTCGCCGTGCTCGAGGGGCTGGCGCTGCGGGGCGCCGGCGCGGCGGTGGCCTGATCAGCCGCCGAGCGTGTCGAGCTTGGCCCTGATCTCGAGGAAATCCCGCCACGCAAGCTTCTTGTGGGCGGGATTTCTCAGCAGATAGGCCGGGTGCAGCGTCGGCATCGCCGGGATCTCCACCCCCGACGCCGTCGTGTGCGCCTGCCATTTGCCGCGCAGCTTGAGCACGCCATCGGTGGCGTTGAGCACGACCTTGGCCGAGGGGCCGCCCAGCGTCACCAGCACCCTGGGGTTCACGAGCTCGATCTGGCGCTTGATGAACGGGCGGCAGATCTCGGTTTCGAGCGGCGTCGGCGTGCGGTTGCCCGGCGGCCGCCACGGGATGACGTTGGCGATATAGGCGCCGCTCGCCCGCTCGATGCCGATCGCCGCCAGCATGCGGTCGAGCAGCTGGCCCGAACGGCCGACGAAGGGCTTGCCCTTTATGTCCTCGTCGCGGCCCGGCGCCTCGCCGACCAGCATCAGCGGCGCGCGCGGATTGCCGTCGCTGAACACGGTCTGCTTGGCGGTGAACTTCAGGTTGCAGCCGTCGAAGCCGTCGAGGATGTCGCGCAGCTCCTCCAGCGTCCGCGCCTGACGCGCCAGCTCGCGCGCCTTCGCCGCCTGCGCCTCGTCGGGCACCGAAAGCGCCGGGGCGGATCGGGGGGAGGGCGACGGCGCTGCCTGCCGCTGCGGCGGCGTGCGGGAGCCTTGCGCGGACGCGGCCTCGGCGAAGCGGTCGGCCGGCGCGTCGTCGAGCGCCTCGTCGACGCCCGCCTCGGCGTAGAAGCGGATCAGGTCGGCAAGGTCGGGCTGGGGCGCTTTGGGGTCGGCACTCGACATCACGGCCCGACCTTATTCGACCCGGCCTCTCAGGAGAAGGGCACGGCCGGGTCCTGGACGAGAAAGAATTCCCAGCGCGGCGTGAAGTCCGAGATCAGGAACTCGAAGGTCGCCGTCTCCAGCGGATCGGTGTGGCCGTCGTGGAAGAGCAGCCGGTCGTAGGGCTCGAAGTCGCGGCTGTACTGCGCGTAGCGGTCGCTCGAGATGTTGGCGGATGCGCGCCGCCGCTGGTCGAAGGAAAGCCCGTCGCCGAAGGTGCTGGGCCGGCCGCGTATCTCCTGAAGCTCGAACTCGAACTCCAGCCAGGGCAGGCCGCTGTTGTTGAGGGTGACGATGCGCATGTGGATGAAGCCGGTGGCGAAGTCGCCGGCGAAGCCGAGCGGGCGGATCGGCCGCTCGGCGCGGATGACCAGCGTCGCCGGGCTGGCGGAATAGAACTCCTGCACCAGCACCACCGGGTCGTCGGCCGTCCTGCCGCTGCCGGAGATGCCGACGATGGCGAACCCGCCCATCTCGGCGGAGTAGGAATAGGCCCCCGCGTGCCAGCGTCCGAGATCGTCCACCGGCTGCGCCGCAGCGGTGGCGCACAGGCCCGCGAATGCGAGCAGGGCAGGCCGCGCCTTTGCCATGCGTCCTTCCTCGGCCCGGCATTCTACACGCCCGGCCGGCGGGGGTGAAGGCGCCGGCGGTCGGTGGGGATGTTTGTGCCGGCGGTCGCCGGCCGCCATCGCCGGCCGCCATTGCCGGACGGGCCGTCGCCGCAGGTGTCGGAGACGCCCATGCCCCGGTCGGGGCCGGGAATATCCGGCCAATAATTGACGTTTACGTTAAAGTAAATATATCATGGCATCCGGCAGGTGCGACATCTGTCGTGCGATCCGCAGCGCGGAAGCGGTTTCGCGCGGGCGAACGATGCGCTAAGAGCGCAGGGAGCTTGAGTGCCGACGGGCTGACGCGGAGGGATTTTCGATGAGCGACACTGAACGCGAGAGCATGGAGTTCGACGTGGTGATCGTGGGCGCGGGGCCGGCCGGCCTTGCCGCGGCGATCCGCCTGAAGCAGTTGAACCCCGAGCTTTCGGTGGTCGTGCTCGAGAAGGGCGCGGAAGTCGGCGCCCACATCCTTTCCGGCGCGGTGGTCGATCCCGTCGGCGTCGACCGGCTCTTGCCCGGCTGGCGCGAGGAGGCCGACCATCCGTTCAGGATCCCGGTCGAGGCCGATCATTTCCTGCTCCTCGGCCCGGCGGGCTCGATCAGGCTGCCGAACTTCCTGATGCCGCCGCTGATGGGCAATCACGGCAACTACATCGTCTCGCTGGGCAATGTCTGCCGCTGGCTGGCCGGCCATGCCGAGGCGCTGGGCGTCGAGATCTATCCCGGCTTCGCCGCCGCCGAGGTGCTCTACAACGACGAGGGCGCGGTGATCGGCGTCGCCACCGGCGACATGGGCATCGAGCGCGACGGCACCAGGGGGCCGAACTATGCGCCGGGCATGGAGCTGCTCGGCAAATACGTGCTGATCGGCGAGGGGGTGCGCGGCTCGCTCGCCAAGCAGCTGATCGCGAAATTCGGCCTGTCGGACGGCCGCGAGCCCCAGAAATTCGGCATCGGCCTCAAGGAGCTGTGGCAGGTCAGGCCCGAGAACCACAAGCCCGGCCTCGTCCAGCATTCGTTCGGCTGGCCGCTCGATTCCTCGACCGGCGGCGGCTCCTTCCTCTACCATCTGGAGGACAATCTGGTCGCGGTCGGCTTCGTGGTCCACCTCAACTACAAGAACCCGTATCTGTCGCCCTTCGAGGAGTTCCAGCGCTTCAAGACCCATCCGGCCATTGCCGGCACCTTCGACGGCGCCAAGCGCATCTCCTACGGCGCGCGCGCCATCACCGAGGGCGGCTACCAGTCGGTTCCGAAGCTGACCTTCCCCGGCGGTGCGCTGATCGGCTGCTCGGCCGGCCTCGTCAACGTGCCGCGCATCAAGGGTTCGCACAACGCCGTGCTGTCGGGCATGATGGCGGCCGAGCACGTGGCCGAGGCGGTCGCGGCCGGCCGCGCCCATGACGAGATCGCCGGCTACGAGGCGGCGTGGCGCGACAGCGACATCGGCAAGGACCTGAAGAAGGTGCGCAACGTCAAGCCGCTGTGGACGAAGTTCGGCCTGTGGCTGGGCGTGGCGCTCGGCGGCCTCGACATGTGGCTGAACACGCTGTTCGGCTCCTCGCCCTTCGGCACCATGAAGCACGGCAAGACCGACGCCCAATCGCTGGAGCCGGCGGCGAAGCACAGGAAGATCGCCTATCCCAAGCCCGACGGCGTGCTGACCTTCGACCGGCTGTCCTCGGTGTTCCTGTCCAACACCAACCACGAGGAGGACCAGCCGATCCACCTCCAGGTCAAGGACATGGAGCTTCAGAAGCGTTCCGAGCACGACGTCTATGCCGGCCCGTCCTCGCGCTACTGCCCGGCCGGCGTCTACGAATGGGTCGACGCCGACGGCAACGCCGCCGCCGACCGCATGGGCATCGACGTGCGCTTCGTCATCAACGCGCAGAACTGCGTCCACTGCAAGACCTGCGACATCAAGGACCCCAACCAGAACATCAACTGGGTGCCGCCGCAGGGCGGCGAGGGGCCGGTCTATCCGAATATGTGAGAAGGCGAGCGGACAGGGGGTGGCGAATAGGGCTTGCCGGCCGTTCTTCCCCTATTCGCTGCTCACTATTCGCTTTTCTATCTCCCCCGCCTCCACCACGAATTCCAGCAGCACCGGCGTGTGGTCGGAGCCGGGGCTTTCGAGCGTGGCGAGGCCGGTGGGCCGTACGCCGCCCTTGACCATCAGGTTGTCGATGGGCAGGCCGACAAGGCGCCGCCACGACGGCGGCAGCCGCCGGTCGAGCCAGGTGGGGCCGACGCCGCGCAGGATGCGCGCGCCGCTCGCCTCGGCGATGCGTCGCGCGGCGTGGCTCCACGGCACCGCGTTCAGGTCTCCGGCGACGATCGCCGTGTCGCCGACGCCGCCGAGCAGCGGCGCGAGGCGCGGAAGCTGCCACGGCTGCTCGAACGGCCACGGCCAGCCCATGTGCAGCGCCGCGACCTCGACCGTGCGTCCGCCGAGGTCGAGGCGCACATGGGCGAAGGAGCCGCGGTCGCCGCAGCGCGGCTCGAACCCCTCCGCGAAGGGCCGCCGCGACAGGATCGCGGCGCCGCCGACATGGCTCGGCTGCGGGCAGATCAGCCGGTAGGGATAGGCCGCCTCCAGGAGCGCGAGCTTCTCGCGCCACAGGTCCGACACCTCGCTCAGCGTCATGACGTCGGGCCGCACGGCGCCGATCAGCGACAGCGCCGCCTCCGGCGTCGGGTTGTCGTAGCGCAGGTTCATCTGCAACAGGCGGTAGGTCGGCCCCGCATCGGCGCCGGCGAGCGAGGGCATCGCGTGCGGGCCGACGGTCTGGATCGTCACGGCAAGGCCGAGAAGCGCGGCGAAGGCCGCCTCGATGCGCAGGCGCAGGACAAGCAGCGCCGGCACGAGCAGCAGGAGCAGCGCCGCAAGGTGCAGCCGCAGATGCGAGAAGGAATCGAAGGCCAGATGCAGCCGCCCGAGATAGCCGAAGGCGATGGCCGCGCCGAGCGCGGCGAGCGCCGCCGGCAAGGCGAGCCGCAGCAGCAGCGAAAATGTCCGGTGGCGACGCATGGCGGGCGAGGGTGACGAGGATTGCGGCAGGGGCAAGGCTACTGGAACGCGGTCTCGGAGAAGCTGCGAAGCTTACGCGAATGCAGCCGCTCCGGCGGCATGGCCGCCAGCTTCTCCAGCGCGCGGATGCCGATGGTCAGGTGCTGCGCCACCTGCCGCTTGTAGAAGTCACTCGCCATGCCCGGCAGCTTCAGTTCGCCGTGCAGCGGCTTGTCGGAGACGCACAGAAGCGTGCCGTAGGGCACGCGGAAGCGGAAGCCGTTGGCGGCGATGGTGGCCGATTCCATGTCGAGCGCGATGGCGCGCGACTGCGACAGGCGCTGCACCGGCCCGCGCTGGTCGCGCAGCTCCCAGTTGCGGTTGTCGATGGTGGCGACCGTGCCGGTGCGCATGATGCGCTTCAGGTCGTAGCCGGAAAGCCCGGTCACCTCCGCCACCGCCTCCTGCAACGCCACCTGCACCTCGGCCAGCGCCGGGATCGGCACCCACACCGGCAGGTCGTCGTCGAGCACATGGTCCTCGCGCACATAGGCGTGCGCCAGCACGTAGTCGCCCAGCGCCTGGGTGTTGCGCAGGCCCGCGCAGTGGCCCAGCATCAGCCACGCATGCGGCCGCAGCACCGCGATGTGGTCGGTGATCGTCTTGGCGTTGGAGGGGCCGACGCCGATATTGACCATGGTGATGCCGCCGTGGCCCTCCTTCGTCAGGTGGTAGGCGGGCATCTGCGGCATGCGCGGCAGGACGAGGCCGCCCGCCGCCGCCTCGCCGGCGCGGGTGACGAGGTTGCCCGGCTCGACGAAGGCGTCGTATCCGCCGCCGCCCGCTTCCATCAGCGCGCGGGCATGGGCGCAGAACTCGTCGATGTAGAACTGGTAGTTGGTGAACACCACGAAGTTCTGGAAGAAGTGCGGGCTGGTCGCCGTGTAGTGCGACAGCCGGTGCAGCGAATAGTCGATGCGCTGGGCGGTGAAGGGGGCGAGCGGCATCGGCTCGCCCGGCATCGCCTCGAAGGTGCCGTTGACGATGTGGTCGTCGGTGCCGTTCAGGTCCGGCACGTCGAACAGGTCGCGCAGCGGCCGCTTGATGCGCTCGGCCACCGACGCCTCGACATAGGTGCCCTCGAGGAAGGCGAAATGCAGCGGGATCGGCGTCTCCGACTCGCCCACCGTCACCGGCACGCCGTGGTTGCGCATCAGGAGCCGCAACTGCTCGGTGAGGTAGCTGTCGAACAGGTCGGGCCGCGTGACGGTGGTGGCGTAGCGGCCGGGCTCGGGCATGTGGCCGTAGGCCAGCCGCGAGTCGATCTGCGCGAAGGAGGCCGTCGCCATGGCGACTTCCGGGTAGAAGGCGCGGTAGCGCCGCTGCCGGTCCTCGCCGTCGGCAAGGGCCGCGAAGGAGGCGCGCAGGAAAGCGGTGTTGCGCTCGTAGAGCGCCTTCAGCGCCGCCACCGCCTCGCGCGCGTCGGTGAAGCTCTGGCGCGCGAACGGCTCGGGCGTGGCGATCGATTCGGCGGCGTCGTGGCGGATTCGTTTTTCCATGACCCATCATAATGGGTTGCCGCCGCCGTTTCGAGGGGAGCGGGCGGCATTTCGGCTCCGGGCGCCGCGACCCTGCCTCAGCCGCGTTGCAGGCTGATGACGAGGACGAGGCCCGCGCCGCTCGACAGCTTGCGGCTGTCCTCGATGAAGGCGTCGGCGCCGGCCTGCACGGACTGCATGGCGACCAGCGGCGCCAGCAGCGCGGCGGCGAGCAGCGCGAAGCGGGGGAGCGCGGAGGCGATGCCGGAGAAAAGGGCGGTGCGGCGGGTCATGGTCGGCTCCCTGTCCTCAGCGGCGCAGGCCGGTCGGGCAACTGGCGGCGTTGGTCGTGTCGCAGAACTGGTAGACCACGCCCTGCGGCCGTCCGGTTCGGCTCTTCTCGGCCACCAGGATCGACATGCCCATGCCGAACAGCGTGACGAGCAGGCACACGATGGTGAAGCGGCGGGCAAGCATCGGGGCGGTCTCCTTCGTTTATGGCGAAAGGATGCCCGAACGTGGCTGAACCATGGCTGAGGCCGCCGTTCATGTGGCGTTCAAGCACGTTAACAGGTGCTTAAGCCGGTTTCATTGGCGCGCCGCCGCTGGCTGTGATTACCTTGCGCCGTGGAAACGGAGGACGGCATGACAATCCAGACGGCACCAATCGCGCTCTATTACTGGCCGACGCCCAACGGCTGGAAGATCACCATCATGCTGGAGGAGCTGGGCGTCCCCTACGAGGTCAACTACGTCAATATCGGCAAGGGCGAGCAGTTCGAGCCCGCCTTCCTGGCGATCTCGCCCAACAACCGCATGCCGGCGATCGTCGATCCCGAAGGACCCTCCTCGGATGGGAAACGGGGCGGCGCGCCGATCCCGGTGTTCGAATCGGGCGCGATCCTGCAATATCTCGGCCGCAAGTTCGGCCGCTTCTATCCCGCCGACGAGCGCGCCCGCGTCGAGGTCGACCAGTGGCTGTTCTGGCAGATGGGCGGGCTGGGGCCGATGGCCGGCCAGGCCCACCATTTCCGGCAATACGCGCCGCAGCAGGTGCCCTATGCCATCGAGCGCTACACCAACGAGGTCAACCGCCTCTACGGGGTGATGAACAAGCGCCTCGCCGACCGCGACTATCTCGCCGGCGACTACTCCATCGCCGACATGGCCTGCGTCGGCTGGGTCAGGCCCTACAGGAACCAGGGGCAGGATCTCGACGACTTCCCCCACCTCAAGCGCTGGTTCGAGACGCTGTCGGCGCGGCCGGCGGTGGAAAGGGGCTGGTCGGTCGGACAGGAATATCGCAGCAACCTCGCCGACGACAAGGAAGCGCAGAAGGTGCTGTTCGGCCAGACGGCGAGGAAGTGAGCGAGTAGTGAGTAGGGAGTAGTGAATGAAGTTGCCTGCGAAAAACGCCGGCATTCCTCCTGTTCCCTATTCCCTATTCCCTATTCGCTACTACTGCCGCTTCCAGTTCTGCGTCTTGCAGAACACCACCGCCACGCAGCCCTGCATGGCGAGGCTGTCGCCCTTGAGCGTGGCGTTGCCGGAATAGGTCTTGTCGTCGGCCGGGTCGGTGATCGTGCCCTTGTACTTGCCGTCGCCGGTCGCCTGCATCTGGCCGATGCGCTTGCCCTTGTGCTTGCCGGTGCGCAGCGTGATGGAGAAGCCGCCGCCGGCCGAGGCGATCTGCGCGGTCTCGCCGCTGTCGATCCGCCAGTTGCCGACGATGCCGTCGGCGTGGGCCGTGCCCGCCATCATCGCCACCGCCGCCGTCGCCAGCATGAACGTACGAAGCATGTCATCCTCCCGTCGGCCCGGTTCGGGAAAAGCGCAGGGGCCGATGCTGCGTTTACGAATACGTAAGCGTAAACCGGATCGCGGCGGGACGGAAGCCCCCGGCGCGGCGGCAACGTGCCTGCCGGCGTGGTTAGCGAAGCGTTGCGCGCGCCGCCGAGGATTTTCGAGGCATTTTCATCGAATCCCTTGGAATCCGCGAGCTCGCATCGTTAATGAATCCCAAGGTTTACCTCTTGTTTTCGTTTCGTTTTCTTCGCATTAAGCACGCCATTTAACGACGGATTCAAGGCTCCCCGCCATCCTGAGAGCCATGGAAGGGCAACGACCGGACCGGCAGAAAGACGGCTCTCGGGACTGCAACAGGGGATAGAAGATGGCTCGTTTCGACATGCACGACGCCGGCATCGGCGCCACCACCCAGGCGGAAATCCTGTTCGAGCTGGGCATGATGTATGCGACCGGCCGCGACTGCGAGATCGATCTGGTCGCCGCCCACAAATGGTTCAACATCGCCGCCATCAAGGGCTCCGCCCGCGCCGCCGAGCTGCGCGCCGAGCTGGCGGCCACGATGACCAAGCCCGACATCGCCCGGGCGCTGCGCGAGGCGCGCGAGTGGATGACCGTTCACTGAGCAAGGCAGGAAGATGCCGTCACGGCCGGGTTGAGAGTACACAGGGAAGGCGACAAGGCGGAAACCGCCGCGACTTCACAGGGGCGCAAGGGCCGCGACCGGCGGGAACAACCGGCGCGGCCCTTCATTTCCTGCCGCCTCAGCTCACGCCGACATAGCGGCCGGGCCGGTGGTTGAGCGCCAGCATCAGGTTGAGGGCGACGGCGCCGAGCAGCGACAGCGCGATCCGGTCCGCCGGCACCACGAACAGGCCCGCCGTCAGGATGGCGGCATCGATGCCGAGCTGGACGTAGCCGGCGCGCAGGCCGAAGCGCTCCTGCAGGAACAGCGCCAGGATGTTGACGCCGCCGAGGCTGGCGCGGTGCCGGAACAGGATCAGGAGCCCGACGCCCATGATCGCGCCGCCGATCAGCGCCGCATAGAGCGGATCGACGGCGGCGACGTCGATCCACCGGCCGGACTGGCCGGTGAAGAACGACAGGAGCGCCACCGCCGCGAAGGTCCTGAGCGTGAAGGCGAGCCCCATCTGCATCAGCGACAGCACGTAGAACGGCAGGTTGAGCGCGAAGAACGCCCAGCCGAACGGGATGCCGCCGGCATACTGGATGAGGAGCGCGAGCCCCGCCGTGCTGCCGGTCACCAGCGTCGCCTCGGTGTAGACGGTCAGGCCGAGCGCGATCAGCGCCGTGCCGACGACGAGCGCCAGCGCGTCCTCGTAGGGCCGGTGGGGGGAAGGTGCCACAAGGTCGGGGGAGGTCACGGGCCGCTGCCGCTCCGCTTCGTCGGTCGCGATGCGGCATTTGCGCGGATTTCGGCCCGCGCGCAACAGGATTCGCGGCCTGCGGCGCCCCGTGGCGTCATGTCGCCTGTTCGCGGAAGCGCACCAGCACGGTTCCGTCGGTGACCTGCGTGCCCTCCGGCACGATCTCCTCGATCTCGCCGTCGTGCGGGGCGGCGATGGTGTGCTCCATCTTCATCGCCTCCAGCACCAGCAGGGCCTGGCCCTTCGCCACCGTGTCGCCGGCCGCCGCCCGCGTCAGCTTGACCAGCCCGGGCATCGGCGCGCGCAGCGCGTCGCCCCCGGCCGCGGCGGCTTCCGCGTCCGCGAAGGGGTCGTGGACGGCGAAGGTGTGGCTCGCCGCGCCGGCGAAGACCGTGACGTGGCCCGGCCAGCGCGCGCTGGCGAAGCGGCCGCCCGACAGCGGCAGCCAGGCCGTCGCGCCCTGCGTGTCGATCCGCACGTTGCCGTTGGCCGCCACCGCCAGCCGCGCCCTGATCTCCTCGCCCTCATGCGTCAGCGCCACCTGCCTGGCGACCGGCTGGAAATGGGCGTAGCCGGCCAGCGCCGTCCACGGGTCGGCGGCTTTCGGGTCGGCCGCGACGTCGGCCGCCGCCAGCGCCGCCGCCGCGACATGGCCGACCGTGGGCGCGGCCGGCGCGGTCAGCGCCTCCTGCCGGCGGCCGATCATGCCGGTATCGACGTTGCCGGCGGCGAAGTCGGGATCGGCGGCGAGCGCGGCGAGGAACCTCGTGTTGACCACCGAGCCGGCGATCTCGGTGCGGGCGAGCGCCTCCGACAGCGCCGCGAGCGCGGCCTCGCGCGTGTGCGCGTGCGTCACCAGCTTGGCGATCATCGGGTCGTAGAAGGGCGAGATCGCGTCGCCCTCGCGCACGCCGGTCTCGATGCGGATCGCAGCCCCGGCCGCCGCCTCGCGCGGAAAGCGCAGATGGTGCAGCGTGCCGATCGCCGGCAGGAAGCCCCTGGCCGCGTCCTCGGCATAGAGCCTCGCCTCGAAGGCGTGGCCGTCGAGGCCGATGTCCTCCTGCCGCGCCGGCAGCTTCTCGCCGGCAGCGACGCGAAGCTGCCACTCCACCAGGTCGATGCCGGTGACCATCTCGGTCACCGGATGCTCGACCTGAAGCCGCGTGTTCATCTCCATGAACCAGAAGCGGTCGGGGCGCAGACCGTCCGAGGCGTCGACGATGAACTCGATGGTGCCGGCGCCGGAATAGCCGATGGCCTTCGCCGCCGTCACGGCGGCCTCGGTCATGGCCGCGCGCATCTCTTGCGTCATGCCCGGGGCCGGCGCTTCCTCGATCACCTTCTGGTGGCGGCGCTGGGCCGAGCAGTCGCGCTCGTAGAGGTGGACGACGTTGCCGTGGTTGTCGCCGAACACCTGCACCTCGATGTGGCGCGGCTTCTCGACGTATTTCTCGACCAGCACCCGGTCGTCGCCGAAGGCGGCCTTGGCCTCGCGCCGCGCCGCCGCCAGCGCCTCGGCGAAGTCGTCGGCGTGGTCGACCCTGCGCATGCCCTTGCCGCCGCCGCCGGCCCGCGCCTTGATCAGCACCGGATAGCCGATCTCGCGCGCCTTGGAGGCGAGGATGACGATCTCCTGACCCTCGCCGTGATAGCCCGGCACCACCGGCACGCCGGCCTTCTCCATCAGCCGCTTGGCCGCGTCCTTCAGGCCCATGGCGCGGATGGCCCTGGCCGAGGGGCCGATGAAGACGAGACCGGCGGCCTCTATCTGCTCCACGAAGCCCGGATTCTCCGACAGGAAGCCGTAGCCGGGATGGATCGCCTGCGCGCCGGTCTCTATCGCCGCCGCGATGATCCTGTCGGCCACGAGATAGCTTTCCGCCACCGGCGAGGGGCCGATATGCACCGCCTCGTCGGCCATGGCGACGTGCAGCGCCCCCGCATCCGCGTCCGAATGGACGGCGACGGTCGCGACGCCCATGCGCCGCGCGGTGCGGATGACGCGGCAGGCGATCTCGCCGCGGTTGGCGATCAGGATCTTGTCGAACATCGGCTTTCCTCTGGTGGAGGGCTGGACACAGTGCGCGAACGGCCGCGCCATCCGGCGCTCGTCGCATGGCGGGCGGCAAGGACGGTTGCGGTCGCGGCCGCTTTGCTTCTACCGTGGCGGCCGGCCACGATCCGGGAGAGACGATGACACGACGCCTGCGCATCCTTGCCGCCGCCTGCGCGCTCGCGGGCTGGCCGGCCCCCTCCCATGCCGACTGGAAGCCGGTGGAGCGCGTCGAGCACTACCGCGTCTCCGGCCGCTCCGGCATCGAGCTCTACCGCTCGATCGGCGAGAACGGGCCGCTGGTCGGCGTCGGCCGGGCCATCGCCTACACGGATTTCAAGCTTCTGTGGTCGCGCGACTACCGCCCGCAAGCCGACGGCTCCTGCACGCTCGCATCGGCGCGGCCGAGCCTGACCATCACCTACCGCCTGCCCAGGGCGGCCGGCGACCTGCCCGCCGCCACGAAGCGGGCATGGCAGACCTTCCTCGACGGGATCGCGGCTCACGAGAAGATCCACGGCGACATCATCGTCGACATGGTGCGGCGGATCGAGGCGGTGTCGGTCGGCCTCAACGCGCCGGACGATCCCGGCTGCAAGAAGGTGCGCGAGGCGTTGCAGGCCAGGCTCGGCGCGCTGTCGCAGGAGCAGCGGCAGAAAAGCCGCGACTTTGACCGCGAGGAGATGCGCGAGGGCGGCAACGTCCATCGCCTGATCCTGGCGCTGGTCAATGGCGGCTGAGCGGGAAGACGAAGGCGCTGGTTGAGCCGGACCCTTCCGAACCCGCAGGGTTCGCAAGGGCGTCCGCCCGTCGCCGGTCGTCCGGCGCCCCTTGCGGAGCGAAGCGGCCGCAGGCCGCGACAGCGTGAGCAAGGAAAACTGGCGCACCCGACAGGATTCGAACCTGTGACCTCTGCCTTCGGAGGGCAGCACTCTATCCAGCTGAGCTACGGGTGCCTCGATCATGTGCCTATCGCATTCGGCCATCTGCGGTCAACGGGTCTGCGCGTCTGTCCCTACATCCTGAACACGCCGAACTTCGTGTCGGGGACGGGCGCGTTGAGCGCGGCCGACAGCGACAGCGCCAGCACCTCGCGCGTGCGCGCCGGGTCGATAATGCCGTCGTCCCACAGCCGCGCCGACGAATAGAGCGGATGGCCCTCGCGCTCGTACTTCTCCAGCGTCGGGCGCCTGAACTCGGCCTCCTCCTCGGCGCTCCAGGTGCCGCCCTTCCTCTCGATGCCCTCGCGCTTGACCATGGCGAGCACGGTGGCGGCCTGCTCGCCGCCCATCACCGAGATGCGCGCATTCGGCCACATCCACAGGAAGCGCGGCGAATAGGCGCGCCCGCACATGCCGTAATTGCCGGCGCCGAACGAGCCGCCGACGATGACGGTGAGCTTCGGCACCCGGGCGGTCGCCACCGCCGTCACCAGCTTGGCCCCGTCCTTGGCGATGCCGCCGGCCTCGTACTTGCGGCCGACCATGAAGCCGGTGATGTTCTGCAGGAAGATCAGCGGAATCTTGCGCTGGCAGCACAGCTCGATGAAATGCGCGCCCTTGACCGCGCTTTCCGAGAACAGCACGCCGTTGTTGCCGAGGATGCCGACCGGCATGCCGTGCAGATGCGCGAAGCCGGTGACGAGCGTGGTGCCGTAGTTCTGCTTGAACTCGTCGAACTCCGAGCCGTCGACGATGCGCGCGATCACCTCGCGCACGTCGTAGGGCTGGCGCAGGTCCGCCGGCACCACGCCGTGGATCTCATCCGGCGCGTAAAGCGGCTGAATCGGTTTCTTCAGCGCCAGCCCGATCCGCTTGGTCCGATTCAGGTTTTTGACGATGCGCCGCACGATGGCCAGCGCATGGGTGTCGTCGGTGGCGTAGTGGTCGGCAACGCCCGATTCGCGCGTGTGCAGGTCGGCCCCGCCGAGGTCCTCGGCGCTCACCTCCTCGCCGGTCGCCGCCTTCACCAGCGGCGGCCCGCCGAGGAAGATCGTGGCCTGCTTGCGCACCATGATCGTCTCGTCCGACATCGCCGGCACATAGGCGCCGCCGGCGGTGCACGAGCCCATGACGCAGGCGATCTGCGGGATGCCGGCCGCCGACATGTTGGCCTGGTTGAAGAAGATGCGGCCGAAATGCTCGCGGTCGGGGAACACCTCGTCCTGGTTGGGCAGGTTGGCGCCGCCGGAATCGACGAGATAGATGCAGGGCAGGTTGTTCTCGCGCGCGATCTCCTGCGCGCGCAGGTGCTTCTTGACGGTCAGCGGATAGTAGGTGCCGCCCTTCACCGTGGCGTCGTTGACGACGACGACGCATTCCGTGCCCTCGACGCGACCGATGCCGGTGATGATGCCGGCAGACGCGATGTCGCCGCCATACATTCCCCACGCCGCGAACTGCCCGATCTCGAGGAAGGGCGAGCCGGTGTCGAGAAGCTGCGCCAGCCTCTCGCGCGGCAGCAGCTTGCCGCGCGAGACGTGGCGCTGGCGCGCCTCCTCGCTGCCGCCGCGCTCGACCGTGGCGGCCTTGTCGGCGATGTCGGCCACGAGCTGGCGCATGCGCCCGGCATTGGCCTTGAACGTTTCGGAGGCGGGCGAAATCTGCGACTGGAGTGCGGGCAACGTGTTCTCCCTAGCGAATGAGTTCGATCTTGCAGCCGACATCGACCCGCGCCCATGCGCGGTCCGCCGTCACCGCGGTCGCATTCTCGCGCAGGGCGAGCGCGAGGCAGGCGCGGTCGGCGAGCGAGAGGCCGGCTGCTTCGGTCGGCCGGCGAAGGGCTACGGAAGCCGCGGCGAGCTGCCCGTCGAAATCGGCGAGCGGAAGGCGCAGGAGACTCATGGCCTGGCTCGCGGCTTCATGCGTCATGCCGCCGTCGACCAGCTTGGTGCCCACCTCGACCGCGTTGATCGTGCTCATGATGCCGTTGGCAAGCCGCCCGGCGACGACATCCGCGCCGGGCTCGCTGTTGAGGACCGCCAGCACGGCGGAAGCGTCGAGGACATACTTCACGCCGATCCCTCGGACGCCGCTTCCCTGCGGCGCTCCTCGATGAGCTGGTCGACGAGGCTGACGTCGGCCGGCACGTATTTGCGCACCAGTTCCTGCGCCCTGCGGATTGCGGTTTGCAGGGGCGTCAGCCTTATCTCGCCGTCGACGATCTGCGCCGCCAGCGTATCGCCTTCCGCGATGCCGAGCGCCGAGCGCAGTTCGGCCGGCAGGACGATGCGGCCAGCCTCCTTGACCTGAACGGAAAGGGGCTGCGCGGACGCGGCTGGCAAGGTCGCCTCGGCATGCTTCGCGTCATACCGGGTCTTCCAATGGTGATATTGTGTGCTGGCGGTATTGTAGTTGCCGCCCTCTTCCTGGAACCTCTTGATGACCTCCGAGCGCGTCGCCCGGCGACCGTTCGCCCGGGTGATTTCCTCGGCGATCTCCCACACGCGCCCGGTACTGGTGCCGGGTGAGGGCCGCGAAATCCGAGCACCGGATGCTGGCATGTCCATTCTCCTTTCTAGGTATAGAAAGAAAATGTCATTGGTTTATATAAATGTCAATATCTAGACACCCTCGCTCATCATCTCGCGGCCGATCAGCCAGCGGCGGATTTCGCTGGTGCCGGCGCCGATCTCGTAGAGCTTGGCGTCGCGCAACAGCCTGCCGGTCGGATAGTCGTTGATGTAGCCGTTGCCGCCCAGAAGCTGGATGGCGTCGAGCGCCACCTGCGTCGCCTTCTCGGCCGAATAGAGGATGCAGCCGGCCGCATCCTTGCGCGTCGTCTCCTTGCGGTCGCAGGCCGCCGCCACCGCGTAGACATAGGCGCGGCAGGCGTTCATCGTCGTGTACATGTCGGCGAGCTTGCCCTGCACGAGCTGGAAGGCGCCGATCGGCTGGCCGAACTGCCTGCGCTCCTGCGTGTAGGGCACGGCCACGTCCATCGCCGCCGCCATGATGCCGAGCGGCCCGCCCGACAGCACCACGCGCTCGTAGTCGAGGCCCGACATCAGCACCTCGACGCCGCGTCCCTCCTCGTGCAGCACGTTCTCGAACGGCACCTCGACATTGTCGAACACCAGCTCGCCGGTGTTGGAGCCGCGCATGCCGAGCTTGTCGAGCTTCTGCGCCACGGAGAAGCCGGCCATCCCGCGCTCGACGATGAAGGCGGTGATGCCGCGCGAGTGCCGCTCGGGGTCGGTCTTGGCGTAGACCACCAGCGTGCCGGCCTCCGGCCCGTTGGTGATCCACATCTTGGAGCCGTTGAGCACGAAGCGGTCGTTCTTCTTTTCCGCGCGCAGCCGCAGCGACACCACGTCGGAGCCCGCGCCCGGCTCCGACATGGCGAGCGCGCCCACTGTGGTGCCGGCGCACAGGGCGGGCAGGTACTTCTGCTTCTGCTCGGGCGTGCCCCAGCGGTTGATCTGGTTGACGCACAAATTGGAATGCGCGCCGTAGGACAGGCCGACCGAGGCGGAGGCGCGCGAGATTTCCTCCATCGCCACGACATGGGCGAGATAGCCCATGCCGGTGCCGCCATGGTCGGGGTCGGCCGTCATGCCGAGCAGGCCGAGCGCGCCCATCTCCTGCCACAGATGGGCGGGGAAGTCGTTGCCGCGGTCGGTCTCGGCGGCGACCGGCGCGATGCGCTCGGCCGCGAAGCGGCGCACCGTGTCGCGCAGCGCCTCTATCTCCTCACCAAGCCCGAAGTTCATGACGTGATCGTACATGGACATCCTCCCTGTCTTGCTTGCGCGCGCCTACGAGGCGCATCGTCATGTCGTGATAGGTATCGGCCACTTCCTGGACGGAAAGGCGCTCGTCGGGCCGGAACCAGACGATGACGCCCGTCGTCATCTGGATGATCGCCATCGCCGTCAGCGCCACGTCGCCGACGGTGAACAGGCCCTGCTCCGCGCCCTCGCGCAGGATGCGGCGCAGCTCCTTCTCGTAGCTGCCGCGCAGGCGCAGGATCGCGCTCAGCTTCTCGTGCGACAGCGCGCGCAGCTCCATGTTGTTGACATGGGTGGCGTGCCGGCGCGCGACGTGGAACTCGATGTGGTTGCGCACGAAGGCAGCCAGCCGCCGCACGGGATCGCCGGTCGCCGGCCGCGCCGCCTCCCAGCTTTGCAGCAGCGCCTCCATGTGCTCGTTCATCAGCGAGAACAGCAGGTCTTCCTTGGTCGGGAAATAGCGGTAGAGCGCGGCGACCTGCACGCCGACCTCGGCCGCGAGCTGGCGCATCGACATCGCCTCGTAGCCGAAGCGGGCGATGAGGTCGACGGCCGCCTCGCGGATGGCGGCGTGCGTCCTTTCCCCGTCCGAGCCTGCGGTGCGTGCCATGGTTCCTCCCTTGGTGATCTATTAAAACGAGCGTTCAATTAATTCAAGGGGCAATATGTGGCCCCGCCGAAGAATACACCCGCAAGGCCGCGTGCGAGAGGCCGGCGAATCACTTTCGCCGTCGCCGGCCGGGCGGCGGGGGCAGGGCAGGCCGCGGCACGGATGAAGCGCCCGTTTGGCAGGCAGCGCCTGCCTTCGCGATGGGCGTCCGGGGCGCTCTGCACGCGGTTTGGGCAAGCGACTGACACATTTGTGCAACGGTTCCGCCGCAATTCTTTGCCGCCGCCCTGCCTGCCTGCGAAACCCGTTGCGAAGGGCGCGGCTGTGGATAACTCTCGAAGCACGAGAGCGATGCGTCGCAGCGGGCGGCCCGTCGTTCGGGGGAATACGGGATCAATTCGTTCGAGGGGACCATGAAGCTCATCCGTCACGCAGCCATCCTTGCGGCCGCAACCGTCCTGTCATCCACGGCCTTCGCCGCCGATGACGCCGCCACCCAGGAAGAGATCGCGTCGAAGTTCGACATCGCCTTCGGCGCCGCCGTCACCAGCCGCTACATCTCGCGCGGCGCGGACCAGTCCGACGGGCCGGCGTTCCAGGCCTATATCGAGCCGTCCTACGGCATCTTCTATGCCGGCATCTGGGCTTCGTCGGTCGACGGGGCGACCGTGGGCATCGATCCGGAGGACGATTTTGAGATCGACTTCTACGCCGGCATCCGGCCGGAATTCGGCAATCTGGCTCTCGACCTCGGCTATGCCCGGTATGTCTATAGCGCAAGCGGAGACGACTGCCGTTGCGGCGAGTTCTACGCCAAGGCCACCTACACCTTCACCGAGCAGTTCTCCGCCGGCGGCGAGATCTACTACGATCCTGAATGGGAGACGACCTATGGCGTCGTCAACGCGGCGGTGGTGCTGCCCTATGACGTCACCCTGTCGGCCGCCTATGGCGAGTGGCTGACCAGCGGCGACGACCGCCGCGACTGGAACGTCGGCCTGTCCTACACCTTCGCCGACGCCTTCACCATCGACGGCCGCTACCACGACTCGAACTTCGACCACGGCCGCTTCGTCGTCAGCCTTTCGGTCGACACGTCCTGGTCGGCCCTGCGCCGCAACTGAGGCGCGGACGGCGGCGCAAGGCGCCGCCCGGGTTTGGGCGAGGCCCGGCGGGAAACCGCCGGGCCTCGTCGTTTGCGCTTGCCTTCGGCCCCCAGGTCTGGCTGGTGCCGGCGGGGAAGGGAGACCACGCAATGACCGACGACCTGCGCCGCGCCGACATCACCCTGGCCGACTGGCGGCTGCATCCGGCGAGCCGCTACAGCTTCCAGCACGTGTCCGAGTTCGTCCCGGTGGCGATGATCGCCTGGCCGGGCGCGCCGGAGGAAGCCTCGCCCGGGCCGGCCGCTCTCGAAAGCCTCGTCCTGCGCGACCGCGACGGCGGCGCGGTCACGGCGCTCGCCCACATGCGGCGCTCCCATGCCGACCATGTCGTGGTCATGCGCGACGGCAAGGTGATCGCCGAGTGGCTGGCCGAGACTGCCGACCCGGCGCGGCCGCATCTCGTCTTCTCGATCTCGAAATCGATCACCGGCCTGCTCGCCGGCATCGCGGCGGGCGAGGGCAGGCTGGACCCGGACGCGCCGGTCACGGCCTATGTGCCGGCCATGGCCGGCTCGACCTACGCCACGGCGCGCGTGCGCGACCTGCTCGACATGACGGTCGATCTCGACTTCGACGAGGAGTATCTCGACCATGGCGGCGCGTTCGACCGCTACCGCCGCGCGATGCTGTGGAATCCCGAGCCGGCGGGCGCGAGGCCGGAGACGATGGAGGGCTTCCTCGCCACGCTCGGCGGCAACGGCCACGGGCACGGACGCCGCTTCTGCTACGCCTCGCCCAACACCGACCTGCTCGGCCTCGTCGTCGAGCGCGCCGCCGGCATGCGCTATCATCGCTACCTGGCCGAGAGGCTGTGGAAGCCGATGGGCGCGCGCGGCGCGGCCTATGTCACGGTCGACCGCGCCGGCACGGCGCGCGCGGCCGGCGGCGTGTGCATCACCACGCGCGACCTCGCCCGCATCGGCCAGCTCGTGCTCGACGGCGGCCGCGCCCATAACGGCGTCGAGGTCGTGCCGCAAGGCTGGATAAAGGACATGCGCGCGAACGGCGACCGCCGCGCCTGGGTGGAGGGCAATTTCGCCGACATGTTCGCCGAAGGCCGCTACCGCTCCTGCTGGTACGATGTCGGCGATCGCCGCGGCAGTATCGCCGCGGTCGGCATCCACGGCCAGTGGCTGTGGGTCGACCCGACAAGCCGCGTCGTCATCGCCAGGACGGCCTGCCGCCCGGACCCCTCCGACGACGACGCCACCGCGCTCGAGATCCTGATGCTCGGCCAGATCGCCCGCGCCTTCGGCGAACGGTAGCGGCGAGGCCGCCGCCGTTCGCGGGCGTTGCGGGCTGCTGCGCCCTTTCCCCCCGCGCCGATTGGCTTTATTGGATCGCGACAGATCGAGGAGGCCCGCCCTGCCATGACATCGCGTCCCGCTTTGACCACGCTTGCCGCCGGCCTGCCGGCGACCGTTCCCTTCGTCGGCCCCGAGGCGCAGGAGCGCGCGCGGGGCAGGGCGTTCCGCGCCCGCATCGGCGCCAACGAGAGCGGCTTCGGCCCGTCGCCGAAGGCGATCGCGGCGATGCGCGAGGCGGCCGGCGACGTGTGGAAATACGGCGACCCGGAAAACCACGACCTCAAGCAGGCGCTGGCCGCCGACCTCGGCGTCGCGGCCGGCAACGTCGCCGTCGGCGGCGGCATCGACGGGCTGCTCGGCCTGATCGTGCGGCTGTTCGTGGAGCCCGGCCAGCCGGTCGTCACCTCGCTCGGCGGCTATCCCACCTTCAACTACCATGTCGCCGGCTTCGGCGGCCGCCTCGTCACCGTGCCCTACCGCGACGACCGCGAGGATCTTGAGGGTCTGCTCGCCGCCGTCCGCCGCGAGAACGCGCCGCTGCTCTACCTCGCCAATCCCGACAACCCGATGGGCACCTGGTGGGAGGCCCACGAGGTTTCGCGGCTGATCGAGGCGCTGCCCGAGACCACGATGCTGGTGCTCGACGAGGCCTATGGCGAGACCGCGCCGGCCTCGGCCATTCCGGCGCTCGACGTCGCGCGGCCGAACGTGCTGCGCATGCGCACCTTCTCCAAGGCCTACGGCCTTGCCGGCATGCGCTGCGGCTACGCCGTGGGCGAGGCGGAGGCGATCCGCGCCTTCGACAAGGTGCGCGACCATTTCGGCATGAGCCGCATGACGCAGGCGGCCGCGCTCGCCGCCCTCGCCGACAAGGACCATCTGGCAAACGTGCTCGGCAGGGTCGCCGCCGGCCGCGCCCGCATCGCGGCGATCGCTTCCGGCTGCGGCCTGTCGGCGCTGCCCTCGGCCACCAACTTCGTCGCCATCGACTGCGGCGGCGACGGCGCCTTCGCGCTTGCCGTGCTCCAGGGCCTGATCGAGCGCGACGTCTTCGTGCGCAAGCCCGCCGCCCCGGTGCTCGACCGCTGCATCCGCGTCAGCGTCGGCCCCGATGCCGAGATGGAGCTGTTCGCGCAGACGCTGCCGGCCGCGCTTGCCGCGGCCAGGATCGCGGCCTGACGGGGGCGCATCTGCCCGGTATGCGTCCACCGCCGTTGAGATGATCCTGCAATACGGGCTAACCATGGTGTCGCGGACTGTGACGGGCCCGGAGGGAAGAACGCATGCCGGAGGCGATGGCGCACTATGACGATGCGGCGGTCGACGCGCTGTCGGCGCGCGACCTCGCCGCCGCCGTTCCCGACCCCATCGTCATCCTCGACGCGCGCGGCACGGTGCGCTACGCCAACGAGGCCGCCGTCGCCGCCTTCGGCCGCATCCCGCAGGGCACGGTGCTGGCCCACAGGTTCCGCACCCCCGACATGCAGCGCCTTCTCGCCGCGCTCCTGAAGGAGGGCCGCGCCGGCGCCATCGACTATGGCGAGCGCGTGCCCATCGAGCGCGCCTTCCGCATCTCGGCCATGCCGGTCGGCGCCGGCGGCGGCCTGTTCATGGTCCACTTCAAGGACCAGAGCGAGACGCGCCGCATCGACCGCATGCGCGCCGACTTCATCGCCAACGCCAGCCACGAGCTGCGCACGCCGCTCGCCTCCATCTCCGGCTTCATCGAGACGCTGCGCGGCCCCGCCCGCAACGACGCGAAGGCGCGCGACAGCTTTCTCGAGATCATGCAGGCGCAGACGGCCCGCATGGCGCGCCTGATCGACGACCTGCTCACCCTGTCGCGCATCGAGATGAAGCCGCATCTGCCCTCGCGCGACAGGGTCGACCTCGGCGAGACCGTCGCCGGCGTGGTCGACTCGCTCGGCCACCTCGCCGCCGAATACGGCGTCGCCGTCGCCTTCGAGCGCCCGGCCGCGCCGGTCCTGGTCTCCGGCAACCGCGACGAGCTGATCCAGGTCTTCGTCAACCTGCTCGAGAATGCCTGCAAGTACGGCCAGTCGGGCGGCCGCGTCGACATCGCCATCGCCCCGGCCGAGGCCGGCCCGGTGCCGGAGGTCGCCGTCACGTTCCGCGACTGGGGCCCCGGCATCGCCGAGGAGCACATCCCGCGCATCACCGAGCGCTTCTACCGCATCGACCCCGAGACGAGCCGGGTCAAGAACGGCACCGGCCTCGGCCTCGCCATCGTCAAGCACATCCTGACCCGCCACGACGGCCGGCTCGTCGTGCGCTCGAAGCCGGGCGAGGGCGCGTCCTTCATCGTCTACCTGCCGGCCGCGTGACACGACCGCGCGCCCGCAACTGCTTTCTTTTTCCTGTCACGCGGATAGCCTATGATTTCACGATCGCAACCGCATCGGGCATCCGCTATCCATGAACACCCGCCACATCGTCCGCGCCTATGACGAGGAACTTGCCACGCTCGGCAACCGCATCGCCGCCATGGGCGGCCATGCCGAGCGCATGGTGGACGAGGCGGTCGCGGCCCTCATCAACGGCGACATCGCGCTCGCCCGCAAGGTCATCGCCGACGACGCCGTCCTCGACGAGGGCGAGCGCTGGATCGACGACCACGCCATCCTGCTGATCGCGCGACGCCAGCCCATGGCCGACGACCTGCGCGAGATCGTCGGCGCGATCCGCATCTCCTCCGACCTCGAGCGCGTCGGCGACCTCGGCAAGAACATCGCCAAGCGCGTGGTCGCCATCGCCGAGACGCGCCAGCCCGTGCAGCTCTTTCGCGGCATCGAGGCGCTGGCGACGCTGGCGCTGACGCAACTGAAGCAGGTGCTCGACATCTACGCCTCGCGCTCGGTCGGGGCGATCTCCTTCATGCGCGACCGCGACGGCGAGATCGACGCCATGTACACCTCGCTGTTCCGCGAGCTGCTGACCTACATGATGGAGGACCCGCGCAACATCTCGCCCTGCACGCACCTGCTGTTCTGCGCCAAGAACATCGAGCGCATCGGCGACCACGCCACCAACATCGCCGAGACCGTCTACCACATGGTCACCGGCGAGCAGTTGCCGCTCGAACGCGCCAAGGGCGACAGGAGCCACGACGTCACGGTCGCCCACGCGGGCGAAGGCACGGCCTGAAGACGGAGCTCCGCGCGGGGAAGCGCGCGGGCCTGCGTCTTATCGCAGCCGCCGCCGCTCCGACGCAGGCTGGTAGGCGATCCGGGAATGATAGCCGCAATAGGGGCCGCTCTCGCCGGCCTCGTTGCCGCAGAAGCTGAAATCCTCGGCGAGCGGGTCGCCGTTCGGCCATTTGCAGGTGCGCTCGGTCAACTGGATCAGGTTCAGCCGCCGCGAGATCGGCACCACCACGTCCTCGGCCGGACGCAGCACCTGCCGGGCGACCGGCTCGGCGTCGAACTGAACGGCAAGCGCGGTCGCGCCGACGGTGGCGACGACGGTGCGCACCGGGCGGCTGGCGGTCTTGGCCGTGCCGGCGGCCGGGGCCTTCTTCGCGCGCGGCTGCGCGGCCGACGCCCGGCCGCGTCCCGACAGCTTCAGGCGATGCACCTTGCCGATCACGGCATTGCGGCTGACCCCGCCGAGCTGGTTTGCGATCTGGCTCGCGCTCAACCCTTCCGCCCACAGTTTCTTGAGCAGTTCAACGCGTTCGTCGGTCCAGTTCATGAGCACAGGCTCCTGCTAATCGCATGCGCCGAATCCGAATCCCTTCCCGTCCGGCTGCTGCCGGCACGACACCACATCTACAGGGGTGATTGGTTCCGCCGCACGAAATCTAGATATTTCTTGACGCCAAGGTACAGTATCGGCTGACTCCGTGACAAGAGTCGGCCGGCCACAGGGAATCGGATTCTGCGGTTTTCCCCAACTTGGGCGTGTGGCCGCCGCCGACGCACGCGCCGGACCGGCCGCGCGCCCGCGGCTTCGAGACGTTTTATTTGACACGTTTGGCTTGAAAGCCGATATAGATTGGCCTGCGCCGCCCTTTGGGCGGCTTTTTTGGTTGTTCGTGATCACAAGCGATCTGAGAGGCATGGCATGAGCGGTTCGGCGCTTTACGAGACCTTTGCCCGCGCGCCGCTGGCGTTCGAGCGGGGGGAGGGAAGCTGGCTGGTGACGGAGACCGGCGAGCGATATCTCGATTTCGCCGCCGGCATCGCCGTCAACTCGCTCGGCCACTGCCATCCCCATCTCGTGGCCGCGCTCACCGAGCAGGCCGGCAAGCTGTGGCACGTCTCCAACCTCTACGAGATCCCGGGACAGTCGCGGCTGGCCGGGCGGCTGGCCGAGGCCACCTTCGCGGATCGTGTCTTCTTCACCAATTCGGGCGCCGAGGCGCTCGAATGCGCCATCAAGACGGCGCGGCGCTACCACTATGTCAACGGCCGGCCCGAGCGCTACCGCGTCGTCACCTTCGAGGGCGCGTTCCACGGCCGCACGCTGGCCACCATCGCCGCCGGCGGCCAGAAGAAGTATCTCGAGGGCTTCGGTCCCAAGGTCGAGGGCTTCGACCAGGTGCCGTTCGGCGACGTCGAGGCGCTCGAAAAGGCCATCGGCCCCGAGACCGCCGCGATCCTGATCGAGCCGGTGCAGGGCGAGGGCGGCATCCGCGTCGTGCCGGCGTCCTTCATGGAGACGCTGCGCGCGCTGTGCGACCGCCACGACCTGCTGCTCATCCTCGACGAGGTGCAGTCCGGCGTCGGCCGCACCGGCAGGCTGTTCGCCCATGAGTGGACGGGCGCCGTCCCCGACATCATGGCCATCGCCAAGGGTATCGGCGGCGGCTTTCCCGTCGGCGCCTGCCTCGCCACCGAGAAGGCGGCCGCCGGCATGACGGCCGGCGTCCACGGCACCACCTTCGGCGGCAACCCGCTCGCCATGGCCGTGGGCAACGCGGTGCTCGACATCGTGCTGGAGGAGGGCTTCCTGCAATCGGTGCAGGATCGCGCGCTGGTCGCGCGCCAGGCGTTCGCCTCGGTTGTGGACGAGTTTCCGCAGGTGTTCGAGGACGTGCGCGGCGCCGGCCTGCTGCTCGGCCTCAAGTGCCGCGTGGCCAACACGGCCGTCATCGACGCGCTGCGCGACGCCAGGCTGCTCGCGGTCGGGGCCGGCGACAATGTCGTGCGGTTCCTGCCGCCGCTCACCGTCAGCGACGAGGAGATCCGCGAGGGCGTGGAGCGCATCCGCGCCGCCGCCGCGACCCTGGCTGCGTCCCCCGCTGCGGCCGAGATGAAGAAGGCCGCGTCATGAGCGCGTCCTTCCGGCACTTCCTCGACCTTTCCGCCGTCTCCGCCTCCGACCTGCGCGCGATCCTCGACGACGCGCGCGCCCGCAAGCATCGCCTCAAGGCGGGCGGCAGCGAAAAGCCGCTCGCCGGCAAGGTGCTGGCGATGATCTTCGAGAAGCCGTCGACGCGCACCCGCGTCTCCTTCGACGTCGGCATGCGCCAGCTCGGCGGCGAGACGGTGATGCTCACCGGCGCGGAGATGCAGCTCGGCCGCTCCGAGACCATCGCCGACACGGCCAGGGTGCTGTCGCGCTACGTCGACGCCATCATGATCCGCACCACCGAGCACGGCCGGCTGGTCGAGCTGGCCGAGCACGCCACCGTGCCCGTCATCAACGGGCTGACCGACGACACCCACCCCTGCCAGATCATGGCCGACGTCATGACCTACGAGGAGCATCGCGGCCCGGTGAAGGACCGGCTGTTCGCCTGGACCGGCGACGGCAACAACGTGCTGCATTCGCTGATGCAGGCATCGGCCCGCTTCGACTTCCGCCTCAATATCGCGGTGCCGGAAGGCAGCGAGCCGTCGCGGGCCATGCTCGACTGGTCGCTCGCCAATGGCGGCCGCGTCGCCGTCATGCGCTCGCCGCAGGAGGCGGTGAAGGACGCCGACTGCGTCGTCACCGACACCTGGGTGTCGATGGGCCAGGAGCATCGCGCCCGCGGCCACAACGTGTTCCTGCCCTATCAGGTCAACGAGGCGCTGATGGCGCATGCCAGGCCGGACGCGCTGTTCATGCACTGCCTGCCCGCCCATCGCGGCGAGGAGGTGACGGACGGCGTCATCGACGGGCCGCATTCGGTGGTGTTCGACGAGGCGGAAAACCGCCTGCACGCGCAGAAGGCCGTGCTTGCCTGGTGCCTCGGCGCCTGACGGATGCTTGATCGGGGCGGGGCGGGTTCCTATGTTGCGGTCTCGCCCGTCCATTTCCGGCGTTTGAGGGTCGGCGCGTCGCGGGGCGACGCCGGCAATGCCCGCGCCCGCACACAGGAACGTTCCAGTGACTGACACGCAAATCAGGCTCGGCGAGTTCGGCTTCGCCGGCGACGACCACGTGGTTCCCTTCGAGGTGGCCGCGCTCGACGTGCGCGGCCGCGCCGTGCAGCTCGGCCCGGTGCTCGACGCCATCCTGCCGCGCCACGACTATCCCGAGCCCGTCGCCCGCCTGCTGGCGGAGGCCATGGTGCTGACCGTCCTGCTCGGCACGGCGCTGAAGTTCCAGGGCAAGTTCATCCTCCAGACCCGTACCGACGGGCCGGTCGACCTTTTGGTCGCCGACTTCGCCACGCCGCGCTCGCTGCGCGCCTATGCCCGCTTCGACGCCGCGCGGCTCGACGAGGCGGTCGCGCAGGGCCGCGCCTCGCCGCAGGATCTGCTCGGCAAGGGCGTGCTGGCGCTCACCGTCGATCAGGGCGCCTGGATGCAGCGCTACCAGGGTATCGTCCAGCTCGACGGCGCCTCGCTGGAGGAGGTCGCGCGCACCTATTTCCGCCAGTCGGAGCAGATCCCGACCGACGTGCGGCTCGCCGTCACGCGCCAGATCGTGCCGGGGCCGGACGGCCCGGCCGTTCACTGGCGCGCCGGCGGCCTGCTGGCGCAGTTCCTCCCCGAGGCGCCCGGGCGCATGCGCCAGCCCGACCTGCCGGGCGGCGACGGTCCCGATGGTGGCCCCGATGGTGGCGACGACGAGGACGACATGCCCGATCCCGCCGACGACGCCTGGGCCGAGGTGCGTTCCCTGCTCGCCACCGTGTCGCCGGACGAGCTGTTCGACCCCACCGTCAGCGCCGAGCGGCTGCTCTACCGCCTGTTCCACGAGCATGGCGTGCGCGTGTTCGACGGCGTCGGGGTCGTCGACGACTGCTCCTGCTCGCGCGAGAAGATCCGCGCCATCCTCGACGGCTTCACTGCCGAGGAGATCGCCGACAGCACGGAGGACGGCGTCATCCGCGTGTCGTGCGAGTTCTGCTCCAAGCACTACGAGTTCGATCCGGCCGACTTCGCCGCCGCGCGGTAGGATGTCGCGCTTGAACGGCGGCGCTGCCCGGTGCAAGGTGGCGGGCGGCCGGTTCGCGCTTTGACGAGGAGCACGGGATGCGTTTTCCTTTGGTGGCGGCCGCGGCCGCTCTGGCGAGCCTCGCTGCGGCGGGTTCCGCCCCGGCGGCCGAGGTGGCGATCTCGATCTCCATTCCCGTCGCCGGCGGGACGCGCGTCGATTCCGCCAGCGCCGCCTACGATTGCGATGGCCGCGCCGTCACCGCGACCTATATCAATGCCGGCGAGGTGTCGCTCGCGGTGCTGGACATCGCCGGCGAGACGGTCGTCGCCTCCAATGTCGTCGCCGCCTCCGGCGCCCGCTATGTGGGCGGCCGCTACGTCTGGTGGACGAAGGGCGAGGAGGCCGACCTCTACGACCTGATGCAGGGCGGCGAGGACACGCCCGCCGCGCACTGCGTCGCGGCGAGGTGACGGCCTCGCCCGGCGCCGCGCGTTCCGGCCGGAACATGGTTAAGATCGCGCGAAAGGCTTTGTGAACGCGATGGCGTCATGCTTGCGCCGCCTGTCCGGGCGGGGCAATACGGGAGCGTCATGACGTACAAGATGATCCTGATCGCCGCGGCTGCCGCGATCTTCGCCTGGGGCTTCTCGACCCTCGTCGAGCACGACGAGCGCACGATCCGCCCCGACAACGCCAGGCTGGCCTGCACCGACTGGCCGGGCGACGGCTGCTCGCGGCCGCCCGTCCGCTGAGCCGGCCCGCCGGATTCGCGCGCAGCCTTAATGAATAGTCAACGCATCGCGTGCACCATCCGGCGGACGGGGACTGGGTTAGCGGGCCGATCCGATGCCGGAGACATTTGCGACGCGCGCCGAGATGCGCGAGGAAACGGCCGAAGCCGTCTGCGAGATCGCGATCTGTATCGCCCAGGCGATCCACGAGATCGATCCGCAGGCGCATCGCCGCATGAACTTCAATGCCGGCAAGGCCTATAACCGCCTGATCGCCGGGCAGCGCACGCTCGCCGCCGACATCCTCTACCGCTTCGGCCGCGCCCTGATGGACACCGACCTCTTTCCCGAGGAAGAGCGCGGGCCGGAATAGCTCAGTTCAGCGAGCGCCCGGCATCCGGCAGGTCGAGCGAGAAGGCGGGGATGTCGATCTCGAAGAAGTCGCCGCTGCCGCTCCTGACCGTGTAGGTTCCCACCATGAAGCCCGAGGGCGTGCGCAGCGGGCAGCCCGAGGTGTACTGGAAGCTGTCGCCGGGGTTGAGCTCCGGCTGCTCGCCGACAACGCCGGGCCCGCGCACCTCCTCGACCCGCCCGCTGGCGTCGGTGATGCGCCAGTAGCGCGCCAGCAGCTGGATCGGATCGTCGGAATGGTTGGCGATGGTGACGCGATAGCCCCAGACATAGCGCCCGTCCTGCGGGTCGGAGCGCTCCGCAAGGTAGAAGGGCTCCACCGCCACCTCGATATTGCGCGTTATGCTGCGATACATGATGCCGGCTCTTCGCAGGCGGCCAGCGCGCCGCCCGCCACCAGAAGGTCAAGGCGGCATGGCGGAAATGTGGCCGCCGCGCCGCCGTTGCGTTCCCGTCAGCCCGCCTTCGCCAGCGCCCGGTCGATGTCGTCGATCAGGTCGTCGGCATCCTCCAGCCCGACCGAAAGCCGCAGCGTGCCGCCGCCGATGCCGACCGCCTCGCGCGCCTCGTCGGTCAGGTTCTTGTGCGTGGTCGTCGCCGGGTGGGTGACGAGGCTCTTGGCGTCGCCGAGATTGTTGGAGATCTTGACGATGTCGAGCGCGTTGAGGAAGGCGAAGGCGCCTTCCTTGCCACCCTTGACGTCGAAGCAGATCAGCGTCGAGCCGCCGCTCATCTGCCTCGCCACGATGTCGGCCTGGGGATGGTCCTTGCGGCCGGGATAGATGACGCGCGCCACCGCGCTGTGGCCGGCCAGATGATCGGCGATGCGGGCCGCGCTCCGCGTCTGCTGCGTCACGCGCAGCGGCAGCGTCTCCAGCCCCTTGAGCAGCGTCCAGGCGTTGAAGGGCGACAGCGACGGCCCGGTGTGGCGGAAATAGTCGTGGAACTCCTCGTCGATCCACTTCCTGTCGGACAGCACGACGCCGCCCAGGCACCGGCCCTGGCCGTCTATGTGCTTGGTCGCCGAATAGACCACGACATGCGCGCCGAGCGCGAGCGGCTTCTGCTGCATCGGCGTGGCGAACACGTTGTCGACGACGAGCCGCGCGCCGGCCTCGTTGGCGATTTCCGCCACCGCCGCGATGTCCACCACCTCCAGCGTCGGGTTGGTCGGGCTTTCGAGGAACAGGAGCTTCGTGGTCGGGCGCATCGCCGCCTTCCATTCGCCGAGGTCGCGGCCGTCGACCAGCGTCGCCTCGATGCCGTAGCGCGGCATCAGCGTCTCGACCACCCAGCGGCAGGAGCCGAACAGCGCGCGCGCCGCCACGATGTGGTCGCCCGCCTTGACGCTGCACAGCAGCGCCGCCGCCACCGCCGCCATGCCCGAGGCCGTGGCGCGCGCCTCCTCGGCGCCTTCCAGCTCGCACATGCGGGCCTCGAACATGGCGACCGTCGGGTTGGCGTAGCGCGAATAGATGAAGCCCGGCTCCTCGCCCTTGAAGCGGGCTTCCGCGCCCTCGGCCGTGTCGTAGACATAGCCTTGCGTCAGGTAGAGCGCCTCGGAGGTCTCGCCGAAGCCGGAGCGCATGGTGCCGGCATGGACCATTGCCGTGGCGGGTTTCCAGTTGCGCTTGTCTTCGCTCGTCATCGCTCTGCTCCAGACACAAAAAAACCGGCCGCGCAAGTCGCACGCCGGTTTCCTTTCGGTCCCTTTAGCGACTTGTTTAACGTGGCTGCAAGCCGACCGGCAAATCACCACGGGATAACGGTCCTTTACGCCTGCCTCCGGCTTGCGTCAATCGCGGCGAACAGTAAACCTCGGTGCCCGCTGGGTCACCAGGGAGGGAGACGGTGCGCACGACGGGCATTCTGCCGGACCGCGACATTGCCGGCCTGTTCGCCGCGGGCGCGCTTGCCGCCGACCGCGCGCTCGACGCCGACCAGATCCAGCCGGCGAGCCTGGACCTGCGGCTCGGCGCCACCGCCTACCGGGTGCGCGCCAGCTTCCTGCCGGGGCCGGCGAGCACGGTCGCCGCCAAGCTCGACCGGCTGAAGCTGCACGAGATCGACCTGAGCGCCGGCGCGGTGCTGGAGACGGGCTGCGTCTATGTCGTGCCGTTGCAGGAGCGGCTGGCGCTGCCGGCCGACGTCTCGGCCTCGGCCAACCCGAAGAGCTCGACCGGCCGGCTCGACATCTTCACCCGCGTCATGGCCGACCACGCCCAGGAATTCGACAAGATCCCGGCCGGCTATGCCGGGCCGCTGTTCATGGAGGTCAGCCCGCGCACCTTCCCCATCGTGGTGCGCGCCGGCTCGCGCCTGTCGCAGATCAGGTTCCGCAAGGGCCACGCGCTTCTGTCGGAGCCGGAGCTGCGCGCCCTCCACGCCGCCGAGACGCTGGTGGCCTCGCAGGAGCCCAACATCTCGGGCGGCGGCATCGCGCTCTCCATCGACCTGACCGGCAACGCCGAGGGGCTGATCGGCTACCGCGCCAAGCACCATACGGCCGTGATCGACGTCGACAGGCGCGCGGCGCAGGACGTCTACGACTTCTGGGAGCCGCTCTATTCGCGCGGGCGGCACGAGCTGATCCTCGACCCCGACGAGTTCTACATCCTCGTCGGCCGCGAAGCCGTGCACGTGCCGCCCGGCCACGCCGCCGAGATGACGCCGTTCGATCCGCTGGTCGGCGAGTTCCGCGTCCACTATGCCGGCTTCTTCGATCCCGGCTTCGGCCATTCGGCGGCCGGAGGCACCGGCAGCAGGGCGGTGCTCGAGGTGCGCAGCCACGAGGTGCCCTTCATCCTCGAGCACGGACAGATCGTCGGCCGCCTCGTCTACGAGCACATGCTGGCAAGGCCGGACAGGCTCTACGGCGCCGACATGAAGTCCAACTACCAGGCGCAAGGGTTGAAGCTGTCGAAGCACTTCCGCAGCCTGTGAGGGCGGGTCGGCCAGCGCCGCCGGCCGGACGTCACTCCGGCAGGTTCTCCATGAGGAAGCGGATCTGGTTGCCGCCCATCACCGCGCCGATGTCGGCGTCGGCCATGCCGGTCTCGATCAGCGCCTCGGTCAGCCTGGCCATCCCCGACACTTCGAAGGGCGTCTTCACCACGCCGTCGAAGTCCGAGCCGTTGCCGACATGCTGCACGCCGATCAGGTCGGCGACGTATTTCTGCGCCAGGGCGGTCGCCGCCGCGTCGGTGCCGCAGGTCGCCGTTTCCCAGAAGCCGATGCCGACGAGGCCGCCATTTTCGGCGATGCGGCGCAACTGGTCGTCGCCCAGGTTGCGGTTGTTGTCGCAGGTGCCGCGCACGCCGGTATGCGACACCACCACCGGCCGCGTCGCCATGTCGAGGACCTCGTCGATCTGCGCCACCGAGCCGTGGGCGATGTCGACGATCATGCGCCGCTCCTCCATGGCGCGGATCATCTGGCGGCCGGCTTCCGTCAGGCCGCCCTTCTCGATGCCGTGGGCGGAGCCCGCCATCTCGTTGTCGAAGAAATGGGTCGGCGCCATCATGCGGTATCCGGCGTCGAACAGCACGGCGACGTTGGCCGGGTCGCCTTCCAGCACCTGCGCGCCCTCGAGCGCCAGGAGGCCGGCGGTGATGGCGGGGTCGGACTTGCGGCGCTCGAGAAAGGCGGCAAGGTCGCGCCGCGTCTCGATCACGGTGAACCTGCCGCCCGATTCGGCGGCGAACCGCTTCAGCCGCCCGGCCTGATAGAGCGCGCGCGCCTTCAGGCTGGTCCAGGTCGCGACCGGCCAGCGCCCGGCGACGGCGACGAGCGTGATGCTGTCGGTGTCGGCGCTGTTTTCCTCGATGTTGAGCCCGCGCGGCGTCTTGGAGACCACGGAGAACACCTGCAACGCGACGTTGCCCTCGATGAGGCGGGGAATGTCGACCTGCGCATAGTCGCTCTTGCGGTTGAGGTCGCGCCCGAACAGCAGCGAATCCGCGTGCAGGTCGGCGACGGTCAGCGTCTTGTGCAGCGCCGCGGCGCGCTCGGAAACGGTGTAGGGCGGCTTCTCTGCGACGGGATTGAAGGCGTCGTCGACGAGAGGCGACAGCGCCAGGAAGAAGAACAGCGCCCCGATGACTGCGACAAACGCGAGGACGGACAATGCTGTCTTGAGGAAACGCGGCATCGATACCCCCCCCTTGTGACGTCGCCTTCGCCAATCTAGCGGCGCGGCGGACGAACGCAAGCGCGCCGCGCGGGCGGGCGCATGACCGCCTGAGCATGGCCGCCTGCGCATGACGGCCTTCCGATAAGCGCTTGACACGGGGGGCCGGCTTGTCGGATGAAATGCGCGGTCGCGGGTGTAGCTCAATGGTAGAGCAGAAGCTTCCCAAGCTTACGACGAGGGTTCGATTCCCTTCACCCGCTCCAGTTCTCTTCCGTCACATTCATTGAAGCCGGCAACTCGTTGAAAAACGAGGATCATTCCTCGTGAGCACGGCTCCGTCCTGGCCGTGCGAAGGAAGCCGCCGGCCCGCCGGGTCACGGCGGCTTCCGGCGGCTTCCCGATGTGTCAGGGCCGGAAGGGCTCCGGCGTCCGGCCCGCAGCGACGTTCCTCCCCGCTTCTCCGGCGGGAGGCGCGAAGAGATGCTCGGGAACCGAGGCGTGGGCGGCCGGCGGCCGCCGGCACCAGTGGCAGATGGCGTCGGCCGAGGTGCGGCAGCCGCACGACGGACAGGTCCGCGACGACGACACGGCGATTGTCTCCTGTTCAAAAGGGGCCGGCGACGGGCGGGCGGCCCGGCACCGGCGCACAACCTAGAGCTTCGCCGCGGCCAGCTTGGCCGACAGCGTTTCGCGATCCTCGGCGGACCTGAGGCGGATCGTCAGCGACGTGCTTTTGACCGGCACCTGCGGCGGCAGCGAGAACTCGATGCCGGGCGCGTGCTCGGCCGCCCACTGGCTGAAGCGCGGCAGCTTGTTCGGGCCGCTGATGGGAAAGGTGTAGCTGTATTTGAAGCTCACTTGCGCAGTCCTTCTCGATCGCGGCAGGCGAGGGGCGCGCAACGGGGCGCGGCGGCGCATCGGCTGCCGGTGGCGTGGCAGATCGGTATGGCGGATCGGGGGAGGGTCTATCCTGGTGCCGCTCTTGCTCTCGCAGGTAGGGGCACCAGGCGATCAGCCTATTTTGAGGCTGCCTTTGCGGTTTGCGAAGCGGGCAAAGGAGAATGCGATCATGGCCCGTGTGTCGGCCATACGGGCGCGTTTGTCAAATCCGCCCGCCGGACCCACGCCGGCGGGCGACATGATGCCGCTACTCGGCGGCCACCGCGGCTTCCGCCCGGCGCAGCTCGAGCCGCACCGGCGTCGGGTTCTGCAGGATATCGAGCACCGGGCAATGGCTGTCGACGATGCGCTTCAGCCGGTCGAGGTCGCGATCCGGGGCCGGGCTGTCGATGGTCACCTCGGCGACGATGTTCTGGAAGCCGGGGCGCACCGACTTGTCGACGTTGAACAGGCCGCGAAGGTCGACGGTGCCGTCGAGCCGCACCGAGACGCCGTTCACCGGGATGCCGAGCGCATCGGCATAGAGGCGGTAGGTGATCTCCTGGCACGAGCCGAGCGCGGCGAGGATGTATTCGACCGGGTTGGGCGCGGTGTCGGTGCCGCCGAGGGCCTGCGGCTCGTCGACGGCGACGTCGAACTGGCGGACGGCGACGCGGCTGTCGACGCCGTCGCCGAGGCGGGAGCGGGCGGTAAACGTCGCCTGCGCCCTGTCCGGCTCGGCCGCGAGCGCGGCGTTGGTGGTGTCGAACGCATCCTTGAACTTGAACGGCATCGTTGCTTCCTCGGCTGATGACGGGTGGAACCTTGACGGTTTTCCCAGTCTGGCGGCGTTCGCGCCGGGGAAGAAGGCAAGCCGTACCCCGCGCGCGCCGGCTGCGGGACGGCCGTTGCGCGCATGCGCGGCGGATGCGGATGAATGTTGCGCGGCTCGGGCGGGGCGGCGGGGGAAGCCGCCGCCCCGTCCGTCCGATCCTACGGGACGATGGTGATCCGCCCCTTCATGTTGGGGTGGAAGCGGCAGTAATACTCGACGTCGTCGCCGGCCTCGGCCACCCGGGTCGCCGTGCCGCCGGGCGGGATCGTCACCTCCCAGCCGCCCCGCACGGTCGCGGTGTGGGCGAAGGCGTCCCTGTTGGTCCACTCGATCGTCTCGCCGGCCCTGACCTCGATCGCGGCCGGCATGAAGGCCAGCCTGTCGATCGTCACATGGACGGTGCCGTCATGCGCGCGGGCCGCGGCGCCGCCGGCCAGGATCGCCGCGCCCGAGGCCAGGACCTGCCGCCGGTTGATCAGGAACGGCGTCATTTCAGGCTCGCCTCCACGTGCTCGGCGTGCTGCTGGTGGCCCTGGAACAGCTTGAGGCCGGTCTCGAGCAGGCTCTTCAGCTCGGGGTTCTGCGCCGAGGGGATCAGCAGCGTCTCCAGCGCGTCGTTGACCTGCTTGTGGAAGGCGACCTCGTTCTCGATATAGGCCTTGTCGAAGGCCGCGCCGTCGAGCCTGGCGAGAGCCTCGCGCTTCTCCTGCGCCGCCTTCGCCAGCGCCTGGCTGGTGGCGTTGTCCTCGGGCGTCACCTTCAGCTTCTCGACCAGCGCCAGCGCCTGCGCGTTCACCGCCTCGTGGTCGTCCTGCATCGACTGCGCGAACGCGGCGACGGCCTCGTTCTTCGTCCTGGCCAGCGCCAGCTTCGCCGCCTCGATGTCGATGGCGCCGGCGCTGTAGGCGATGTGGGCGATCTGCGGATCGGTGAGCTTGTCCTGGGCCCCGGCGAGCGGAGCGGTCAGGGCGAGGCAGGCCGCGCCGAGCGCGGCGATCAGGGTGGTTTTCATGGCGTCTCCTTCGCGCCGGCAGGCCGCCGGCGCCTCTTGTGTCCAACGCTTCATTGGATGCCGGATGGCGGCGGCGGTTCCCGCCGGCTCGCCGGCTATCGCGAGAGTCCGAGCCGGGCGAGGACCGCCGCGGTCAGGCGCTCGCAGCGCGCGCCGGCGAAGGGGAAGGCGTCGACCAGCACCGGCCCGATCTGCTCCTCCAGCCGGGCCTTGACCAGCCTGCGGGCGCGGTGAAGGCGCGTCTTCACCGTCGCCGGCGGCAGGTCGAGCAGCGCCGCCGTTTCCTCCACGCCCAGCCCCTCGACGACCCGCGCCACGAAAACGACGCGGAAGGGCTCGGGAAGCTCGTCTGTCGCCTGCTCGACGAGGCGGAGGATCTGTCGCTGGGCCATGGTGCGTTCCGGGTCGTCGGTGGCGGGGGCGAGCGGGAAGGGGATGACGTGGGCGTCGCCCGCCTGCGGGGCGGCCGGCGCGGCGCGCTTCAGCCTTCGTTGCGCGCGCATGCGTGCGAAAGCCTCGTTGAGCGCGATGCGGGAAAGCCAGGTGGAAAGGGAGGAGTCGCCGCGAAAGCCGGCAAGGTTGGCGAAGGCGCGCAGATAGGCCTCCTGAAGCACGTCCTCGGCATCGGCGTCGCCGGGGACGACGGCCCGCACCAGCCGGTAGAGGCGCTGGTTGTGGGTCTTGATGATCTGCCGGACGGCGGCGGGCTCGCGCAGCGCCGCGCGCCGGACGAGATCGGCTTCCGACTGGCGGTCGGCATGCGCCTGCAAGCGCGGTGAAGCGGACATCGAATTGCTCCTCGTGGGACTATATTCGATGTCGGCCCGGTTGAAAGGTTCCCCGCCGGCGTGGCCGGCGAGGGCGGATCAGCCCGGCTGGCGCGAGATCAGGTCGGCCATGGCGGCATTGAAGCGCGCGGCGATGGCGTCGCGCCGGCGGTGGCGGCCGCCCTCCACCTCCCTGCGGCCGCCGACCCAGACGCTGTCGATGCCGACGCCGCCGGCGAAGACGAAATGGTCGAGCGCCTGTTCGGCCGGCAGCCACGGCGCGGCCGACAGGTCGAGGCTGGCAAGGTCCGCCGGCCCGCCCGCCGCGATGCCGGCCGGGACGCCGAGCGCCTGCGCGCCGCCTTGGAGCGCATGGCTGAACAGCGCAAGCCCGGTCGAGCCGCCGGGCTCGGCCACCACGTTGCGCGAGCGCCGCGACAGCCGCTGCGTGTATTCGAGCGTGCGCAGCTCCTCGTCGAGCGCGATGCGGATGTTGGAATCCGAGCCGACGCCGAAGCGGCCGCCGGCGGCCAGGAAGGTGGGCGCGTCGAAGATGCCGTCGCCGAGATTGGCCTCGGTGACCGGGCACAGGCCCGCCACCGCGCCGCTCGCGCCGAGCGCCCGGCTTTCCCTGCCGGTCATGTGCGTGGCATGGATCAGGCACCAGCGCGCGTCGACCGGCGCGTTCTCCAGCAGCCACTCGACCGGCCGCGCCCCGCTCCAGGCGAGGCAGTCCTCCACCTCCCTGACCTGCTCGGCGGCGTGGATGTGGACCGGGCCGCCGCCGGCGAGCGGCAGGATCGCGGCCAGCTCGTCCGGCGCGACGGCGCGCAGCGAATGCGGCGCGATGCCGAGCCTGCCGCCGGGAAGGCTCGACACGATCTCGCCCGCGCGCCGCATCAGCCGGGCAAACCCGTCGGGATCGTGGATGAAGCGGCGCTGGCCCTCGGCGGGCGCGGCTGCGCCGAAGCCCGAATGGGCGTAGAAGACCGGCAGCAGCGTCAGGCCGATGCCGGCCTCCGCGCTTGCGGCGGCGATGCGCGCCGCCATCTCGGCCGGGTCGGCATAGGCGCCGCCGTCCGCGTCGTGGTGCAGGTAGTGGAACTCGCCGACGCGGCCGAAGCCCGCCTCCAGCATCTCCATGTAGAGCTGGGCGGCGACGGCCTCGACATGGTCCGGCGTCATCGACAGCGCGAAACGGTACATCACCGTGCGCCAGCTCCAGAAACTGTCCTCGCCGCGCCCGCGCGTCTCGGCAAGCCCGGCCATGGCGCGCTGGAAGGCGTGGCTGTGCAGGTTGGGCATCGCAGGCAGCACGAAGCGGTGCCGCTCGTCGCCCGCCTGCGCCGCCGCGCCCGCCTCGACGCTGTCGATGGCGCCGCCGGAAAGGACGATCCGCACGTCGCGCCGCAGGCCCTGAGGCAGCAGCGCGGTCTCGGCGTGAATGACGGTCATCGCGGTTTCCTCCCGGCTCTCGGCATTTTCCGGCTTGCAACGGAAATTAATAAGTATATACATAATCGCAAAAGAGCGGGCGCGCAACAGCCTGCCACAAGGGTGTTCGCGGCGGGGCCGCGACGAGGCGAGGACGGCAAGGCGCGAGGACGGCAGGAAATGGCGACGGGCGACCGCATCTTCACACGCGCGAGGCTGGCGACGCTCGACCCGCGCCTGCCGGGCCTCGGCATCGTCGAGAACGGTGTCGTGGCGGTGCGCGACGGCCGCATCCTGTTTGCCGGCGATGCCGCCGGCCTGCCGGCGCAGGCGCTCGCCGGGGCCGAGACCGTCGATTGCGGCGGCCGCTGGATCACGCCCGGCCTGATCGACTGCCACACCCATCTCGTCCATGCCGGCAACCGCGCGCGCGAGTTCGAGATGCGGCTGGCCGGCGCGTCCTACGAGGAGATCGCACGCGCCGGCGGCGGCATCGTCTCGTCGGTGACGAGCCTGCGCGCGGCGAGCGAGGACGATCTGGTGGCCGAGAGCCTGCCCCGGCTCGACGCGCTGGTCGCCGAGGGCGTCACCACCGTCGAGGTCAAGTCCGGCTACGGGCTGACCGTCGCCGACGAGCTGAAGATGCTGCGCGCGGCGCGCCGGCTTGCCGGGGCGCGCGACGTCGGCGTCGTCGCCACCTGGCTCGGCGCGCATGCGACGCCGGCCGAATACCGGGGCCGCAACGGCGACTTCCTGCGCGAGGTGGTGCTGCCGGGGCTTGAGGCCGCCCATGCCGAAGGGCTGGCCGACGCCGTCGACGGCTTCTGCGAGGGCATCGCGTTCTCGCCCGACGAGATCAGGCTGGTGTTCGACGCCGCGAAAAAGCTCGGGCTGCCGGTCAAGCTCCATGCCGACCAGCTCTCCAATCTCCACGGCGCCGCGCTCGCCGCCGGATATGGCGCGCTGTCGGCCGACCACCTCGAATACACCGACGAGGCGGGCGCGGCCGCCATGGCCAAGGCCGGCACGGTCGCGGTGCTGCTGCCCGGCGCGTTCTATTTCATCCGCGAGACGAGGAAGCCGCCGGTCGAGCTGTTCCGCAAGCATGGCGTGAAGATCGCGCTCGCCACCGACTGCAACCCCGGCACCGCGCCGCTGACCTCGCTGCTGCTTGCCATGAACATGGGCGCCACCCTGTTCGGCCTCACGGTGGAGGAGTGCATCGCCGGCGTGACGCGCGAAGCGGCCCGCGCGCTCGGCCGCCTCGGCGAGATCGGCACGCTGGAGGCCGGCAAGGAAGCCGACCTCGCCGTCTGGGACGTCGCCGAGCCGGCCGAGCTCGTCTACCGCATGGGCTTCAACCCGCTCCACGCCCGCATCCGGCGCGGGCAGGGCAGGGTGCCTTCCCACTCCAACGGAGGTATCGCGTGACCATCACCCTTCGCCCCGGCGCGGTGTCGCTCGCCGACCTCGCCGCCATCTACTGGAACGGCGAGCCCGCCACGCTCGACCGCGGCTTCGACGCCGCCATCGGGAGGGGCGCGGCGCGCGTCGCCGCCGTCGCCGCCGGCAACGAGCCGGTCTACGGCATCAACACCGGCTTCGGAAAGCTCGCCTCGATCAAGATCGACGCCGCCGACACCGCGACGCTGCAACGCAACCTCATCCTGTCGCATTGCTGCGGCGTCGGCGCTCCGCTGCCGGAAAACGTCGTGCGCCTCGTCATGGCGCTGAAGCTGATCTCGCTCGGGCGCGGCGCGTCGGGCGTGCGGCTCGGGCTGGTGCGGCTCATCGAGGCGATGCTGGAGAAGGGCGTGGTGCCGCTGATCCCGGAAAAGGGCTCGGTCGGCGCCTCGGGCGACCTCGCGCCGCTTGCCCACATGGCGGCGGTGATGATGGGCGAGGGCGAGGCGTTCCTCGGCGGCGAGCGCCTGCCGGGCCGCGAGGCGCTGGCCCGCGCCGGTCTCGATCCCGTCGTGCTCGCCGCCAAGGAAGGGCTTGCCCTCATCAACGGCACCCAGGTCTCGACCGCGCTGGCGCTGGCGGGCCTGTTGCGCGCCCACCGTGCCGCGCAGGCCGCGCTCGTCACCGGCGCGCTGTCGACCGACGCGGCGATGGGCTCGTCCGCGCCCTTCGTGGAAGGCATCCACAGCCTGCGTGGCCACAAGGGCCAGATCGACACGGCCGCCGCCCTGCGCGGCCTGCTCGCCGGCTCGCAGATCCGCGAAAGCCACCTCGACGGCGACGAGCGCGTGCAGGACCCGTACTGCATCCGCTGCCAGCCGCAGGTGGACGGCGCCTGCCTCGACCTGCTGCGCATGGCCGGCCGCACGCTGGAGATCGAGGCCAATGCGGTGACGGACAATCCGCTCGTCCTCGACGACGGCTCCATCGTGTCCGGCGGCAACTTCCATGCCGAGCCGGTCGCCTTCGCCGCCGACCAGATCGCCATCGCCGTGTGCGAGATCGGGGCGATTGCCCAGCGCCGCGTCGCGCTCCTGGTCGATCCGGCGCTGTCCTACGGCCTGCCGGCCTTTCTGGCGAAAAAGCCGGGGCTGAACTCGGGCCTGATGATCGCCGAGGTCACGTCGGCCGCGCTGATGAGCGAGAACAAGCAGATGGCGCATCCGGCCTCGGTCGATTCGACGCCGACCTCGGCCAATCAGGAAGACCATGTCTCCATGGCCTGCCACGGCGCGCGCCGGCTCCTCCAGATGACCGACAACCTCGCGGCAATCGTCGGCATCGAGGCGCTGGCCGGCGCGCAAGGGGTGGAGCTGCGCGCCCCGCTCGTCACCAGCGCCGAGCTGCGGGGGGCGATCGGCGTCATCCGCGCCGCCGTGCCGGCGCTGGAGGAGGACCGCTACATGGCCCCGGACCTTGCCGCCGCCGCCCGGCTGGTGGCCGACGGCACGCTCGCGGCCAGCGTCTCGCCCGGCCTGCTGCCGGGGCTGGAGGGCTAGGCGATGGCGGCTTTCGAGGTCTTTCGCGGCTCCTCGCCGGTCATCCTCGCCTTCCCGCACACGGGAACCGGGGTTCCGGCCGACATATGGGCCCGGCTCGACGACAACGGCCGGCTGCTCGCCGACACCGACTGGCACATCCACGACCTCTATGCCGGCCTGCTGCCGGATGCCACGACGGTGCGCGCCACCTTCCACCGCTACTGCATCGACGCCAACCGCGATCCCTCGGGACAGAGCCTCTATCCCGGGCAGAACACCACCGGGCTGGTGCCGGCCACAGATTTCGACGGCCGGCCGATCTGGAAGGAGGGGCAGGAGCCTTCGGAAAAGGATGTCGCCGCCCGGCTCGACGCCTTCCACCGGCCCTATCATGAAGCCCTCGCCGCCGAGATCGCGCGGGTCAGGGCGCTGCACGGGCTCGCCGTGCTCTACGACTGCCACTCGATCCGCTCGCGGATCCCGTTCCTGTTTCCGGGCCGGCTGCCGGACTTCAACATCGGCACCGACGGCGGCCGCACCTGCGATCCCGCGATCGAGGCGGCGGCGGTGAACGTGGCCGCGCGGGCGCAAGGCTACACCCACGTCCTCAACGGCCGCTTCAAGGGCGGCTGGACCACCCGCCATTACGGCCGGCCGGAAACGGGCGTCCACGCGATCCAGATGGAGCTGGCGCAGGCCAGCCACCTCGCCGCCGAGGCCCCGCCCTTCGCCTTCGACGCCGGCAGGGCCGAAAGCCTGCGCCCGCACCTGAAAGAGATTCTCGAGCGCATCGAACGCATCGCGCTCGGCATGAAACGCTGAGGAGACGAAACCATGAGCAATCCCCGCCACAATGAACGCGAGGTCCGCGCCCCCCACGGCGCGACGCTGAACGCGAGGAGCTGGATGACGGAAGCGCCGCTGCGCATGCTGATGAACAATCTCGACCCGGACGTGGCCGAGCGGCCGCACGAGCTGGTCGTCTATGGCGGCATCGGCCGCGCCGCCCGCACCTGGGACGATTTCGACCGCATCGTCGAGACGCTGAAGACGCTCGGCGACGACGAGACGCTGCTCGTCCAGTCGGGCAAGCCGGTCGGCGTCTTCCGCACCCACGAGGACGCGCCGCGCGTCCTGATCGCCAACTCCAACCTCGTGCCGCACTGGGCGACCTGGGACCATTTCAACGAGCTGGACAGGAAGGGGCTGGCCATGTACGGCCAGATGACGGCCGGCTCGTGGATCTATATCGGCAGCCAGGGCATCGTGCAGGGCACCTACGAGACCTTCGTCGAGGCCGGCCGCCAGCATTATGGCGGCGACCTGAAGGGCCGCTGGATCTTGACCGGCGGCCTCGGCGGCATGGGCGGGGCCCAGCCGCTGGCGGCCGTCATGGCCGGCGCCTGCTGCCTTGCCGTCGAGTGCGACGAGACCCGCGTCGATTTCCGCCTGCGCACCCGCTATCTCGACGCCAAGGCGCACACGCTCGACGAGGCGCTCGCCCTGATCGAGCGATGGACGAAGGCCGGCGAGGCGAAGTCGGTCGGCCTGATCGGCAATGCCGCCGACGTGTTCCCGGAGCTGGCGCGTCGCGGCGTGCGGCCCGACATGGTGACCGACCAGACCTCCGCCCACGACCCGGTCAACGGCTACCTGCCGCTCGGCTGGACCGTCGCCGAATGGCGCGCCAGGCAGGAGAGCGACCCCAAGGCGGTGGAAGCGGCCGCCCGCGCCTCGATGAAGGTGCATGTCGCGGCCATGGTCGAGTTCTGGAACCGGGGCGTGCCCACCTTCGACTACGGCAACAACATCCGCCAGATGGCGAAGGAGGAGGGGCTGGAAGACGCCTTCGCCTTCCCCGGCTTCGTGCCGGCCTATATCCGCCCGCTGTTCTGCCGCGGCATCGGCCCGTTCCGCTGGGCGGCGCTTTCGGGCGACCCCGAGGACATCGCGAAGACCGACGCGAAGGTCAAGGAGCTCCTGCCCGACAACCGCCATCTGCACAACTGGCTCGACATGGCGGCCGAGCGCATCGCGTTCCAGGGCCTGCCGGCGCGCATCTGCTGGGTCGGCCTCGGCGACCGTCACCGCCTCGGCCTCGCCTTCAACGAGATGGTGGCCAGGGGCGAGCTGAAGGCCCCGGTGGTGATCGGCCGCGACCACCTCGATTCCGGCTCGGTCGCCTCGCCCAACCGCGAGACCGAGGCGATGAAGGACGGCTCCGACGCCGTCTCCGACTGGCCGCTGCTCAATGCGCTGCTCAACACCGCCTCGGGCGCGACCTGGGTGTCGCTGCACCATGGCGGCGGCGTCGGCATGGGCTTCTCGCAGCATTCGGGCGTCGTCATCTGCTGCGACGGCACGGAGGCCGCGGCGCGGCGCATCGGCCGCGTGCTGTGGAACGACCCGGCAACCGGCGTGATGCGCCATGCCGATGCCGGCTACGACATCGCCCTCGACTGCGCGCGCGAGAAGGGCCTGCGCCTGCCGGGCATCCTCGGCAACTAGAGCAATTCCAGGAAAAGTGTGGAGCATTTTCCCTGGAATTGCGTCAAGAAGGATCGAAGCCATGCGCATCATCGGGCGCGACACCTATCGGCGCATGCCGTGGAAGAACGGGCAGGGCCTCACCGAGGAGGTGGCGGCCTTTCCCGAGGGAAGCGGCGTCGAAGGCTTCGACTGGCGGCTTTCCATCGCGCATGTCGACAGCGACGGGCCGTTCTCGCCGTTTCCCGGCATCGACCGCACCATCGCGCTGCTCGACGGGCCGGGGCTGTTCCTCGACCTGCCCGACGGCGGCTGCGTCGCCCTGTCGCCGGGCGGCGCGCCGTTCTCCTTCCCCGGCGAATGGGCGGTTTCGAGCCGCAATGCCGGCGGTCCGACTGTCGACCTCAACGTCATGACGCGGCGCGGCCGCTGCGGCCACGTCCTGCGCCGCCTGCCGCTCGACGGAGAACGCCGCCTCCGCGCCGAGGGCGTGACGCTGCTCGTCTCCAGCGGCGATGTCCGCCTCGGGGCCGGCGGCGTCTGGCAGGGCCTGCACCGCTTCGATGCCGCGGTGCTCGACCCGGGCGAGGAGGTGTTGCTCGCGGCGGCGCGGCCGTGCGATGTGTTGGTGGCAAGCGTGTTCGCCTCGTGAGGAGCCGTCTCGTCAAGACCCGTTGGACCCCGACAGCCTCGAGGACGATGACCCAGCCCGTCACCTGGCAGACCATCCAGAACGAGGCCCTGCGCCGCATCCGCGAGCGCGAGTGGAAGCCGGGCGAGATGATCCCGCACGAGGCCGATCTCGCGGCGGAGCTGGGCTGCGCGCGCGCCACCGTCAACCGCGCCCTGCGCGAGCTGGCCGCGGCCGGCTTTCTCGAGCGCCGCCGCAAGGCCGGCACCCGCGTCGCCCTCAACCCGGTGCGCAAGGCGACCTTCGACATTCCCATCATCCGCCGCGATGTCGAGGGGCGCGGCGCCGTCCACGGCTATCGCCTGCTGGAGCGGTCGTCGGCGCCCGCGCCGGCGCCCGTCACGACGAAGCTGCGCCTGCCGGCCAGGACGCGCCTGCTGCGCGTTTCGGCGCTGCACCTGGCCGACGGCGCGCCGTTCTGCCTCGAGGACCGCTGGGTCAATCCGGCCGCCGTTCCGGGCATCGAGGCGGCCGACCTTTCCGCCGTCAGCGCCAATGAATGGCTGGTGCGCAACGTCACCCTCTCGGGCGGCGGCATCGAGTTCTTCGCCATGCCCGCCGATGCGCGGCTGGCCGCGGTCCTGGCCTGCGAGGAAGGCGCAGCCCTCTTCGCCATCGACCGCACCACCTGGACCGGCGCGACGCCGATCACGGCCGTGCGCCTGACCTATGCGCCCGGCTACCGCATGGTGACAGCGATCTGACCCGCGCCGCCGGCGCTGCCGGCAAAATCGCGACGCAGCCCGTGAAAGCCGCAGATGACGGCTTGGCATGGCGATCCGGATCGACTAGATGAGCGCGGTGCCCGCGCGAACGCGCCGGGCCGGCGGGAGAGGTGGCCGAGTGGTTGAAGGCGCACGCCTGGAACGCGTGTATACGGGAAACCGTATCGAGGGTTCGAATCCCTCTCTCTCCGCCACTTGCCCTTGCGAAAGTGTTCTCCCCATCCGACAGCGGCCAGATTTTTTCGTTGTTTTCGAGGGTTATGCGGGTGAGGCTGAGCACTGGGCAAGCCGTCAGAAGGCTTCGGAGGGGTCTCTCAGGGCCGATATTCTCCAGACCTCTCGACTGTGCGGATCTGGTGTAGAGCCTGTAAGCTCTTAAAATAGCAGCGAGAAATAGCGGCCTGACCTGAACACTTCGAAGTCAGTCGCATCCGAGAGACGGAACAGAAGTCGAACCGAACCGCGGACGTTGGTCCGGTGGCCGAGCTACAGACTTCATTTCTCGCTCCGTTTGCCGGCCGAGCGTCTGCTGTCCCCTGTCCGATGGCTGCTCGTTCGACGACCTGACGCACTCTTGTGAATTGGCATCCGTTCGAAATACTATCGCATAATCATTGGCATGCCGGATCGGACAAAGTGGCAAAATCGCAGAAGACACAGGTGATCGAGCACTTGTTCGAAAAGCACTGGGACGCGGCGAACGGCGCTCTTGGCAAAACGCTCATGAGCCTCGACGATGTGGCTCAGGCGATCCGCGAATGCAACAAGCTGTACGGCTCGACCCTAAGCGACCGGAACCCAGCCAACTTCATGAAGGATCTGCTCCGCGGAGCGAACGCTTCGAAGAACTGGCCTGCCTCCGTTGCAGCACGACGGTTCACAGGTATCCAGCGCACAGGCGACGGGGAATGCTTCGAGTTCATCCCCTACCGACCTGGTCAGACGGAGCCCTTTCCGGACGCTTTCAAGGTTCGCGAGGACGCACCGCGTTTCCTCGTGCAATCGATCAGTCTGCCGCTGGCCACAAAGTCGCTCGGTCGATCCGATGAAACGTGGCTTATCCAGACGGCCATCAATCTCCGGGTGGTAGAGACGCACTTCGCAGTCGCTCCAGCGTTTCCTCTCCTCGAGCTTACGCACCTGCAGATGGGCATCAAGCTCCGCTCGACAGAGATCGATGCGCTGTTTCTGGGGAAGGCCGGCAACCCCAAGAATCCAGATTCTGTACTGGTTACCTGTGAGGCGAAGCAGGCCAAGGATCCATTGATTCCCAGCCAGATCATCAATCAGGTTCAGGCTGCATTCGCGGAAGCAGAAGTCGACACGGTCGTCCCGATCGGCCTCCGAACCGTCAGAGGCGTCGGCTTCTATCTTACGGAATTTGAGGCCGTCAGGAGAACCGACGCACACGCGCTCGATGAGCTTACGCTAGCCAGCGACGCCATCTACGAACTCAGGCCGCCCGTTAAGGGCATATGAGGCCTCGATTTCTTCCTGCTTTCGCTTCTTGGCGCCGCTCTTCTTGTCCCGTCGACCTATTGGGTTTTCGACCTGGAAGTGCGCTGCGGCCTCGGTGTTGCCCATGGTCAGGAGCCGCTCGTCGCCAAGGGCGATAGCCTCTGTCGGGCGAGTGGGTTCGATGCCTAGGGCTCGAATAACGGCTGCCGCGACGGCGCGTGCAAGTGGCGGCGGTACGGCGTTACCGATCTGACGGGCCCCATGCCATTTGGTGGCATTGAAACGGAACCAGTCAGGGAAGCCGTGAAGACGCGCCATCTCTCGTACGGTCACGCAGCGTGCGTAGGCATAGTGGATCGGCCTCGGGCTCGTGAACGCCCCTCGTGCCGAGTCGGTCCCAGCGCGAAGAGTATTGGATACGCCGTCCGCCGGGAGCTTGAAGAACCGGGAAATCGGCTCGACCCGTCCCTGATCGGTTTCTCGGAAACGACGCCGCGAAATCTCGGTGTGCTCGGTGCGCGCGCTCGAAGTGAGCAGGCTCGGATCCCACTTTCTCGGATGTCCGAAGGCCCAGGCATCGTTTCCAAGCCCTCGCAGAGGTTCGGCATATTTGCTCGGCTTCCCAAAGTCAGACGTCTCGACGTAATCCGACGACCTAAGCTCTTCGAAGAGTTCGGCGTCGGGCAGATCGGCGAGCGCGGCTTGGCACGTCGGCCTCTCGGCAATTGTTGTCGGGTAGGCCGGCACCTCTTCGCCTCTCTTGGCGCCCATGAGGATCAACCTCTGGCGATCCTGCGGCACGCCATAGTCGGCCGCATTAAGAACACGCCAATCCTTCTGCACCTCGTAACCGGCAGCCTCGAACTCTTCGATCAGTTCGAACAGGAATTTCCGGTGCTTTCCGACCGTGAGCCCTTTTACGTTCTCGAAGACGAAATATGCGGCATCGAGTTCTCTGACGATGCGCACGAAGTCCTTGACAAGTCCGTTTCTGGGGTCGTCCAAGGCCCGCTGGCCAATCAGCGAGAAGCCTTGGCAAGGAGCGCCTCCGAACACGACATCCACACGACGGTTGCCGATCCCGGCAGCCGCCCTGATGTCGTCGCCTGAGACGTGCGTGACAGATCTTGGAAGAACGGCGCATCGCGGGAAATTGTACTTGTGCACCGCGGCGTGGACAGGGTCGAGTTCGACGGCCGCGACCACATCGAAGCCGGCTTGCTCGAAGCCGAGGCTCATGCCCCCGGCCCCTGCGAACAGGTCGACTCCTATCGGTCTTGCCATGCCTTGCTCCCTGTCGTTTTCACTCAACATATCGGTGTGGCGCCGGATTGACCAGCGAAACCTAGCTTCTCAGGAAGGCTTCGACACGGCCGACGGCTCCTTCGAAGTCCCTCAGTTCGCACTGCCAGACAACGAGCGGCTCCCATCCAGCTTCCCGCAACTCGGTTAAGGCTCTCTTATCACGTTCTCTGTTTGTTTCAATCTTCGGCTTCCAGTACTCCGGCCTGGACTTCGGCAGTTGGCCCCACTTGCAGCCATGGCCATGCCAGACGAGTCGGCGGCGGAGACGTTGCGGCGCCTGAGCTATTCCTCGGCGTTCGTCGAGCGGTTCGCCCGGCCATTTTGGGGAGGCATCACGCTCGATCCGTCGCTCGCGTCAAGCGCGGGACCGCTCTGGTTCACGCTGAAGATGTTTCTCGCTGGGTGCGCCGTCTTGCCACGCGCCGGCATCGGCGCCATGCCCGAACAGCTGGGGCGGCGCCTGCCGGCCACGGCGGTCACGTTCGGGGCGCGCGTCGAGCGGCTGATCGTCGAGGCGGGCCGCGTCACCGGCGTCGC
>QEVK01000030.1 GCA_003577315.1 Hyphomicrobiales bacterium | reverse complement strand
ACGCCGCCTTTGCGGCCGGCGCCGGGCGCGGCGCGGCCCGTCGCGCCGGAGGTCGTGGCGCCGCCGCCGGTGGCGCCGCAGGTGCTGGAGCGCGTCGAGGCCCGCGAGCCGCTGAGCCCGATCGGCCGCGCGCACGCGCCCTCCGAAGGGCCGCCGAAGGAGACGATCCTGCACCGGCCGCTGGTGGTCGCGGCGGGCGAGTTCGGTTCCGGGGGCTATCGCGTGGTGCTGGCCGGCGTGCGGCCGACCCCGGCCGGCGAGACCTGCGGCAGCGGCGATGCGTCGTGGCCCTGCGGCGTCCATGCCCGCACCGCCTTCCGCAACTGGCTGCGCGGCCGCGCGCTCGCCTGCGTGGTGCCGCCGGCGCCGCCGGCCGCGCCGGTGACGACGCCGTGCCGGCTGGGCGGGCAGGATGCCGGCGCATGGCTGGTCGGGCAGGGCTGGGCGCGCGCCGATCCGGCCGATCTCCGCTACGCGGCGCTGGAGGAGGAGGCGCGCAAGGCCGGGCGCGGCCTCCATGGCGCGGCGCCCGCGGCGCTCGCGCCCTTTGCCGTCACCGTGCCCGAGGCTGGCGCCGACCCGGCGGCGGACGGCGATCCGCCGTCGCCCGGCCCGGCAAGCGCCGACCCGTCAGGCGCCGCCCCGTCAGGCGGCTAGCTCGCCTTTCAGCGCCTTGCCGATCAGCGCGCGCGTGTTGTCGATGCCGTAGAGCGCGACGAAGGAGCCGAAGCGCGGGCCGCGTTCCTGGCCGATCAGCACCTGATAGATCATCTGGAAGAAGGCGACCGACACGCCCGGACCGCCCTCGGGGCTTTTCCTGGCGTGGTCCTGATAGCGCTCGATCCGCCGGGCAACGTCGAGCGCGGCGTTCTGGATCGCCTCGCCGTCCGCGCCGGCCGGAAGCGTGGCGAGCTTGTCCGACAGCGCCTGAAGCGCCTCCGTCTCCACCGCGTCGGGCGCGCGAAAGACCTTCGACGGCTTCACGAAGTCGTCGAAATAGCGGATCGCGAAGCCGACGAGGCGGTCGAGCTCGGGATGCGTCTGCGGCGACACGCCCGGCGCGTGGCGCGAGATGAAGCCCCACAGCACGGCCTTGTCGTGGGCGTTGGAGGCGCTGACGAGGTTGAGCAGCAGCGCGAACGACACCGGCATGTCCACCGCCGGCGGGTTGCCGGAATGGATGTGCCAGACCGGGTTGCCGAGCCGCTCCTTCCAGTCCTGCCTCGGATAGGCGGCGAGGAACTGGTAGTATTCGTCGACCGCGCGCGGGATGACGTCGAAATAGAGCTTCTTGGCCTGGCGCGGCCGCTGGAACATGTAGAGCGCCAGGCTCTCGGTCGGCGCGTAGGTCAGCCACTCGTCGATGGTCAGCCCGTTGCCCTTCGACTTCGAGATCTTCTCGCCCTTCTCGTCGAGGAACAGCTCGTAGACGAAGTGCTCGGGCGCGCGGCCGCCGAGGATGACGCAGATGCGGTCGTAGATCGCCGCGTTGGTCTGGTGGTCCTTGCCGAACATCTCGAAATCGACGCCGAGGGCCGCCCAGCGCATGCCGAAATCCGGCTTCCATTGCAGCTTGACCGCGCCGCCGGTGACCGGAAGCGTCACCTCCTCGCCGTCCTCGTCGTCGAAGGTGATGGTGCCGGCGTCAGGGTCGACGCGCTTCATCGGCACGTAGAGCACGCGGCCGGTCTTCGGCGAGATCGGCAGGAAGGGGCTGTAGGTCGCCTGCCGCTCGGGGCCGAGCGTGGGCAGCATCACCTTCATGATGTCGTCATAGCGCTTCACGGCGAGCCTGAGCGTGGCGTCGAAGCGGCCCGACTTGTAGTAGTCGGTGGCGCTGGCGAACTCGTAGTCGAAGCCGAACGTGTCGAGGAAGCGCCGCAGCATGGCGTTGTTGTGATGGCCGAAGCTGTCGTACCTGCCGCCGAACGGGTCGGGCACCACGGTCAGCGGCATGTGCAGATAGGGTTCGAGGAAGGCGCGGTCGGGCACGTTGTCGGGGATCTTGCGCATCCCGTCCATGTCGTCGGAGAAGCACAGCAGCCTTGTCGGCACCTTGTCCTGCGTCAGCACGCGGAAGGCGGTGCGCACCATCGTCGTGCGCGCCACCTCGCCGAACGTGCCGATATGCGGCAGGCCGGAGGGGCCGTAGCCGCTCTCGAACAGGATCTCGGCCGGCCAGTCGCGCCCCTCGTAGCGTTTGACGATCTTGCGCGCCTCCTCGAACGGCCAGGCCTTGCTGTCCTGCGCCGCGGCGATGAGTTCGGGCGTGAGGGGAAGCGAGTTCGGTCGCGTCTGGGTCATGGTCGGCGTTCCATGGAGGTTCGCAGGGGGAGGCTCGCGGGCATGCGCGCGCGCCAAACCTCTAGGCGCGCTGCCGCGGTGCGTCAATCTCGGCCGGCCCGCACCCCGGCTTTTTCGTTGCGGCGGGCGGTGCGGCCTCCTAATTTGCGGCCGCAACACCAACTCACGGAGCCTGTCATGCCGAAGCCGACCCCGCAGGAAGCGCTGGTCTATCTCATGGTCATCCTGTCCGCCTCCGACCGCGACATGGGCGACGAGGAGCTGGCGCGCATCGGCGCCATCGTGCGCACGCTGCCTGCCTTCCGCGGCTTCGAGCAGGCGCGCACGCTCGCCGTGGCGCAGGACTGCCAGCGGCTGCTTCAGGAGGAGGCGGGCTTTTCCGGCGTGCTCGACCTGATCGCCGAGGCGCTGTCGCCCGAGCTGCGCGAGACCGCCTACGCGCTCGCCGTCGACATCGCCTCGGCCGACCTTTCCGTGAAGCTGGAGGAGGACCGCCTGCTCGAGCTGCTGCGCGAGCGCTTCGACCTCGACCGGGGAACAGGGCTGGCCATCGAGCGCGCCGCGCGCATCCGCCACCGGCCCATCGGATAGGCTTGCTCAGTAGAAGCCGACCGGGAAATATTTCAGGTAGAGCTCGGCGAACACGCCCTTGACGCCGATCTCGCGCAGCGCGTGGTCGAAGGCCTGCGCGAGCACGGCGTCGTCGCGCCCGACGGCGATCGCGAGGCCGTGGCCGAGGAACTCCGGCGCCAGATACGGGCCGCCGACGAAGCGGCAGCAGCCGCCGGCGCCCGAGCCGGCCAGCCAGAACGACAGCCGCATGCCGTCGCCGAACACGCCGTCGAGCTTGCCCTCGCGCAGGTCGCCGTAGAGCCAGTCGAGCCGCGAATAGGTGACCGGCCGCGCCGCCGGGAAATAGCGCCGCAGCATCGCCTCGTGCCTCGAGCCGGCGAGCACGCCGATGCGCCTGCCCGAAACGGCGGCGTGCATCGGCTCGGCCATGTCGCTCGCCTTGGGCGCCGCGAAACGGGCGGGAAAGCGCAGATAGGGTCGCGAGAAGGCGTAGAGTTCGCGCGTCGCCGCCGTGATCGCGGTTCCGGCGATCAGCGCCTCGCCCTGGCCCGCCGCGACGGCCGCGTCGAGCTCGTCCCACGGCAGGGCCTGGATCTGGCAGCGCGTCACGATGTCGAGCTCGCGGCACAGCGCCCGCGCCAGCTCGACATGGAAGCCGGCGAGCCTGCCCTCCTTGTCGAGGAAGTTGAAGGGCGGGAAGTCCACCGTCGTCAGGAAGCGCACCCGCGCCACGGCTGAAAGGTCGGGCTTGGGAAGCTGCTCCTTCTCGTCCCAGTAGCGCGGGATCGCGGGCTCGGCCGCGCGCGCCGGAGCGCCGGCCCAGGCGGCGCAGGCGGCAAGCAGGAGAAGGCGAAGAAGGAGGGTGAGGCCGGGCATCGTGCGCATGTGGGGTGGAACGTGCCGCCATCTCTCCAGCGCGCCGCGGCTCCTGTCAACCGGCCGGGTCGCTGGGCGCGGCCTCCCGCATGCCTCGGTGGAAGCCCGCGTCGCCGGCCGGCGCGCCGCCGTCATGCGCGACCCGCGCTGTCCCTCCGCCGCGGACGATGATTTTCTGTCGCCTAATCTTATTGAAATAAATGAAAAAATGTATTCTATTTCACATGGGGGAACCGGCGATGCTGAAAAACAATAATTCACCTGCATTTCATATGTGCATTTCTGCAATCCGGTTTTTCCGCGATCCTTGCCGCCGCCGCCACGACTTGCCGTTCTTCCCGCCCTCCACCGCCGGCTGACGCCGGGACATGGCGCTGCGCGAGGCACATGGCGATGCTTCCGGCATTCCGCCGCTGCATTTCCTGACATCGCACGACCTCCTGCGCGCCGCGCCCGAAGACGCGCCGCCGGCGCGAAAGGAGGTGCGGCCCGTCGCGTTCGATCCCGACGGGGACCGGCGCGCGGCGCTGGTGCGGGCGTGGCTGCCGATCCTGGCGCGGCTCGGCCTTCCGCGGCAGGAAGGCGAGAGCGCGGCCGCGCGCGCCGTGGCGCTCGGCACCGGCTTCGCGGAGGAGCTGATCGTCCGGGGGCAGGTCGGGGAGCAGGCGCTGTTCCGCGCCGTCGCCTGCGAGCTCGGCCTGCCCTTCGTCGAGACCGTCGACGACGGGGCGTTCCTCGCCGACGAGGAGCGGCGGCTGGCGTCGCTGCGCACGCGGCGGGGCCTGCGGCTTGCGCTGGTGCGCGATGCGCGCGGCGACACCGCCTATCTCGTCGCCGATCCCGCCCTCGACCTCGCCGAGCTGCGGGCGCGGCTCGAGCGGGCGCCGGACCTGCGCCGGAGCCTGCGCCTTGCGCCGCCCTCGGCGCTGCGGACGGCGGTCGTCGCGCGCAGCCGCAGCCGGCTGCTGTTCGACGCCCAGCATGGGCTGTTCCTGCGCTCGCCGGAGTTTTCCGCGCGCACGGTCGTCAACGCCTGGCAGGGCGCGAGCGCGGCGGCGGCGGTCTTCGCCTTCCTGCTGCTGCTGTGGCTGGCGCCGCTGCCGACGATGATCGTCTTCCACTGCCTCGCCGCCATGGGCTTCACCGCCTGCGTGGCGCTGCGCCTTGCCGCCTATCGCAGCGCCGCGCCGCCGCGGCTGCGGCGCCTGCCGCCGGCCGATCCGTCCTCGCAGCCGGTCTATTCGGTGCTGGTGGCGCTCTACCGCGAGCGCGAGGTGCTGCCGCAGCTTCTGGCCGCCCTCGGCAAGCTGCAATGGCCGCGCACCCGGCTGGAGATCAAGCTGGTCTGCGAGGCCGACGACGGCGAGACGCTGGCGGCGCTGCGCGCGCTGCCGCTCGCCCCGTGCATGGAGGTGGTGCTGGTGCCGCCGGGCACGCCGCGCACCAAGCCCAAGGCGCTGGCCTATGCGCTGCCGCTGTGCAGCGGCGAGATCGTCACGCTGTTCGATGCCGAGGACCGGCCGCATCCGCTGCAACTGGTGGAGGCGTGGCAGCGCTTTTGCGCGGAGGGACCGGAGGTGGCGTGCCTTCAGGCGCCGCTGGTCGTCACCAACGCCAGGGCGAGCGCGCTGTCGCTGATGTTTTCCTTCGAGTACGCGGCGCTGTTCCGCGGCCTGCTGCCGTGGTTGGCCCGCCACCGGCTGGTGCTGCCGCTCGGCGGCACCTCCAACCATTTCCGCCGCGCCGCGCTCGAGGAGGTGGGCGGCTGGGACGCCTACAACGTCACCGAGGATGCCGAGCTCGGCGTGCGGCTCGGCCGCTACGGCTACCGCACCGGCGTCATCACGCGGCCGACCTACGAGGACGCGCCCGAGACGCTCGCCGTGTGGCTGCCGCAGCGCGTGCGCTGGTTCAAGGGCTGGATGCAGACCTGGCTCGTCCACATGCGCGAGCCGGTGGCGCTGTGGCGCGAGCTCGGCCCGGCCTCGTTCCTGGCCATGCAGATCCTGTCGCTCGGCATGGTGGTCTCGGCGCTGGTGCATCCGGTGTTCGTCGCCTCCGTGCTCTACGCCATCGGCAAGGTGGCGTGGACCGGCGCGCTCGCCGGCGGCGAGGCGGCGATCGCGGTCATCGGCCTCGCCAACATCGTCGGCGGCTACGTCGCCTTCATCCTGCTCGGCATGGCCACGCTGACGCCGGGCGAGAAGACGCGGCCGCTGCGGATCGTCGCCCTGACCCCGCTTCACTGGCTGCTGCTGTCGGTCGCCGCCTGGACGGCGCTATGGGAGATCTACCGGCGGCCGCATCACTGGAGCAAGACGCCGCACGGCAGGCGCGCCGCGCGCGCGGCCGCCTGAGCGCGCTGCGCGATTGCCAAGCGGGCCGGCCGGGCCTATCTGATGGGACGACGATCCGCGTGCGAGACCGCCGCGAAGGAAAGGCCGACGCCACCCATGTTCAAGGCCCTGCTGCGCCTTCTGTCGATGATCCTGCTCGCCGTCGCCGTCATCATGGCGGTGCTCGACGCCACGCGCTCCATCGCCGCCGGCAGCCTGGTGACGACGCCGCTCGGCGCGTCGTGGATGGCGCTGTCGCCCGACAGCCTCCACCGCTTCGAGGCGCTGGTGACGGCGAACCTGCCGGCGCTCGCATGGGACCCGGTGGCGCTGGGCCTGCTTGGTCTGCCGGGCTTCGCGGTGTTCGCCGCCCTGTCGCTGCTGGTCGCGCTCGCCGGCCGGCGGCGTCCGCGCCGCGAGCGCCGTTTCGCGGCATAGGGCAGTTCCGGGGAAAGCGCGAAGCGGTTTTCCGGCCGGAGCCGCCTCGACCATCGAGGCCGATGCCTCCGGCCGCCATCACGAGGCAGAAAGGAACGCAGCCATGTTTTTCCTGAACGACGTGCCCGCCAAGAAGCTCAGGCTGCCGATGCCGCAGGAGGCGCTGCCCGGCCGCGACGCGCCGATCCCGACGGCCACGCACCACTTCGTCTCCGGCCGGCCGCTGCACGGGCCCTATCCGCAGGGCATGGAGACGGCCTATTTCGGCATGGGCTGCTTCTGGGGCGTGGAGCGGCTCTACTGGCAGGTGCCGGGCGTGTGGGTGACGGCGGCGGGCTATCAGGGCGGTATCACGCCCAACCCGACCTATCGCGAAACCTGCACCGGCCTGACCGGCCACGCCGAGACCGTGCTGGTCGTGTTCGATCCCGCCTCGGTGTCCTACGGCGACCTGCTGCGGCTGTTCTGGGAGAACCACGACCCCACGCAGGGCATGCGCCAGGGCAATGACGTCGGCACCACCTATCGCTCGGCCGTCTTCACCACCTCGGACGCGCAGCAGGCGCAGGCGCAAGCCTCGCGCGCCGCCTATCAGGCCGCGCTCGCGGGCGCCGGACGCGGCGCGGTGACGACGGAGATTGCCCCCGCCCCGGCCTTCTATTTCGCCGAGGAGGAGCACCAGCAATATCTCGCCAGGAACCCGGGCGGCTATTGCGGGCTGAAGGGAACCGGCGTCTCCTGCGCCATTCCGGCCGCGGGGTAGGGGCCGCTCACATCAGCCGGGCGGAAAGCCAGCCGAGCGCGAAGGCGGCGGCGAGCGCCAGCGCGACCGCGAGCCCGCGCCGGCCGCCGAGCGCATGCAGGCCATGGCCGACGGGGCGGACCCGCGCCGCCGGCCTGCGCCTTGCCGGGGCGGCCATGCCGGCCATCTGCGGCAGGGCGGCAAGCCGCGCCGCGATGTCGTCCCATGCCGCATCGGCCGGGCGCGCGAGCCCCTTGTCCTCGTGCAGCCTTTGCAGCCGCCGGGCCAGCTCCAGCACGCAGTCGCGAAAGGCGGCGTCCACCTCCATGTCGCGCTCGGCGCGCTCGCGCTCGTGCTCGTCCATCAGGCCGAGCACGTAATCCTCGGCCCGCGCCATGCGGTCCCTGACGTTCATGCGGTCCCTGGCGCTCATCCCCGGCTTCCCCCTCACCAGTGCGGCGGCTTCGTCACCGGCGCTTCCGGCGTCGCCTGCTCCTCCAGCGCGAGGAAGCGCTCGGTCAGCGCGTCGAGCTTCTTCTGCAGGCGCTCGATCGTCTTCCATTGCTGCGCGAGCTGGTCGGACAGCTCGGCGAGCGTGCGCTCCTGCTCGGCATAGCGGATTTCGAGCGCGACGAGCCTGTCCTCCTCGGGCGCGCTCATATCGCGATTCCTTCGAGCGCGTCGCGCAGGCGGCCGTTGAGCGGCTTGGGCCGTCTTGTCGTGCGGTCGACATAGACGTGGACGAAGAAGCCCTCGGCGGCGGCCGTCTGCTCGTCGTTGCGGAACAGGCCGACCTCGTAGCGCACCGACGACGAGCCGAGCTTCGCCACGCGGATGCCGGCCGTCACCATGTCGGGGAAGGCCATTTCCGCGAAATAGCGGCAGCCGGTCTCGACGACGAGGCCGATCTGGTCGCCGCCATGGATGTCGAGCGCGCCGGCGCCGATCAGCCAGCCGTTCACGGCGGTGTCGAACAGCGAATAATGGACCACGTTGTTCATGTGGCCGTAGATGTCGTTGTCCATCCACCGCGTCTGGATCGTCCTGAACGCGCGGTAGTCGTCGCGCGAGGAGGGAGTCGGGCGCTGCGCCATCACCAGGCGGCCCGGTAGATCGCCAGCGCGTCGGCTTCGCCCACCTCGCGCGGATTGTTGACGAGGAGCCGCTGCTGCTTCATCGCGTCGGCCGCCATCTTCGCCAGCGCGCTTTCGGGGATGCCGACGTCGCGCAGGCGCGGCTGCAAGCCCACCCGCCGCGACAGCGCCGCCAGTTCCTCGATGAACGCCGCGCAGCGGCCCTGCACGCTCTCCTCGCCGGCCAGATGCGGGAAGGCGTCGGCGGCGATCTCGGCGTAGAGATGGGCGGCGTCGGGCGCGTTGAAGCGCAGCACGTGCGGCAGCACCAGCGCGTTCGACAGCCCGTGCGGGATGTGGAAGGTGCCGCCGATCGGATAGGCCAGCGCATGGACGGCCGCCACCGGCGCGTTGGCGAAGGCCTGCCCCGCCAGCATCGAGCCCAGCAGCATGGCCGAGCGGGCCGCGACGTTCCTTCCGTCGGCCACCGCCGTCTCGATGTTGGCGCCGATGAGCCGCAGCGCCTCCTTGGCCAGCATCCTGGACAGCGGGTTGTTGTTGGCGTTCTTCGAGGCGTAGGCCTCGATGGCGTGGACCATGGCGTCGATGCCGGTGGCGGCGGTGATCGCCGGCGGCAGGCCGAGCGTGAGCTCGGGATCGAGCACGGCGATGTCGGGCAGGATGATCGCGCTGGAGACGCCGCGCTTCTCCTCCTCGCCGACGGTGATGATGGAGACGGCCGTCACCTCCGAGCCGGTGCCGGCGGTGGTTGGAACCAGCGCCAGCGGCAGGCGCGGCCCCTTCGCCTGGCCCACGCCCCAGGCCTGGTCGAGGTCCTCGCCGGAGCCGAGCAGCAATGCGGCCAGCTTGGCGACGTCGAGCGAGGAGCCGCCGCCGAAGCCGACGACGCCGGTCGCCCTCGCCTGCCGGCCCGCCTCCACCGCCTTCATCAGCGTCGCCCGCGACGGATCGGCCTCGACCGCGTCGAACACCGTCGCGGCGATGCCTTCCGCTTCGAGCGAGGCGAGGGCCGCATCGCACAGGCCGAGCCGGCGCAGGCCGGGATCGGTGACGAACAGCACGGCGCGGCCGAGCCGCGGGCCGGTTATGGCGCCCAGGCGCCGCGCCGCCCCCGGCTCGAACAGGAGCGAGGGCGTCGTGTTGAAGAAAAAGGGTGCGACGGTCATGACGGAAAAGTGACAAGACCCGGACGGTTTGTCGAGTGCGGCGCGGCGTCCGCAGGGCCGCGTCCACAGAAGGCGCGTCAGCGCGCCAGTTTCTCGGCGATCAGCCCGGCAAGCCGGGCGGCGACCTCGTCCTTGTCCATCTCCGGCCAGTCCTCGACGCCGCCGGCCGAGACGATCTTCACCCGGTTCCTGTCGCCCCCCATCACGCCCGCGGCGTTGACGCCGCTGTCGTGCGACACGTCGTTGGCGACGATCAGGTCCGCGCCCTTCTTGGCGAGCTTGACGCGGGCGTTCGCCACCACGTCCTGCGTCTCGGCCGCGAAGCCGACGATCAGCCCCGGCCGCCGGGCGTGGTGGCCGACGGTGGCCAGGATGTCGGGGTTCTCGACCATCTGCAGGGCCGGCGGCCCCTTGCCCGGCTCCTTCTTGATCTTCTGGCCGGCCTCGCCGTCGGTGCGCCAGTCGGCGACGGCGGCGACGAAGATGCCGGCATCGGCGGGCAGCGCCGCTTCCACCGCCGCCAGCATCTGCCGCGCGGTCTCGACGCGGGTGACGGTCACACCGGCGGGGTCGGGGATCGTCACCGGGCCGGAAACGAGCCGCACGTCGGCGCCGAGCCTGACCAGCGCGGCGGCGATGGCGTGGCCCTGCTTGCCCGACGAGCGGTTGGCGATGTAGCGCACCGGGTCGATCGGCTCGTGCGTCGGGCCGGAGGTGACGACGATCTTCCTGCCGGCAAGCGGCCTGGCTTCGCCGCCGAGCAGCGCCTCGACCGCGGCGACGATCTCCAGCGGCTCGGCCATGCGGCCGATGCCGGCCTCGCCCGCCTCCGCCATCTCGCCGCTGTTGGGGCCGACGAAGCGGATGCCGTCCCTTTCGAGCGTCTTGCGGTTGCGCCGCGTCGCCGCGTTCTCCCACATCGCCGGGTTCATGGCCGGGGCGGCGAGCACCGGCCGGTTGGTGGCGACGAGCACGGCGGAGGCGAGGTCGTCGGCCAGCCCGTGCGCCATCTTGGCCATGAGGTCGGCGGTGGCGGGAGCCACCACGATCAGGTCGGCCTCGCGCGACAGGCGGATATGGCCGACATCGTGCTCGTCGTGGCGGTCGAACAGGTCGGTGAAGACATGGGTCGCCGACAGCGCGCCGACGGCAAGCGGGGTGACGAACTGCTGCGCCGCCTTCGTCATGACGCAGCGCACCGAAGCGCCGCGCTCGCGCAGCCGTCGGATCAGGTCGAGGCACTTGTAGGCGGCGATGCCGCCGCCGATGATCAGCAGGATGCGCTTGTCCGAAAGAGTCATTCGCCGATCCGCCTCCCTGATCGCGCCACCATAGCCAAGACTCAGCCGGTCCGCCACGCGATCCATACCAGCGTCGCGGCGATCGCCCACAGCGCCACGCGGCCCGAGCGCGTGCGCCGCGCCTCGGCGCGGCCGATCTTGTCGGCGGTGGCGTCGTCGAAGCGCAGGCCGTTCTCGGCCATGGCGTCGATCTCGCGCGACAGCCGCTCGGCGCGCTCGGCCAGTTCCGGCGCCTGGCGGGCGAGCGCCACGATGGCGGACACGCCCTCGCGCGCGTCGTCGAGCAGGCCGCGCGGGCCGAGATTGGCCCTGATCCAGTCGCCGACCACCGGCTCGGACGTCTTCCACATGTTGAAGGCGGGATCGAGCGTGCGCGCCACGCCCTCGACCACCACCATCGTCTTTTGCAGAAGCACCAGCTCCGGCCGCGTCGCCATGTCGAACAGCTCGGTGACCTCGAACAGCAGCGTCAGGAGCCGCGCCATCGAGATGGTCTCGGCCGGCTGGCCGTGGATCGGCTCGCCGATGGCGCGGATCGCCTGCGCGAAGGCGTCGATGTCGTGGGCGCGCGGCACGTAGCCGGCCTCGAAATGCACCTCGGCGACGCGGCGGTAGTCGCGCACGATGAAGCCGTAGAGGATTTCGGCGAGGAAGCGCCGCTCCTTGCGGCCGAGCCGGCCGGCGATGCCGAGATCGACGGCGACGATGGTGCCGTCGGCTTCCACGAACAGGTTGCCGGGGTGCATGTCGGCGTGGAAGAAGCCGTCGCGCAGCGTATGCCGCAGGAAGGACTGGATCAGCGTGGCGGCGAGCGCGTTCAGGTCGTGGCCGGCGGCGCGCAGGCCCTCGACGTCGCTCATCTTGATGCCGTCGACCCATTCCATGGTGACGACGTCGCGGCCGGTGCGCTCCCAGTCGACCCAGGGCACGCGGAAGCCGGGATCGTCCTTCGTGTTCTCGCCCAGCTCCGACAGCGCGGCCGCCTCCAGCCGCAGGTCCATCTCGATCTTCGTCGTCTGGGCGAGCGTCCTCGTCACCTCGACGGGCTTGAGCCGCCTCGTGGCGGGAATGAATCGCTCCTGCAACCGGGCGGCGAGGAAGTAGCTTTCGAGGTCGTTCATGAAGCGGCGGCGCACGCCGGGACGGATGACCTTGACCGCGACCCGTCCCTCGACCCCGTCGCGCATCACCGTCGCCGGATGCACCTGCGCGATCGAGGCGGCGGCGATGGGCTCGTCGAAGCGGGCATAGAGGTCGCCGACCGGGCGGCCGAGCGAGCCCTCGATCTCCTCGACCGCCTCGATGGTCGGGAAGGTCGCCATGCGGTCCTGGAGATTGGCGAGGTCCATGGCGATCTCGGCGCCGACCACGTCGGGCCTTGTCGCGAGGAACTGGCCGAGCTTGACATAGGAAGGCCCCAGCCGGTCGACCGCGCGCGACAGGCGCTGGCTGCGCTGGCTGGTCTTCGTCGCCCGCTTTGCCAGAAGCCGCGCCAGCCGCCAGCCGGCGTGCGGCAGGCCGGAAAGCTGGTCGCCGGGCAGCGCGGCGAAGACACCCTCGCGGGTCATGATCCAGCCGGCGCGGACCAGCCGGAACCAGGCGGCGACGGTGCTCATCGGGCGGAAGACCTCACAGCTTCCAGCCCGAATGGAGCGCGGCGATGCCGCCGGAATAGTTGCGCCACGTCACGCGCTCGAAGCCGGCGCGCTCGATCATGGCGGCGAAATTGCGCTGGTTGGGGAACTTGGCGATGGATTCGACCAGATAGCGGTAGGGCTCGCCGTCGCCGGCCACGACCTCGCCGATCTGCGGGATCGCCCTGAACGACCACGCCTCGTAGATCCTGTCGAGCAGCGGCATCTCCACCTCGGAGAATTCGAGGCAAAGGAAGCGCCCGCCGGGCTTCAGCACCCGGTACGCCTCCGAAAGGGCCGCGTCGATGCGCGGCACGTTGCGGATGCCGAAGGCGATGGTGTAGGCGTCGAAGCCGGCGTCGGCGAAGGGCAGTTCCTCGGCGTTGGCCTCGACGAAATCGACGTGGCCGGCAAGCCCGCGGCTTTCGGCGCGTTCTTCTCCTACCTTCAGCATCGAGCCGTTGATGTCGAGCACGGTGGCATGGGCGTTGCGGCGCGAGGCTTCGACGATGCGGAAGGCGATGTCGCCGGTGCCGCCGGCGACGTCGAGCACGCGCCAGTCCCCCCGTTTGGGCGGATTGAGCCAGGCGACCATGGCGTCCTTCCACAGCCGGTGCAGCCCGCCCGACATCAGGTCGTTCATCAGGTCGTAGCGCGAGGCGACCTTGTGGAACACCTCGTTGACGAGGCCCTGCTTCTCGCCCGCGCCGACGCGGCGAAAGCCGTAGGCCGTCTCCATGCCGCCCGCGGCGGTGGTGCGTTCATCCGACATCTGCATCATCCGTCCGAAAACCGGCGCGACCATAGACGATTGACGATGGCTGCGCCATCGCCGAAGCCGCGATGATCGGCCGCGCCGCCCGGGCGGCCGGAGCGCGTGCGGGCGGGCCACAAAGCTGTGGTTTGCGGACGCACCGAAGGTATCGTGACGGCCCGTCTGCCGCTAGGATCGCCGGCTGGTAAAGAACGGAGAGGCATATGCAGGGCGTGACCGTCGTCGACCATCCGCTTGTCCAGCACAAGCTCACCATCATGCGCGACAAGGGGACGTCGACGGCCAGCTTCCGCCGGCTCCTGCGCGAGATCTCGCTGCTGCTGTGCTACGAGGTCACGCGCGGGCTGGCGCTGACGACGCGCGTGATCGAGACGCCGCTGGCCACCATCGAGGCGCCGACGCTGGAGGGCAAGAAGCTGGTGTTCGCCTCGGTGCTGCGCGCCGGCAACGGCCTGCTCGACGGCATGCTCGACCTGGTGCCGGCCGCCCGCGTCGCCCATATCGGGCTTTATCGCGACCACGAGACGCTGCAGGCGGTCGAGTATTTCTTCAAGGCGCCGAGCGACCTGGAGGACCGCCTGGTCATCGTCGTCGACCCGATGCTGGCCACCGCCAATTCCGCCGTCGCCGCCGTCGACAAGCTCAAGGAGCGCGGCGCGACCAACCTGCGCTATGTCTGCCTGCTCGCCGCGCCGGAAGGAATCGCCCGCTTCACCGCCGCCCACCCCGACGTGCCGGTCGTCACCGCCGCCATAGACGAGAAGCTCAACGAGAAGGGCTACATCGTGCCCGGCCTCGGCGACGCCGGCGACCGCATGTACGGGACCAAGTAGGGGCATCGGACCGAAAAGTGTGAGCACTTTTCGGTCCGATGCCGACAGAAAAACCCTTCAGTCGAGCGTGTTGCGGAAGCGCGCCAGCGCCAGCGCGCCGTAGGCGAGGATGAACAGGCAAAGCACGCTCGCCTCGAAGGCGATCTCGCCGAGGCCGGAGCCCTTCAGCATCACGCTGCGGATGACGCGCAGGAAATGGGTCAGCGGGAAGAACTCGCCGATCCACTGCGCCCATTGCGGCATGCCGCGGAACGGGAACATGAAGCCCGACAGCATGATCGAGGGCAGGAAGAAGAAGAAGGTGAGTTGCAGCGCCTGCATCTGGGTGCGCGCCATGGTCGAGATCAGGTAGCCGAGCAGCACCAGCGCCAGCACGAAGGCGAGCACGGCCGCGAGCAGCAGCGAGGCGCTGCCGGCGAAGGGGATGTCGAACAGGAGCTTGGCGGCGGCGAGCACCACCACCATCTGCACCGCGCCGACGGCGAGGCTGGGCAGCACCTTGCCCAGCATGATCTCCAGCGGGCTCGCCGGCATGGCGAGCAGGTTCTCCATGGTTCCGCGCTCGATCTCGCGGGTGAGCGCGATCGAGGTCATCATCACCATGGTCATCTGCAGGATGACGCCGAGCAGGCCCGGCACGATGTTGTACTGGGAGATGCCTTCGGGATTGTAGCGGCGGTGGACCACGATCTCGACCTCGCCGCCCGCCTCGCCCTGCATCGCGCGCTCGGCGCCGCGCGCGCCGATGAGCGCGCGGCTTGCCACCGTGCCGAGCGTCGACAGCGCGCCGCTCGACGCCGAGGGGTCGGTGGCGTCGGCCTCGACCAGCACGCGCGGCCGGTCGCCGCGCTCGATGCGGCGCGCGAGGTCGGACGGGACGGTGACGACGAACGCCACCGCGCCGGTCGCCAGCAGCTCCTCGGCCTGCGCCGCGCTCGCGACGACATGGCCGAAGCGGTAGTAGCCGGTCGTCTCCAGCGCCGAGACGAGCGCGCGCGTGTACTGGTCCTGGCTGACGGCGACGAGCGCGGCCGGAAGCTGCTTCGGGTCGGGGTTGATCGCATAGCCGAACAGAAGGAGCTGGATGAGCGGCACGCCCAGCATCATGCCGAAGGTGATGCGGTCGCGCCGCATCTGGATGAACTCCTTGATCAGCAGCGCGCCGAGGCGGGCAAGCGAGAAGAAGCCGCTCATTGGATGTTGTCCCGCGCGTCGGCCATGAACTTGATGAACACGTCCTCCAGGCTGGTCTGGCCGGGCTCGACGCTGATGCCGGGCCGCGCGGCGAGCGGCGCGAGCGAGGCCGAAAGGAGCGCGGCGTCGGAGCCGACGACATGCAGCGTCGCGCCGAACGGCGCGGCCTGCTCGACGCCGGGCAGGCCGGAAACGTCCCGCGCCAGCAGGCCGAGGTCGGGCCCGCGCAGGACGAAGGTGGCCAGGCCCGCCTCGGCGATCACCTCGTCCACCGTGCCCGTCGCCAGCATGCGGCCATAGGCGATGTAGCTGATGCGGTGGCAGCGCTCGGCCTCGTCCATGTAGTGGGTGGAGACGAGCACGGTCAGCCCGTCGGCGGCGAGCCGGTGGATCTCGTCCCAGAAGTCGCGCCGCGCCTTGGGGTCGACGCCCGCGGTGGGCTCGTCGAGCAAAAGCAGCTTCGGCTTGTGCATGACGCAGGCCGCCAGCGCCAGCCGCTGCTTCCAGCCGCCCGACAGCGTGCCGGCGAGCTGGCCGCGCCGCGAGGAAAGGCCGAGCTCGTCAAGCGTGCGCCCGACATGCTCCCCGACCGGCGAAAGCTGGTAGAGGCGGGCGACGAATTCGAGGTTTTCCGCAATCGTCAGATCCTCGTAGAACGAGAAACGCTGCGTCATGTAGCCGACCTCGCGGCGGATGCGGCGGCTGTCGCGCCTCAGGTCGAGGCCGAGCACCGTGCCCTCGCCCTCGTCGGGGGTCAGCAGGCCGCACATCATGCGGATGGTGGTGGTCTTGCCCGAGCCGTTGGGGCCGAGGAAGCCGACGATCTCGCCGCGCCCGACGCGCATCGACACGTGATCGACCACCGTGCGGTCGCCGAACCGCTTGACGAGGCCGGTCACGTCGATGGCGGTCATGGGGCGCTCGCTTCGCGAGCGAGTGAGTAGCGAATAGCGAGTAGCGAATGGGGAAAGAGAGCTTGTTTCACCGTTCCAGTCTCCGCTACCTACTATTCGCTATTCGCTATTCGCTATTCGCTATTCGCTATTCGCTATTCGCTATTCGCTATTCGCACATCCACGATCTGCCCGGGCTTGAGCGCGCCGTCGCCGTCGCCCTGCGGCCGGGCCTCGACCAGATGGACGAGCTTCTGCCGCGTCTCCAGCGAGTAGATCACCGGCGGCGTGAATTCGGGCTCGGGCGCGGCGTAGCTGACGCGGGCGGTCAGCCCTTCCGGGCAGCCGTCGCAGCGCACGGCAAGCAGCGAGCCGACACGAAGCGACGAGAACTGCTGCTCCGGCACGTAGAGCTTGAGCCGCACCCCGCCGTCGGGCAGCAGCGACAGCACCGGCGCCGTCGGCCCGGCCATCTCGCCCGCGTTGCGGATCACCGTGCTGACGCGGCCGTCGGCGGGCGCGACGAGCGTGCGCTTCCCGAGCCGCCACTTGGCCTGCGCCAGGGCGGCGCGGGCGCGCTCGGCCTGCTCCTCGGCGGCGCGGATCGTCTCGTGTCGCGCCGGCAGGCGCGCGACGGCGAGGTTGGCCTCCGCCTGGCCGACGGCGGCCTCGGCCAGCTCCAGCGCGGTCTGCGTCCTTTCGAGGTCGGCCTCGGCGGCGATGCCGCGCCGGGCAAGGTCCTGCGTGCGCTCCAGCACCCGCTTCGCCTCGGCCGCCTGCGCGGCTGCCGAGCGCAGCGTGGCTTCCAGCACGGCGATCTCCTCGGGCCGGCGCCCCTGGCGCAGATCGGCGAGCTGCGCCTCGGCCTGGGCCAGCGCGGCGCGGGCCTCGGCGACGCCGAGACGGGCGTCGTCGTCCTCGAGCGTGGCCACCGCGGTCCCGCCCGCCACGTGGTCGCCCTCGCGCACCGTCACGCTGCGCAGTTGCGCCATCTCGATGGGGGCGAGCAGCACGTAGTCGCCCTCGACATAGCCGACGGCGAGCGGCGGCGGCTCGGCGCAGGCGGAGAACAGCGCGGCGGCGAAGGGCAGGGCGCACAGGAAGCTCATGGTTCCAGACTCACGGCTTTCGCTCCCGCCGCGCCGAGAGCGCGGCCATCACGTTGTCGAGCGCGGTCGTCACGATCAGGCGCGCCTGCGCCGGGCCGATCTCCCGCCAGCCCATGCGCCGCATCACCACCTCGCGCGCGATGCGGAAATAGACGATCTGGCCGATCACGGTGAAGACCATGATGCTGGTCGCCTCGCTGTCGGGGTCGTCGCCGGTGGCGGCCGCCCAGACATGGCAGAGCCGGCGGTGGACCGCCTCGATCAGCCCCTCATAGATGATGTCGAACGCCCGCGTCGGCTGCTGCACCTCGCGCAGGATGAACTGCACGAAATCCTGGACCTCGGGACCGGCGATCATGAAGCCGGCCATGCGCTCGGCGGCGAGGCGGAACTGCGCCTCCGCCGTCGCCGGATCGGCCGGAACCGGCAGCCGCTCCAGCACCGGGTCGGCAATGGTGCGGATGGTCGCCACGATATGCCCGGCGCAGGCGTCGCGCAGCTTCTCCTTGCCGCCGAAATGATAGGCGATGGAGCCGATATTGGCGTTGGCCCGCGCCGCGATCTCGCGGGTGGAGGTGGCGGCGAAGCCCTTCTCGCCGAACAGCTTCAGCCCGGCCTCGATCAGCGCCGCGCGCGTCCTGTCACCGGAGGAGGGGGCATCCTGCCCGTCGCGTTTTCCCATGAGAAAAATTTATTCAATCGAATGATTAAAGTCAACTGCGTTCAGCCGCATGGCGTTCGTCGAGGCGTCAGAGGGCGGTGCCCGAAGGGCGGATGAGGGGCGGCGCAAGCGGCGCCGGGGATGCGCGTAAGGACGCGACATGCTTCAGCCCCGCGCGCGCCGCGACCCTGTTCGAGGTTGATGCTGCGCCGTCATCCGCTACAGTCGCGCCGAATCGCAAGCGGCGAGGAACGGCTATGACCATCCGCAATCTCGAATTCATGTCGCGGCCGCGCTCGGTCGCCGTCATCGGCGCGTCCGACCGCGAGGGCTCGGTCGGCGGCGTGGTGCTCAGGAACATCCTTGCCGGCGGCTTCGAAGGGCCGGTCTATCCGGTCAACCCGAAATACCGGAAGGTCCAGGGCCTTGCCTGCTACGCCTCGCCGGCCGACCTGCCCGAGGCGCCGGACCTTGCCGTCATCGTCACGCCGCCGCAGACGGTGCCGGGCGTCGTCGCCGAGCTCGGCGCGCGCGGCACCCGCGCGGCCGTCGTCATCACCGCCGGCATCAACGACAGGAACGGCCTGCGCCAGAAGATGCTCGACGCCGCGAGGCCGCATCTCCTGCGCATCCTCGGCCCCAACACGGTCGGCCTGATGATCCCGCCCCTGAAGCTCAACGCCGGCTTCGCCCACATGGCGGCGGCGGCCGGCGACATCGCGCTTCTGTCGCAGTCGGGCGCCATCGCCACCTCGCTGATCGACTGGGCGGCCGGGCGCGGCATCGGCTTCTCGCACATCGTCTCGCTCGGCGACATGGCCGACGTCGACGTCGCCGACTATATCGACATGCTGGCCGGCGACGGAAAGACCCGCGCCATCATGCTTTATCTCGAATCCATCCCGCATCCGCGCAAGTTCATGTCGGCGGCGCGCGCGGCCGCGCGCATCAAGCCCGTGATCGCCATCAAGCCCGGCCGCCACGAGCAGGCCGCCAAGGCCGCCGCCACCCACACCGGCGCGCTGTCGGGCGCCGACCGCGTGGTGGACGCGGCGCTGCGCCGCGCCGGCATCCTGCGCGTGGAGGGCCTTGCCGAGCTGTTCGACGCCGTTGAGATCGTGGCGCGCTTCCCGCCCCTGAACCGCGTGCGCGTCGGCATCGTCACCAATGGCGGCGGCGCGGGCGTGCTCGCCGTCGACCAGTTGATCGACATCGGCGGCGAGCTGGCCGAGCTTTCGCCCGGGACCATCGAGACGCTGAATGCCGGCCTGCCGCCGACCTGGTCGCACGCCAACCCGGTCGACATCATCGGCGACGCGCCGGCCGAGCGCTACGGCGCGGCGCTGAAGGCCGTCGCCGCCGACGACGGCGTCGACGCGGTGCTGGTGCTCAACTGCCCGACCGGGCTCGCTTCGCCGCTGGAGGCGGCCGAGGGCGTGGCCGCCGTGGTCGACAAGGGCCGCATCGACGGCAAGCCGGTGCTGGCCTGCTGGCTGGGCGAGCACACGGCCGAGCCGGCGCGAAAGGTGCTGCGCGCGGCCGGCATCGCCACCTTCGAGACCCCGGCGGAAGCCGCCAGCGCCATCGGCTATCTCGACGGCTGGAGCAAGGCGCAGGCCGCGCTCACCCAGGTGCCGGCCTCGGGCAGCGCCGACATCGCGGGCCGCATCGACGAGGTGCGCGCGATCTTCCGCGGCGCGGCGGCGGAGGGCCGCACCATCCTGACCGAGCCGGAGGCGAAGTCGGTGCTCGCCGCATACGACGTGACCGTGCCGCAGATCATGAATGCCGGCTCGCCCGCCGAGGCCGAGGCCCATGCCGCCCATCTCCTCAAGGAGTGGGACGCGGTGGTGGTCAAGCTGCTCTCCAAGGCGATCTCGCACAAGTCCGACGTCGGCGGCGTGGTGCTCAACATCGAGACGGCGAAGGCCGCGCGCGAGGCGGCCGAGGCCATCGAGGCGCGCGTGCGCAAGGCCCGGCCCGACGCCGACATCGAGGGCTACGCCGTGCAGCCGATGGTGAAGATGAAGCACGCGCACGAGCTGATCCTCGGCGTCTCGCGCGACCCGATCTTCGGCCCGGTGGTGCTGTTCGGCGCCGGCGGCGTCTCGGTCGAGGTGGTGGACGACACGGCCATCGGCCTGCCGCCGCTCGACGACGTGCTCGGCGAGGAGCTGATCGCGCGCACGCGCATCGGCAAGCTGCTTGCCGGCTTCCGCGACCGCGCGCCCGCCGACAAGGCGGCGATCCTGCGCTCGCTCAACGCGGTGGCGCAGATGGTGGTGGATTTCCCCTGCATCGCCGGCATCGACGTCAACCCGCTCCTGACCGGCCCCGAGGGCGCGGTGGCGCTCGACGCGCGCATCGAGCTCGACCTGTCGCGCATCGAGGAGGAGGGGCCGAACCCGGACCTCGCCATCCGCCCCTATCCTGCCGGATGGGAGAAGACCTTCCGCTCCCGCAGGGACAGGGAGTATACGCTGCGGCCGATCCGCCCGGCCGACATCGCGCTCTATCCCGAGTTCCTCATATGCGTGTCGCCGGCCGATATCCGCCTGCGCTTCCTCGGCTACCGCAAGGCGTTCCCGGACGAGATGCTGAAGCGGCTGACCCAGCTCGACTACGACCGCGAGATCGCCTTCGTCGCGCTCGACGGGGACGGCGCGCTTGCCGGCATCTCGCGCCTGTCGGCCGACCCCAACCACGAGGTCGCCGAGTTCGGCCTGCTGGTGCGCTCGGACCTTCAGGGCCAGGGGCTCGGCTGGGCGCTGATGTCGCACCTGATCGACTACGCCCGCGCCGACGGGCTGTCGCGCATCGAGGGCATCATGTTCGACGAGAACGACAGGATGATCGAGCTGGCGCGCGAGCTCGGCTTCGCCATCGTCGACCATCCCGACGATGCGACGCTGGAGCTCGCGGTGCTGACGCTGAAATAGGGCGTTTCAGGCGGCGGCGCAGGCCGCGCAGTGGCCGCGGATCTCGATCGTCGTCTTGTCGATCCTGAAGCCGTGGTCGGCCGACCACGCGCCGAGGCGCTCGCGCACCACGGCGTCGGAGAACTCGTCCACCTGGCCGCAATCCTCGCAGATGGCGAAGGCGATCAGCCCGTGCGCGTGGCAGTGGGGGTGGGCGCAGGCGACGAAGGCGTTGAGCGTCTCGATGCGGTGGACGAGGCCGGCCGCGAGCAGCTTGTCGAGCGCCCGGTAGACCTGGAGCGGCGCGCGAAAGCCGTCGTCGCGCAGCCGGTCGAGGATGGTGTAGGCCGACAACGGCGCCTCGGCCTTCGCCAGCGCGGCAAGCACGAGCGCCTGGTTGCGGGTCAACTCGCTGCGGGTCGTGGTCATGGCGTGCGGCTCCCGGAATCGTCGCGGCCGAGGAGGGCAGGGTAGGCCGGCAGGCTGAGAAGGAAAAGGGCGAGCGCGGCCACCACGATGGACGGGCCGGACGGCGTGTCGAGGCTGAGCGAGCCGTAGAGGCCGCCGGCGACGGCGAGCGCGCCGAAAAGCGCGGCCAGCGCCGCCATCGCCTCCGGCGTGGCGGCGAAGCGGCGGGCCGTGGCGGCGGGGATGATCATCAGCGCGGTGATCAGCAGGATGCCGACGATCTTCATGGCGATGGCGACGACGAGCGCGATCATCAGCATGAAGACGAGGCGCGAGCGCGCCGGCGACAGCCCCTCGGCGGCGGCCAGCTCCTCGTCCACGGACGCCGCGAGCAGCGGCCGCCACAACAGCGCCAGCAGCGCCAGAACCAGCGCGCCGCCGCCCCAGATCAGCGCGATGTCGAGGCGCGAGACGGCGAGGATGTCGCCGAACAGGAAGCCCATCAGGTCGACGCGCACCCACGTCATGAAGGCGAGCGCGACGAGGCCGAGCGCGAGCGCGGCGTGCGACAGGATGCCGAGCAGCGCGTCGGCCGAAAGCCCGCCGCGGCGCTCGAGCGCCGTCAGCGCCAGCGACACGAGCGCCGCCGCCACGAACACGCCGACGGTCAAGTCGATCTCGAACAGCAAGCCGAGCGCGACGCCGAGCAGCGCCGAATGCGCCATGGTGTCGCCGAAATAGGCCATGCGCCGCCACACCACGAAGCAGCCGAGCGGCCCGGTCACCAGCGCCAGCCCGATGCCGGCGAGAAACGCGCGGGTGAGGAAGTCATCGAGCATGGCCGGCCTTTCCATGGTCGTGCGCGTGAGGGTGCGCATGGCCGTGCTCCGCATCGTGCCCGTGGTGGTGCCCGTCATGCGGGTGGCAATGGTCGGTGACGGTGCCGTCCTCATGCAGCACGCGGCCGTCGGCGAGGTGGGTGTGGTCGTGGCTGTGGCGGTAGACGGCGAGCGCGCCGGCCGCGTCCCGGCCGAACAGCCGCCGGTATTTCGGATCGGCGGCCACCGCCTGCGGCGTGCCGCGGCAGCAGACATGGCCGTTCAAGCAGATCACCGTGTCGGTGGCGGCCATGACGACGTGCAGGTCGTGCGAGATCAGCAGGATGCCGCAGCCGGTGCGGTCGCGGATGGTGCCGATCAGCTGGTAGAGCGCGGCCTCGCCGGTGAAGTCGACGCCCTGCACCGGCTCGTCGAGCACCAGAAGGTCGGGCCGGCGCAGCATGGCGCGCGCCAGCAGCGCCCGCTGGAACTCGCCGCCCGACAGCGACTGCACCTGCGCCCGCGCCAGATGGGGAATGCCGACCTCCTCCAGCGCCTGCGCCACCTCGGCGGCCGCGTGGGTGGCGGTCAGCGTCATCAGCCGCGACACGGTGAGTGGCAGCGTGCGGTCGATGGCGAGCTTCTGCGGCACGTAGCCGACCCTGAGCCCGGGACGGCGCGCGATCCGGCCCTCGTCGGGCGCGACCACGCCGACGACGGCGCGCGCCGTCGTGCTCTTGCCGGAGCCGTTGGGGCCGATCAGCGTGACGATCTCGCCGCGCCGGATCTCGAAGCCGACGCCGCGCACCAGCCAGCGCCCGCCGCGCCTGACGCCGAGGTCGTCGAGGCTGACGAGGGTTTCCCGCGCTACGCTCCCCGTCGCTTGCGACTGAACAACGGCCCGCGCCTGCCTGCCCGATGCCGCCGCGATGTCCCCGGCCTCGGCCGGCTGACGGACGGCCGCATCGCCTGCCTGCTGCTGGCGGTCGGAAAGATTCTGCATCGCGCATCCATCCTGGGGGTTGCCATCGGGATATGGCACACGTTATAGCATTTCACAATGTAATAACATTACATCGAAAAGGAAACACCCCGCCGGCGCGCGTCACCGTCGTGCCGCGTCCGCGCCGTCGATCGGGCCGCCCCGTGAACGGCGGCCGGGCCGTCGCCGCCGGACGGGCTGATGAAGGAGAGGTTTTGCATGTCCGTCACGCTTCGTTCGCGTCTTTTCGCTTCGGCGGCCGCCTTCGCCGCCGTTCTTGCCGCGGCCCTGCCGGCCGCCGCGCTCGACGGCGTCGTCGCCTCGATCAAGCCGGTCCACTCGCTGGTGGCGGCGGTGATGGAGGGGGTGGGCACGCCGGCGCTGATCGTGCGCGGCGCGGGCTCGGAGCACGTGCATTCGCTGCGGCCGTCCGACGCCGAAGCGCTGGAGAAGGCGGGCGTCGTCTTCCGCGTCGGCGAGGGGATGGAGACGTTCCTCAACGGCCCGCTGAAGACGCTCGCCGCCGGGGCCAGGGTGGTCTCGCTGGAGGATGCGCCCGGCCTGGAGAAGCTGGCTTTCCGCGAGGGCGGCCCGTTCGAGGCGCATGCGCACGGCGACGGGCACGACCGCGACGACGGCGATGCCCATGAAAGCGAGGGGCACGGCCATGACCATGACCATGACCATGACCGCGACGCGCACGACCTGCACATCTGGCTCGACCCGCTCAACGCCAGGGCGATGGTGGCCGAGATCGCGCGGGTGCTTGCCGAGGCGGACCCGGGCAACGCCATGCGCTACCTCGCCAACGCGCAGGCCTATTCCGGCCGCATCGACGCGCTCGCCGCCGAGATCGGCGCGCTCGTCGAGCCGGTGCGGCGACGGCCGGCCGTCGTCTTCCACGACGCCTACCAGTATTTCGAGAAGCGGTTCGGCGTGAACGTGGTCGGCTCCATCACCGTCAGCCCCGAGGTGATGCCGGGCGCGCAGCGCCTGTCGGAAATCCGCGACAAGGTGCGGGAGCTCGACGCGGCCTGCGTCTTTTCCGAGCCGCAGTTCGAGCCGCGGCTGGTCGCGGTGGTGATCGAGGGCACCGACGCCCGCACCGGCGTGCTCGACCCGCTGGGGGCGGAAATACCCGACGGCCCCGACCTCTACCTCACGCTGATGCGCAACCTTGCCGGCTCGCTCGCCGCCTGCCTGTCGGGGAAGGGATGAGCGCCGCCCGCGCTTGATCGGTGGAAAGGACGATGCGCCAAATCCGCGATCGGTGCCAAATCGGCAACAGGACGCTTGTGTTTTCGGCGCAATGAGGCTATCAGGCCCACGTTTTCCGTGGCGCTTCGCGCGCCGTCTGGAACGCCGCTTTAGCTCAGTTGGTAGAGCACATCATTCGTAATTAGCGGGTCCGCCCGAGAATGACGTTCAAAGCCAGCGGGTTGGCGGAGGAGTGAAGAAAATAGTAGGGCGATAGTAGGTCGCCCTGCGCTTGGTGAGCCGCCTTAGCTCAGTCGGTAGAGCATCGCATTCGTAATGCGAGGGTCGCGTGTTCGAGTCACGCAGGCGGCACCAGCAAGCATCTGATTTTACATTCTTAATCCCCTTAGCAAGCCGCCGGATGGGTTCCAGCTTGCGCTATCAATTCCTACTAGGCGCTGGCGCTGTCGAGGGTTTCGACCAGCCTGTCGAATAGCGCCGAAGGTTTTGCTCCGATCGCTCGCGCAAGCGCGATGAACTCGACCACATCCAACCGTCGCTCGCCGCCTTCAACCTTGGCGACATATGACTGAGGCTTGCCGAGCTTGGCCGCAACGTCCTGTTGGGTCAGCCCGGATTCTTTCCGCGCTTCGACCACAAGGCGGATCAGAGCCGCATAATCCGGCGTATGAAGACTTCGGGTCATGGCTCCCGCCTTTCGGAGCATGACCGGTAATCCCAGTTTCGGATTATCCCATTTTGGGTTATCTATGCTCTGCCAAGCGGGAGCGGAGCAGCGTGGGCGACTATAATTTCTGGCAGGATTTCTTCGACACTTACCAGTCGCTATCGGACTGGATGAAGTTCGCTTGGCTGGTCCCGGCACCCACAACGCCGACCGCCTGTTACGCCTGCCCGGAACCGTGAACTGGCTGAATGCGCACAAGCGCGAAGCCGGTCGCGAACCTGCACTCTCATTCTGGATGACCAAGCCATGACCTATTCGGCAACTGCAAAGACCTACTGCATCGAAGACTTCACATTACCCGCACTGAAGGAGAAGGTGGTTTCGCTCGCAAAGACCGGTTCGACGGCGCTGGAACCCACGGATATCATTCCGCTACCGCTGCCCGACGACCTCGGGGAGATCATCCCATCCGACCTGAGGTGGGTCGAAGTGATCGTAACGGGCGACGACCCGCCGGGGAAGGCCTACCCGTCGCGATCCGAACGACTCATCGCGTGCCTGTGCTGGATGCTCGGTAGTGGCGTGCAGCCCGGCCATCGGAGAAGACGGTGTAGGTGAGCTTCCTATTTTCCGGGTCGGCGGAGCGTCTGCTAGCCAGACGGTAGCGCATAACGAGGGCCGCGAACCCGAGCAGGAAGGCGGGCGGGACGATCAGCCAGAGTGCCTTCATCAAGTCCGACAGCGACTGGTACGTGTCGAAGAAATCTTGCCAGAAGTTGTAGTTGTCCATCGGTCCCGCCCAAATCGCGAGGCGAACTAAGCATATCAAAATATGTATCACAATACATGGCGATTCGCCCGCCTTACCGGCTCCCTCCTGTTCATGGAGATCAAGAAGCGTTTCGGCTTGGCTGTCAGGGAATATCGCCGGTCACTGAACGTGTCGCAGGAAGAGCTTGCGATGCGTATCGGCGCGGACCAAGCCTATGTCAGCCGCATAGAGGCCGGGCAGATGAACGTGACCTTGGAAACGGTGGAGCAGGTTGCCGCCGCTCTCGGTGCCGATGCGGCCGAACTGTTGAAAGTTCCGGTAGGCGTCAGCAAGGAAACTTGATGTTGGTTGGGTTTAGCGGGGGCTTTGTCCGCCACGTATGGAACCGGGATTACGCTACCGGGCAGTGATGGTGCCGCCTGGCGTGACTCGAACACGCGACCCTCGCATTACGAATTGTTTTTCGTAATGATTTCAGATAGTTAGATATCATACCATCTGATTGGACGCCGTTGCGCAAGCCTTTGGCTCGACTCCACTTTCAGGAGTTGAGAGGTAGCACAGGGTATCACCCCGTTACCAGCCCTTTGATCCCGCGACACTACTAGAAGCCTACAGTTCACGGTTGGCCCTACTAATCTGTCCTGCATCCCGGCGGACCTCCCCCTATCAACGGGCGTCACCAATCGGGTGGGGGAGTGGCTCCGGCTGTCTCGACTGTCTCGGATACCGTAGCCCTCGTGAAGAGGGTATCGCAACCTGTAAGCGTTCCTTACCAGTTGACCGCGACGAGGTGCCTGCGGATTCAGTTGTTGTGGAAGATGCAACAACTCGCGCGGCAGGCCAAGCCTGTCGAATGTCCCCCCGCCGACCGTTAGCCAGGATGGGGCATTGCCTGCCGCTGCCATCCACCGCCCTTGCAACGACGCTTACGAGAAGTTATATTCTCGTATAATTTCTTGGAGACTGCCATGCACACGACAAATCTGCGTAAAGTCGGCGGCTCGGTGATGCTGGCCGTGCCGCCTGCTATCCTCGACCTGCTGCATCTTGGCGCGGGCGCGAAGGTTGGTCTGGCGGTGGACAACGGCCGATTGGTGGTCGAACCGCAAAATACCCCGCGTTACACGCTGGATGAACTACTGGCGCAATGCGACGCCTCGGCCGACCTCAGCCAGGAAGATCGCGAGTGGCTTGACGCCAAGCCGACCGGGATCGAGTTGCTGTAATGGAGCGCGGTGACATCTATCTCGTCTCGCTCGATCCGACAGCCGGCCACGAACAACAGGGCAAGCGCCCCGTTCTTGTAGTCTCGCCCGGCGCATTCAACCGGCTGACGAAAACGCCTGTAGTGCTCCCCATCACGTCAGGCGGAAACTTTGCCCGAACCGCCGGGTTCGCGGTGTCGCTCATGGGAGCCGGCACAAGCACGACAGGTATCGTGCGCTGCGACCAACCCCGCGCGCTCGACCTCGGCGCTCGCAACGGGCGCAAGCTGGAGCGCGCGCCGGATACAATTATGGACGAGGTTCTGGCTAAGCTGGCGACTATCTTGGGGTAGTGCCAACCCTACGGTTGAGGCCGAGAGGGCTTACCTTTTCATGCGGCATGGTTGTCCTGCACCTGCCGGAGCGCTCGGTTGAAGAAATGGCGCGTGGCCTTGTCGCGTGCATCAGCATCGGAAAGGACGATGTTGCGCATTTCATTGTCGCGCTGGAACATGCGGATCGCGCCCTGAAAGAAGGCTTGGGCGAAGGCGGTATAGACCACATCGGGCGGGTTGTTACGGAGCATTTCCGAAAGATCGGTGCCGAGGATTTCAGCGTTCACGGCCTCGAAGCGGATCATGTCGGCTTCAGTGAACTGGGTGCCGTGTCGCTCGTTGAATGCCTTCACGATTTCGGAAAGCTCTTTATGCTCGTCCTCAGTGTAGGGCTTTGCACCGAACTCACTGATCGCTTTGAGCGGCGTGCGGTCACCTGCCGAAAGCGAAGCGTCGCCCTGCTCCTTCTGCTCCACCTTGAACTTTTGCAGGCGGAGCATGTCGTCGGTGATCTCGATTTCTGGCGGGATTTCGCGGTTGGGGAGAAGGCGTGAAAGCCAAGTGGCATAGGCTGAGAGCTTCTCCAGATTCGTATCCTCCAGCGTCATAACCTGAGAAATGAAGCTGTAGAAGCGCATGTAGCTCCGCAAAAGCTGGCGGAACTCTTCCTGCCGCCCCTCGTCGTCATCGGCCTCGAAGCGAGTGACGGCCTGACGGACAAGCCCTTCAAGGTGGGCGCGGTCGCCGCCGTCCAACGGCCCCTTGAAATAGGTCTGTGCGAACCGCTCAATCTCTTCCTTGTCGAGATGGCCGAATTTGAAGATACTCGTCGACAAGCTGAGCGACCCATGCCGACTGCTTCTCGATGAAGGTGTCGAGTGTCATCTGGCCGGCCTCGATCATGTCCAGCGCCTGCTCCCAGACAGCCGTGGTGCCGGGATCGGCGATTGCCGGCGGCACCGCGTCGATCAGGGTGAAGGCTGCTTCGGAAGCCCGGATCGCGCGACCCTTCTTCACGAGATAGCCGCGGCCGAGAAGCCCGGTGATGATGCCGGCCCGCGTTGCCTCGGTGCCGATACCTGTCGTTTCCTTCAGCTTCTGCTTCAGGCGGGGATCGGCGACCAGCCTGGCGACGCCCTTCATCGCCTTGATCAACTCGCCCTGCGTATAGGGCTTGGGCGGCATGGTCTTCAGCGCCTTCAGATCGACCTCGGTGATCTGGCATCGAGAACCTTGGGACAGGGACGGAAGGATCTGGCCACGCTCCGAAGTATCGTCATCGTCGCTGTTCGGCCGACCCGGAGCATTCGATATCTGCGCCAGATGCCAGCCCGGCACCACGACCTGCTTGCCGGTCGCACGCAGGTTCTGGTTTCCGGCCGAAAGGATCGCGACCGTGCGATCGTATTCGTGGTGTGGCAGGAATTGCGCCAGATAATGCGAACGGATCAGGCGATAGACTGCCTGCTCCTTCTCCGACATGGTGGAGAGCCGAGCCGGTTCGAGGGTCGGGATGATGCCGTGGTGCGCCGTGATCTTTGCATCGTTCCAGGCGCGCGAGCGCTGGCTACGGTTGAGCTTGTCCACCAAAGGCCGGATCGTTGGATCGGTGTTCACGATGGCGTCGAGGACGGTCGGGACCTCGGCCAGCATGCTTTCAGGCAGATATCCACAATCGGAGCGGGGATAGGTCGTTGCCTTGTGCGTCTCGTAGAGCGCCTGCGCGATGTCGAGCGTTTCCTGGACATCGAGTCCGAGCTGACGCGAGCATACCTCCTGCAAGGTGCCGAGGTCGAAGGGAAGCGGCGCCGCCTCGCGGACACGTTCCGTTTCCACGGAAACCACATGCGCTTCCTGCGCCGCGCGAATACGTTCGGCTGCCTGCGTGGCAGCATCCTGGTTCCGACACTGGCCGGCTTCATCCGTAACCGTGTCAGGCGGGAACCAGGCAGCGGAAAACGGCTGACCACTGTGGGAGAGCGCAACTTCGATCGTCCAGTAGGGAACTGGGACGAAGGAAGCGATCTCCCCATCGCGGTCGACCACGAGACGAAGCGTCGGCGTCTGCACGCGACCGACCGAAAGAACGCCCTGATAGCCGGCCTTGCGGCCGAGCAGCGTGAACAGCCGGCTGAGATTCATGCCGATGAGCCAATCGGCCCGCGAACGTGCAAGGGCCGAATGATAGAGCGGCAGCGTCTCGGAACCGGGTTTCAGGGCGCCGAGGGCCTTGCGGATGGAGGCATCGTTAAGCGCCGACAGCCATAGACGCTGGATCGGACCACGATAGCCACACAGGTTGATGATCTCGCGAGCGATCATCTCGCCCTCGCGGTCGGCATCCGTCGCAATCACCAGCTCGGACGCCTCGCCGACCAGGTCCGTCACGATCTTGAACTGCGCGGCCGTCGCCGGTTTGATGTCGATGCGCCAGGAGCGCGGAATAATAGGAAGCTGATCTATCGACCAGCGCTTGTACTGCTCGTCGTAGGCTTCGGGTTGCGCCGCCTCGACCAGATGACCGATGCACCAGGTAACGACGGCATTACCGCCATTGTAGCAGCCGTTGCCGCGTTGCCTGGCGCCCACCACCCGGGCGATATCCTTGCCCTGACTGGGCTTCTCGCAAAGAAAGACACGCATCCGTTCCCCGTTGGCGTCGTGAATCGCTGGGTGGCGGATGCAACATGTCCGCTTCGGACGAGACCGACAGCAAACAAGGTGTACGCACTACCAACCGGTTTCGGGTGCGAAGACGAACCGTATGCGAACTGCGCTGGAATATTTCCATATCGGCCAGGCGCCGCCCCGCGGGGACACTGCTATCAATGGCATTCTAGGGCCGTGTCATGACGACGACCGTGATTCTCGACCCTGCCGGTAAATCCTTCACAATGAGACGTGGCGTGTGGTCCAGCGTCCATCTGATCGCCCATCTGCCTAAGAGCACCTAACAAAACCGTTTGTTAACCATGCCGGGTCGAGCTTGTGGCATGACCAAGAAGCTTCTTCCCGATGATTTGTGGGTCGAGATCGCGCG
>QEVK01000007.1 GCA_003577315.1 Hyphomicrobiales bacterium | reverse complement strand
ACGGGTCTGGGACGGGCGGCTGCGCATCGCGCCGCAGGAACGCGCCGCCGGTCCCTTCGCCATCGGTCCGCTCGGCGCCGCGCGGGCGAAGGAGGCGGCGCCCGAGGCCGCGGACGCGCCGGCAAGCCTCGTGCGGGCGGCGCTCGCCGTGGAGCCGGCGCTGTTCGAGGCGGGGGAGCTCGTCGGCCCGGCGGCGGGCACGGCCGCGGCCGCGCGCGGCGTGACGGCCGTTCCGGTCGTGGCGCCCTTTTGTCGCTTCCTGCCCGGCTTCGACCTCGCGCTGGCGGCGGCGCTCGGGCGGCTTGTCGGCGCGCCGGCGCTGCCGGCCCCGCCATGGAAGCACCATATTATTGCGGCTCAAGCTTAACCGAGAACCGCGGTTGCGCTTGGCAAGGCCGGGTGGGCTGCCTATGTTAGTTGTCGCATTCGCACATTCGGGACGCGCGTCCGCGGCAACCATGCCGCTCGCCGGGCGCAAACGGGAAACACGATGAATCCGAACTACCGAAATCTCGCGCTCTGGGCGATCATCGCCGTCCTGCTGATCGCGCTGTTCAACCTGTTCCAGACGCCGCAGCAGCGCGGCATGGCGCGCGACATTCCCTATTCGGAGTTCCTGCGCGAGGTGGATGCAGGCCGCATCAACACGGTGACCATCGCCGGCAACCGCATCAGCGGCACCTATGGCGACTCCAGCAGCGGGTTCCAGACCTATTCGCCGGGCGACCCGACGCTGGTCGGGCGGCTGGAGGAGAAGGGCGTGACGATCAACGCCCGGCCCGAGACGGACGGCTCCAACTCGCTGTTCGGCTACCTGATCTCGTGGCTGCCGATGATCCTCATCCTGGGCGTGTGGATATTCTTCATGCGCCAGATGCAGTCGGGCTCCGGCCGGGCCATGGGCTTCGGCAAGTCCAAGGCGAAGCTGCTCACCGAGGCGCACGGGCGCGTCACCTTCGCCGACGTCGCCGGCGTCGACGAGGCCAAGCAGGACCTGGAGGAGATCGTCGAGTTCCTGCGCGACCCGCAGAAGTTCCAGCGCCTGGGCGGCAAGATCCCGCGCGGCGTGCTGCTCGTCGGCCCTCCCGGAACCGGCAAGACGCTGCTCGCCCGCTCCGTCGCCGGCGAGGCCAACGTGCCGTTCTTCACCATCTCGGGCTCCGACTTCGTGGAGATGTTCGTCGGCGTCGGCGCATCCCGCGTGCGCGACATGTTCGAGCAGGCCAAGAAGAACGCGCCCTGCATCATCTTCATCGACGAGATCGACGCGGTCGGCCGCCACCGTGGCGCGGGCCTGGGCGGCGGCAACGACGAGCGCGAGCAGACGCTCAACCAGCTTCTGGTCGAGATGGACGGCTTCGAGGCCAATGAGGGCATCATCCTGATCGCCGCCACCAACCGGCCCGACGTGCTCGACCCGGCGCTCCTGCGCCCCGGCCGTTTCGACCGGCAGGTGGTGGTGCCGAACCCCGACATCGTCGGCCGCGAGAAGATCCTGAAGGTTCATGTGCGCAACGTGCCGCTGGCGCCCAACGTCGACCTGAAGGTGCTGGCGCGCGGCACGCCGGGCTTCTCCGGCGCCGACCTCGCCAACCTCGTCAACGAGGCGGCGCTGATGGCGGCGCGGCGCAACAAGCGCCTCGTCACCATGCAGGAGTTCGAGGACGCCAAGGACAAGATCATGATGGGCGCGGAGCGCCGCTCCTCGGCCATGACGCAGGCCGAGAAGGAGCTGACCGCCTATCACGAGGCCGGCCACGCCATCGTGGCGCTGGAGGTGCCGGCCGCCGACCCGCTGCACAAGGCGACCATCATCCCGCGCGGGCGCGCGCTCGGCATGGTCATGCAGCTTCCCGAGGGCGACCGCTACTCCATGAGCTACAAGTACATGGTGTCGCGGCTGGCGATCATGATGGGCGGGCGCGTCGCCGAGGAGCTGAAGTTCGGCAAGGAGAACATCACCTCGGGCGCCGCCTCCGATATCGACCAGGCGACCAAGCTGGCGCGGGCCATGGTCACGCGCTGGGGCTTCTCCGACAAGCTCGGCCAGGTCGCCTATGGCGAGAACCAGGAGGAGGTGTTCCTCGGCCATTCGGTCGCCCGCCAGCAGAACGTCTCGGAGGAGACGGCGCAGATCATCGACGCCGAGGTGCGCCGGCTGATCGACGAGGCCTACGTCACGGCGCGCGGCATCCTCACCGGCAAGAAGAAGGAATGGACGGCAATAGCCGAGGGGCTGCTCGAATACGAGACGCTGACCGGCGACGAGATCCGCCAGATCATGGCCGGCGAGAAGCCGTCGCGCGACCTCGGCGACGACACGCCGCCCTCGCGCGGCTCGACCGTGCCCAAGGCCGGCGCCCGCAGCGAGGACCGCAAGAAGGGCGGCGAGGAGCCCGACGCCGGCCTAGAGCCCCAGCCGCAGGGGTGAGGAACGGTCCGCGCAGCGGACGAAAGGCCGACGATCTGGCTTTTCGAGCGATGAGCGCCCCGAGCCATAGCGGAGGGCGGGGCGTCGGACGGTTTTGCGCTTCGCGCGCAAGCCATGATGCCGCCGGCATCATGGCAGGCCGCGAACGCCGGGGAGCCGCCGCAGGCAGCGGGGCCCCCGGCCGGGAGGCGGTCGATGACGGCCGCGCCCCCCATGCGCCCGGACGAAATCAACCGCCGATCCATATGGCGGCTTCCTTCCACCCGAACCGGCCGTCCGCATTCATGTGGACGCCTGCCTCCTGATCCTCCCGCTCAGGAGAGTGCGCAAAGCATCGCGACACGATTTTGCCGCGATATGGCGTCAGGAGCCGGCTTTATCGTAACACTTGCTTATACATTGTGATGCCAAAGTGGAGATTACCTGTGGCACTTCTGGCGGGCGAGGGGCTTGCGGGGACGAACGAGTCGCGATGAGCAGAAAATACTTCGGAACCGACGGGATCAGGGGACGGGCCAACAGACTGCCGATGACGGCGGAGGTGGCCTTGCGCGTCGGCATGGCCGTCGGCATGTCGTTCCAGCGCGGCAATCATCGCCACCGCGTGGTGCTGGGCAAGGACACGCGCCTTTCCGGCTACATGATCGAGAACGCCATGGTCGCCGGCTTCTGCGCCGCCGGCATGGACGTCTTCCTGCTCGGGCCGGTGCCGACGCCGGGTGTGGCCATGCTGGTGCGCTCGCTGCGCGCCGACATCGGCGTGATGATCTCGGCCTCGCACAACCCCTATTACGACAACGGCATCAAGCTGTTCGGTCCCGACGGCTACAAGCTGTCGGACGACCTCGAGCGGCGCATCGAGCAACTCCTCGACCGTGACGTCGACATCGCGCTCGCCGACGCCGAGGCGCTCGGCCGCGCCAAGCGCATCGACGGCGTCCACGACCGCTACATCGAGTTCGCCAAGCGCACGCTGCCGCGCTCGATGTCGCTGTCGGGCCTGCGCATCGTCGTCGACTGCGCCAACGGCGCCGGCTACAAGGTGGCGCCGGCCGCCCTGTGGGAGCTGGGCGCCGAGGTGATCGCCATCAACGACGAGCCGAACGGCCTCAACATCAACGAGGATTGCGGCTCGACCCATCCGCTGGGGCTGGCCAAGAAGGTGCACGAGGTGCGCGCCGACATCGGCATCGCGCTCGACGGCGACGGCGACCGCGTCACCATCGTCGACGAGACCGGCGCGGTGGTGGACGGCGACCAGGTCATGGCGCTGATCGCCGAATCCTGGCAGCAGAACGGCCGCCTGACCGGCGGCGGGCTGGTGGCCACCATCATGTCCAATCTCGGGCTCGAGCGCCACATGGCCGGCCTCGGCCTTTCGCTCCAGCGCACCAAGGTCGGCGACCGCTACGTGGTCGAGCACATGCGCGCCAACGGCTTCAACGTCGGCGGCGAGCAGTCCGGCCACATCGTGCTGTCCGACTTCTCCACCACCGGCGACGGGCTCGTCTCCGCGCTTCAGGTGCTGGCCTGCATCAAGCGCGCCGACAGGCCGGCGAGCGAGGTGTGCCGCCGGTTCGAGCCGGTGCCGCAGGTGCTGAAGAACGTACGCTTCTCCGGCGGCGCGCCGCTGGAGGACGAGACCGTCAAGGCGGCGATCGAGGATGCGCGCTCGCGGCTGGGCGCCAGCGGCCGCCTCGTCATCCGCCCCTCCGGCACCGAGCCGCTGATCCGCGTCATGGCCGAGGCCGACGACCGCCCGCTGGTGGAAGAGGTGGTCGACGGCATCGTCGGCGTCATCGCCTCGGCCCGAACCGCCGCCTGAGTTTTTTCCCGTTCCGGGATCGCCGCGCCCGGACGGGGCGCAGGCGGCGCCCGTCTTTTCGCCCGCTTCCGCTCCGGTCCCGCGCCCGCGGCATCCGCCGGATCATCGGGCCGGGCGCGGCCGTTTCGTGGTTAATCGACACGGTTAATCGCCACTTAACCTTTGCTCTTCATTATCCATGCCGAGTTCAATCCCGCGCCGGCGCGTCCTGTGCCGTCTCCGGTCGCAGCAAGGGTGGATGAGATGCTGAAATTGCGAATTCCGGCCATGGGCGCTGTCGTGGCCATGGCTATGACGCTGCCGGCCGTGGCGGCCGATCTCTACGAGCCTCCGGTGGTCGAGCTGCCGCCGCCGCAGATCGAGTATCGCGACGTCCCCTATGGCGGCTGGTACATCCGCGGCGACGTCGGCTACCACAAGTCGAAGATCGACGGCATCGAGTACATCACCTACGGCGCGGGGCTCGACTGCTGCGGCAACCCGGTTCCCATGCCCGGCACCCACGAGTTCGACTACGGCAAGCTCAAGGGCTCGTTCTCGGCCGGCGTCGGCCTCGGCTACCAGATTTCCTCGCATTTCCGCGCCGACGTGACCGCCGATTACTGGTTCAAGTCGGACTTCCGGGGCCAGACCTCGGGCACCTGCATGGGCGGCCTGCCCTGCGTCTCCGAGGATACCTCCCGCTTCAGCGCGCTGCTGCTTTTGGCCAACGCCTATGCGGAGCTGGGCACCTACAAGCGCATCACCCCCTATATCGGCGCCGGCATCGGCGGCGCGCACGTCAAGTGGGGCGACCTGCGCAACCAGATCCCGCCGCACGGCATCGATGACCGCCACCGGGGCGCCAAGGGCTGGCGTTTCGCCTGGGCGCTGATGGCCGGCGCGTCCTACTGCATCACCAGCAACTGGCACGCCGATCTCGGCTATCGCTTCAGCCAGATTTCCGGCGGGCGCATGTACGACTACGCCGACTCCTCCGCCGGCGGTCCGGGCTCCGGCCCCGGCTTCCACGGCCGCATCAACACGCACGAGGTGCGGGCCGGCCTGCGCTACCAGTTCGGCGGCGGCGCGCCCGAGCGCTGCGGCGAGGAGCAGCTGGTCTACCAGCCGCCCGAGCCCTACGTGCCGATCTACAAATAGGCTGCCGCAAGAAAGGCTTCGCCTCGACGGCGAGGAAAGGGCCGCCCGGTGCAACCGGGCGGCCCTTTTCGTTGCCGCGCCCCGCCCACCGGGAGGCGGGGCAATGAAAACAACGGCGTAAGCATCCGTTATCCTTAACCGCGGCTTAACCATCGTGGTTAACAATGGCGGCAACTGACAGAGGCGGCGCCTGTGCCGCGTCCTTCCGGGGAATGGAACGATGAGCCAGATTTTCCGTGTGTCCGCCGCCTGCGCCGCCCTCGCGGCCGTCCCGGCCGCCCAGGCGCTCGCCGCCGACTACGATCCGCCGATCTATGTCGAGGAGGCGCCGGAATATGTGCCGGTCGAGATCGGTTCGGGCTGGTACCTGCGCGGCGACATCAGCTACAGCGCCGCCGATCCGCTCTACGACCTCCCCGGCATCGCCCATCGCCGCTTCGGCGCCGGCGTCGGCTTCGGCTACCACCTTACCGACAATTTCCGCACCGACGTCACCCTCGGCTATCTCGGGGGCGACCGCTTCTCCTACAACGACGGCACCAACACCATCGACGCTTCCTATACGGTGTGGAGCGGCCTCGTCAGCGGCTATTACGACATCGCCACCGTGGTCGGCATCACGCCCTATGTCGGCGCCGGCGTCGGCCTGACCTACACCCGGCACGAGCTCGATGCGAACTTCCCCACCGTGCCGGCGCAGATCTCGTTCGCCGACCGCAGCTACGATTTCGCCTATGCGCTGATGGCGGGAGCGAGCTACAAGGTGTCGGACAACGTCTCGGTCGATCTCGGCTACCAGTTCCTGCACACGCCGGACGCGAAATATTTCGACGCCAGCACGGCAGCGATCCGCGAGGGCACCAAGCATCATCTCGTCAAGCTCGGCGTGCGCTACGACCTCTGGTAGGGCCGGCCGGCATCCGCCGGGGCATCGGCGGCGGGCGCGAGCCCGCCGCCTTGCGTTTCGGCCTCCCTTCGGCCTGCCGCTCGCCTGCCTCGGCCGGGGCGGCGTCGGGGCCGTGGGCCTCAATACTCCCTGAACGCGCGCGCCATGCTGTCGGTGATCGGCTTGGCGAGATATTCGAAGAAGGTGCGCTCGTGGGTCTGGATCAGGATCTCGGCCGGCATGCCGGGCGTAGGGCTGAAGCCCTTGACCCGCTGGAGCTGCTCGGTCGGGATCTCGACCCGCGCCACGTAGATGTCCTTGTTGGGCGAGGCCATCGAGGCGGTCACCGCGTCGGCGGAGACGTAGATGACCTTGCCGTCGAGGATCGGCGTGGTGCGCTGGTTGAGGGCGCTGAGGCGGATCGAGGCGAACTGCCCGACATGGACCTCGTCGATCTGCATGCGCGGCACCTGCGCCTCGATGATCAGCGGCTCGTTGGAGGGCAGGATCTCCATGATCGGCCGGCCGCTCTCGATGACGCCGCCCGAGGTGTGGTAGTAGCTGCGGATGACGATGCCGGGCACCGGCGCGCGGATCACCGTGCGGTCCAGCACGCTCTTGGCGTTCCTGATCTGCTCGCGCACGCTGTCGAGCTCGGCCTCCACCGTCTGGATCTCGTCGAAGGCGGCCTTCTGGGCGCTGTCCGTCACCTGCACCATCTCCAGCCGGTACTTCGCGATCTGGGTCTGGCTGATGCGCGCTTCGGCCTCCAGCCGGGCAATGTCGCCGTCGGCGTCGGCGATCGCCCGTTCCAGCAGGCTGATGGAGGAGCGCGTGACGATGCCCTTGGCAAGCAGGCTGCTCTTGACGTCGAGCTCGGCCTGAAGGATCGCGCGCTGGCGGCGCATGGAATCGACCTGCGCCTCGATGCCCTCGAGCTGGAAGCTCAGCGCCGTCGCGTTCTCGCGCAAAAGCCCGAGCTGGTTGTCGAGCTTGAGCTTGGTCGAGCGGAAGTTCTCGCGCTGGCTGTCCATGATCGACCGGATCTCGAGATCGTCCAGCCGCTCCGAGATCGAGGCGGGGGGAGCGAAGTCGTCGGCGCTGCGCGCCTGCGCCTGCAGCCGGGCCAGGATCGCCTCCAGCCGGAGCTGGCGCAGCTCGAGCTGGCGGGCATTGGCGAGCGCGGCGGTCTCGTCGAGCTGCACCAGGTCCTGGCCCTCCGCGACGCGGTCGCCCTCCTCGACGAGGATGTGGCGGATGATGCCGCCCTCCAGATGCTGCACGATCTTGTTCTTGCTGGTGGCGACGAAGCTGCCCGGCGCGATGATGGCCGAGGCGAGCGGCGCGAAGCCGGCCCAGGCGCCGAAGCCGCCGCACACGACGAACATCAGCGCCAGCCCGGCGACGGTCTGGCCGCGGATCGAGCGCGGCACGTCGGCATACCACTCGATCGCCGCGTTCTCGGCGGCGGGCTTCTTCTTCGCCATCACGAACCCTCCCCGGGCGTTTCGAGCGCCTTGCCGGCGCCGCCGTTGCGGCTTTCGCCGGCCAGCACCTTGAGCACGTCGGCGCGGGTGCCGAACATCGCCACCGTGCCGTTGTTCAGGACCAGTATCTTGTCGACGTGGTTGAGCAGCGCCGTGCGCTGCGTGATCGTCACCACGGTGATCTTCTGCTGGCGCGCGTGCAGGAGCGCCTTGGCCAGCGCCATCTCGCCGGGCGTGTCGAGGTTGGAGTTCGGCTCGTCGAGCACCACCAGCCGCGGATTGCCGAAGAAGGCGCGGGCCAGCGCGATGCGCTGCTTCTGCCCGCCCGACAGCGGCGCGCCGTCGGCGGCGACGAAGGTCTCGTAGCCCTGCGGGAAGGAGGCGATCAGCTCGTGCACGTCGGCCAGCACCGCGGCCTCGTAGATCTGCTGGTCGCTGGCGTCCTCGCGCATGCGCGCGATGTTGGCCTTGATCGAGCCGGGGAAGAGCTGCACGTCCTGCGGCAAATAGCCGATGCTCTCGCCGAACTGGCGCTGGTCCCAGTTGCGCAGGTCCATCAGGTCGAGCCGGACATTGCCCGAGGTGGGCAGGATCGAGCCGACCAGCATCTTGCCGAGCGTGGTCTTGCCGGAGCCCGAATTGCCGATCACCGCCAGCGATTCGCCGGGCATCAGCGAGAACGAGATGCCGTTCAGGATCACCTTCTTGGTCGGCGGCGGCACATAGAGGATGCGGTCGACGTCGAGGCGGCCCTGCGGCGCGGGCAGAAGCAGCCGCTGGAAGTTGAACGGCGACGACTGGAGCAGGGTGCGCACGCGCTGGAACGAGGCGAGGAACTGGGTGAAGCCGTTCCATCCCTCGATGGCGCCCTCGATCGGGGTCAGCGCGCGGCTGGCGATGATCGAGGCCGCGATCACCATGCCGCCGGTCATCTGCCCCTCGATGGCCAGGAAGGCGCCCCAGCCGAGCATGGCGACCTGGGTCAGCAGCCGCACCGACTTCGACACGCTGGCGAGCATGATGTTGCGGTCCTGCGCCTGTACCTGAGATTTCAGCGACAGCGCGGTGTCGCGCCCCCAGATGCGCACGGCCTCGGGGATCATGGCCATGGCGTTGATGATCTGCGAATTGCGCGACATCGAATCGACATGCAGCGTGGCGCGGCTGAGGAAGCCGTTGGAATCGGCGAAATGCCGCGCCGTCATGCGCTGGTTCACATAGGCCACCGCCAGCAGCAGCACCGAGGAGGCGACGACGATGGCGCCCAGATGCGGATGGATGAGGAAGACCACCAGCACGAACAGCGGGGCGAGCGGCACGTCGAGGATGGACAGAAGCGTGCCGGAGGTGATGAAGGAGCGCATCTGCTGCAGGTCGCCCAGCACCTGGTAGTCGCGCGCGGAGCCGTTGAGCGAGGAGCGCGCGGCGGCGGCCAGGATCGGGGCGCCGAGCTGCGCGCCCACCTCGACGGCGGTCCGCATCAGGATGAAGCGCCGGATCGCGTCGAACGCCATCTGCAGCACGACGGCGGCGCCGACGACGAGGGTGAGCATGACCAGCGTGTCGACCGAGCGGCTCGTCAGCACGCGGTCGGAGATCTGGAAGAGGTAAATCGGGATCGCCAGCACGAGGACGTTGGTCATGAGGGTGAAGACCATCACGATCAGGATGTTCTGGCGCACGGCCGTGAGGCCGCTCTTGAACGCGACCGCGAAGTCCGGCATCTCGACGCGCTTGTGGAAGCCGCCGGGGCTGCGGCCGTTGCCGCCGCCGCCCCCGCCGGGGGGATCGCCGGTTCCGCCGCTTCCGCCGCCGCCGTCGGGCTTGCGGGTGGAGGCGAGCGGGCCGCGGTCGCCCTCGATGACGGGGCCGATCTTCACGTCGGGACGCGGCGGCGCGTAGGCCTCGTCGCGGGCTTCGGGCGCGCGGGGCTCGGTCCTCGCCTCGGGCCTCTCCTCATTCCTTGCCTCGGGCCTCGCCCCGGGCGCGGCGGGCTCGGGCGTCACCTGCGGCGGCGGCTCCCGGCGCGGCGCGGCCCGGGCCTCCCCGGCTTCGGGCGCGTCGGCGACCGGCCCGGCCCGCGTTTCGGAGCGGGCCTGCGGCTCGGGCGCGCGCCGCATCGCCTCGACGGGCAGCGGCGTCACCTTCTCGCCGGCCAGCGCCTTCAGCTCGTCCACGGCCGCGTCGATCTCCGCGAAGTTCCTGCCGATGGCCGGATTGCGGTCCCCGCCCGCCTCGTCCCGTTCGCCGGTCGGTCGAGGATCCTCGAACAATCGGCTCTGCGCGCCTCCTGGGGACATGGTCTACGCCTCGCGGGTTGTCAGGCCAGCACGGATTGCATGACGTCGTAGGTGGTTCCGGCGTCCGTCATCGTCTTGATGGCCGGGTGGTCGTCGAAACGGCTGGCGAGGTCGGTGTGGTCGTCCAGGAAGGCGATCACCTCGTTGGCGAGCGCGTCGCCGCGCACGGTCAGCCGGTCGGTCAGCCCCTCGACGATGTCGGCCTGGACGAGGACCGCGTCGGAATAGAGCTCGCCGCCGACATAGGCCGAGTTTCCCAGGCTGTCGTAGTCGAGGATCTTGGCCTTGTTGACGAGCATGTTGTGGCCGGTGGAGACCTGCCAGACGCTGTCCTGCGCCTTGAGGAGATTGGCCTCGTAGATCGCCAGGTCGTCGGCGTCGCCGACCACGTTCACCTGGCTGATCGAATGGATGTCGTAGACGTTGCCGGAGATGTAGAGGACCTTGAGGTTGCCGAAACCGTCGAGCGCGCTGTCGCTCCTGAAGCCGTCCGGCATCTCCTTGTTGCCGGACGCGAGGCTGGCGGCGGCGTCCTGGTAGTGGGAGGGCAGGCCCTGCGTCCAGCCGTCGGGGCCGACATTCTCGATCGAGGCCTCGTTCCACAGGATGTTCTCGCCCGTCGCGGCGCTGCCCATCCAGGCCGACGAGTCGCCCCGGACGCCGAGCGTGTCGTCGTCGAGCAGCACGTTGGTCTGGCTGATGAAGTTGCCGTCGTAGAGCGAGCCGCCGATGAAGACGAGATCGTAGTAGAGGCCGAGGTTGGCGAAGCTCATCGCGTTGAAGCCGAGATTGAGGCCCGACGAGATGAAGGTGTTGGTCCCCATCGCGGTGAGGATCTGGGTGTCGTTGTCGGAGGTGAAGCTGTATTGCTGGACCCAGCTCAGGAAGATCATGTCTCCGTCGACCGTGGTCACGTTCCAGTTCTGCGGGAAGCCGCCGTCGCCGCCGGGGGCGTCGCCGGTGCGCGCCTCGTAGCTCTGGCTGACGAAGCTGGCGCTGTTCTGGACGACGTTGCCGCCGATCGAGATGTTCTCGGCGGGCCACGCATCGTCGATCGTGTCGATGTCGCGCAGCACGTTGGTCTGATAGATGACGTCGATGCGGTGATAGTTGCCGGCGACGGCGACCACGCCCGACGGCAGGCCGGCATTGACGATGGCCGCCTCGTTCCACGAGACGTTGCCGCCGCTCGAGACGTGCATGGTCGTCGGCGTCGTCGCGGCGTCGATGGTCAGCGACGAGGTCTGCGGCAGGGTGGGGTCGGCTTCCGGCTGCGGCTCGGCGTCCTCGTCTTCGCCCTCCAGGGCCGCCAGCGCCTCCTTGAGGGTCACGGGCGCTTCGACCTCGGCGCCGTTGCTGAAGTGGCCTTCGATGCGGTCCGCCACCTTGAGGAACAGGCTGTCGAGCGGGCTGAAATCGTCTTCGCTCAAGCCGCGCGCCATCGCCGAGGCGTCCTCGACCAGATCGACCATCTGCTTGACCGAGCGCAGGTCGGCGAGCTCGGCGAGGTCGGCCGAGACCTGGAGCGCCTGGGCGGCGAGCCCGTCGAGCTCCGCGTGGCTGGCGAGGCGCGGGGCGGCCTCGAACTCGTGGTCGCCGACGACGAGCACGTCGTCGTCCATCAGATACTTGACCTGCGACACGATCGCGATGGTCGAGCCCGGCCCCACCGCCTGCGCCATCGGCATGGCCATCGCGGCCGGCGAGCCGATCTGCTCGGCATGCGGCGCGGCCGCGGCGTTGCCGGCCGGCATCGGGACGGAGATCGTGTCGAAGGAGACCGAATAGGTGAGCGAGGCCGGGGCGATCGTGTGGGTCGCAGGGATGTAGGTGACCTCGGGCACGAAGCTCCTGAGGTTCAGGACCTCGCGGAAATTGAGCAGGTGGGGATCGACGTCGCCGTCGGCGGGCAGTCGCTCCGGCTCCCTGGAGAATTCGGAGAAGTCCGGGCGATAGCGGGCGTCCTCCGCCCGGATCTCGAAATATCCGATGAAGTGGGCGACGATCTCCGTGATCCCGTCATTTGGAATGAACAAGGCGGATCTCCCCCTCGCATCGCTGCGAAACGCGGGCCGGATCGCCGAGGTCGCCACGGGCGCGCGTCAGCGATCCAGTTCTTCTTCGATCGGGCAGCGGTTTCGTCAGAAAGCCGGAATTGCGTTTCCCGGTCCGTTGCTGCCCCGGGGTGGCCTGCGCGAGGTCGCGCAGGCCGGTCCTGGGAGGCGCGAGCCTAGAAGCTGTCGCCGTTCGAGACGTTGTCGTTGTCCATGCTGCCGCCGACGACGGTGGCGTCGAAGGCGTTCTGCTGCAGGTTGGCGCCCATCACCACTTCCATGTTGAAGGCGGTGCCGCCGGAGCTGGCGCGCCCGTCGGCGATCGCGGTGATGTCGGTCACGTTGTTGCCGCCGGTGCTGTTGGACGAGCCGACGCCGTCCCAGCTTCCGCTGACGTCGGCCTGCGCGGCGGTGGCATACGAGTTGAATATGCCCGAGTTGGTCTGCGAGAAGTTGGACAGCGTGTCGTGGTCGACGATGTCGGCCACCTGGCTCACTGCGAAGGCGGTGTTGTAGCTGCCGTCGCCGAACGCGCCGTTGAACACGTCCTCGAAGTTGACGTCGATCCGGCCGAACGAGGTGCTCGAATCGTTGAACGCGTTGTCGATCGACTTGTCGTTGAAGGCGTCGCTGATGGCGACGTTCAGGGCGAGGTCGAGGTGGGTCGACGCATCGTTGTAGGAGCCGTTCACCGAGTGGTCGGAGTTGTCGTTGCCGGAATCGGCGACCGAGTTGTCATTGTTGGAGTTGTTGGTCGAGTTGTTGGAGTTGTCGTTGTTGGAGTTGTTGGTCGAGTTGTCCGACTTGTCGTTGAACGCATCCGCCAGCGCGACGTTCAGCGTCGTGGAGGCGTCGTTGTAGGAATCGTTCGTCGAGTTGTTGGAGTTGTCGTTGCTCGAGTCGTTGACCGAGTTGTCGTCGTTCGACGAATTGTCGTTGTTGGAGTCGTTCGTCGAGTTGTTGGAGTTGTCGTCGTTCGACGAGTTGTCCGAGTTGTCGTTGAACGAATCCGTGATCGACTCGCCCATCGCGTAGGCGGTGTTGTTCTGCCAGTTGCGCGAATCGTCGGTCGAGTTGTCGGTCGAGTTGTCGTTGCCGGAGTCGTTGACCGAGTTGTTGGAGTTGTCGTTGTTGGAGTCGTTGACCGACTTGTCGTTGAGCGCGTCGGTCAGCGCGACGTCGATGCCGACATTTGTCGAGTTGTCGTTGCCGGAATCGTTGACCGAGTTGTCGTTGTTGGAGTCGTTGACCGAGTTGTCATTGTTGGAGTCGTTCATCGACTTGTCGTTGAGCGCGTCGGTCAGCGCGACGTCGACGGAGTTGTCGTTGCCGGAATCGTTGACGGAGTTGTCGTTGCCGGAGTCGTTGACCGAGTTGTCCGAATTGTCGTTCAGCGAATCGGTGAGGGCGACGTCAAGGCCGACATTGGTCGAGTTGTCGTTGCCCTGATTGGAGTTGTCGTTTCCCTGGTTGGAATTGTCGGAATTGTCGGAACCGACATTCTGCCAGTCCAGCAGCGCGCTGTTTTCCTGCTGCGTGCCGGAGTTGTTCACGGTGCTCGAATTGTAGTCCATTTTTCCGCTCCTCCAGTGGGTGCTCTGGTGGCGGAACGAGCCTCCCCTCTTCATTTCAAACGGGGCTACCGGATCGTTCCGTCGGCTGGCCGGCGCTGTCCCGGACGGACATGGCCGCGCGGGGTACAAGGTTGGCGATCGCGCCGTGATTGGTAAGACAACAATCAAGTCTAAGCAGAACTGGCGATATGCGCCGGGATCGGCCGGCGTTCCGGGCGATGTCCTTGCGATAATCTTGTCGGACTAGCTCTTTCCGCCATAACGGACGGGCCTGCCCCGGCCTTGGCGCCGGAATCCGGCGTTCGCCCCGGGCAAGGCGGCCGCAGGCTCAGGTGAGCGATTTAAATCGATATTAGCGGCGGCGGGACGCCGGAACCTAGACGAAGGTCGAGTCGGATATCGACCATCGACCTAGCTCGACGCATCTAACGGCCGAGTCACGCTCGTAGTGTTAACGTCGTGGTAACAATAACAGTTCGTTGACCACAGCCCGCAGCAATCAGGTTGCGTAACAGATGCTCAGGGAGGCTTCATGGCAATCGAAGGAGGCATTCATAACAATTCGATGGTGGAGAGGGAGGCGGCGCACATCATGATCGTGGCGCATGCCGGGACGCTCTATCAAAGCCTCGCCCACACGCTGCAGGAGCAGCTCAGGGGATGCCAGGCGCTCATATGCGAGGCGGGCGGCGGCGCCATCGCCGATTCGGACGGCGACGTCCGGCTCATCCTCATCCACGCCAGCTGCGGCACGGGGATCGCGCGCGAGATCGAGGCCCAGCGCGCGCTGCATCCGGCCGCGGCGATCGCCATCCTCATCGACGACGCCGACATGCTGACGCCGCATTGCTGCGAGCTGTTCGCGGCGCAGAAGGTCCAGGGCATCCTGCCGATGACGCTCAAGCTCGAGGTCTGGCTGGCGGCGGTGCTGCTTCTGCTGAGCGGCGGCGAATACTATCCCGTCATGAACCGGCGGCAGACGCTTCCCGCCGTCGTTCCCCCACCGGCGCCCGCGCCTGTGCCCGCATCGGCAGCCATGCCGGCAAACGCCCCCGCATCGCCGCCCGCCGTCGAGCCGCCGCGCGCGGAGGCTTCGCCCGCGGCCGTCCCGGCGACGCCGCCGCTGTCGTCGCTGACCGCGCGCGAGCAGGAGATCCTCGAGCTTCTGTCGGAGGGTCACCAGAACAAGCTCATCGCCCACAAGATGTCGCTGTCGGAGCACACGGTGAAGGTGCACGTTCACAACCTGCTGTCGAAGCTGCGCGTCAGCAACAGGACGCAGGCCGCCGCGACCTATCGCCGGGGCATGACGGGTTCGCTCGGGATGGCGGCGCGTGGCGTGAACGGCGCGGCGCCGACCTTCTGAGCGCCGTGCCATGCGCAACGAAGAGCTCCTGCTCCTGATCGGCAAGCTGAACTATGCGTGGACCAACACGGAAAGCCTGCTGATCTACCTGATGGCGTTCCTGATGCGCTCGGGCAAGGACGTGGCGATCGTCACCTTCCTGACGCTGAACACGTCGCGGGCGCGGCTGGAGTTCATCGAGCGCCTGCTGCGGCTGGAGTCGGCCGACCCGGAAATCCGCGCGCGCCTGACGCCGATCGTCGCCAGGATGAAGATGGGCGCCAGGGTCCGCAACAAGTATAACCACTGCATCTATTCATTCGACGAGAACGGGGACATCGAGGCCACGCAGCTCCTGAGGATCGCCGACTACGGCGACACCCTCAAATACGGAAAGATCGAAGCGCTGGACGATGTCGAGATCAGCCGCATCGACGAAGTCATATCCGAGATCATCGCCATAAACAGGTCGATATTCGATTTCATCCGCGAGAAGAACATTCGCTATTGAGATCGATGATCGGCCGTGTTTCATGAAAATCCAGATCGAGTTGAACGGTAAATTGTCGGGAAAGGAGCGAGACACAAGGCAGTCGGCGGGCAGGGATGCTACCCTGATGCTGCGACGGACGCAGCGTTTCATGAGTGGAGTTTTCGCCTTGCTCCCGCGATATACGCGGCCGCGATACCGCAAGTCCTTCGCGGCGCGGCGTCATTGGCGGGATTACTGCGTTTCTGGGCATGTCTCCGACGTATCTCAATGCTGATTTGTCATGGCGGGGTAATATTCTGCGGATATACCTCGAGTGTTTCGTATTGTGTGAAGATTTTGATATATTATTCAAATAGAAACCGGCAGCAAGACTGTCATAATCGGCCGATGATTCGGAATTTAAAAACAACCCTTTGATGGTTCAATGAAAACGACTATAGTATTCCGTTGCGAATGAGGGGTGGGGGCGTGCGTTGAACCGTATCAGGAGCGGGGCATGGACACGACACGCGCATCGGAACCGAAACATATACCACGTGTTTCCCTGAATACCTTGGGTGTTTGCAGCATCGCCGTCGACGGAATCGTGCAATCCACCGTGCCGTCGAGCTGTTTTCGCATCGCGACCTATCTTCTGCTTTCCGGCTCGAGGATGATGATGTCGCGGCAGCGTCTGAAGTCCATCTTCTGGCCCGACGCCGACCTCGAGAAGGCGAGCGCCAATCTGCGCCAGAACCTGGTGCGCATCCGCCGCTTTCAGGACGAGAACAACTTCCGGCTGATCGGCTCCAACTTCACGCTGGTCTATCTCATGCCCGACGGCATCGACTGGGATCTGCGCGAATTCCTCGACGCGCTCGAGGGCGAGGACGAGGCGTCCATCGTGAGCGCATGCGAGTTCTATGGCGGCGACCTTCTGGCCGACATCGGGGCGTCGAGCCCCGAGTTCGAGGAATGGCTGTCCGAGCAGCGCGAGCGCCTGCGCGGCACGCTGATCGAGAAGCTGGCGGGCGCGCTCGGCGACGACACGATCCTTTCGCCCGCCGCGCGCAGCCTTTGCGCGCGCAAGCTTCTGGCCGTCGATCCCTGCAACGAGCAGGCGTTCCAGACGCTGATGACGGAAGCGGCCGAGCAGGGCGACCATGCGCGGCTGCGCCATCTCTTCGAGCGCTGCGAGCGCCAGCTCATGAACGAGTTCGGCGTCGGCAGCTCGGCCGGCACGCGCGGCCTCTATTCCCAGCTCTCGCGCAACCTGCATTCCCATCCGCCGCGAAACGGCTCGAGCTAGCGCGGCGGACGCCCGGACAAGTCCGGGCACACGATCCGACGCCCCGGCACAGACAAGGGCCGCGACAGAGAAGGGCCGCGCTCACGAATAGCGCCGGCTGCCGCGCAGCGCCGTCTCGATGGCCGTGCGCATGGGCTTGCGCCGCCATTCGCGGTCGTAGGGCAGGCCGCGATTGTCGGCGCGGCCGTCCGCCTTGTAGGCGAGCCAGGAGTCGCCGTCGCTCAGCCCCCATGTCGAGATCGACCTGACGGCCGCGAAATCCAGCGCGATGTCGAGATAGCGCCGCACCTCGTCGGCGACGGCCGCGTCCCGCGCCTTCAGCGGCATCTTGCGGTCGCCCTCGCGCACGTCGAGCTCGGTGATCGAGATCCGCAAGCCGAAGTTCGACAGGTCGCGCAAGAGCCCGTAGACGCCGTCGGCGTAGATCTTGCCCTTGCGCAGGTCGAGATGCGCCTGCAGGCCGACGCCGTGGACCGGAACGCCGCGCCGCAGCAGGCCCTCCGTCAGTCGCAGCAGTGCCAGGCGCCGGCGTCCCTCCTCGGGCAGCGCGTATTCCAGCCCGTACTCGTTGATGAACAGCCGCGCCCGGGGGGCGGCCTCCCGCGCGGTCCAGAACGCCCAGTCGATGTAGTCCGGGCCGAAGGCCTGGAGGAACTGGTTGCCGCGCAGGCCGTCGGCATGGATGCCGGTGCCGACCGGCTCGTTGACCACGTCCCATTCGTCGACGACGTCGGCGTAGCGCGGCATGACCGTGTGGAAATAGCTGCGGACATGGCCCCATTCGCGCGTGTCCGCCAGGAGGGCGTCGGCCCAGCGCGGCATGCCGAGATGCCACAAAAGCGTGTGGCCGCGCATGCGCTTGCCCTGGCCGCGCGCGAAATCGGCGATCCTGTCGGCCTCGTGGAAATCGTACCGGCCGGGCCGCGGGCACAGCCGGTCCCACTTCAGCGACCATTCCGGCGTCACCGACGAACATTGGCCCAGCACCGCGCGATAGCCGTGCGAGCGCGTCCGCAACGTCCCGGCGTTGACCGCCGCGCCGAAGCCGCGCCCGCTCGCCGCCGCCGCCTGGGCGAGCGACTGCGTCTCGTCCTCCTCCTCGAACGGCTCGCCCGCCTGCCGGTCCTCCCCCGCGCAGGCCGAGAGCCATGGTCCGATCGAGGCGACGGCCAAGGTCTGCAGGAAGCGGCGTCGCTTCACCGGAACCATCCCCAAATGCGCGCGTCGAACGGGAAACTCCCGAAGCGATGATAGCGCCGCCGTCCGCGCAGGCAACTAACTCAAACAGATTAAATCCCGAATAGCGAACTAGTCATAAAACGCGATCTTCACAGAATGTTTCGGTGACGAGTAACATTTGGGATATCTCGGAAAACCCGACGAGAACAGGAAGGGTTTCAAGATGTACGGAGTTAATATTAAAGCGTGCGTATTCTGCGCGGCGGCGCTTCAGGCGATGGTTACATCTGCCGTCTATGCAGAATCGCGCATATCGTTCCTGGCCGCCGGCGAAGCATATGACGGCGCGCCCGCCTTCGAGATCAGGATCGGCGACAAGGTCATCGGTCGCGGCGAGCTGACGAAGGCCATCGACACCGTCTATGAGGGCCGCCTCTTCTTCAGTCCGGCCCCGGATCAATATATCGAACGCTTCGAGTTCCGCGTCGACGACAAGGTGTTCCGGCCCGACGCGCCCATCTCCATCGTCCTGGTGAACGACAAGTTCAAGGAGGAAGGCTGGGGCCGCGACCGCAACCTGTTCGTCCGCTCGATCGAGGTCAACGGCCTGACGGTCCGCGCCGCCGACCTGCGCCTGACGGACGGCGTCAAGGTGCAGAACGTCAACTATCAGGCCGGCCTGCTGCCCGTCTATCACCAGAACCACATGGCCGTGGCGGAGCCGCCCGAGGGCGGCTGGCCGGTGCCGGCCAATCCCCGCAGCAGCCGCCTCACCGTCGCCCCCGCTGCGAGCGGCGCCGGAGGCTGACCCCGCGGCACCGCGATCGGTGGATGGAGATCCATGATGCGCCTACGAAACGGAAACTCACCCACCCTCGCCAATCCGTCCGGCAGCATGATGACGGTGCTCGTCACGGGCGGCGCCGGCTTCCTCGGCTCGCATCTGTGTGAACGCCTGATCGGCGAGGGGCACGAGGTCGTCTGCCTCGACAATTTCGACACCGGCCGCAGCGCCAATGTCGAGCATCTCATGGCCGGCCCGCGCTTCCATCTCGTGGCGCACGACATCCTGAGCCCCGTTCCCGAAGGGCTGCCGCGCTTCGACCGCATCTACAATCTCGCCTGCCCGGCCTCGCCCGTCCACTATCAGCGCGACCCGGTGAAGACGGCGCTGATCTGCTCGCAGGGCACGCTGAACGCGCTCGAGCGCGCGCGCCGCGACGAGGCGCGGCTTCTCCACGCCTCGACCTCGGAAATCTACGGCGATCCGGAGCTCCATCCCCAGCCCGAGCACTACCGGGGCAACGTCAACACGGTCGGCCCGCGCTCCTGCTACGACGAGGGCAAGCGCTTCGCCGAGACGCTCGTCACCGACTTCGCCCGCCAGGCTGGCCTTACGGCGAGGATCGTGCGCATCTTCAACACCTACGGGCCGCGCATGCAGTTCGACGACGGCCGCGTGGTCTCCAACTTCATCGTGCAGGCGCTGCAGGGCGCGCCGCTCACCATCTACGGCGACGGCTCGCAGACGCGCTCCTTCTGCTATGTCGACGATCTGATCGAGGGCCTCGTCAGGACTATGGCGTCCGGGGCCGAGGTCGATCGTCCCGTCAATCTGGGCAATCCCGAGGAGTACCGGGTCCGCGATCTCGCCGAGAGGATCGTCGCGATGACCGGCTCGTCCTCGACGATCGTGCACATGCCGCTTCCCGTCGACGATCCCCGCCGCCGCCGCCCCGACATCTCGCGGGCAACGCGGCTCCTGGGATGGCGTCCCGTGACGCCGCTGGCCACCGGGCTGGAAGCCACGATCGAGGAGTTTTCCACCCGGCTGGCGCAAGGCCGGCGGCCCGTCCGCCAGCCGCTGCCGGCCATGGCCTACGGTTGAACGGAGCGGGAGCGCCAGTCATGCGTATCATCGTGGTGGGGTGCGGCTATGTGGGACTTGTCAGCGGCGCGTGCTTCGCCGAGCTGGGCAACGACGTCGTGTGCGTCGACACCAACCCGGCCAGGATCGCGGCGCTGAACGGCGGCGACTGCCCGATCTACGAGCCGGGACTGGAGCGGCTGATCGCGTGCAACCGGCAGGCCGGCCGGCTCGCCTTCGCCGAGGCCCTGCCGTTCCTCGGCAACGACGTCGATCTGGTGATGATCGCCGTCGGCACGCCGCCGGCGCGCACCGGCGGGGCCGACCTGTCGAGCGTCTTCGCCGTGGCCGAGGCCATCGCGGCGAGAGCCCATGAGCGCGTCGTCGTCGTCACCAAGTCCACCGTGCCGGCCGGCACGGGCGACGCCATCGAGCGCCTGATCGCGGCCGCCCGCCCCGATCTCGACCTTTCCGTCGCCTCCAACCCGGAGTTCCTGCGCGAGGGCAGCGCCCTCGCCGACTTCCTGCGGCCCGACCGCGTCGTCATCGGCACGCAGGACGCGCGCGCCCGCAACGCCTTGATGCGGCTCTACCGCCCGCTGACCGACGCCGGCGTGCCGCTGCTTTCCACGACGCGCACCGCCGCCGAGATCACCAAATACGCGGCCAACGCCTTCCTGGCGCTGAAGATCACCTTCATCAACGAGATCGCCGACCTGTGCGAGGCGGCCGCGGCCGACGTGCGCGACGTGGCGCGCGGCATCGGCCTCGACCGCCGCATCGGCGAGGACTTCCTGCGCGCGGGCCCCGGCTATGGCGGCTCCTGCTTTCCCAAGGACACGTCCGCGCTCGCCGCCACGGCGCGCGAGCTCGGCATGTCGCTCAGGCTGGTCGAGGAGGCGATCCTCGTCAACGAGGAGCGCAAATACGCCATGGGCCACCGCGTCATCGACGCCATGGGCGGCGACGTCGGCGGCAAGACCGTCGCCGTGCTCGGCCTCACCTTCAAGCCCGACACCGACGACATGCGCGACTCGCCGGCGCTCGCGCTGATCTCCGTCCTCCAGCAGGCGGGGGCCTTCGTGCGCGTCTACGACCCGCAGGGCATGGACAACGCCGCCGAGTTCCTTGCCGGCGTCGCCTTCGCGCGCGACGGCTACGACTGCGTGGCGGGCGCCCATTGCGCGGTGCTCGCCACCGAATGGGCGGAGCTGCGGCAGCTCGACCTGTCGCGGATCGCGGCGAGCCTGGCCGTCCCGGTCTTCGTCGACCTGCGCAACGCCTTCGATCCGGCCGCGCTCGCCGATGCCGGGCTGATGGCGTCCGGCATCGGCTATCCGATGGCGTCGCTGATCGCCTCGCGCAAGCGGCTGGAGCTCGGCAGGCCGCGCAAGGCGCGCCCGGCGCCGGTCCCCGCCCCGGCCGAGGCCGACGGCAACCGTCTCCGGCATCCCCATCACGCCACGTTGCAGTGAGGGCAGACCGCCATGCCGCTCGACGACCTCATCCTGGGCAGCGCGTTCGCCGCCGTGCAGGTGCTCTATTTCCTCGCCTTCGCGGTCGACGCCTATTTCTTCACCCGGCCGGTCAACTGGGTGGACACGAGCGAGGCGGCGAAGCGCTCGATCGCGCACTATCCCTATATCGTGCTGTTCTATCCGGTGCTGCGCGAGCCGGAGGAGACGATGCGCACCACCTTCCATTCGCTGGCGCGCATCGACTATCCCGCCGACCGCTACAGCGTGATCGCCATCCCCAACGACAACGACGTCGAGACCGTCGCGGCGCTGAAGCGGCTCCAGCGCGACTTCCCCTTCGTGCGGGTGATCGAGGTGCCGCCGACGACCCATTCGAGCTGGAGCAAGGTGTGGGTGGCGTGGGAGCGCACGCCCAAGGCCTACTGGTGGCACCAGGGCCGGCGCAAGCGCAACCGCGCGCTGCCGCCCAAGAAGACGCGGCAGCTCGTCTACGCCTTCTACCAGGTGGCCGCGGCGCTGGCCCACAAGGAGGATTTCCTCGTCAACTACATCGACGCCGACAGCTGCCCGCCGCGCGACCACTTCCTCGCCGCCGCCATCGGCATGCGCGACTACGACGTGCTGCAGGCGCAGAACGTCGCCGGCAACCTGAACGACTCGCTCGCCGCGAGCTGGCACGCCTTCGACCACATGGCCTGGGACGGCTCGAAATATCCGCATGTGTCGGCCGACGGCCGCCATCCCTACTGGGTGCTGGGAAAGGGGCTGTTCTTCCGCGCCTCCGACCTCATCAGGCTCGGCGGCTTCCACCCGTGGCTGACCATCGAGGACCCGGAGGTCGGCATGCGCTTCTGGGTCAACGGCAAGCGGCTCGGCATCATCGCCGGCTCGCTGATCGAGGAGGTGCCCTCGACCTTCGCCCACGGCATCACCCAGCGCAAGCGCTGGGTCGCCGGCTTCTTCCAGAGCCTCGGCACGCCGCTCGCCGCCATGGGCATGGAGCCGCGCGACCGCTTCAAGGCGTGGCTCAACTTCCTGCCGTGCATGTCGCTGTGGCTCAACGCCGTCGGCGTGCCCATCGGCATCTGGGCGCTGTGGCGCTGGTACGACGCGACCTCGCCGCTGCCGCTGTGGCTCCTGCCGCTGGTGGCGCTCAACCTGTTCTGCTTCGCGCTGTCGATGACTATGCTCTACATCCGCACGTGGCGGCGCACGGCGCTGGTGCTCGACAGCGTGTGGGCGCGCATCTGGTACATGGCGCGCGTCAACCCGCTCTTCGTCATGGTCTGGTGGGTGGTGTGGCTGATCCCGCTCGCCATCGGCTTCAAGATGTACCTGCGCGACGAGGGGCTGGTGTGGGAGCGCACCGAGAAGTCGGACGCCAACAACGAACTGGTGCGCACCGGGGTCGCCGCCGCGCGCGAGCCCGCCGCCCGGCCGCCGCGCGACGCGGCCCTGCCTCCCGCGGTCGCCGGCGCCGCCGGACCGAGCCCAATCCCGTCGCTTTCAAGGAATTCCGCCAATGTCTAGGGGTCATGTCCTCGTCACCGGCGGGGCCGGCTTCATCGGCTCCCACCTCGTCGACCGCCTGCTCGCGCGCGGCTTCCGGGTCACCGTGCTCGACTGCCTGCTGCCGCTGGTCCATGGCGATGCCGAGATGGACGCCGAAGGCTGGCCGGTCTATCTCGACCGCAGGGCGCGGCGCATCCGCGGCAACATCCTCGACGACGGCGTCTTCGAGGCGAGCCTTTCGGGCATCACCCATCTGGCGCATCTGGCGGCCTCGGTGGGCGTCGGCCAGTCGATGACCAACATCGTCGACTACACCCGCAACAACACGCTTGCCGCGGCCGTCATCCTCGAGGTGCTGTCGCGCGGCAACCACCGCGTGCGCCGCATCGCGGTGGCCTCGTCGATGTCGATCTACGGCGAGGGGCAATACCGGCAGGACGGCGGCGGGGCGGTCGTGGCGCCGCCGATGCGCACGCGCGCCCAGCTCGAGGCCCGCGACTGGGAGCTGTCGCTCGGCGGCAGGCGGCTCGAGCCGGTGCCGACCAGCGAGGACAAGCCGCTCAGGCCGGCCTCGATCTACGCCGTCAACAAGCGCGACCACGAGGAGATGTTCCTGTCGGTGGGTGCTGCGCTCGACATCCCGACCGTGGCGCTGCGCCTGTTCAACGCCTACGGCTCGCGCCAGGCGCTGAGCAATCCCTATACGGGCGTCGCCGCGATCTTCATCTCGCGGCTGCTCAACGACCAGCCGCCGCTGGTGTTCGAGGACGGCGAGCAGAAGCGCGACTTCGTCCACGTGCTCGACGTGGCCGACGCCTTCGCGACCGTGCTCGACAGCGACCGCCCCTGCTTCGACGCCTACAATGTCGGCTCCGGCCGCTCCGTCACGGTCAACGAGATCGCGCGGCTTCTGGCGCGGCTGCTCAGGAAGAACATCGCGCCGGAGATCCTCAACCGCTACCGGGTCGGCGACATCCGCCACTGCTTCGCCGACATAACCAGGCTGGAGCGGGATTTCGGCTTCCGGCCGAGCCGGGATTTCGAGACCGGCATGGCCGAGCTGATCGACTGGGTGGCGAAGGCGCGCAAGCCGGTGGACCGCACCGCCCAGAGCCTCGCCGAGCTGAGGAGCGGCCGGCTGATCGTCTAGAAAACCTAGGTAAGGCCGCCCGAGAAGGCCTGCGCCAGCGCCTGGTGCATGGGCTTGGGCTGCATGGCGGCGTCGTAGGGCAGGCCGCGATTGGGCGCGGGATTGCCGTAGCGCTTGCGGTCGATCCGGTCGCCGCGCTCGATCCTGAGCCAGGAATGCCTGTCGGACAGGCCCCAGGTGGTGACGCCCTTCACCGCCTTCTGGTCGAGCGCGATGTCGAGATAGCGCGCCACCTCGTCGGCGACGCGGGCGTCGCGCGTCTGGGGCGTCGCGCGATAGTCGCGCTCCTTGACGTCCAGCTCGGTGATGTAGATCTCCAGCCCCATATCGGCCAGCGCCTGCATGAACGGCGCGATGACCGGGCGCTTCAGCGGGCCCTTGCCGAGGTCGAGATGCGCCTGCAGGCCGACGCCGTCGAGCGGCACGCCGCGCCCCTTCAGGTCGGCGACGAGCCTGAGGAACGTCTTGCGGCGGTCGGCCTCGACATGGTTGTCGTATTCGAAGCTGTAGTCGTTCAGCATCAGCCTGGCGCGCGGCGCGTAGTGGCGCGCCGTCTCAAGCGCGTGGGCGATATAGCCGGGGCCGAAGACGCGGTGGAAGGTGTTGCGCCGCAGCCCCTGCCGGCCGCCTTGCGTGTCGATCGGCTCGTTGACCACGTCCCAGACCTCGATCGTCTCGCCGTAGCGCCCGAGCACGCGCTCGAAGTGGTCGGAGACGAGGCGCCAGTTGCGCCTGGCTTTCAATTCCCGCAGCGCCCAGTCGGGCGTGCTCTGCTCCCAAAGCAGCGCATGGCCGTAGACCTTCTGGCCGTTGCGGGCGGCGAAGGCGACGAGCTGGTCGACGGGCTCGTACCAGATGCTGCCCTTGCGATTTTCGATGGAGTTCCACTTCAGGTGGATCTCGGGCGTGAGCATGCCGCATTCGGCGGCGGCCGCCTTGCGCAGCGCGGGCTCGGCCGCGAGCTGGTCGGCGCGCATCGCCGCGCCGAAGACGCGGCCGCTGCGCCGGGCAAGGTCGTTGAGCGATGGCGTGTCGGCGCGAGACGGCGCTGCGGCAAGCAGCGCTGCGCCGGCGACGCCGAGGAGCGAGGCTGCGAATTCGCGACGGGTGAGCATGGCCGGACCCCTTGCGGAACGCCGAATCCGGCCAGTCTGCGGGCAAAAGGTTAACGACTTGTCACAGGCGGGCGCAGCCGGGCCTGCGGGCGGGCGGAGGAGGGAGGAAATGGCTCGGTCTTTCGGAAATCGGGCGCGGATGCGGGAATGAGAGGCGACGGCGGGTTCGGGCGAGGGGTCTTTCGGACGGGGATTCTGGAGGCATGGCGGCCGGGCGGGGCCTGCGCTGCCGCCGGTCCCGCCTGCGGGCGCAATAAGACGACTTTGAGGCGGGCCGTGCGCGAGCGGGGTGGCGCGCGGCCGTTATCCACAGGCGCGGGCGGCGGCTCGCCGGGGAAGGCGCGCCGGCGACGGCCTCGGTTCCTCGGCGCGTAGCCCGGCGCGGCGGAAATCGCGTCGGCGACGTCGGCCGAGATGCGCTTGAGGCCCTTGAGCTTGACGCGGCCGTCGGGCCCGGACATGCCGGGCGGCGTCAGCCTGCCTCAGAAGATCAGGCGGGGACGGCGGCGGCGATCAGTCGTCGGTCTGGTAGACGTGGCGCTCGAAGCGTTCGAGCAGCAGATGCATGGCCTTGCGCGCATCGGCGAATGCCTGCGAGCCGCTCCTGGCGCTCATGTCGGCCTCGTAGTCCTGACGCGAGGCGAAGCTGCATTGCCAGCACACGTCGGGGCCGCCGCCCTCGATCCTCACCAGGATGCGCCCCGGATCGAGACCCAGCCGTTTCCTGATCTCCGTCGCCTTGCGGCGCTGGGCCAGCACCTGCGCCGCCTGCCCGTCCCTGGCGAAATAGTTGGTCGTCTCGACGATCATTGTCTTTCTCCCTGCGCGTGCCGGGCGCGCCGGCCGCCCTCGTCCCCGCGGGCGTCGCGGCAGCAAATGGCGCTTGACGGTGCCGGCTTATGATCATAGTGTGTGATCACAATCGGTGATCGCAATATAGCCCGCGCTGTCGCCGGTGACAATCGAGAAGGTCGAAGCCGGTGCCCACGATCAAGTCCATCGAAACGCTCATTGTCCAGTTGCCGACGCGCCGCGAGCACAAATGGGCCGGCCTGACCGAGGTCATCGGTCGCTATGTCATGGTCAAGATGACCGACAGCGACGGTCGCGTCGGCTGGGGCGAGGCGCCGGCGCTCAAGGACTGGGGCGGCGAGTTCGGGCGCTATTTCGGCGAATCCGCCCTCATCACCCGCGCCGTGATCGACACCTATCTCGCGCCGGCGGTGATCGGGCTCGATCTCGGCAACTTCGCCGAGCTGCACGCGCGCATGGATGCCATCATCCGCGGCTATCCCTATTCCAAGGCGGCCGTCGAGTTCGCGGCCTACGATCTCGCCGGCCGCTGGCTGAACGTGCCCGTCCACACGCTGCTCGGCGGCAAGGCGCGCGAGCGCGTGCCCGTGACCCACTCGATCGGCCTGATCCCGATCGAGGAGGCGCGCGGCGAGGTCGCCAGGCTCGTCGAGGAAGGCATCAGGACGATCAAGGTCAAGATCGGCGTCGATCCCGCGCGCGACATCGCCATGGTCGACGCCGTCCGCGAGGTCGCCGGCGACGCCGTCGAGATTTGCGTCGATGCCAACGAGGGCTACAAGACGCCCGGCGAGGCGGTCCAGATCGTGCGCAGGATGGAGAAGAACCGGCTGAAATATGTCGAGCAGCCGGTGATGGGCATCGAGCGCATCGCCGAGGTCGGCCGCCGCATCGACGCGCCGGTCATGGCCGACGAATCGGCGTGGAACGCCCACGACGCCATCCAGATTGTCCAGAACGGCGGCATCCAGATCGTCTCGATCTACACCACCAAGGCGGGCGGCCTCTACAACGCGATGGAGGTCGGCGCGGTGTGCCGCGCCGCCGGCATCGTCTGCAACGTCAACGGCTCGATCGAGACCGGCATCGGCAATCTCGCCAACGTCCAGCTGGCCGCCGCCTCGCCGGCCGTGACGCTGTCCTGCGTCATCCCGGTCTCGACCCCGGCCGAGGCCCAGCACGGCCAGGTCGGCGGCATCTACTACAAGGACGACCTTCTGGTCACGCCGATGCAGTTCGTCGACGGCGCCATCGTCGTGCCGTCGGGTCCGGGCATGGGCATCGATGTCGACCTCGCCAAGGTCGAGAAATATCGCGTGCGGGACTAGGCGTCGTCCACGAAACCGAGGGAGACAGGAGCATCATGCGGGCAGAAATCGTCGCCAAACAGGTCGGAGCAATAGCGCAGCACGGGCTCGACGCCATCATCTGCTCGTCGCCCGAGAATTTCGCCTATACCGCCGGCTTCGTGGTGCCGTCGCAGCCGCTGATCCGCCATCGCCACGCGATGACGATCGTCGCCGCCGACGGCCGCACGGCGATCTTCGGCGTCGACATGGAAGCCTCGACCATCGGCCGCCGCCTGCCGGGCGTGCCGTCGCGCATCTGGGCCGAGTTCTCCGACGATCCCATGCTGGTGCTCGCCGACCAGCTTTCCGGCCTCGGCCTGGCCAGGGCGCGTATCGGCATCGAGATGGACTACCTGCCCGCCGGCGACTTCGCCCGGCTGGTCGCCGCCATGCCCGGCGCGCGCTTCGAGGACGCGGGGCCGATCCTCGCGCGGCTGCGCCAGATCAAGACCGCCGACGAGATCGCGCTCTTGCGCCGGCTGTCGCGCATCGCCGACCGGGCGATCACCGACACGCTCGCCGTGGTCGATGCCGGCGACACCGAGATGGACATCGCCGGGCACCTGACGCGCAACGTCTATTCGCTCGGCGCCGAGCATTTCAAGCTGCTGATCGTCGCCACCGGCGAGCGCAGCGTGCTGCCCAATGTCGGCCCCTCCGACCGGGTCCTGAAGAACGGCGACGTCTGCCGCGTCGAGATCTTCTCGGTGATCGACGGTTACCAGGCCGGCGTGTGCCGGACGGCCGTCGTCGGCCAGGCGCCGCCCATGGCCGACAAGATCTGGGCGCATCTGGTCGAGTGCAAGTACGAGATCATGGAGAAGGTGAAGCCGGGGGCGAGCTGCCGCGCGATCTACGATGCGTTCATCGCCAAGCTGGCCAGGCTCGACCTGCCGCCCATCTCCTTCGTCGGGCACGGCATCGGCCTGCACCTGCACGAGGACCCCTATCTCGGCCTGACGCCGATCCTGGGCCAGCCGGGCAGCGACGCGCCGCTGGAGGAGAACATGGTGCTCGGCTTCGAGCCGCTCTGCTACGATACCGGCCATGGCTTCGGCATGCAGAACAAGGACATGCTGCTGGTGACGGCCAGCGGATCGGAGCTGTTGTCCGACTATGCCGACACCGACAAGCTGATCGTGTGCGGCACGCAGAAGCAGGACGGCAAGGAAAAGGCCGTCGCCTGAGCCGGGTCCGAGCCGGAATGAGCCGCAGGTAGAGCATTGGGTGGAGCCGCATGCGCACGTTGATCGAAAACCTGAACTTCGCCTTCACGGTCGACAAGAACGACACGGTCTTGCGCAATGCCAGCGTGGTGGTCGAGGACGACCGCATCGCCGACATCGGCCCCGCGGCCGAGGTCGCCGCGCGCCAGAAGGGCAGGGCCTTCGACACGGTGATCGACGGCGCGATGCTGGGCATGTGCCCCGGCTTCGTCGACAGCCACGTCCACCTGTCGGAGACGCTGTCGCGCGCCGTCTTCCCCGACAACCTCAACACGCGGGCCTGGGTGTTCCACTGGGCCAAGCCGTTCTACGCCCACATCACCGAGGAGGACGAATACTGGGGGGCGCTGCTCGGCATCACCGAGATGCTGCGCTGCGGCACCACCTGCTTCCTCGACATGGGCTCGCAATACGATCCCGGCATCGTCATCCGCGCCATGGACAAGACCGGCATCCGCGGCATCACCGGCCGTCATGCCGCCGACAACCCGCCCGCCGAGCTGCCGCGCGGCTGGACGCAGGAGATGGCCGATCACCACTTCTTCCCCGATGCGCAGTCGGCGCTGAAGGTGCTGGAGGAGTGCGTCACCCGCTACAACAACGCGCTCGACGGCCGCGCCCGCTGCTGGGTCAACATCGAGGGCAAGGAGCCGTGCAGCCTCGAGCTGCATGTCGGCGCCGTGGCGCTGGCCGAAAGGCTCGGCGTCGGCACGACCTACCATCTGGCGACCTCCATCGAGGAGGCCAGGGTCTGCGAGAGCAAGTATGGCTGCTGGCCGATCACCCGCATCGACAGGGCCGGCGGCATCCGCAGGAACCTGGTGATCGCCCATGGCGCGGCCGTGTCGGACGAGGAGGTCGAGCTGCTTGCCGCGCGCGGCGCCAGCGTCGCCTTCTGCCCGTGCTCGTCGTTCAAGCTCGGCAAGGGGGCGACCGCCATCGGCAAGTACCCGGAAATGGTCAGGGCCGGCGTCAAGGTCGGCCTCGGCACCGACGGGGTCTCGGCGGCCGGCAACATGAACCTGATGCGGCAGATGCTCGTCGTCGCCGGCATGTTCAAGGACGCGCGCCTGAAGCCCGACATCTTCACCGCGCGCCAGGCGCTGCGCGCGGCGACCATCGAGGGGGCCCGCGCGCTGATGTGGGACGACGAGATCGGCTCGCTGGAAGTCGGCAAGAAGGCCGACTTCATCCTGTTCGACCTCGACCATGTCGAATGGACGCCGTTCTACGATCCGCTCCAGGCGCTGGTGTTCTCGGCCTCGACGGCCTCGATCGTCCAGACATGGGTGAACGGCAAGGCGGTCTATGCCGACGGCAGGGTTCAGGGCGTGGACGAGACGGAGATCCGTGCCAGGGCCCGCGAGCTGGCGGCCGCCGCCGTGGTGCGCGCCGGGCTGCACGGGGACGACGTCGAGACGACCACGACGCTCTACGACGAGGGCAACTGATCGGGGCCGTTCCGGCAGAGGAGGAGGCCGCCGACCGGGTGAGGAAGAACTGCGTTCAAGAGGCTGCATGGGAGAGATCGGCCGCCGGTGCTATGGCGGCGGCCGGCGCCGACGGAGCAACCCCCCAGGAAACTCTCAGGCAAAAGTGACCGTGCAGCTGAACGATCTGGAGAGAGACGCCGCGAGCGTCCACCGAAGGGGAAAGCCGTCGCGGCCCGGCCGCCATGGTTAAGCTCTCAGGTACAGCGACAGATTGGGGAAAAACCGCGGGTCGCGACCCGCCCCAACTTTGCTGTGGAGAGTGAAATGCCCCATATCGTGGTCATCGGCGCCGGCATCACCGGCGTCACCACCGCCTACGCCCTGCTCGAGCGCGGCTACGACGTGACCGTCTTCGACCGCCAGCGCTATGCGGCGATGGAGACGTCCTTCGCCAATGGCGGCCAGCTTTCGGCCAGCAATGCCGAGGTGTGGAACCATTGGTCGACGCTGCTCAGGGGCATCCGGTGGATGATACGGCGCGATGCGCCGCTGTTGATGAACCCGACGCCGAGCTGGCACAAATACGCCTGGCTCGCCGAGTTCGTCTCCAACATCGGAAACTACCGCCGCAACACGATCGAGACGACGCGGCTGGCAATCGCGGCGCGCGAGCACCTGTTCGCCATCGCCGCGCGCGAGAACATCGACTTCGATCATGTGCGCCGCGGCATCCTGCACGTCTATTGGGACAAGCCCGGCTTCCGGCATGCGCTGGAGGTCAACGCCATGCTGGTCGAGGGCGGCCTCGACCGCCGGCCCCTGACGGCGCAGGAGGTGAGGTCGATCGAGCCGACGCTGCACGGCGATTTCCACGGCGGGTTCTACACGCCCTCGGATTCGACGGGCGACATCCACAAGTTCGCCTTCGGGCTGGCCCGAGCGTGCGAGCGGCGCGGCGCGCGCTTCATCTTCGACGCCGAGGTCGACGGCATCGCGCGCAAGGGCAGGTTCCGCATCGCCTATCGGGCGGGCGGCGGCGAAGGCGCGCGCGAGGAGCGGGTGGAGGAGGCCGACGGCATCGTCGTGTGCGCCGGCATAGCCAGCCGGCGCTTCGCGGCGATGCTCGGCGACCGCGTCAACGTCTATCCGGTGAAGGGCTATTCGATCACCGTCCATCTCGACGACGAGCGCAGCCGCGATGCCGCGCCCTGGGTGAGCCTGCTCGACGACCGGGCCAAGATCGTCACCAGCCGCCTGGGGAGCGGGCGGTTCCGCGTCGCCGGCACCGCCGAGTTCAACGGCGCGAACCGCGACATCCGTCATGACCGCATCCGGCCGCTGGTCGACTGGACGCGCGCGCTCTTCCCCGACATCGACACCAGCAGGGTCGTGCCCTGGGCGGGCCTGCGGCCGATGATGCCCGACATGATGCCGAGAGTGGGCAGGGGCCGCATGCCCGGCGTGTTCTACAACACCGGGCACGGCCATCTCGGCTGGACCTTGTCGGCCGCCACCGCCCAGATGGTCGCCGCCGCCGTTTCCGGCGAGTTGCCGGCGCCGGCTTCGCTGGCCGCCTGACCGGCTCCCCCCTGAGCGACCCCATGAGGCACCCCGTCCAACGGCGAAGGAGATCGAAATGACCGAACTGACGCTTGCCATGGCCAATGCCATCGTCGAGGCCGCCCTCGCCAAGGGCGTCGAGATGCGGATGAAGCCGCTCGCCGTGGCGGTGCTGGACGCCGGCGGCCACCTCAAGGCGTTTCAGAAACAGGACGGCGCGTCGATGCTGCGCTGCGAGATCGCTTCGGGCAAGGCCTATGGCGCGCTGGCGGTCGGCATGGGGTCGCGCTGGCTCGACCGGGCGGCGAAGGACCGCCCGCATTTCGTCGAGGGCCTCAACGCCGTCTCAGGCGGGCGCATCGTGCCGGTGCCGGGCGGGGTTCTCGTGCGCAGCCGGTCGGGAGCGCTCCTCGGCGCCGTCGGCATCACCGGCGACACCTCGGACAACGACGAGCTCGCTGCCGTGGCCGGCATCGAGGCGGCCGGCCTCGGGCACCAGGCCGGGTGAGGCGGAAGCCCGTTCCCGCGCTTGACAATCTCAATTGTGATCATAAAGTGTGATCAATATAATCGACGGCAGCCGCTCGATGCAGGAAGGGGCGGGCGCGATGCCCGGCTCCGCGGCGCGGGATCGCGCCGCCGGCACGGCTGACCGTCGATCCTCGGAGGAGAGAATGAAAGTTGCAGTGTTGGGCGCGGGCGCGGGCGGGGCCGCCTCGGTCGCGGAATTGACCCAGGCCGGACATGACGTGCATTTCTGGGCCCGGTCCGCCGAGACGCTGGAGCCGCATGTGCGGCTGGGCGGCGTCGCCTACGAGGGCAAGCTGGGCGAGGGCGTCGCCCGCCCCGCCCGGATCACCACCGATCTCAAGGCCGCGATCGATGGCGTCGACGTCGCCGTGGTGGTGCTGCCGACCTTCTCGCATTCGGCGATCGCCTCCGCGCTTGCCGCCGCCGGCTGGCCGTCCGGCAAGCTCGTGGTGCTCAATCCCGGCCATACCGGCGGCGCGCTGGAATTCGCCGAGACCTTCTCGCGCAGCGGCCGCGCCGCGCCGCCGGTGGTCGAGTTCTCGACGCTGACCTATGTCGCGCGCAAGTACCGCCCCGACGGCGTCACGGTCAGCGGTCGCGCCAAGAAGCTCAAGGCAGCGGCCCTGAACGGCGGCGCGGACGCGCTGGAGATCGCGGGGCAGCTCTATTCCGGCCTCACCCCGGTCGCCGACGTGATCGCCTCGGATCTCTCCAACGTCAACATGGTCCTGCATCCGCCGGGCGCCGTCCTGGCGGCGGCCTGGGTCGAGGCCACCGGCGGCGACTTCACCTTCTACGTCGACGCCATGACCCCCGGCGTCGCCCGCGTCCTGAAGCAGCTCGACGAGGAGCGGCTGGCGGTGGCGCGCGCCTTCGGCCACGACCTGCCCAACCTCATCGAGGAGATGAAGCTGCTCGGTACCGTCGAGGCCGACGTGACCGACACCGGCGATTTCCGCGCCGCCATCGCCGGCGGCGAGGCCAACAAGCGCATCAAGGGCCCGGATTCGCTCGAATACCGCTACTACAAGGAGGATTTCGGCCACGGGCTGCTGCCGTTCCTCGAGTTCGCCAGGATCGCGGGCGTCGATGTGCCGGTGGCGGGCGCGCTCTATGGCCTCGCCCAGATCGCGGTCGGCACCGACTACCGCAAGGGCGGCCGCACCGCCGAGGCGATGGGCATCGCCGGCATGAGCAAGGCGCAGGTGATCGAGAAGGTGAGGGCGAGATGAGCTGGGCGAACACGGTCGTCGCCATCGTGGCGGGCGACGCCCGCGAGCAGGAGATCGCCCGCTGCGCGGTTCGCGCCGGCGCGACCGTGCGTGCCTACGGCTTTCCCTGGCCGCAGGAGGGCATAGAGGGCGTCTACCACGCGAGCGATGCCGCCGACGCGCTGAAGGGCGCCGACATCGCGCTCTTCCCGATTCCCGGCATCACGCCGGAAGGCGCGCTGTTCGCCCCGTCCTGCCCGGAAAAGATCATCCCGACGCGCGAGATGCTGGCCGGCATGAACAGGCCCGCCCACATCATCCTCGGCTGGGCGGACGCCAATCTGAAGGGCCATTGCGAGGCGCTCGGCATTACGCTCCACGAATATGAGTGGGACGTGGACCTCATGCTGCTGCGCGGGCCGGCCATCGTCGAGGGCGTGCTCAAGGTCATCATCGAGAACACGAAGATCACCATCCACAAGTCGAACGTCATGCTGGTGGGGCAGGGCACCATCGGCTCGCTCCTGACGCACACGCTGGTGGCGCTCGGCGCCCATGTCCATGTCGCGGCCCGCAACCCGGTGCAGCGCGCCGCCGCCTACGCGGCCGGCGCCGAGCCGCTGACGCTGGAGGACCTGCCGGACCACCTGCCGCGCATGGACATCGTCATAGGCAGCGTGCCGAAGCGGCTGCTCGAGCGCGAGCAGCTCGCGCTGCTGCCCAAGCACGCGCTTCTGGTGGACGTCGCGGCTCCCCCCGGCACCATCGACCGCGACGCGGCCGGCGCGCTGGGATTGAAGGCCGTGTGGGCCCGCGGCATGGGCGCGCGCGCGCCGGTCACCGTCGGCCGCAGCCAGTGGAGCGGCATCGGCAGGCGCATCGAAGGCATATTGGAGGCGAAACGATGAAGGCGGATCTGGTCATCAAGAATGCGCGGGTGGTCCGTCACGACGGCGAGTTCCACGGCGGCGTGGCGGTCAAGGACGGCAGGATCGTGCTGACCGGCGCCGACGAGGTGCTGCCCGACGCGACCCGCACCATCGACGCCGAAGGGCGGGTGCTGATGCCCGGCGTGATCGACCCGCACTGCCACCTCGGCGTCAAGTTCCCCTATCCCGAGGACATGCGCACCGAGACGGCGGCGGCCGCGTCCGGCGGCGTCACCACCGCGCTGCTCTACATCCGCAACCTCAAGGAATCCTACCTGCCGTTCTACGAGGAACGGAAGGCGCTGGGCGAGGAGAACGCGGTCGTCGACTTCGGCTTCCACTTCGGCATCCAGCGCGAGGAGCACATCGCCGAGATCCCCGAGCTCGTCGCCAGGACCGGCGTGAGGTCGTTCAAGTGCTATTTCGGCTACGAGCCCGACAACCCGATCGGCATCGTGCCGGCCACCGACGGCTGGGTCTATGCCGCGATGCGGATTCTGGCGAAGATCCCGGGCGGCGTCATCAACGTCCACTGCGAGAACACGCAGATCGCCTCCTGGATCAAGAAGGAGATCGCCGCCACCGGCCGCCAGGACCTCGGCGCCTATACGGAATCGCGCCCGGCCTTCTGCGAGGTCGAGACCATCAGGCGCATGATCTTCCTCGCCGAGAAGACCGGCTGCTCGCTGCATCTCGTCCACACCTCCGTCGGCATGGGCCCGGTGCTGGCGGCCGAGGCGCAGGCGCGCGGCGTGCATGTGACGGTCGAGACCTGCCCGCATTACCTGACGCGCACCTGCTACGACGAGGATCTGGACATGCGCGCCAAGATCTCGCCGCCCTTGCGCGACCGCAACGAGCTCGAGGGCCTGTGGGCCGGCATCATGAACGGCTCCGTCTACAGCCTCGGCACCGACCATGTGCCGTTCCTGCCCAAGAAGCTCACCGACATCTGGACCGAGTTCCCCGGCGTCGTCTGCTTCCCCTGGGAGCTGCCGCTGATGCTGCATTTCGGCGTCCACCAGCGCGGCCTACCGCTGTCGCGGCTCGTCGCGCTCAATTCGTTCAATCCCGCGCGCCGCTTCGGCCTGTGGCCGCGCAAGGGCCACATCGACGTCGGCTTCGACGCCGACCTGGTGCTGGTCGACCTCGACGAGGAGCGCACGGTCACCCACACCGGCAAGGGCACCTGCATCTACGAGGGCTGGAAGCTCAAGGGCTGGCCGGTGATGACGGTGGCGCGCGGCGAGGTGGTCTACGAGAACGGCGCCGTCGACGAGCGCCACTACGGCCGCGGCCGCTGCGTGACGGTTCCCTCATGACGGCGGTTGCCCCCGACGGCCTGGACCTCGCCGGCCGCGTGCCGCTGACGCCCGCGCGCGCGCCGCTGCGCGAGGTCGTGGCGCGCATCGCCGCCCGCAAGGAGGCGATCCGCCAGGAAAGGCTGTCGGGGATACACAATCCGTGGGGGCACTGCATCGGCCTGACCGATCCGTGGGCCTTCCTCGACCTGTGCGAGAGCGACCTCGTCCTCGACGCCGCGCGCGGGGTTCTCGGGCCCGACATCATCTTGTGGGACAGCGAGCTGTTCGCGCAGGCGTCGCGCTACCGCGCGTTCGTGCGGCAGGGGCGGGAGGGCCGCTACTGGCCGGTCTCGCCGCTCGCCGGGGCGCTGGTGCTGGTGAGGCCGGGACGCGACGAGCCGACGGCCGCGGCGATCCCGCTCGAGGAGATGCGGCCCGAAGCGCTGGCCGCCTTCGACGACGCGGAGCCGCTCTACGTCATCAGGCTGATGCCGGCGACGAGCCGCTTCGAGCGCGATCCCGCCCATCCCGCCCATCGCGCCTGCATGGAAGAACAGGTGCTGGTCAACTATTCGAACCGTCCCCTGTGGCTGCTCTCGGGCGCCGACCGGGCGGGCAACGATCTGGTTTCGGGGTTCGCGCCCGCCGTGCCCGTCTGGGCCTCGGGCGCGCCGCCCGCCGAAAAAGAGGAGACATAGAATGCCGTTCGTCATCGTCGAGATGTGGGAGGGGCGCAGCGTCGAGCAGAAGCGCAACCTCGTCAAGGCCATCACCAGGGCCATGGTGGAGGAGGCCGCCTGCAAGCCGGATCACCTGCACGTGGTGATCCACGAGACGCCCAAGGACAGCTGGGGCCGGGGCGGGGTGCTGGGCATCGACATGGCGGAGCACAAGTGATGAGCCTTGAGGCCCTCGACTACCGCAAGTCGGCGCTGCTGGTCATCGACCTGCAGAACGCCTTCATCCACGAGAAGGGCACGCTGGGCATCTCGGGCGTCGACACCAGGCGCCTGTCGGCGATCGTGCCGCCGCTGGCCAGGCTGATCAAGCGCTGCCAGGACACCGGCATTCCGGTCATCTGGACGATGCAGGAGCATTTCGCCGTCGACCACAACCGCGCCAGGAAGAAGCTGCTCGGCCACACAGCCCGGCGCAAGCAGGTCTCGGCGCTGGCCGGCAGCTGGGACGAGCAGATCATCGACGAGCTGAAGCCGCTCGCCGACTTCGATCCGGCCTTCGTCATCCGCAAGCACCGCTTCGGCGCGTTCTACGAGACGCGGCTGGAAATGATGCTGAAGATGCTGGGCACCCAGCACCTGTTCGTGACCGGCGCCACCACCAACGCCTGCGTCGAGACCTCGATCCGCGAGGCCTATCTGCGCGACCTCGACGTCGTCGCCGTCGACGACTGCGTGTCCGGCGTCAACGCCGACTGGGAGGCGACGGCCAAGCAGGTGTGGAAGCAGTATTTCTGCGAGATCGCCCACTCCTCGGAGGTCCTCGACTGGATCGACGGGCAGGTGAAGCCGCGCGTCACCAATTACGGCCACCAGCTCATCATGGTCGACGACATCGACAGATCCGTCGATTTCTACACCAACCTGCTGGGCTTCACGATCCGCCCGGCCAAGCCGCTGGCCGACGGCCGCCCCTTCACGGCGTTCCACCAGGGCATCGCGCTGATCCACGGCAAGACGGCCGGCCATCGCCAGCTCGACCACATCGCCTTCGAGGTCAACGACGTCCGCGCCATGGATGCCAGGCTGAAGAAGGCGGGCGTGCGCTACTACACCGATCTCCACGACGGGCCCTACGGCCTGACGATCTACATCGCCGACCCCGACGGCACCAAGGTGGAGCTCTATCAGGTCGGCGCGACGGCCTGATTCCTGACCGCGCGACGCGCCGGGACGGCCGGCGGTTCCGGCGGCCGCAAGCAGGAGTTGTTGCCAATATCCCGCCGTGCTCTACAGTGGTGAGGGTGGGAAAGAACGCGGCATCGGCGGGGCGGCTCCGGGGGAGGCGTTCGATGTCGAGCCGAAGGCGCGGGCTGGCGGCCTGCCTTCGGATCGCCGCGTGCGGGGCCGGTTACGGGTTGCCGTTCGGGTGAAAGTCATCTATTGATCACAATATGAGATCACAGATATCGATCTGTCCCTCCGTGTTCCCGGTCCGCGGCGCCGGATAGGCGCGGCGGTGCCGGCTCGCGCCAGCACGGAACTCGAGAAACCGCGATGGAGGCCCAAGGCAGGATGCGCGTCGACAAGATTGAGAGCAAGCCCGCCGGCAAGGACGGATCGAAGCCGGCTCGCGGCCACGTCCATGAGCACGTTCTGCACTACATGCGCCGCGGGCTCATGGTCGGCGCCTTCCTGCCCGGCCAGGTGATGAGCCTGCGCAAGCTCGCCGCCGGCCTCGGCACCAGTCCCATGCCGGTGCGCGAGGTGCTCAGCCGCCTGGTCGCCGCCAACGCCCTGGAGGAGACCAAGGGGGGATCGGTGCGCGTGCCGAGATTGAGCCCCGAGAAACTGAGAGACCTGTTCTCCGTGCGCGAGGTGCTGGAGGGCATGGCCACCGAGCTCGCCGCCAGGAAGGTCCGGCCGGAGCTGATCGAGGAGCTGGGCGCGATCAACAAGGAACTGCTGACGGCGATCGAGAAGCGCGACATCCTCAATTGCCTGTCGTCCAATCAGAAGTTCCACTTCACGCTCTACGAGGCGGCCGGGTCCGCGGTCCTCATGCCGCTGATCGAATCGCTGTGGCTGCAATTCGGTCCGACGATGTATATGTCGCTGCTGATCCCCTCGATGCCCTGGAATGCCTCGGACCACGAGCATATCCTCGCCGCGCTCGGGGCAAACAACCCGGCCGCGGCCAGGAAGGGCATCGTCCACGACATCCGCACGACGGGCAAGGCCCTGCTCAGCGTCGCCGGCCCGAACGGGCTGGAGCTGCCGTTCGCCAACGGCCCGGAACTGCAATTCGACTATTGAAGCCGGACACGGGAGGAGCTCGCATGGCGGGAAGGATCGAGGGAAGGCTGGCGAGCCTGGGCATCAGCCTGCCGACGACGCCGCCGCCGGCGGCGAACTACGTGCCGGCGCGTCGTCTCGGCAACCAGATCTACATTTCCGGCCAGGTCCCCAGCGAGGGCGGCAAGGACAGGTATACCGGCAAGCTCGGCTCGGACTACACCGTCGAGGAGGGGCAGGCCGCCGCGCGCCTGTGCGCCGTCAACATCCTCGCCGCGCTCAAGCAGGCGCTCGACGGCGATCTCGACCGGGTCGTCGGCGTGATCCGGCTCGGCGGCTTCGTCAATGCCGAGCCCGACTTCAAGGACCATCCCAGGGTCATCAACGGCGCTTCCGACCTGATGGTCGAGGTGTTCGGCGAGGCCGGGCGTCACGCCCGTGCCGCGGTCGGCTGCTATTCGCTGCCGCGCAACGTTCCGGTCGAGGTCGACGCCATCTTCGAAGTGGCCTGACCGTGCGCCCGGCCGCTTCCGCGCCGGATGACAGGATCCCTGTCAACGTGCTGACCGGGTTCCTCGGCAGCGGCAAGACCACCTTTCTGCGGCACCTGCTCGGCGAGCCCGGATTCGCCGACACGGCCGTGCTCATCAACGAGTTCGGGGAGGTGGGGCTCGACCATCTGCTCGTCCAGGAGATATCGGAGGACGTCGTCCTCCTGTCGTCGGGCTGCCTGTGCTGCGCCGTGCAGGGCGACCTGGTCTCGACGCTGACGGACCTGCTTGCCAGGGTCCGGCGGGGCGAGGTGGCGCCGTTTCGCCGCGTCGTGGTCGAGACCTCGGGGCTGGCCGATCCCGCCCCCATCATGCAGGCGGTGACGGGCGACCTGCGGCTGCGGCGCGCCTACCGCGCCGGCAGTATCGTCGCGACCGTGGACGGCATCGGGGGCGGCGCGAGCATCGCGACCTTCGCCGAGGCGGTCCAGCAGATCGCGCTGGCGGACTGCGTGATCCTCACCAAGTCGGACCTCGTCGAGCCGTGGCGGCTCGACGCGCTGAATCTCGACATCGCCAGGGTCAATCCGACGGTGCGGCGGCTGGTGTCGGGCAGGACGGCCAGGCCGTGTGGCGCCGAGGTGTTCGACCACGCCGCCGACTGGCGGCCGCGCCACATGGACGCGACGGATGCGCCGACGGTCGCAAGGCACAGCTCCGGCGTCGAGACGTTCACCGTCGAGGTCGAGAGCGCGGTCGACTGGCCGGCCTTTGTCGACTGGCTCGAGCTGCTGCTCGCCGGTCGCGGCCAGTCGATCCTTCGGGTCAAGGGGCTCCTTCGCGTGGCCGGCGATCCTCGCCCCGTGGTCGTCCACGGCGTGCAGCATGTCGTCTATCCCCCCGAACACCTGCCGCGCTGGCCGGAAGGAACGCAGCGCGGATGGCTGGTCTTCATCGCGCGCAACCTCTCGCGCAAGGCCATCGAGAACTCGCTGCCGAGCACCTTCGCGCCGGCGGCTGACGCCGTGGCGGCGTCCGCCTCGCGGTAATGTTACCGGCGCGGGGACCGGCCCGCGCGGCCGCCCGAAAACCGGCTTGCGGCCGCGAGGTGCGGCGCGCGGTGAATCCGCAAGCGATTTCCAAAGCTTGCCCGCGACGGCGCCGCGGCGGCGCGCAGGGACGCGCCGCGCGACGGCGGGTCCGGTGCGCCACGCCCGATTCGTCACTTGACAAATCCTCAATTGTGATCACACGATGAGATCAAGAACTGGGATCATCGCCGCCGCGCCAGACCCCGGTTCCGGTGGGAGTGGCGGGCCTTCGGGCCGAAAGGGCGCCGGCCGGCGCCCGCAAGGGAGGAGTGAAAATGTTGCAGGCTACGGGTTTCATTCGCAGTGCGGCCTTTGCCGCGGCAACCGCCTTCGCCACGCTGATGGCGGGCCAGAGCGCCATGGCTGACGACGTCAACGTCCGCTTCAGCTGGAAGCTCAAGGGCGAGTACGGCTTCTTCTATCTCGGGGAGCAGAAGGGCATCTACAAGGATGCCGGCGTGGCCCTCAAGCTGGGCGAGGGCGCCGGCTCGCAGGCCGCGCTGGGCGCGCTCATCCAGGGCCAGGAAGACGCCGTCATCCTGCCGGGGATCTTCGCCATCTCCGCTATCCAGAAAGGCATGCCGGTCAAGATCGTCGCGCTCTATCAGCCGGAAGCGCCGATCGTGCTGATCTCGCATCCCGAGAAGCCGGTGAACGAGCCCGGGGATCTCGAGGGCAAGACCATCGCCCATTCCATCGGCGAGACCGGCACCTCCTATCTCGACGCCTTCTGCGAGATCAACAAGGTCGATTGCAGCAAGGTCAGCAAGGTCCAGATGGACTCGCAGTCGCGCGTGCCGCAGTTCCTGCAGAAGCAGGTCGATGTGGTCAGCGTCTACCTGACCAACGACCTGCCGGTCCTCGAAGACAGGATCGGCCAGCATTTCCCGACCCTCGACATGGCCGAGCACGGCCTCGCCATTCCGGGCATGGCGGTGGTTGCCAGCGATGCCGGCATCGCCAACAAGGCCGAGACGCTCAAGAACTTCCTCGCCGCCAATGCCAAGGCGATCGACATGACGCGCAGCGATCCCGCCGCGGCGACGGCCGCGCTCATGGCCGTCTGGCAGGGCGGTCCCTCCGCCAAGGTCGTGCAGCAGCAGATCGAGGCGACGTCGGAATCGATCCACTCGCCGAGCGGCAAGCCCGTCGGCTGGATCGACGAGCAGGCGATCGCCGACGCCCTCAAGCTGATCGGCAGCGTCGAGGACATCGGCGAGCCGAAGCCGCTTTCGACCTTCTACACCAACGAACTCCTGACGCAGTGAGGCCACGGTGGCTGGAACGGATGCAATCGGCGCCGGCAGCGCGCAGGCGAAGCGGGGCGGGAAGATGGCCAGGAAGAAGGTACGGGCCCCGTGGCTTGAACGTTATTCGGCGCTCCTCCTCGCGGCCGTGCTGCTCGGCGCCTGGCAGGCGGCGGTTCCCCTGGCGGGCCTTTCGGAGTTCGTCCTGCCGACCCCGCTGGCCATCGCCACGCGGATCGTCGGCGAACTGCCGCTACTGGCCAACCATGCCTATGTGACCCTGTTCGAGGTGGTGTCCGGTTTCGCCATGGCCGTGCTGATCGGCATTCCCCTGGCGTTGCTGATCTTCTACTCGCGGGCCTTCGAGCGCGCCATCTATCCCATCCTGGTGGCGTTGCAGACCGTGCCCAAGGTGGCGCTGGCACCGCTGCTGGTGCTGTATCTCGGCTATGGCTGGGCGCCGAAGATCACGCTGGCATTCCTGATCTCGTTCTTCCCGATCGTCATCTCGACGGTCGTGGGCCTGCAGTCGCTGGACAAGAACCTGGTCTATCTCGTCCGCTCGATGGGGGCCAACGAGTGGCAGACCTTCTTCAAGGTGCGCCTGCCGGCGGCGCTGCCCAACATCTTCGGCGGCTTCAAGGTGGCGATCTCGCTGGCCGTCATCGGCGCCGTCATCGGCGAATACGTCGCCGCCGAACGCGGCCTCGGCTATCTCCAGCTTCAGGCGAACTCGCTGTTCGACACCACGCTCAACTTCGCGACGGTGGTGGCGATCTCCGGCCTCGGCGTGACGCTCTATTTCGTCATCGACTTCATCGAGAGCCGCGTCACCTACAAGCGCGACTCCGCGAAGTAGGCAGCCATGTAGGCAGGCGGTGGGCCCCGGCCCGCTGCCGGCTCCAGAAACGACAACGTTCCAGTGAGGCGGTTTGATGAATGCCCTGTCCCAGGCCGGTGCGGCGGTCGACATTTCGCGACTTTCCAAGACGTACAAGACGCGCGAGGAAGACGACGTCGTCGCGCTCGGCAACATCGACGTCAGGTTCGAGCCCGGCAGCTTCGTCGCCGTGGTCGGCCCCAGCGGCTGCGGCAAGAGCACGCTGTTGTCGCTGCTCGCCGGCCTGACCGGCGCCACCACCGGCACCATCGCCATCGACGGCGAGACGATCAGCAAGCCTCATCCCAAGATCGGCGTGGTCTTCCAGTCCGACCTGCTGCTCTACTGGCGCACCGTGATCGAGAACATCCTGCTGCCGATCGAGATCAAGAGGCTCGACGTCGCCAAGTATCGGTCGCGCGCCGAGGAACTGCTGGTCCAGGTCGGGCTGGAGGGTTTCGGCAACAAATACCCGTCCGAGCTGTCGGGCGGCATGCGTCAGCGCGTGGCGATCTGCCGGGCGTTGATCCAGGAGCCGGGTCTGATGTTGATGGACGAGCCGTTCGGCGCGCTCGACGCGCTGACGCGCGAGCAGATGATCATGGACCTTCAGGCCATGTGGCTCAGGCTCGGCAACACCGTGCTGTTCATCACCCACGGCATCGACGAGGCCGTGTTCCTTGCCGACCGCGTGCTGGTGATGTCGCCCCGCCCGGGCCGCGTCGACCTCGATCTCAAGATCGACATCCCGCGCCCGCGCCAATGGGGCAGGACGCATGAGGACAAGGCCTATCAGGGCTATGTCCGGCAGATACGCGACATCTTCGAGGCGAAGGGCGTGCTGGTCGCCCATTAGATCGTCGGCCCGCCCCGCGCGAGACGAGCCGCCGGCCTTCAGGGCACGCCGAGCGCCCGGCTGCGCGTTTCCGCCCGCGGCTTGCGGGCCGGCACGATCCCGCAGCCGACGAGGAACAGGTCTATCGCCTCGCTCAGGATCTTGTCGTCGTCGAGCTTGTCAGGGTCTTCGGCGCCGGTGAGGTAGGCGATCTGCGAGCGATGCAGCGCGTAGTTGTCCGAGATCGCCCAGATGTTCAGTTGCAGCAGGACCGGGTCCACCGGCCGCATCAGGCCCTCGGCGACCCATTGCTCGATCTTCCGGGCCCCCAGCTCGGTCATCCTCTTCGATTCGTGCCAGTATTTGCGCAGCACCGGCGCGCCCTGGAGAATCTCGTTGGAGTAGAGCTGGCAAATCTCCGGGTGTTCGAGGCAGATGCGGATCTTGCGCGTGACGTAGCCGCGGAAGAATTCCTCCGGCCCGGCCTCGGCGTTCTCGATGGAGAAGAGGTCATGCCATATGTGCAAGATGTGCACGATGGCCTCTTCATAGAGATCCTCCTTGCTCGCGACGTAGTAGTAGAGCTTGGCCTTCGAGATGCCGATTTCATCGGCGATGGCCTGCATCGAGGCCCCGCGAACGCCGTTTCTCGCGAACTCCCTGACCGCCGCATCGAGGATCTCCTCGCGAATCCTCTCGCGCTTTCGTGCCGCATTGTTCTTCATCGTCGTCTCTGGTGGCTCGATGTGATTTCGGGGGCGGGCGATACGTTAGAGCATTTTGCGGCGAGGGGGAAATACTTCGCGCGGCACAAATGCGGCTAAATCAAGTAGATAGAACATGATCGCGCCCGAGGACGGACCCTGTCGAATCGAAGAGGGGCGCGGACCCCGCGCCCCCCGGAAGGGCTCCTTGCGACCGAAGCCGCCTTCGGCCGTTCCCCGCCGGCCTACTGGCCGGTCAACTCCTTGCGCAGGTCGAGCCCAACGCCCTTGTTGACGAAGCGGAAGTCGGCCACCTTGGAGAGGTCGACGTCCTCGGCCTTGAAGATGCCGGCCTCGACCGCGAGGTCGTAGAAGGACTTGACGCGCTCCTCGGTCATGGCGCCCATGCCCAGCGTCAGCGACTCGTTGGCGTCGGCGAGGCCCAGCGTCTTGATCTGCTCGATCTCGAAATTGAGCTTCTCGACCGAGAGATCGGGGTTGGCGGCCATGATCGCCTGCACCGCCGCGCTGTTGTCGCCATAGAGGAAGGTGGTCCAGCCGATCGCCGAGGCGTCGATGAAGCGCTGGATCAGGTCGGGGTTGGATTCGATCATCTCGGTCCGCGCCTCGATGACGCTCGAATACGAGCTCCAGCCGTGATCGGCGAGCAGATACACCTCGGGATCGCCGCCCTCGGCCATCGCGTAGCCGGGCTCGGACGTCGCATAGGCCTGCTGGACCACCTTCTTGTCCTGGAGGAAGGCCGAGAGGTTGAAGCCGTAGGGGCGGACCTGCTCGTCGCGGAAGCCGTGCCTGGCCACCAGCCACAGCCAGAAGCTGAACTGCGCGTCCTTGGCGATCAGCACCTGCGGGGCGTTGGCGAGGTCGGCGAAGTCCTTGTACTGGCCCTTGTGCGCCATCAGCGCCTGCGGGTCCTTCTGGAAGAAGGCGGCGACGGCCTTGGTCGGGATGCCGCCGCGCACGTTGTCGAACGGAAGCAGCATGTTTCCGGCCATCAGGAAATCGAGCCGGCCGGCCGGAAGCAGCGGCCGGCTGTTGACCTGCGGACCGCCGGGAATGATCTCGACGTCGAGGCCGTATTTGGCGTAGGTGCCGTCCGCGAGCGCCTGATAGTAGCCGCCATGGGCGCCCTGGGCGAGCCAGTTCGTGCCGAAGCGCACCTTGTCCGCCGCGCTCGCCGCCGCCGAGGTAAGCAGCGCCAGGCCGACGCCCAATGCGGCCTTGATGAAGAGTCGAGACATCATGCTGTAGTCCTCCCTGTGGCTAGCATGTCCGATGTATTGCCGTTGCGTGTCGATGAGGTCAGCCTTCGCGCTTGACCTCGCTCTCGTGCCAGTGGCCCAGCACGCGCCGCGAGGCCCAGGCCATGATGAAGAAGATCGCGATGCCGAGCAGCGAGACCAGAACCAGAGCCGCGAACATGCGCGGAATCTCGTTGCGGAAGCTGGATTCGAGGATGCGGGACGCCAGGCCCGTATTGGCGCCGGCGGTGCCGGCCACGAACTCGGACACCACCGCGCCGATGAGCGACAGGCCGCCGGCGACCTTCAGCGACGACATGAAGTAGGGCAGCGCCGACGGCGCCAGCAGGAAGCGCAGCCGCTGCAGCGGCGTGGCGCTGTAGAGGGTGAAGAGATCGCGAAGGTTGTGGTCGGCGCTGCGCAGGCCGATCACCGTGCCCGACAGGATCGGGAAGAAGGCGACGATCCAGGCGCAGATCAGCAGCGCCGTGAAGGTCGATTCCACATAGATCAGGATGAGCGGCGCGATGGCCACGATCGGCGTCACCTGCAGGATGACCGCGAACGGGAACAGGCTGCGCTCGACCGTGCGCGACAGCGCGAACAACGTGCCGATGAACACGCCGCCCGCCACCGCCAGGCACAGCGACAGCACCGTCAGCCGGATCGTGAACAGAAGCGAGGGGACGAGCGAGCCGAAGTCGGTGACAAGGGTCTTCAGGATCAGGCTGGGGGCCGGCAGCAGGTAGGGCGGGATCTCCTTGAAGTAGACGAGGGCCTCCCATGCCAGCAGCGCGCCCAGCATCGTCAGCGTCGGCGCCAGATAATCCGCCGCCAACGCCAGGAGACGCTCGCTCAGGTCGGGTTTCGACGCGGAATTGTTCTGCCTGGTGCTCATGGTCGTTTCCTGAGTGGCGCAGTTGCTGGTCCGACTTGCCTTTGGGCAAGGCGTGGCGTGATGGCTTCAGCTACACTTCACGGGAAGGGTCGCCGCATGGCGACCGCCGGCCCCGGTTGCGCATCTGCGAACGGAACGGGTCGCCCGCTATGCGGTCGACCGCAACGCACAGGGTAAAACTACATGAAGCTGACGAATTAGTCAAACCATGGCGTCAGATTTTTTGCGACCCTGTTCGATCTTGCGCAGGGGATTGGTTCGTTGCGCCATCCTCAATTTAATTATCTGTTTTAAATAGAAAAATAAGCCCGATTTCACCTCTGTAAACTCATGGTGCGGTTGGCAAGGCGGGTCCGAATATCCCTTCCGCCGAAGCGGTGCATCGAAAAATCGGTTGCCACTTTCGGGTATTCGATGCATATCGTGATCACACACGAGTTCACGAAAAGCCGATTGCTCGTGGGCGGCGCGCGGCTGCGCGCCTGGATGCGCGCAAGGATCAGATCGAGGGAGCACCATGTCCCGACGCGACAATCAACTGAGACAAGCCTTCTGGAAGATGACCGCCATTCGCAGGTTCGAGGAGCGCGTCCATCTGGAGAACGAGAAAGGCAGCATCCCCGGATTCATCCATCTCTATGCGGGGCAGGAAGCCTGCGCGGTCGGCGTGTGCATGGAGCTGGGCGAGCGCGACTACATCGCCTCGACGCACCGCGGCCACGGCCATGCGATCGCCAAGGGCTGCGACATCACCGCGATGATGCACGAGCTGCACGCCAAGCAGGGCGGCATCTGCGCCGGCAAGGCCGGTTCGATGCACATGGCCGACCTGACCGTCGGCATGATGGGGGCGAACGGCATCGTCGGCGCCGGCAACCCGCTCGTCTGCGGCGCGGCGCTGACGGCGAAGACGCGCAAGACCGGCGGCGTCGCCGTGAGCTTCATGGGCGACGGCGCCTCGAACCAGGCCGCCACGCTCGAATCCTTCAACCTCGCGGTGGTCTGGAAGCTCCCGGTGATCTTCGTCGTGGAGGACAACGGCTACGCCGAGGCGACGCCGAGCAGCTGGTCGATCGGCGGCGGCGACCTGATCAAGCGCGCCGAAGGCTTCGGCATGCCCGGCTTCAGCGCCGACGGGTTCGACTATTTCGCGGTGAACGAGGCGGCGGGCAAGGCGGTCGCCAGGGCGCGCAACGGCGACGGCCCCTCGCTGCTCTATCTCACCTGCACCCGCTACTACGGCCATTTCGAGGGCGATGCCGCGACCTATCGCGCCAGGGGCGAGGTCGAGGAGCTGATGGAAAAGCGCGACTGCCTCAGCGCCTTCAAGTCGCGCGTCCTGGCCGGCGGCATGATGTCGGCCGACGAGCTGGCCGGCATCGAGGCCGAGGTCGCGGATCTGATCGACACCTCGGTGCGCAGCGCCGTCGCCGACGTCGAGCCCGACGTCTCCCGGCTGACCACCGACGTCTACGCCACGTACTGACCGGAGCACGAGACAATGGCAAGGAAGACCTATCGCGAGGCCATCAACCAGGCCCTCGATCAGGAGATGGCGAGGGACGACCGGGTGATCCTGATCGGCGAGGACATCGCCGGCGGCACGGGCGCCTCGGGCGCGCAGGATGCGTGGGGCGGCGTCATGGGCGTCACCAAGGGCCTGATCGGCAAATACGGGCCGGAGCGCGTGCTCGACACCCCGATTTCCGAGCTTGCGCTGGTCGGCGCCGGCGCTGGCGCGGCGGCAACGGGCCTGCGCCCCGTGGTCGAGCTGATGTTCAACGACTTCCTCGGCGTGTGCCTCGACCAGCTGATGAACCAGGCCGCCAAGTTCCGCTACATGTTCGGCGGCCGCGTCAGGGCGCCGCTGGTCGTGCGCACCCAGTACGGCGCGGGCCTGCGCGCCGCCGCCCAGCACAGCCAGACGCTCTATTCGATCTTCGCCCACATACCCGGCCTCAAGGTGGCGGTGCCCTCGAACCCCTACGACGCCAAGGGCCTGCTGATGTCGGCGATCCGCGACGACGACCCGGTCATCTTCATGGAGCACAAGGCGATGTATGACGACATCGGCGAGGTTCCCGACGAGGCCTATACGGTCCCGTTCGGCGAAGGGCGCGTCCTGCAGGAGGGCAAGGACGTGACCGTCATCGCCATAGGCCGCATGCTGCAGACCGCCGAGAAGGCCATCCAGGCCGCACGCGCCGACGGCATCCGCTGCTCGCTGGTCGACCCGCGCACGATCTCGCCGCTCGACGAGGGGCTGATCCTCGAGATGGCCGCCGAGACCGGCAGGGTCGTCATCGTCGACGAGGCGAACCCGCGCTGCGGCGTGGCCGCCGACATCGCCTCGCTGATCTGCGAGCAGGCCTTCGGCGATTTGCAGGCGCCGGTGGTCAAGGTCACCGCCCCGCATACGCCGGTGCCGTTCGCGCCGGTTCTGGAAGACGCCTATCTGCCGAGCGCGGAGCGCATCGCCGCGGCGATCAAGCAAGTGAGGGCCTACTGAGATGACCGTCAAAGCCATAACGGTGCCCCGCTGGGGCATGTCGATGTCCGAGGGCAAGATCGCCGGCTGGCTCGTCGCGGTCGGCGCGGAGGTCGCGGCCGGCGACGAGCTGGTCGAGATCGAGACCACCAAGCTGACCGGCGTCTACGAGGCGCACGAGGGCGGCGGGCAGTTGCGGCGCATCCTGGCCGAGGAAGGCACGGTCCGCCCGGTCGGCGCGCTGATCGGCGTCATCGCCGATGCGGCGGTGCCGGACGCCGAGATCGACGCTTTCATCGCCTCCTATGTCTTCGACGAGGACGAGGACGGCGCCTCGGCCGGCCCGAAGGAGGAGCGCGTCGAGGTCGACGGCTACCAGGTCAACGTGCTGCGCGCCGGCCCCGCCGAAAGCGAGGAGCTTCCGCTCGTCCTCGTCCACGGCTTCGGCGGCAACGCCGACAACTGGGCGATGACGGTCGCGGCGATGTCGCCCGCCCGGCCGGTGATCGCCATCGACCTGCCCGGCCACGGCAAGTCGACGAAGCTGGTGAGCGATCCCCGGCCCGAGACCTACGCCAAGATCGTCGCCAGGGTGCTGAAGGCGCTGGGCGTGAGCCGCTGCCATGTCGCGGGCCACTCCTATGGCGGCCTCGTCTGCGCGATCCTGGCGGCGGGCAATCCCGATCTCGTCGCGTCGCTGACGCTGGTCGATCCGGCCGGCCTCGACGCCGCCATCGGCGAGGACTACGTCGGCCGCTTCGTGGGCGCGAACGACCGCCGCACGCTCAAGGACGTGATGGGCCTGCTGTTCGAGGACACCAGGCTGGTGTCGCGCTCGATGGTCGACGACATGCTCAACTACCGCCGCATCGAGGGCGTGCAGGCGACGCTGGAGAAGATCGCGGCCGATCTTTCCGCCCGCGCCGGCACGTTCGGCACGCTCCCGGCCGGCGTCGCCGGCAGGACGCTCGTCGTCTGGGGCGAGAAGGACAAGATCTTCCCGCCGGGCCACATGGAGCGCATTCCCGGCGCGGCCGAAAAGCACGTCGTCGCGGGGGTGGGGCACATGCCCCATGTCGAAAGCCCCGACTTCAACCGGCTGCTGGGCGACTTCATCGCCAGGCACGCCTGAGGCGCGGGACGTTCGCGCCCCCGGCCCGCCGAAAGACCGGGGCCGCTTCCCTGGCGGGCAACAGAGTTCTAAGTGAGCGAGACCGACACCGACGATTGAGAAGCCGCTCATGCAAGTGCCAGAACTTCCCGAAACCGGAGCCTTCCGGCTGGGCCGCGCCCCGGCCGCCGAAACCGCGCACGAGCGCGTCTACCGGCACATCTCCTACATGCTCATGGCCGGCTTCTTCCAGCCGGGAGAGACGATCTCGCTGCGGCAGCTCTCGTCGGCCCTGCACGTATCGGAGATGCCGGTGCGCAACGCGCTGAACCGGCTGATCGCCGAGTCGGCGATCGAGCTCCTGCCCAACCGCCAGACGCGCATCCCCACCCTCGATCGCGGCCAGTTCGACGAGCTGACGCGGGTGCGGCTGATGCTCGAGACCGACATCGCCGCCGACGCCTACAGGCGCGCGACGCGCGGCGACATCGACGAGCTGGAGGCGATCAACGCCAAGCTGGTGGAGGCGATCGGGCGCGGTGAAACGCAAAAGAGCATCGACTGCAACCAGCGTTTCCACCTGTCCTTCTACGCCATCGCCGGGCGGCCGCTGACCTTCTCGCTGATCACCAATGTCTGGCTGCGCGCGGGTGCCTTCATGCACGCCGTCCTGCGGTCGGACCTCATCACCTGGCGGGCGTCGTATCACGACGCGCTGATCCGCGCGCTCAGGCTGAAGAACCTCGATGCCTGCGTGCAGGCCATAAGGGACGACATCATTGAAACCCACAAGGAGATCGTCGGCTTGCCGGCCGGGGTCATATTCCCGGCCGAGGCATAGCGCCGGGCCGCGGCGCGACCGGCGGACGGCCCGTCACGGCTGCCCGTCGCGCCGCCGCTCACGCCAGCAGGCCGCGGCAGGCATCCAGCGTGGCGCGCATGTAGCCCTCGGTCTCGCGCTCCCACAGCGACGGGCTGATCAGCTCGATCTCGTAGAGACCCTGGTGGCCGGCGGCCTCGGTCATCGCGACGAAGGCCCGAAGGTCGGCGATGCCCTCGCCCAGCGCGGCCCGCTCGACCACCGGATCGCCGACCGGCACGTCGCAGAGCTGGACGCCGCATACCAGCTTCTTCCCGATCGCGCGCCCGACCTGACGGGCGAGGTCGGGGTCCCACCACACATTGTTGACGTCGAGCTCGATGCCGATGCCGGGCCCGAGGCGCTCGCACCAGTCGATGGCCTGCGCCACGGTGTTCACGACCGAAAGCGGATAGGCGAGCTTGGGGTGGATGGGCTCGAGCGAAAGGGTGATGCCGTTCTTCCGTCCGACCTCCAGCATCCGCGCCGCGTAGTCGAAGGCCCGCTTGCGGCTCTCCTCGAGCGAGGCGCCGAAGGCCTGCATGCCGGGCACCAGCAGCGTGACCTGGCGCGCCTCGAGCTCGGCGGCGATCTCGATGGTCCGGCAGCGGTCCTCGAACGTCACCGTGGTGCGGTCGCGGCGATACCAGCCGCAGATGCTGACGGGCCTGATGCCGTGGTCGCGCAGCAGCCTCCTGGTCTCGGCGACGCCGGTCTCGTCGATCTTCTCGTGCCACAGCGACGCCCATTGGATGCCGTGGCGGGCATAGAGGGCCAGCGCCTCCGGCAGGTCGAGGCCGTAATTGGTGATCTGGTTGAAGCAGAGGCGATTCATCGTGGTCCCGCTGGTGCTGGCGGCCGCCGCTCAGGCGTGCTGGGCGGCTGCGAGCATGTCGGAGGCGCGCCTGGTGATGGCCTGGAAGTGCGTGTCGGTTCTGAGGTCCGGGTCGCGCGGATAGGGCGTGTCGATGTCCACCTCGCCGAAGATGCGGCTGGTGCGCGGGGAAAACACCATGGTGCGGGAGGAAAGGTACGTGGCTTCGAAGACGCTGTGGGTGACGAAGATGACGGTCCACTTGAAGCGGTCCCACAGCGCCAGCAGCTCGTCGTTGAGCCGGAACCGGGTGAGCTCGTCGAGCGCGGCGAACGGCTCATCCATCAGCACCAGCTTCGGCTCGGTCACCATCGCCCGCGCGATCGAGCAGCGCATCTTCATGCCGCCGGAAAGCTGCCTCGGATAGACGTCGGCGAAATCGGTGAGATTGACCGTGGCCAGGGCGGCGCGCACGCGCCCGTCGGCCGCCTGCCGGCTCTCTCCCTTGAGCCGCAGAGGCAGGTAGACGTTGTCGTAGACGGTCGCCCACGGCATCAGCGTGGGCTCCTGGAAGACGTAGCTGATGTCGCCGTCGCGAGACGAGATGCCGTGCAGGTCGACGCTGCCCGTCGTCGGCTTGCTGAGCCCCGCGATCAGGCGCAGGGCCGTGCTCTTTCCGCAACCGGACGCCCCCAGAAAGGCGACGAACTCGCCCTGGTCGATCGTCAGGTTCAGGTCCTTGAGCGCAACCACGCCGCCGAAGGACTTGGTCACCTCACTGATGGTTATGCAGGGCTGCCCCATCTCGTCCTCGCCTGTCTGTCGCCGGCCGCCTGCGGGCGCGAGCCCGATGCGAGCCATTATTTGATCACTAATTGTAATCACTTTACTTGATCACAGTTCATGATACAAGACAAATCGATCTTTTGCGGTCGCCGCCGCTTCCGGGGTTCCGCGAAGCGGTCCGCGCCGCTCCCGCCGGGCGGGAGAAGGCGCGATGCGGGCGGGGCGGCAAGCTCGGGGAGGAGCACGATGTCCATGGACGGCGCAGCACGGTCCTATCCGCGGATCCTGCATCTGGTGGGCGGCGAGTATGTCGACGGCCCTTCCGGCGGCCGGCCGGTGCTGAACCCGGCGACGGGCGCGGAGCTGGGCCTCATCCCCCGGATAGACGAGGCCCTGCTGGACGAGGTGGCCAGGCGCGCCTTCGAGGGCTTCCGCCGCTGGCGCCGCACTCCCGCCTACGGCCGCGCCGAGATACTGAAGAAGGCCGCCGGCCTGATGCGCGAACGGGTGGAGGCGCTCGCCTGGACGATCACCGTGGAGCAGGGCAAGCCGCTGCGCGAGGCGCGAGGGGAGGTGTTCGGCACCGCCGCGATCTTCGAGTGGCTGGCCGAGGAGAGCTGCCGCATCGCGGACGAGATCCTGGCCTCGCGCATTCCCGGAATGCAGCAGGTCATCCATCACGACCCGATCGGGCCGGTGCTGGCGATCGCGCCGTGGAACATGCCGGCGATGATGGCCGGGCGCAAGATCGCCCACGCGCTTTCATGCGGATGCCCGGTGATCGTCAAGCCGGCGAGCCAGACGCCCGGGATTGTCATGGAGCTGGCCCGCATCCTCCTCGAGGCCGGCCTTCCGGCCGATGCCATCCATGTCGTGCACGGCGACCCGGACGCGATCGCGCGATTCCTGATCGCCGCGCCACAGATCAGGAAGGTGTCGTTCACCGGCTCCACCGAGGTCGGCCGCACGCTGGGCGCCCTGTGCGGCCATCATGTCAAGCGGTTCACGGCGGAGCTGGGCGGGCATGCCCCCGTCGTCATCTGCCCGGACGTCGATGTCGACGAGGTCGCCCGCACGCTCGTCGCCGGCAAGTTCTTCAATGCCGGCCAGTCCTGCATGGCGCCGACCCGCTTCCTGGCGCACCGCTCGGTCGCCGGGGCCTTCACAGAGGCGTTCGCCGCCCATGCGGCCGCGATCAGGGTCGGCAACGGGCTCGACGAGCAGAACGGCATGGGCGCGATGATCAACATGCGCGCGGTCTCGACGATGGGCGAGTTCGTCGCCGAGGCGCGCGATCGCGGTGCCCGCCTCGCCGCGGGCGGCGGGCGGCCGGCGGACGAGGGCGCGTTCTTCGAGCCGACGGTGCTTGCCGACGTGCCGCTGGCGGCCAGGGTGATGAACGACGAGCCATATGGCCCCATCGCCGCGATCACGCCCTATGACGAGCGGGAGGAGGCGGTCCGGATTTCGAACGGCCTGCCCTACGGGCTTTGCGCCTATGTCTTCGGCCGCGACCCGTCGTGCACGCAGGCCATCGCCGCGGAGCTCGAGGCCGGGCTCGTCGGCATCAATACGCTCAATGTCGGCGGCCCGATGGTGCCGTTCGGCGGCGTCAAGGACAGCGGCCTGGGCCGCGAAGGCTCCCGCCACGGGCTCCACGAGCATCTGGTGACCAAGACCGTCACCCGCATGTAGCGCAAAGAGGAAACGCCATGTCTGAAAACGGAACTCTCGCCGGCCGGACCGCGCTCGTCACCGGCGCCGCCCAGGGTATCGGCCTGGCAATCGCCAGGCGCCTTGCCGCCGACGGCGCCGCCGTCGTCATCGCCGATCTCGACGAGGCCAGGGCCGAGGCGCAGGCGGAGCAGCTTCGCCGGCGCGGCCATTCGGCGACGGGCGCGCAGGTCGACGTCTCCAGCCGCGCCAGCGTCGAGGCGCTGGGCGCGCGCTTTCCGGCCGTGAACATCCTGGTCAACAATGCCGGCATCTACGCCCAGACGAACATTCTCGACGCCCCGGAGAGCGTGTGGCGCCGGACCTTCGAGATCAATCTCTTCGGCCCGATCCACTGCATCCAGGTGTTCGGCAAGGCAATGGTCGCGGCCGGATGGGGCCGCATCATCAACCTCGGCTCGCTGCTGAGCGTCACCGCCTTCGGCGAGGATCTGGCCTATGTGGCGAGCAAGACCGCGGTGACCGGCCTGACCCGCACGGCGGCGGCCGAGCTCGCCCGCCATGGCGTGACGGTCAACACCATCTGCCCCGGCAACATCATGACCGACATGATGCGCGAGGTCGCGATCAAGGTCGAGGCGCGCGACGGGCTGGAGCCCGGCTCCTTCCTCGTCTCCCGCGCCAACGAGATACCGGCCAAGCGCCTCGGCGAGCCCGAGGACATCGCCGCGATGGCCGCGTTCCTGTGCCGCGACGACGCCGGCTACGTCAACGGCCAGTCGCTTCACGTCAACGGCGGGCTGCATTTCGGCTCCTGAGCCGGCCGTCGCATGCCAAGCACAGGGGAGGATCGACTGCCATGAGGAGCGATGCGGACGACAATGCGACGCTGCGGCAACGGCTCGCCGCCGCGGCGCGGGGCGGGCGCTACGTGCTGCGCAACGTCCGCCCGGGCCCGTCGCCGGGCGCGGCCGGCTCGGCGCCGGCTCTCTGCGACCTTCTGGTCGAGGCCGGAAAGGTCGCGGCCGTGGAGCCCGCGGCGGCGGCCGTCGCCTTCGGCGACGGCGCTTGCGTCGATGCCGGCGGCCGCATGGCCCTGCCGGCCTTCGTCGACTGCCACACGCATCTCGACAAGGGCCACATCTCGCCGCGCACGCCCGGCGCAGACGGCTCCTTCCCCGGCGCCATGGCGGCGGTGATCGCCGACCGCCTCTCCCACTGGACGGCCGATGATCTGGCCGTGCGCATGGATTTCGCGCTCCGCTGCGCCCATCACTACGGCACGGCCGCGCTGCGCACGCATCTGGATTCGCTGCCGCCTCAGGATTCGATCTCCTGGCCGGTTTTCGAGGAGTTGCGCCGGGCCTGGCGCGGCCGCGTCGATCTCCAGGCCGCGTGCCTCGTCGGCATCGACTTCGCCCGCGACGAGCAGGCGCTCGAGGCCATGGCCCGCCGCGTTGCGGCGGCCGGCGGCGTGCTGGGCGCGACCGCGTTCATGGTTCCCGATCTCGACCCTCTGCTCGAGCGCATGTTCGCCACGGCGGCACGGCACGGGCTCGATCTCGATTTCCACGCCGACGAAACCGCCGACGCCTCGGTCGATGCGCTGCGGCGGATCGCCGAAACGGCGCTTCGCATGCGTTTCGAAGGCAAGGTTCTGGTCGGCCATTGCTGCTCGCTTGCCCGGCAGGACCTCGCCGTGGTGGATTCGACCCTCGACAAGGTCGCCGCGGCGGGGCTCGCCGTCGTCTCGCTGCCGATGTGCAATCTCTACCTCCAGGACCGCCGCCACGACGGGACGACCCCGCGCTGGCGCGGCGTGACCCTGCTTCACGAGATGAGGAGCCGCGGAATCCCGGTGGCGCTGGCCTCGGACAACACGCGCGATCCGTTCTACGCCTATGGCGACCTGGACATGCTGGAGACGTATCGCATGGGCACGCGCATCATGCATCTCGACCACGACATCGGCGATTGGCCGCTTGCGGTTTCGGCGACCCCGGCCGCCGCCATGGGATTGACGGATCGCGGGTCGATCGGCGCGGGCCGGACGGCGGATTTCGTCCTCTTCGAGGGGCGGTCGTGGTCGGAGCTGCTTTCGCGTCCCGAAAGCGACCGTGTCGTCGTTCGCGCCGGCGCGCCGCTCACCGGCAGCCTGCCGGCCTACCGCGAGCTCGACCGCCTTGTCGGCCTGACGCCGGACTGACCCCGCGACGCGGCTCAAGCCTCCGAAGGCAGAACCTATTGCTTGCCTTGCAGCCGCGCCATGGCGGCGCGATAGCCGTCGAGGATACGCTCCTCGTCGGCATGGCGGCCGTCGCGGATCACCCAGCGGCCGGCGACCATGACGTCGCGCACCGGGTTGCGGGTGCCGCCGAGAATCCAGGCGTCGAGCGCGGTCCCGGGGCCGTGACCCAGCAGCACCGGGCTGCCGGCGTCGAGCATCACCAGATCGGCCCGCCGCCCCTGAACGAGCGCGCCGCCGCCCTGCGCCGAGCATTGCTCGCCGCCGGCAAGTGCTGTGTCGAACAGCAGCCGGCCGCTGTGGACCTCGCGCCCGTCGGCCTGCGGCCGGGCGATGACGTTGCGCCGCCGCAGCTCCAGCCGCTTGCCGCATTCGAGGATGCGCAGCTCCTCGGCGGTCGAGGTCGAATAGTGGCTGTCGGTGCCGATGCCCCACGCGCCGCCGGCGCCGTGCCATTCGACCAGCGGGAAGAAGCCGTCGCCCATCGTCGCCTCGGTCAGCGGGCACAAGCCGGCCACCGCGCCGCTGGCGGCCGCGCCGGCGATCTCCGAGGCGTCGAGATGGGTGGCGTGGACGAGGCACCATTCCGGCCCCAGCCCGACATTGTCGAGAAGCCATTGCACCGGGCGTGCGCCGAGGCCGGCCTGCACCTCCTCCACCTCGTGGGTGGTTTCCGAGACGTGGATGTGCAGCCGCGCCTCGGGGTCGATGGCACGCATGCCGGCGAGCGCCGCCCGCGCCTCGTCGGGCGTGACCGCGCGCAGCGAATGCAGCGCCAGCCCGACTCGCAGGCCGGGATGCGCGGCGCGGCGGCCGCGCAGGGTGTCGATGAGCGCCAGATACTCGTCCACCGAATGGACGAAGCGCTTCTGCGTCTCCTCGACCGGCTTGCCGATGCCGCCATGGGCATACAGCACCGGCAGCAGCGTCAGCCCCAGCCCGGTGCGCGCGGCGGCGGCGATCAGCCGGTCCGACATCTCGGCCGGGTTGGCGTAGTGCGCGCCGCCGGGCCGGTGGTGGACGTAGTGGAACTCGCACACCGCCGTCATGCCGAAATGCAGCATCTCCAGATAGACCAGCGCCGCGATCGCCTCGTAGTCCTCCGGCGTCAGGCGGTCGACCATCCGGTACATTTCCTTGCGCCAGGTCCACAGATTGTCCTCGGCCCGGGCGGCGGCGACGAATTCGGTGCGCCCGGCCAGCGCGCGCTGGAAGGCGTGGGAGTGCAGGTTCGACAGGCCCGGCACGCCGAAGCCCGCCAGCCGCTCCACCGGCTTTTGCGGGCGGGTGGCGGAGACCGAGAGGATCGCGCCGTCGTCGCCGATCTCCAGATAGCCGGGAGACAGCCACCCGTCGGGCTGGTGCAGGTGCTCGACCTCGTAGATCGTCGTCATTGCGGGGTCCTTCTGTCTGTCAGCGCGCCCGAGCGGGCGAGGCGGTCGAGGCCGTTCAGGATCGGCCCCAGCACCCCGCGCAGCCGCCCGGCGCGGCCGGGATCGTAGGCCCACGGCGCGGCCTCGGCGGCGAGATAGGCGCGCTGCGCCAGCTCCATCTGGATCGCGTGCACGCCCTCGCGCGGGCGGCCGTAGTGCCGCGTCGTCCAGCCGCCGCGGAAGCGGCCGTTGACGACGCTGTCGTAGCCCGCCGCGTCCCGGCAGGCGTCGGCGACAATTCGCTCAACCGTCTTATCGCAGGTCGCGCCGCCATCGGTGCCGATCGAGAACACCGGCAGCGTGCCGGGAAACAGGAAGGGGATGACCGAGCGGATCGAGTGGCAATCGTAGACGATCGCCACGCCGTGGCGGGCGCGCACGCGCTCGACCTCCGCCGCGAGCGCGGCGTGATAGGGGGCGTGGAAGGCGTCGCGGCGGGCCGCGATCTCGTCGGCCGAGGGTTCCTGCCCCGGCTGCCAGATCGGCTGGCCGTCGAAATCGGTCGAGGGGCACAGGCCCGTGGTGTTCTGGCCGGGATAGAGCGAGGCCCCTTCGGGGTCGCGGTTGGCGTCCACGACATAGCGATGGAAGGTGGCGCGCACCACGGTGGCGCCGGGCAGAAGCCCCTCGTAGAGCCGCCCGATATGCCAGTCGGTGTCGGCGAGCGCCCGGCCGTCGGCGTTGAGCCGGGCGGCGAGCGCATCCGGCACATGGGTGCCGCCATGAGGCTGGCCGAGGATGACCGGGCTGTCGCCGGAAACGACCTCGACCGGGTTCATGAAGCGGCCTGCCGGTCGTCGAACACCACCTTGCCCGCCTTCAGCACCAGCCGCGCACGGCCGCGGCCCAGCCGGTAGGCCATGTCCTCGTAGCGCTCGTAGGGGAAGACGGCGACGTCGGCCTGCTTGCCGGGCTCCAGCGAGCCGATGCGGTCGGCGCGGCCGAGCGCCATGGCCGCGTGCAGCGTGCCGGCGCGGATCGCCTCGGCCGGGCCGAAGCGGTAGAGCCGGCAGGCGAGTTGCACCACGAAGGGCATGGATTCGAGCCAGCAGCCGGGGCACATGTCGGTGGCGAGCGCCAGCGTCAGCCCCGCATCCATCATGGCGCGCGCGTCGAACGGGCGCGTGTGGCCGACGGCGAAGTCGAGCGCGGGCATGACCACGCAGACCACGCCCGCCTCGCGCAGGGCGGCGTATTCCTCGGGCGCGGTGTAGTTCATGTGGTCGGCCGAGACGGCGCGCAGCTCGGCCGCCAGCATCGAGCCGCCGATATGGGAATAGGCGTCGGTGTGGATCTTGACCTTGAGCCCGTGCTCCAGTCCGCGCTCCAGGATCGCCCGCGATTCCGCCACCGTGTAGTAGCCGTCGTCGCAATAGACGTCGTTGAACTCGGCGAGGCCGCGCCGGGCGACCTCCGGGATCATCTCGTCGAGGATCTCGGCGATGTAGGCCTCGCGGCTCTTGTCGTCGGGAAACTCGTGCGCGCCGAGGAAGGTCGAGACGATCTCGACGGGCTGGCGCGCGCCGAGCGCGCGGTTGACCTCGAGCATCTTGATCTCGGTCGCGGTGCTGAGGCCGTAGCCGCTCTTGCTCTCGACCGTGGTGGTGCCGAAGGACAGCATGTGCGCCAGCCGTTCGGCGGCGCTTTCCACGAGCTCGTCCTCGCTTGCCTCGCGCATCATCCGCGCGGTGGCGGAAATGCCCATAGGAATGCCCATGGCGCGAATCTCGGCCGGGCTGCGGCCCTGCACGCGCTGGGCGTATTCCTCGACCCGCGAGCGGTGAAAGACCAGATGGGTGTGGCAGTCGACGAAGCCGGGCATGACCAGCCCGCCTTGCGCGTCGATCCGCTCGGCCGAACCGAGATCGTGGGCGGCGGCGATCTGCGCCGCGGTGCCGATGGCGGCGATCGCATCATCTGCGATCGCCACCACCGTGTTCGAGCGGGCACCGACGAGGTCGGGCGCATTGGCGGCGCAGGTCAGGACCTGGCCCGCGTTTTCGATGAGTGCCGTGATCCGCGCCATGCCGGTGCCTCCCGTCCGTGTCAGTCCCGAGATCGTGTCAGTCTCGAGATCGTGTCAGTCCTTGAGATCGTCCGGGCCGAAGGTGGCCTTGGGCGACCACCACAGCGGCACCTGCACGCCGTCCCTGGCGAAGCGCTCCTCGGCGGCCTTGCGGGCGATGTCGTAGCCGGCCTGGGCATGGCGCACGACGCCGATGCCGGAGTCGGTGGTCAGGCAGGCGGCCAGCCGCACGTCGGCCTCGGCGGAACCGTCGGCGATCATGGTCACGCCGGTGTGCACGGCCTCGCCCATCGAGTAGTTCTCCTGGATGGCCACCAGATCGGCGCCGGCCGCCACGTTCAGCAGCGCGTTGAGATACGGCCAGTCGGAGATCAGGTCGCTGCCGTCCTTCATCCGCTCGGACTCGAAGGTGGGGTTGACGATCGAGCCGGAGTCGAGGTTGTCGCGCGAGAACGCCACCGGCCCCTTGAGCTCGCCCGAGCGCACCAGCTCGTTGACGCGCATGCCGAAGGCCTTGCGCTGGCCGAAGCCGAGATAGCAGATGCGCGCCGGCAGGCCCTCGATCGGGATGTGCTTGCGGGCGAGACGGATCCAGTCGGTCACGAGCTGGTCGTCGGCGAACATCTCCTCGACCAGGTCGTCGAGACGGGCGAGATCCCCCGCATCGCGCGACAGGCAGATCCAGCGGAACGGTCCGCGGCCCTCGCAGAACAGCGGCCGGATGTAGGCGGCGACGAAACCGGGGATCTTCATCGCGTCGTCGTTCGGCATGCCGGCGTCGCGGCTCTCCTTGCGCAGCGAGTTGCCGTACTCGAACACCTGCACGCCCTTGTCGTAGAACTCGTTCATGATCGTGAGCTGGGCGATCATCGAGGCGCCGGCGAGCTTGAAGTACTTCTCGCGGTCGTTCTTGCGCAGCTCGCGCGCCTCCTCGACGGTCACGCCTTCGGGGACGTAGGACAGCGGGTCGTGGGCCGGCGTCATGTCGGTGATGATGTCGGGGGTGAAGCCGGTTTCCTTGGCCTTGCGCAGCACCTCGACGGCGTTGCCGAACAGGGCGATTCCCAGCGGGCGCTTTTCGGCTGCCGCCTGCCTGGCCAGGCGCACGGCCTCGTCGAAATCATGGACGATGACGTCGCAATAGCCGACCTCGAGGCGGTGCTGCATGACCTTCTCGTCGACGTCGGCGCAGATGCAGACCCCGCCCAGCATGGTCATGGCGCGCGGCTGGTTGCCGCCCATGCCGCCCATGCCGGCGGTGAGCAGGATGCGGCCGCGCATGTCGCCGCCGAAATGCTGGTCGCGGATCGCCACCAGCGTCTGGAAGGTGCCCTGGATCACGCCCTGCGTGCCGATATACTCCCACGGCGCGGCGGTGTACTGGGCATAGATGGTGAGGTTCTTGTCCTGGAGATCGTAGAAGATCGGCCAGGTCGCCTTCATGATGTTGGTCGTCGCCATCACCACGCGCGGGGCGAGCGGATTGGTGCGGAACACCGCCACCGGCATGCCCGACTGGACCACGAGCGTCTCGTCATTCTCGAGATCCTGCAGCGACTTGACGATGGCGTGATAGCTTTCCCAGTTGCGGGCGCATTTGCCGATGCCGCCGTAGATCACCAGTTCCTCGGGATGCTCGGCGTTTTCCATGTTGTTCTCGAGCATGCGCAGGATGCCTTCCTGCTTCCAGCCCTTGCAGCGCAGGTTGTTCCCGCCCATCGCGCGGACGGAGTAGAGTATTTCCGGCTTGCCCATCACTACCTCCTCGGGAGCTTGTTATACATATTTGTATATACAATTTCTATAAGATGGGAACGGCGCCCGTGTCAAGGCAGGAAATCCGCCATCGCTCAGGTTGGTTCTGGATTATGATGCTGCACCGCATTAACATGTTCAGACAGATGATCGGGATGGTTCGCGAGCAAGCATGAACAGAAGAGCAAGGGCGGTCCGGCGTCAGGGAGCGGCAGAGGGAGGGGAGGTCGCGCTGTCGCTGGGCCAACAGGTGCGCAATTACGTGCTGGACAAGATCGATTCGGGAGAATGGGCGGAGGGGAGCCGGATTCCTTCGGAGGCGCAGCTGGTGGAGCGGCTCGGCGCCTCGCGCATGACGATCCATATCGCGCTTCGCGACCTGTCGACGGCGGGCGTGTTGATGCGAAAGCAGGGCGCGGGCACCTTCGTCGCCCCGCGCCGCAGCCAGTCCACCTTTCTGGAGCTGCGCAACATCCATGCCGAGATCGAGGCGCGGGGCAACCGCCACACCACCGACGTGCACGTGATGGAGGCGATCAACTGCGATCTGGCGCTGGCGACCGAGATGAACGTGACCCCCGGCTCGACCGTGTTTCATTCGCTGCTGGTGCATCGCGAGAACGGACGGCCGTTGCAGATCGAGAATCGCTACGTCAATCCGCGGTTCGCGCCCGATTATCTGGAGCAGGATTTCACCAGGATCACGCCCAACGAGCACCTCATGACCATGGGGCAGCTGGAGGAGGTCGAGCACGTGATCCAGGCGGTTCCGGCCGACGAGCGATCCTGCACCCTTCTGGAGATGCAGCCGGGCGAGCCGATCCTGCTGCTGCGCCGCCGCACCTGGTCGCGCGGCATGATCGCCACCAGCGCGCGGCTGCTGCATCCCGGAACGCGGTTCAGCCTTGCGGGGCGCATGCCCGTTCCGCGCTGATCGCAGCGCTTCCAGCCTGACGTTCATACAAGGAAAAACGGATCCGGCGGACCGCCGGAGGCGGGCGATGAGATTTGTCTTGACATCGCGCCGATTCGCAAATGATACTGAAGTTATATATACAACTAAACATAAAGTGGAGGATGACCATGCATAGAAGGCAGTTTCTCGCTGGCGCAGCGGCGACCGGCGCAGGGGTCGGGGCGGCGGTCGGGCTGGCGGCGCCGGCAATCGCCCAGGACAGGATCACGTGGGACATGGTGACGTCCTGGCCGACCGGGGCTCCGGGCCTCGACGACAGCGCCCGGCGCATCGCCAAGCGCATCACCGACCTCTCGGGCGGCCGCCTGGTCATCAACGTCCACGGCGCGGGCGAGATCGTCCCCGCCTTCGGCGTCTTCGATGCCGTCTCGCAGGGCGTGGCCCAGATCTACCATTCCGTCCCCGCCTACTGGATCTCCAAGAACAAGGCGATCGGGATGTTCGGCTCCTTCCCGTTCGGCATGACCATGTTCGAGAAGCTGGGCTGGATGTACTGGGGCGGCGGCCAGGAGCTCTACGACAAGATCTATGACGGCTTCGGCCTCAAGGGCTTCCTCGCCGGCGGCACCGGCCCGCAATGGTTCGGCTGGTTCCGCAACGAGATCAACACGCTCGACGACCTGCGCGGCATGCGCATCCGCACCACCGGCTTCGCCGGCGAGATGCTGCGCCGGGTCGGCGTGGCCGTGGTGACGCTGCCGGGCGGCGAGGTGTTCCAGGCGCTCCAGTCGGGCACCATCGACGCGGGCGAGTTCGTCGGCCCGTGGAACGACTTCGCCTTCGGCTTCCACCAGGTCGCCAAGAACTACTACGCTCCGGGTCTCGGCGAGCCCTGCTCGACCGAGGAGATCGGCATCAACGCCGCCGCCTACAACGCGCTGCCGGACGATCTCAAGCTCATCATCAAGACCGTGGCGATGTCGGCCGCGGACGAGACCACGATGGACTACGAGGTCAACAACGCCAAGACGCTGCGCGTGCTCGAGTCCGATCATGGCGTCAAGATCCGCGTCCTGCCGCAGCAGATCGTCGACGGCCTTGCCGTGGCCGCCAACGAGATGGTCGAGGAGCTGCTCGCCGATCCGGACCCGGTGGTGCGCGAGGTGATGGGCAGCTACGCCAAGTTCCGCAACCTGATGGCGGAATATGCGCCCTACGCCCATGCCGGCGTGATGAACGCCCGCACGCGGCCCTTCGCCGAAGGCTGAGGGTGGCGCGATCATGGAGAGACTAGTCGCCATCAGCCGCGTGCTGGACTGGCCGTCGCGCCTCCTGGGCCCGGCGCTGCCATGGCTGGTGGCGGCGGTCGTCCTCTTGAAGTTCTCGACAGTGGGGCTGCGGTATGTGTTCCACACCACCAACAGCATGCTCCAGGATTCGGTGACCTACGCCCACGCCACGCTGTTCATGCTGATGGTGGGTTATGCCTACCTGCGCGACGATCATGTGCGGGTGGACATGTTCTACGCAGGCGCATCGGCCCGGGCGAAGGCCTGGGTCGATCTCGGCTGCGTGCTGTTCGGAATCATGCCACTGTGCATCATACTGGGCTGGTTCGGCTGGCCCTACGTCCGTGCCGCCTGGGCCATCCGCGAGGGTGCGCTGTTCTTCGGCGGCCTGCCTTTCATCTATCTGCTCAAGACGGTGATCCTGGCCTTCGTCGTGCTGCTGGTCGTCCAGTCGCTGGCCATCCTTCTGCGCGCCATCGCCGTGATCGGCGGCCGCGACGTCGCCGTCTTCGACAACCGGACCGGAAGCACCTGACATGGAGAGCCTGCCGCTTGATCTGCTGATGTTCGGCGCGCTCTGCGTCGCCGTGCTGTCGGGTGCCCCGATCGCCTTCGTGCTGGCGGGTACCTCCGCCATCTTCGCCGCGATTGGCTGGTATGCGGGCGTCCTCAACTTCAACCTCATCGGCGCCCTGCCGACCCGCGTCTTCAACACCATGATCTCGGAGACGCTGATCGCCATTCCGCTGTTCATCTTCATGGGGATGGTGCTCGAACGCTCGCGCATCGCCGAGGATTTGCTGCGCACGATGGGGGCGCTGTTCGGCCAGCTGCGCGGGGGGCTGGGCATCTCGGTGACGCTGGTGGGGGCGCTGCTCGCGGCCTCGACCGGGATCGTCGGGGCCACCACCGTGACCATGGGCCTGATGGCCCTGCCGGTGATGCTGCGCTACGGCTACGGCCCCGCCTATTCGAGCGGCGTCATCTGCTCGGCCGGCACGCTGGGCCAGATCATCCCGCCCTCGACGGTGATCATCATCATGGGCGAGGTGCTGGCTTCGGCCTATCAGCAGGCGCAGCACAAGCTGGGCAACTTCGCGGCCAAGACGGTCAGCGTGGGCGAGCTGTTCTCGGGCGCCCTGCTGCCGGGGCTGATGCTCGTCGGCCTCTACATCCTCTATCAGCTGATCGTCGGCCTGGTCCGCCCCGAGCTGTGTCCGGCGCTGCCGCGCGAGGCCGCGGCGGTGGAGGGCCGGGGCTCGCAGGGGCAACTGCGTGCGGTCGACGTGCTCAAGGTTCTGATCCCGCCGCTGGCGCTGATCGTCGCCGTGCTGGGCTCGATCCTGGGCGGGGTCGCCACCGCGACCGAGGGAGCGGCGGTGGGCGCGGTGGGGGCGACCATCCTTGCCGGCATGCGCGGCGGGCGCAACCGCTGGGCCGCTTGGGCGGCGGTGGGCGGCGTGGTGCTGCTGTTCGTGCTGGCGGCGCGCTACGACCTGCGCCTGGGGCGCCCCGACTCCGCCGTCTTCGACCAGAATATGCTGAAGTTCGCCGGCCTCGTAGCGGTGGTCTCGTTCCTCGCGCTGGGGGTGATCTGGTTCGATCTGTTCCGCGACCGCATCCTGGTGGCCTCGATGAGCGCCACGGCGCGCACCACCAGCATGATCTTCACCATCGTCATCGGCGCCACCCTGTTCTCGCTGGTGTTCCGGGGCCTCGGCGGCGAGGCGCGCATCGAGCACATGCTGGAGGCCGTTCCCGGCGGGGCGCATGGCGCGCTGATCGCGGTGCTGATACTGATGTTCTTCCTCGGCATGTTCCTCGACTATGTCGAGATCACCATAATCGCCATTCCGGTGGTGGGGCCGCCCATCCTTGCGGGCGGCGTGGACCCGATCTGGTTCGGCACGCTGGTGGCCATGGTGATGCAGACCTCGTTCCTGACGCCGCCCGTGGGCTATACGCTGGCCTATCTGCGCTCGGTCGCGCCGCCGTCGGTGACGACGCAGGCGATCTGGCTGGGGGCCGTGCCCTTCGTCGGATTGCAGATCCTTGCCGTGGTGATCATCTACTTCATGCCCGGGATCGCGACCTGGCTGCCTTCCAAGCTGTTCTGAGGCGATACCATGGCTGACGCGAACATGCCGGCGCCGCGTCCGAGCGCCAGGCTCGACGGCCTGCCCGGCTACGGCCGGGGCAGGGCGGGGCAGGCCGAGACGTTCCGCCACCGCCTCGGCTCGAACGAGGCGCCGGACGGGCCTTCGCCCGCCGTGCTGGAGGCGGTCGCCGCCGCGCTGGAAGGCGGCAACCGCTATCCCGACCTGCGCGGCGAAACGCTCGGGCAGGCGCTGGCGCGGCGCCACGGCGTGGACCACGACATGGTGGCCGTGGCGGCGGGCTCCATCGTGCTGCTCGACCAGATCGTGCGCGCCTGGTGCGATGCGGGCGACGAGGTGGTGACGCCGTGGCGGTCCTACGAGGCCTATCCGATCATCGCCGGCCTGTCGGGGGCGCGGCTGGTCGAGGTGCCGCTCGACGGCGACTGCCGCGCCGACCCGGCGGCGATCCTCGCCGCCGTCGGCCCGCGTTGCCGGGTGGCCATCCTGTGCAATCCCAACAATCCGACCGGAACCGCGCTGGAGCCGGAAGCGCTCGACGCCCTGATCGCGGCGCTGCCCCCTCATGTCCTGGTCGTGCTCGACGAAGCCTATGCCGACTATGCCGACGACGCGCGCACCGTGGCGGCCTCGCCCGCCCGGCGGCTCGCGCGCCATGCCAACCTCGCGGTGCTGCGCACCTTTTCCAAGGCGTGGGGCCTCGCCGGCCTGCGCGTCGGCTATTGCCTTGCCGATCCGCGGGTGATCGCCGCGCTGCACGCGGTGGCGCCGCCCTTTCCGCTGCCGGGCCCGGTAGCGGCCGCGGCGCTGGCGGCGCTCGAGGCCGCCGCCGCGGTGGAGGCGAGAGTGGCGCGCAACGCCGCGCAGCGGGCGCGCATCGCCGAGGGCCTGCGCGGGCTCGGCCTGCCGGTGGCGGAATCGCGGGCGAATTTCCTGTGGCTGCCCGTCGCCGGAGGCGCCGCGCCACTTGCCGCCCATTTCGGCGAGGCCGGGATCGCGGTGCGCTGCTTCGCGGGCGAGGGCGTGCGGATCACCACCGGAACCGATGCGGATACCGACGCCATTCTCGCCGCGGCCGCGGCATGGCGCGACATCCAGAAAAGGACGTGAGGCGATGAGCAGGACACTGCAACTGGGACAGGAACCCGTCACGCTCGACGATCTCATGGCGGTGGCGCGGCATGGCCGCGCGATCGGGCTCGCCGACGCCGCCCGCGCCGCGATGCGCGTGAGCGCCGACTGGGTCGCCGATCTCTCGGCCAGCATGGATCGCGGCGAGGCGACCCAGGCGATCTATTCCATCAACACCGGCTTCGGCTCGCTGTCGGGCCGGCAGGCGTTCGCCACCTCGGCGCAGGCGCGCGACCTGTCGCGGCGGCTGGTGGTGTCGAACGCCGCCGGCGTCGGCCAGCTGCTGGACGACGAGGCGGTGCGCGCGGCGATGGTGATCCGCGCGGCGAGCCTGACGCGCGGCTATTCGGCGGTGCGCGACGTGGTGGTGGAGACCATCCTCGACATGCTCGCCCGCGACGTGATCCCGGCCGTGCCCGAATACGGGTCGCTCGGCGCCAGCGGCGACCTGATCCCGCTCGCCCATGTGGCGCTGGTGATGTCGCGCGACGAGGCGGGCGAGGAGCCGCTCGACAGCGGCATGGCGCGTCATCGCGGCGCGCTGATGTCCGGCGTCGAGGCGATGGCGGCCGCCGGCATAGAGCGCCTCGTGCTCGGCGCCAAGGAAGGGCTGGCGCTGCTCAACGGCACCTCCTTCTCGACGGCCCAGACGGCGCTGGCGCTCGCCGATTCCGAGAACCTCGTGGCCACCGCCGAGGTCGCGGCGGCGATGTCGATCGAGGCGCTGATGGGCTTCGGCGACGCCTTCATCCCCGAGCTGCACGAGGCGCGCGGCCATGCCGGCCAGATCGAGAGCGCGGCCAACATCCGCGCGCTCCTCGCCGGCAGCGCGCTGATCGACGGGGGCATCGGCCGCGACCCTGAGCGCCAGCCGCCGCAGGACGCCTATTCGCTGCGCTGCGTGCCGCAGGTGCTGGGACCCGTGCGCGACACGCTGCGCTTCGTGCGCGGCATCGTCGAGACCGAGATCAACGCCGCCACCGACAACCCGCTGATCTTCGCCGACAGGCTGCCGGGGCGCAGCCTCAAGGCGGTTTCGGGCGGCAACTTCCACGCCGAATACGTCGCCTTCGCCGCCGACTTCCTGTCCATCGTCGTCACCGAGATCGGCAACATCGCCGAGCGGCGGCTGTTCCGGCTCAACGACGGCACGCTCAATCGCGGCCTGCCCGACATGCTGGTCGCCAGCGAGCATGTCGGCATGGATTGCGGCTACATGCTGCCGCAATATCTCGCCGCCGCGCTGGTGTCGGACTGCAAGACGCTCGCCCATCCCGACAGCGTCGATTCGATCCCGACCTGCTCCAACCAGGAGGATCACGTCTCCATGGCCAACAATGCCGGCCGCCACGCGCGGCAGGTGGTCAGGAACATCGAGAACGTGGTGGGCATCGAGGTGCTGATGGCGGCGCAGGCGCTGGAGCTGCGGCTCGCCGAGCGGGGGCTGGGCCCCGAGGCGCTGTCGCCGGCCAGCCGCGCGGTGCTGGCCCTGCTGCGCGAAAGCGCTGCCACCGACGGGCGCCCGATCGACCACCTCCAGCGCGACAAGGTGCTCTATCCGCGCCTGCACGCGGTGACGCAGCTCGTGCATTCCGGGGCGGTGCTGGAGACGGCGTGGAAAGCGGCGGCCTGACCGTGGGGAAGGGTCTGGCCACCGCGCTCTCCGCCGCGCTTCAGGCCCGGTTCGGTCCGCGCTTCCAGGCCGGAGAGGCGCTGCGCGCGCAGCATGCCGCCACCACCACCTGGATCGCGCCGCAGCCGCCGGACGCCGTGGTCTTTCCCGAGACAACCGCCGAGGTCGCCGAGCTGGTCGGGCTGTGCGCCGCGGCCGGGGTCGCGATGGTCCCGTTCGGGGCGGGCACCTCGCTCGAAGGGCAGGTGAACGCGCCCCATGGCGGGGTCTCGGTCGACCTGTCGCGCATGGACCGCATCGTCGCCGTCCATGCCGAGGACATGGATGCGGTGGTGCAGCCGGGCGTGACGCGCAGCCGGCTCAACGCCCATCTGCGCGATACGGGGCTTTTCTTCCCGCTCGATCCCGGCGCCGACGCCACGCTCGGCGGCATGGCCGCCACCCGCGCCTCGGGCACCACCGCGGTGCGCTACGGCACCATGCGCGATGCGGTGCTGGCGCTGGAGGCGGTGCTGCCGGACGGATCGGTGATCCGCACCGGCGGGCGGGCGCGCAAGAGCGCGGCCGGCTACGACCTGACCCGGCTCCTGGTGGGCTCGGAGGGCACGCTCGGCATCATCACCGAGCTGACGCTGCGGCTTCAGGGCATTCCCGAGGCGGTTCTGGCGCTCAGATGCAGCTTTCCCGACACCGTGTCGGCCTGCGAGACGGTGATCGCCACCCTGCAATGCGCGCTTCCCATGGCGCGCATCGAGCTTCTGGACGCGCTGACCGTACGCGCCGTCAACGCCTATTCCGGCCTCGACCTGCCGGAGACGCCGCTGCTCCTGACCGAGTTCCACGGCAGCCCGGCGGGTGTGGCCGAGACCGCCGAAACCTTCACCGCCATCGCGCAGGACCATGGCGGCCACGGCTTCGCGCAGGCGACGACGCCGGAGGAGCGCACCCGGCTGTGGCAGGCGCGGCACGACGTGTTCTGGGCCGGGCTGGGGCTGCGCCCCGGCGCCAAGGGGATCAGCACCGATGCCTGCGTGCCGGTCTCGCGCCTTGCCGAATGCCTGCGCGCAGCCGAGGCCAAGGCGGCCGAGCTCGGCCTGATCGCGCCGATCGCCGGCCATGTCGGCGACGGCAACTTCCACAACCTGATCCTGATCGACCCCGACAGCGCGGCCGAGCGGAAGGCGGCCGAGACCTATATCGGCTGGCTGAACGATCTGGCGATCTCGATGGAGGGCACCTGCACCGGCGAGCACGGCGTCGGCCAGGGCAAGCAGGCCTACCTCGCCCGCGAGGCGGGGCCGGCGCTTCGGGCGATGGCGGCGATCAAGGCCGCGCTCGATCCGCACAACATCATGAACCCCGGCAAGATCCTGCCTGCGCCGGCCTCGGGTGCGGGGCGATGAGCGAAGGCCGGCTGGCGCGCTTCGCCTCGGCCGAGGATTTCCGGCTGGAGGCCCGGCGGCGGCTGCCGCGCATCCTGTTCGACTATCTCGACGGCGGCGCCTGCGGCGAAACCACGATGGCGGCGAACCTGGCCGATCTGGCGCGCATCCGGCTTGCGCCCCGGGTGCTGCGCGACGTCGCGGCCCGCAGCCTCGCGGCGAGCTTCCTGGGCGCCCGCCAAGCCATGCCGGTCATGCTCGGCCCCGTGGGCTCGCTCGGCCTGTTCCGCGCCGGCGGCGAGGCGGCGGCGTTTCGCGCCGCGCGGCAGGCCGGCATCCCGGCATGCCTGTCCTCCTTCGCCGTCACCCGGCCGGAGGACTTGCCGGGCGGCAGAGGGGGCGATGCGTTCCAACTCTATGTCCTGAAGGACCGGGGCCGCACCGAAGCGATCCTGGAGCGGGTGGCCGCGGCGGGGTTCGGCACGCTCTTCGTCACCGTCGACACCGCCGTCTCCGGCATCCGCGAGCGCGATCTGCGCAACGGGCTGCGTCGGCTCGCCCGGCCGGACCTGCGCATCCTTGCCGATCTGGCCAGCCACCCGCGCTGGTGCGCCGGGATGGCGCGCAACGGATTGCCGGCGATGATGCTGGCGGAAGGCTGGCCCGAGGCCGGACGCGGCTATCTTGCGCAGGCCGCCTTCCTCGCGGGGCAGATCGACCCGGGCTTCGACGGAAAGGGCCTCGAATGGCTGCGGACGCGCTGGCGGGGCCGGCTCGCGGTCAAGGGCGTCATGTGCGCCGAGGACGCCCGCATCGCCATCGACTGCGGGGCCGACGCGGTGGTCGTGTCGAACCATGGCGGGCGCCAGCTCGACGGCGCGCGTTCGACGATCCGCGCGCTTCCCGCCGTGGCGGAAGCCGTCGCCGGCAGGGCGGAGGTGCTGTTCGACGGCGGCATCCGTCGCGGCGGCGACGTGCTCAAGGCGCTGATGCGCGGAGCCGACGCCTGCCTGCTGGGCCGCGCCTACGCCTATGCGGCGGCGGCGGCCGGGGAGGCGGGGATTGCCGTGCTTCTGCGCCGGATCGGCGCGGAACTGGACGCGGCCATGGCCCTCAGCGGCATGACCGCGCCCGGGGCCGGGCGTGGCGCGGCATCTGAGCCCGCGGCTTCGCCGCCATCGCCGGGCCCGTAACGAGGGCGGCCCGGCGCGCTATCCTTGTCGGGCATATGCCGCGTCGCGGCCGATCTCGAGCTTTGCGATCGTTTCGAGATGGACCTCGTCGGGGCCGTCGGCGATGCGCAGCGAGCGCACGCGGGCATAGGCGGCTGCGAGGAAGGTGTCCTGCGCGACGCCGGCGGCGCCATGGGCCTGGATCGCGCGGTCGACGACGCGGCAGGCCATGGCCGGCGCCACCGCCTTGATCATGGCGATCTCCAGCCGCGCGACCTTGTTGCCGACCTTGTCCATCATGTCCGCGGCCTTGAGGGTGAGCAGGCGCGCCTGCTCGATCTCGATGCGCGAGACGGCGATGCGCTCGCGCATCGAGCCCATCTCCGAAAGCGTGCGGCCGAAGGCGGTGCGCGCGCGGGCGCGCTCGACCATGGCCTCCAGCGCGCGCTCGGCGACGCCGATGGAGCGCATGCAATGGTGGATGCGGCCTGGCCCGAGCCGGCCCTGGGCGATCTCGAAGCCGCGGCCCTCGCCGAGCAGGATGTTGGCTGCCGGCACGCGCACATTGTCGAAGCTGATCTCGGCGTGGCCGTGCGGGGCGTGGTCGTAGCCGAAGACGCTGAGCGCGCGCTCGACCTTCACGCCGGGCGTGTCGAGCGGCACGAGGATCATCGACTGCTGGCGGTAGCGCTTCTGCGACGGGTCGGTCTTGCCCATGACGATGGCGATGCGGCAGCGCGGGTCCATGGCGCCGGAGGACCACCATTTGCGGCCGTTGACGACATAGTCGTCGCCGTCGCGGCGGATGGAGCATTCGATGTTGGTGGCGTCGCAGGAGGCCACCGCCGGCTCGGTCATCGAGAAGCAGGAGCGGATCTCGCCCGACAGCAGCGGCAGCAGCCAGCGCCGCTTCTGCTCCTCGGTACCATAGCGGGCGAGCACCTCCATGTTGCCGGTGTCGGGCGCGGCGCAGTTGAAGATCTCGGGCGCGAAGGGCGAGCGGCCCATGATCCCGCACAGATGGGCGTAGTCGAGATTGGAAAGCCCGGCGCCGTGCTCGCTGTCGGGTAGGAACAGGTTCCACAGCCCCTGCCGCTTCGCCTCGTCCTTCAGCGTCTCGACGAGGGCCGGCGGCTGCCAGCGATCCGGGCCGTGCTCGTGCCCGAACAGCGCCGCCTCGTTGGGATAGATGTGCTCGTCCATGAAGCGCAGCAGGCGCTCCCGAAGCTCTGCCGTCTTTGCGCTGCCTGCGAACATGGTTTCTCCCTTCGGGCTCGCGACGCTGCCGGACCGTCACGGCGGGCGGCTTATCCATACAATCGGTAAAATTATATACCGTTCGTAAAATTATCTTGCAAGCGCCGCTTCACCTCCCGGAGGGCGCGTGAAATTGTGTATTGACCTATCGGTAATTTTATCATACGATAGGAAAAATAGAGATCGCCCTCGACCGCCGTCGGACCGGACCGTGAAGACAGGCGACAGTGCGCGACACAGCGACGACCCGCCGGGCAACCGGCGGAGCAGGCCGATGTCATCGGCCGAAGCAGCAGATGAGACATGGACGGCAAAATCGGCGGGCTCGCGCGCAAGACCTTGGCGCGCGCCCGGCGGCCGACCCGGTGCCGGAGAGGCTGACGCGCATACAATCAGAAATCGAACCCAAGACAGCAATGGGAGAACACCGTGATTTCGATGTCCAGATTGTGTCCCTATGCATTCGCACTGTCCCAGATACTCGTCGTCGCCGGCGCCGCGCCGGCATCCGCCCAGGACAAGGAGCCCATCACGATGGGCGTGCTGTTGCCGCTGACCGGCTTCGGGGCGCCGGTCGCGGAGGCGGGCCGGATCGGCATCGAGCTCGCCGTGAAGGAGCTGAACGAGGCCGGCGGGATCGACGGGCGGCAGATCAACATCGTGATCGCCGACGACCAGAGCGACGCCAGCATCGCCGTGAACGAGGTCAAGCGGCTCGTCCATCAGGCCGGGATCGACGTCCTGATCGGCTCGGCGGTGAGCCAGAACAACCTGGCCATCCTTCCGGTCCTCAACGAGGCGAAAATCCCCTCCATCAGCCTGAGCGGCGCGCAGACCCTGACGACGGAAGCCGGGCCGTACCATTTCAGCCTGTTCGTCAATGCCGAGTTTCAGTCGATCGCGATGGTCGACTATGCGAAGAACGTGCTGAACGCGCAGTCGGCGGCTGTGATCGCCGACGCCGGTGCGCAGGGCAAGTTCGCCGCCGAGGCCCTCAAGCGGGACATGGAGGCGGCCGGCATCAGGCACACCGGCACGCAGGAATACGCCTACCGGGCGACCGATCTGACGCCGCAGCTCCTGTCGCTGAAGCGCGGCGACCCCGAGACCCTGTTCGTCTTCCCCTCCACCGGCGAGGACGCCGGGACGATCCTCAAGACGCTGGAGGACATCGGCTGGGAGGTCAACGTCACCGGCAACTGGAGCATGTCGGGCCTTGCCGGGCCGATCCTGCAGATTGCCGGACCGGATGCCTTCAGGAACACGATCGGCCTGAACTACACCGCCTTCACCTACTGCCCCGACGACACCGCCGCCACGCCCTACGAGGGATTCGTCAAGCGGGCGCAGGACTTCGCCGGCGACAGGTTCTCGCGGGTGAGCCAGAACCTCTCGGCCATCTTCTACGAGAGCGTCATGGTCTACAACGCCGCCGTCCAGGGCACCGGCGGGGACATGTCCGGCCCGGCGATCGCGCAGTGGATCGAGGCGAATATCTCCTCCTATTCGGGCATGTTCGACGATCTCGTCGCCAGCCCGACCAACCACTTCCTGGCCGGTCCCAGGACGCTCACCGCGGTCCATCCCGACAGGCAGCGGCCGGGCGGCATGTTCGAGCGCATCGATTGCCAGTAGCGCCGGCGGGCGGCAGAGCCCGGCAGCCACGCAGGCGAAGCGGCTTGCGGGCGCCAAGGTTCCGGGGCGGCGCCAGGCCGCCCCGCCTCCTCCCGCAAGGCCGGTCGCGCCGTCGCCTGCCGTGCTGCGAGAATCCCCGTCCGATCGCTTCAGGAAGACCCGACCAGGAACGACAGGAGTCGCATCGTCGATGGCGTACGAACTGGCAATCATCTTCGTCCGGGGCCTGGGCCTCGGGGCGATATACAGCCTGATAGCCCTCAGCTTCAACGTGGTCTACATGTCGAGCGGGATACTGAATTTCGCTCAGGGCAACATTCTGGTCCTTGCCGGGTTGCTGGCCGCATTGCTCAGCCCGCCGGAGGTGAGCGTATCCCTGTGGCTCGTCCTGATGCTGGTCGTCGGGTGCATGCTGACCTTGGCGGTGGCGGCGCAGGGGGCGATGACGCTCGCCCCGCTCAGGTCGTCGACGGAGCAGCATTCCTGGCTGGTGAGCACCATGGCGGTCTCCGTCATCATCGGTGCCAGCATACTCATCGTCCAGGGCCCGTTCGCGGTCACCGCGCCCTATCCGTTCCCCGGCGTCAGGATCCTCGGCGTGCGCACGCCCTTCGCGTATCTCGCGGTGACGGCGCTGCTGGTGCTGTGCTTCGTGGCGCTGCAGCTTTTCCTGCGCCGCACGAGAACAGGAGTGGCCATCAGTGCGCTGGCCCAGGACCTCGAGTTGGCCAGGGCGACCGGCCTGCGGGTGCGCCTCCTGCAGGTCGTTTCCTTCGGCATCAGCGGCGCCATACTCGGCGTCACCGGCTTCGTCGCCGCCCCCGTCATCTCGATCGCGCCGGATTCGGGGATTTCCTACATCCTCAGCGGCTTCATCGCAGCCGTCATCGGCGGCATGGGCAACCTCTACGGCGCGCTGGTCGGCGGGCCGATCGTCGGGGTCATGGCGATGAGCTCCGCCTATCTTTTCGGAGGCGAGTTCCAGAACCTGGTCCTGCTGACGCTGCTCGTCGCCGTGCTGATGGTCAGGCCGCAGGGCCTGTTCGGAAGGATGTCGACCCGCCATGTCTAACGGATCCCTGACCGGAGGGCGCGGCGCGTCCGCGCCCGTCTCGCAAAGCCTCAAGGATAACGGCGGGCTCGGCTGGAGAACGCTGGAGGAGCCGGCGCAGCTCGTGCTCGCCGTCGCCGTGGTCGTCGCCTGCCTCGGCCTTCCCGCGCTGGCCGGCAACGTGTACTGGCTGCACATCGCCCAGCTCTGCTGCCTCTACGCCAGCGCGGCGGTGTTCCAGAACCTGCTCGTCTCCGACGCCAACCAGATATCGTTCGGCCAGGGCGCGGTGTTCGGGGTCGCCGCCTACAGCTTCGGCATGGCCAGCGGACTCAACGGGCTGCCGCTTGCGGCCGGCGCCGGGCTCGGCATCTGCGCCGCGGTGCTCGTCGGGCTGGTGCTCGCCGGGCCCTCGCTACGGGTGCAGGGCTACTATCTCGGCTTCGTCACCATCGCCGCGGCGATGGTGTTCCCCGAGATGCTGATGGCGTTCAACGAATACACCAACGGCATCATCGGCATCGGCGTCGATGCCGGCGCCCTGCGCCGGCCGATCGTCGGCCGGATCGACCTCCTGACGATCGTCGTCGCAGTCACCACGTCGGCGGCCTTCCTCGTGCACCGCCGCGTGCGCCTGTCGCGGCTGGGCCGGATGATGGTGGTCTCCGGCATCAGCCCCGAGGGTGCGGCGAGCCTCGGCTTCCGCCCCGGGCGCATGCGCTTCGCGGCATTCGTCATCGCGGCGTTCTTCACCGGCATCGCCGGCGTCATCTACGTCCCGGTGATCGAGTTCGTCAGCCCGCATTCCTTCGCCTTCGAGTTCTCGGCCTTCCTGTTCTTCGCGATGATCGTCGGCGGGCAGGGGCGCCTCATCGGCCCGCTGTTCGGGGTCGCCGTGCTCTACATCGTGCCCAACGTCCTGCTCGTCGACCTGGCCCAGTACCGGCTGATCGTCTACGGCTTCATGGCGCTGGGCGTCATGCTGCTTTTCCCCGACGGCATCGCGGGGTCGATCATCCGCCTGCTGACGCGCTCGTCCGCCCGCTCGGCCAATGTGGCGGTCGACTTCCACGCGCTCGGCGCGGAGGTCGAGCAGCAGCTGCGGACGTCGTCCGGCGGCGGGAACGGGACCCGGGCAGGCACGCAGACGGACGCGGAAGCCCCGGAGCTCGTCAGGCTGCACAACGTGGTGCGGTTCTACGGCAGCGTCGCCGCCCTCGACGACGTCTCGCTGGCCATCCGCCGCGGCGGCGTCCACGGCCTCGTCGGTCCCAACGGCTCGGGCAAGACGACGTTGCTCAACGCCATATCGGGCTTCGTCAGGCCGCAGGGCGGCTCAATCACGGTGTTCGGACGCCCGACAGCCGGCAGGACGGTGGCCGATGTCGCCCGGCTGGGCGTCGGCCGCACCTTCCAGGCGCCGCGCATATACGACCGGCTGACCACCGCCGAGAACCTGCAACTCGGCTTCGACGCGCCCGCGAGAGCCCCCGGGCGCTGGTCGGCGGCGTTCGCCGAGGCCAATGCCGGCTGGCTGCACCGCGAAGCCGCGTCGCTGACCCACGGCCAGCGCCGGCTGATCGAGCTCTACCGGGTGGCGCTGAGCGACGCCGAGCTCCTGCTGCTCGACGAGCCGGCGGCCGGCCTGTCGCCCGACGAGCGCGTCGTGCTGGGCCGGCTCGTGCGTCAGCTTTGCAGCGAGGGCGGCAAGACGATCCTCATCGTCGAGCACGACCTCAACCTGGTGTGGGCGGTGGCCGACCGCATCAGCGTGCTCGAGTCCGGCCGGCTCATCGCCGACGGCACGCCCGACGACATCCGCGGCAACCCGCACATCGAGCGTCTCTTCACCGGCTCCGACGACGAGGCGGAGGTGTCCGATGCTCAGCGTTGAGGCGTTGACGGCCGGCTATGGCCGCATTCCCGTGGTGTCCGACATCTCGATGGAGGTCGAGGCGGGCCGGATCACCGCCGTCCTCGGCGCCAACGGCGCCGGCAAGACGACACTGGTCAAGGCGCTGGGCGGGCTCATAAGGCCGATGGCCGGGCGCGTGCTGATCGCCGGCCGAGACATAACCGGAGCCGACCCGTCAACCGCCACCCGCGCCGGGGTGCGGCTGCTGCTCGACGGCCACCGCGTGTTCCCGGATCTGAGCGTGCACGACAACCTGAAGATCGCCGCGATCACGACAGGCAGCCGCCGCGAGTTCGAGCTGCTGTGCGACGAGTATTTCGAGGTGTTCCCGATCCTGAAGCAGAAGAGAAAGGACTATGCCCGCACGTTGAGTGGGGGGCAGCAGCAGATCCTGGCGCTGACCCAGGCCCTCCTCTGCCAGCCCAAGGTGCTTCTGTGCGACGAGCCGTCGATCGGCATAGCCCAGGCGCTGATCCCCACCATCCTGAAGGAGTTGCGCAACTTTGCCTCGCGAGGCGGCGCTGTCGTGCTCGTCGAGCAGCAAATCCAGATGTCGCTGAAAGTATCCGACACCGCTCTGGTGATGGATCGCGGATCGATACGCCTGTCCGGGTTGGCATCCGATCTCATGTCTGACGATAGAATACGCAAGATATACATGGGCAACTGAAATGAAATCTGTTGAATATCGCGTTTTCATACCTGGAGGAGATGGATATGCATGTTGGTGTTGAGGTCGGAGGCACTTTCACCGACCTGATCGCGGTCGACGGCGAGACGCTCGTCGTCAGAAAGGTGCGCAGCACGCCAGCCAATCCAGAGGTCGGGGCGCTGAACGCGCTCGATACCTGCGGCATAGGGATGGCGCAGGTCGCCGACCTCGCGCACGGCTCGACGGTGGCCACGAACGCGGTGCTGGAGCGGCGCGGCCCCCGGGTGGCCTTCGTGACGACGGCGGGGTTCCGCGACATCCTGTTCCTGCAGCGGCAGGCGCGCCGGCAGGTCTTCGACCTGGCCTATGCGAATCCGGCTCCGATCGTCGACCGGGCGAGCTGCTTCGAGGTCGTGGAGCGGACCCGCGCCGACGGCACCGTCGAGACCGCGCTCGAGCCGGCCCGCGTCGCAGGGGAGCTGGTTCCGGCGTTGAAGGCGGGAGGGTTCGAGGTGGTGGCGATATGCCTGCTCAACAGCTACGTGAACCCGCAGAACGAGCTGCGCCTGGCGCAGGCGATCCGCGAGCACCTGCCGCAGTTGCAGATCTCGGCCTCCCACGACGTCGCGCGGCAGTTCCGCGAATATGAAAGGGCGTCCACGACGGCGGTTTCGGGCTTCGTGCAGCCGGTGGTTGACCAGTACCTCCTCAAGCTGGAGGCGGAGCTCGGCCGGCGGGGGTTCGCCGGTGCGTTCTCCGTCATGCAGTCGAACGGGGGGCGCATGCCGGCGCAGGCGATGCGCAGGAACGCCGTGGCGGCGCTCTATTCGGGGCCGGCCGCCGGCGTGATGGGCGCCGTCTACCAGGTCGGCAAGTCGGACGTGCGCAACCTGATCACCTTCGACATGGGCGGGACGAGCACCGATGTGTGCCTGGTCGACAACGGTGCGCCGATCCTGACCAGCTCCACCGAGATCGACGGCCTGCCCATCCAGACCCCGGTGCTGGACATCGTCACCGTCGGCGGTGGCGGCGGCAGCATCGTGTGGATCGACGAGGGCGGCATGGTCCGGGTGGGACCGCAGAGCGCCGGCGCCGATCCGGGGCCGGCCTGCTACGGCTTCGGCGGCACGCTGCCGACCATCACGGACGCCCAGCTCCTGACCGGGACCCTGCGGCCCGACCGCTTCGGCCAGGGCGCCATCGCGCTCGACAGGGCGGCGGCGGAACGGGCCTTCGCGCCGATCGCCAGCCACATGGCCACCGGCGTCGAGGAGGCCGCCGCCGGCGCGATCAAGCTGGTCAATGCGGTCATCGTCCGCGCCATCCAGCGCGTATCCACGGCGCGCGGCCGCGACCCCAGGGACTACGCGCTCGTGCCCTTCGGCGGCGCGGGACCGCTGCACGCGGCCGAGGTGGCGGACGAGCTCGGGATCAACCGCGTCGTCGTGCCGCCGCGGGCCGGGGTGGTGTCGGCGCTCGGGCTGGTCTCGTCCGAATATCGCCGCTACGCCACCGTCACGCGGCTTCTCGACGCCGACAGCTCGGTTGGCGAGATCGTCTCGACCTTCGCGCAGCTGCGGCGGGACCTGTGCGACGAGTTCGCCCGGCTCGGCCATCCCACGGACTCGCTCGCCTTCGAGCACGTGCTGGAGATGCGCTACAAGGGCCAGGCCTTCGAGATCCAGACCCCGCTTTCGCAGGAGGAGCTGGGCAGCCTGAGCGCGGCCGGCCTGAGGAAGAAGTTCGCCTATGAGCACAACCGTGCGCTCAACCATGCCGGCCGGCCGGACGCCCCGATCGAGATCGTCAACTTCAGGGTCGGCGCGCAGACGCGGTCGGCGAAGGACATCTCGCTGATCGGCGCCGCCGGCGAGGGCGCGGCGTCGGGTGGCGACGGCAAGGAGGGTCGCGTCTTCGTCGGCGGCTCCTGGCAGGAATGTGCGTTCCACGACGAGCTGCATCTGGGCGCCGGGGCGACGATCACCGGAAACGCCATAGTCGAGGGCGACACCTCCACGGCCTTCATCCCGGCCGGATGGACGGCCACCCGGGACGGCAGCGCCAATCTTATTGTCGAGAGGAACTAGGACATGCTGAGCTCAATCGACGACGCGATCATCGCGCAGGCGATACAGGCGGCGGCCCAGGAGGCCGGCCTCAAGCTGGTGAGGGCGGCGCATTCGACCATCCTGCGCGAGGCGCAGGACGGCTCCGCCGCGCTGCTCGACCGCAAGCGCAACGTGGTCGCACTGGCCGAGCTCATCCCCGTGCAGCTCGGCGCCATGGGCGTCACGCTGCGCGCCTGCCTGGCCTACTACCCGGTCGAGACCCTGTCGCCGGGCGACTTCCTTATCAACAACGATCCCTATGAGGGCGGGCAGCATCTGCAGGACATCTATATCTTCACGCCGATCTTCGTCGAGGGGCGGATCATCGGCTTTGGCGGCAGCGTCGCCCACCATCTCGACATCGGCGGCGGCAATGCCGGCCTGCACATGGCCGCGACCGAGATCTACCAGGAGGGGCTGCGGATCCCGCCGTCGCGGTACAACATCGAGCGCGACTGGAACGGCGGGCCGTTCGAGAGGCTGCTGTTCTCCAATTTCCGCGTCCCGCACGAGACCATCGGCGACATCAACGCCCAGTTCGCGGCCAACGACATCGCGACGCTGCGGCTGGTCGAGCTGTGCGGCAAATACGGCGTCGACGCCGTCGTCGCCTGCATGGACAGGATGCTCGACTATACCGAGAGCCGCGTGCGCAGTTCCATCCGCACCTTGCCGGACGGCGTCTATAACGGCCACGACGCCATCGACGACGACGGCGCCGGGAGCGGGCCGATCGACGTGCGGGCGCGGATCACCATCGCCGGCGATTCGATCGAGGTCGACATGACCGGCACGCACGCGCAACTCGACAACAACCTCAACGCGCCGCTGGCCTCTGGGCTCGCCGCCGTGCTGAGCAGCATCAAGATGGTGCTGACGGGGCCGGACGTGCCGTTCAACGAGGGCGCGATCCGGCCGGTGACCATCGTGGCGCCGGAAGGGACGATCGTGAACCCGAAATTCCCGGCCGCGGTGCGCGCGCGCATGACGACGGCCAACCGCGTCTACGGCGCGGTGAAGGACGCGCTGTCGAAGGCCTCGCGCGACCTCGCCACGGCGCAAGGCTTCGAGACGACGACCGTCATCGTGCTGGCGCACCGCCGCGAGGGCGGCTTCTCGATCTGCACCGACCCGCAGGGCGGCGGCTTCGGCGCCACCCGCCTCGGCGACGGCTGCGACGCCGTCGATTCGCCGATGACGAACTGCAGCAACTCGCCGGTCGAATCCTTCGACGCCAATTTCGACTTCTTCAGGGTGGTTTCGGCGCGGCTGGTCGCCAATTTCGGCCATGGCCGCACGCGCGGCGGATGCGGCTATGCCCGCCGCTACCGCATCCTGCGCGACGGCGTCGACTTCGGCATGTATTCCGACCGCTTCGCGCGGCGTCCCAAGGGTCTGGACGGCGGCTCCGACGGCGGGCTGGCCTCGTGCACGCTTTATTCGCGCGACGGCACGACGCGGGCGATGCCGTCGAAATTCCACCTCAAGCTGAACGCCGGCGACGAGATCGAGGTGATACTGGGCGGGGGCGCCGGTCTCGGCGACCCCGCGACCCGCGACCGCCGCCTGGTGCTCAGGGATCTGCGGGACGGGCTGATCTCGCAGGAGGTCGCCCGCGAGGTCTACAAGCTGGACGTCCTCGCGCTGGCCGGGTGATGCGGCGCCCCGCCGGAACGCGCCGTCCTCCCCTCGGCGAGGGATGCCGCTGGCGGCCAGGCAAGGGACGGCGCGCGCCTCAGCCGGCGCGGATGCGGTCGAGCCAGTCCTGGAACCTGTAGAGGCCGCCGACCAGCGGCAGGAACGGTCGCGGGTCGCCGGCATAGAGCGGGCGGGTGGGGAAGGACGGCCGCTCGAACGCGCCTGCGCTGCCGGCGCCCAGGATGCGGGCGGCGACGTTGCGGCCGAGCATGGTCATCATCGCGACGCCGCTGCCGTTGCAGCCGAGGCAGTAGTGCAGGCCCCCGCACAGGCCGGCATGGGGCAGGAAGTCGAAGGTGAAGGCGACGTTGCCGCACCAGGCATGGGTGATGCGGCTGCCCCGCAATTGCGGGAAGATCTCGCACATGAAGCGGTGCAGGACCGGCGCGGCCTTCTCCGGCGCCTGCGGCGTGAGCTTCGCCCGGCCGCCGAACAGCATGCGCGTGCCGTCGGGCGACATGCGCGCGAAGCGGAGCACGCGCCGCGTATCGGTCAGCGTCCGCCCGGTGGGCAGGAGCGAGGCGGCGAGATCCTGCGGCAGCGGCTCGGTGGCGATCATGTAGCTGCCGACGGGGACCACGCGCCGGCGCAGTGCCGGCGTGAGCGTGCCCGTATAGCCGTTGGTGGCGATCACCACCTCGCCGGCGCGCAGCGTGCCGGCGCCCGCGCGCAGCGCGAACGCGCCGCGCGCGCCTTCGATCGCCTGCACCGCGGTTCCCGAGCACAGCACGGCGCCGGCCCTCTCGGCCGCCGCCAGCAGGCCGTGCAGATAGAGCGCGGGGTGCAGCTTTCCGGTGCGCCTGACGATCATGCCGCCGCCATAGGCGTCGCTGGCGATCTCCTCGCGCTGCCTGTCGCGCGGCAGCATGGAGGCCCGCGCGTCGGCGTGACGGTTCAGCCGGTCGAGCGTCGCCTCCAGCGCCGCATAATGGGCCGGGACGGCGGCGGCCACGACGCGCCCGCTGCGCTCGTAGCCGCAGTCGATGCGCTCGGCGGCGACGATCTCCTCGACGAGGTCGAGCGCGCCCGAAGCCTCGCGCATCAGGGCCGCGGCCTCGTCGTCGGACAGGCCCTTCAGGCCCTTGCCGAGATAGTTGCCGCCGCTCACCAGGCCGGCGTTGCGGCTGCTGGCGCCGGCGCCGAACTCCCCGGCCTCCAGCACGACGACCCGCGCGCCGCCGCGCGCCAGATGCAGCGCGGCCGACAGGCCCGCATAGCCGCCGCCGACCACGGCGACGTCGACGGCGTCCGGGAGCGCGGCGGCGCGGCTCAACGGCGGCGCCGCTTCCCACCAGAACGGCCGCAGACGGAAATCCTCGTGGAAGATATGCTTGCCAGTCATGGCCGACGCGCCCCTCTCGCCGGTCAGGTCCGGCGTCCGATAGTCAATACAACCTACCATACGGTAATTTGTGGACAAGCGATTTCCGCATGGCTTGCCGCTTCGGGCCGCCGAAAGACATGGCGTCGCGACATGCAAAAATCCTGTTGACATGAAATCGCCATTCACTTACCAATCAGTAAGTTACAGCGCTATCAATCGAGCGGATCGAGACCGGCCGGAAGGGAAGCCGGCGCGGCGTTGCGGAGCGCCCGGACATGCGTCCTTCAGGCAACCGCACACCCTTCGCAAGACAGGACGCCCCATGCGGACGCCCCGGTTTCGACGGCATCGCCAACCGATTGGCAGGTGTAACTAACATATAGTCAATAAGAATGCCGCGTGCGGCAAGGGGAACGATGCGGGAGTTTCTGACGGGGACCGGACGGCCTTCCGCACCGCTTGACCGGACATCGAACCAACTGCAAACCAATATGGGAGAACGGATTTGCTTGCGAAGAAAACCATCATCGGCGCCATCGTCGCCTCGCTTCTGGGCGTCTGCGCGGCGGTGGCCGAGCCCGTCTACAAGGTAGGCTCCACCACGACGGGGAACCCCTTCACCTTCCTCGACGTCAGCACCAACAAGGTCGACGGCATGATGGTCGACCTGATGAACGCCATCGCCGAGGACCAGGGCATCGAGGTCGACATCCAGCCCGTGCCGTTCGAGGCGCTCATCCCCTCGCTCCAGAGCGGCAAGATCGACATCATGTCGGCGGCGGTGACCATCACGCCGGTGCGCGCGGAGATCGTCGACTTCACGGTGCCGATCTTCCCCTACACCGACGCCGTCATCGTGCCGAAGAACGACGACACCGAGTACAAGAGCGCCGCCGATTTCGCCGGCAAGACCATCGGCGTGCAGGGCGGCACCGCCTTCTACGACTATCTGGAGAAGCTCGGCAGCTTTAAGGAGATCAAGACCTACACCTCGATCGCCGACATCATGCGCGACGTCGAGCTGGGCCGCATCGCCGCCGGCTTCGCCGACGAGCCGATCATGCGTCACCGCCTGAGCGGCAAGGACGATGCCGCCATCAAGCTCGTCGAGACCTACGAGCCGTTCTATGTCGGCCAGGTGGCGATGGCGGTCAAGAAGGGCAATGCCGAGCTTCTGGGCAAGCTGAACGCCGGGATCGAGAAGATCAAGGCAAGCGGCAAGCTCGAGGAGCTGCAGACCAAGTGGGGCCTGCGCTAGCCCCGACCAGGCCGGCGCCCCCGGCCTGAAGCGCCGTCGTGCGGGCGCGGACCATTCCTCCATCGGCGTCCGCACGACGCCCTCCCGGCCGCTGGCCGGGCGGTTCCACAAGGCGGCTCCACGCAGCCGAAGACAGGTTCCCCGCGTTGCGGCCCCGCAGCACAGCCATCGCGCGCAAGAGGTAGATCATGAGGGTTCTCCAGCTTGGTTTTGGAGCGGTCGGGCGGGAGAATGCCCGCCAGCTCATCGACAAGCGGCATCAGCTCGTCGCCATCGTCGACACGCCGCAGGTGATCGCCGGCATCGACCCCGGCGAGTTGGCCGCCGCCGATGCGGCGGTGCCGCTGCTCGGCTCCGATCTCGCGGCCTGCCTGGCGGCGACCAGGCCGGATGTCGTGCTGCAGGCGACGACCTTCGACGCCGGCGACATGATCGAGGTCGTGCGCGCCGTCGCCGCCGCCGGCGCCGACCTGATCACGATCAACGGCATCGTCGACACGCAGGCATTGCAGCCGCAGCTTCACGACGAGATCGAGGCCGTCGCCGCGGGCGCCGGCATCCGCGTCCTGGGCGTGGGGGCCATCCCCGGCTTCTTCAGCGACGTCGTCCCGCTCATGTTCACGGGCTGCTGCTCGCATGTCCGGTCGATCAACTTCAGGCGCAGGGCCGACTACAGCAAATGGGGGCCGGACGTGATGCGGCGCTACGGCTTCGGCCTCACCCCGCAGGAGTTCGGCAAGGCGACCGAGGCGGGCGCGATCACGCTGTTCAAGGCGCTGTGGCAGTCGGCCCATTTCGTCGCCCGCGAGCTGCGCTGGCAGGTCGTCGGGCAGGAGGAGGAGAAGCGGCCGCTCATCTCCGACCGCGCCCGGCAGGGCGAGCATGTGCGCATCGCCGCCGGCACCGTCGGCGGCTTCAGCCACCGCGTCACGCTGCTGTGCGAGGACGGGCGCAGGCTCGACATGGAGGTCGTCGGCCATCTCGAACCGTCCGGCCCGGACGAGGAGCCGGGCATGGCCATCGAGATCGCCGGCAGCTCGGGCATGCGGGTCGAGATCGGCGGCGAGGTGCTGACCGGCGCGGGCTCGATGACCAGCAGCTCGGCGCGCATGGTCAACAGCATCGAGCCGCTGGCCGCCGCCCGCCCGGGGCTGAGGACCACGGCCGACCTTCCGCTCGTCGCGTGCCGCTCCTGAGCCGGCGCGCCAGCAGGCATCCACTCCCCGAGGTTTTGCAGAATGGCCGATTACCACGGCTCGGAATGTACCGTCGTCAACGTGCTGCGCGACCAGGTGTCGAAGGACCCCGACCGCGTCTGGATCGTGACGGAGGACGAAAGATATTCGGTGGCGCGCATGGACGCGCGCTCGTCGGCGCTGGCGCGCGGCCTGTCGGGGCTCGGTGTCGCGGCCGGCGACACCGTGCTGGTGATGCTGCCCAACTGCATCGAGTTCATCGACTGCTGGCTGGCGCTGGCCAGGCTGCGGGCCATACAGGTGCCGGTCAACACCGCCTATTTCGGCGCGATGCTGGAGCATCTGGTGCGCGATTCCCGCGCCACGCGCATCGTCGTCCACGAAAGCTACCTGGAGGCGGTGGGCGAGGTCGCCGGCAAGGCCGGATCGCTGCTCGACACCATGATCGTCGTCGGCGCCGCGCCTGGCCCGGCGCCCGCTGGCCCGACGCCCGCCGGCCTGCGGCGGGTCGCCTATGCGTCGCTGCTCGACGACGCGCCGGCGGCGGCCTCCGGGGGGGTGATGCCGGCCTATAACGAGGTCGCCTCGATCATGTACACCTCCGGCACCACCGGCGCCTCCAAGGGCGTGATGGTGACGCATGCCCATTCCTACCAGTATGCCGCCGGCGGCAACTCGCTCCAGCTCGGCCCGGGCGACGTCTACTACGCGCCGCTGCCGCTGTTCCATGTCGCGGGCCAGTGGGCGGTGATCTACAACTGCCTCATCCGCGGGGCGGCGGCCGTGCTCAAGGCCAGGTTCAGCATCACCGACTTCTGGTCGGACGTCGAGCGGTTCGGAGTCACCACCACCTTCATGCTCGGCGCCATGGGCAGCATGCTGTTCCGCACCACGCCCGGCCACAGGCGCACGTCGCTCGCCAAGGTGCTGATGTCGCCGCTGATCCCGGAATACCGGGAGTTCTGCGACAAGTTCGGGGTGCAGGTATGCACGTCCTACGCCTCCACCGAGGTCAACGGCGTCATCGCCACCGGCTTCTCGCCGCCCAACGCCGCCACCTGCGGCAGGGTGAGGTCGGAGCGGTTCGAGGTCAGGCTGGTCGACGAGCTCGACGAGGAGGTGCCGGTCGGGCAGGTCGGCGAGCTCGTCGTGCGGCCGAAGCTGCCATGGATCGTGATGGCCGGCTACTGGAACAGGCCGGCCGAGACGCAGGCGGCCTGGCGCAACCTGTGGCTGCACAGCGGCGACCTGTTCCGGCGCGACGCGGACGGGTACTACTACTTCGTCGACCGGCTGAAGGACTCGATACGCCGCCGGGGGGAGAACATCTCCTCCGTCGAGGTCGAGAACGCGATCAACTCCCTTCCCGAGGTGCTGGAATCGGCGGTCGTGCCCGTGCCGTCCGAGCTGACCGAGCAGGAGGTTCTGGCCTGCGTCGTCTTCCGGCCGGGCCAGTCGCTGGCCATGGACGCGCTGCACACGCGCATCGCCGCGCTGCTGCCGAAATTCATGGTGCCGCGCTATCTGGCGGTCATCGACGCGGTGCCCAAGACCCCGACCGGCAAGCCGCAGAAATTCAGGCTGAGGGACGAGATCCGGCCCGGGCAGCTCTGGGATTCGCTCGGCGAAGGGAGGCGTGGATGACGCAGTTCCTCGAAGACGCGCGGCAGTTCATGCCGATCCTGCTGCAGGGGGCCTACGTCACCGTGCAGATCGCGTTCCTGTCGCTGGCGCTGTCCACCGTTCTCGGCCTGGCGCTGGCGCTGATGCGCATGTCGAGCCTGCCGCTGCTCTACGTGCCGGCGGTGACGATCATCACCGGGCTGCGCGGCATCCCGATCATCGTGCAGCTCTTTTACATCTACTTCGTCCTGCCGGAGATCGGCATCGATCTCAGCGCCTTCGCGGCGGGTGTGATCGGCCTCGGCGTCGCCTACAGCGCCTATCACGCAGAGAATTTCCGCGCCGCCATCCTTGCGGTCGATCGCGGGCAATACGAGGCGGCGCTGAGCATCGGCATGGGCAAGGCCCAGCTCATGCGACGCATCATCCTGCCGCAGGCCATCCGCATCGTCCTGCCGCCTTACGGGAACATCACCATCATGATGCTGAAGGACTCCTCGCTCGCCTCCACCATCACCGTCTCGGAAATGACCCGGGCCGGCCAGCTCATCGCCTCGTCGACCTTCAAGAACATGACGGTCTTCACGCTGGTCGCCCTGATCTATCTGGCGATGAGCCTGCCGCTCACGGCGCTGAACTCATGGCTGGAACGCCGTTTCGCGGCCAAGTGAGAAAGGCGCAGCCGGATGATCGAGGTCAAAGAGGTTTCCAAGAGCTTCGGGTCCGTCAGGGTCCTGAAATCCATGTCCTTCACCGTGGCGCGCGGCGAGGTGGTGTGTCTGATCGGCCCGTCGGGGTCGGGGAAATCCACCATGCTGCGCTGCGTCAACGGGCTGGAGCGCCACGATTCGGGGCTCATCTCCATCGACGGGACGACGGTCGACGCGCGCTCCAGGACGATCGGCGCGGTGCGCGCCGAGGTCGGCATGGTGTTCCAGCGCTTCAACCTGTTCCCGCACATGACGGCGCTGGGCAACATCATCGAGGGGCCGGTGCAGGTGCGCCGGCGCCCCAGGGAGGTGGCCACGCGGGAGGCCATGGCGCTGCTGCACAAGGTCGGCCTTTCCGACAAGGCCGACAGCTACCCCTCGCAGCTTTCGGGCGGGCAGCAGCAGCGCATCGCCATCGCGCGGGCGCTGGCGATGAAGCCGAAGGCGATGCTGTTCGACGAGCCGACCAGCGCGCTCGATCCCGAGACGGTCGGCGACGTGCTCGCCGTCATGAAGGAGCTCGCGCACGAGGGCATGACGATGCTGGTCGTCACCCACGAGATGGGGTTCGCGGCCGAGGTGGCCAACCGCGTCCTGTTCCTCGATCGCGGCGAGATCCTCGAGGAGGGCCCGCCTTCGCGGCTCCTCAAGCGGCCGCAGAACGAGCGGACGCGCGACTTCCTGCAACGTGTGCTTCATCCGGGAGAGAAGGTGGTGCGCGATGGCGACGGCTGAAAACGAGCTCCTGTTCTGGACGGACGGTCTCGAGCCCGTCGCCGACGACGCGGTCGAGGCCGGCGAGAGCTTCGACGCCGTCGTCGTGGGGGCCGGCTATGGCGGCCTGAGCGCCGCGCTGGAGCTGGCGCGGCAGGGCATGAAGGTGCTGGTGGTCGAGGCCCGACGCATCGGCGACGGCGCGTCCTCGCGGGCGGCCGGATCGCTGGCCAACGTGCCGAAGGCGCGCCTGCACGAGCTTGCCCGCCGATACGGCGGCGAGACCGCGGATGCGGTCTATCGCGAGGCGGTGCTGGCCCGCGCCCATACCGAGCGGATCATCGCCGACCACGCCATCGCCTGCGACCTGCGCCGCTGCACGCGCGTCATGGCCGCCCACAGCGAGAAATCGATGCGGCGGCTGCGCTCGGAGTTCCCGGCCGTGAAGGCGCGCCTGCCGGAGGCCCGCCTGCTCTCGGCGCAGGAGCTGGGCGAGTTCATCGGCAGCTCCGTCTATCGCGGCGGCATGCTGGTGCCGGATTCGGCGACCGTCAACCCCGCCGCCTACCAGTTCGGGCTGGCCCGCGCCGCGCGGGCGCATGGCGTGCGCATCGCCCAGCGGACCCGGATGGTCGGCCTGAAGCCGGCGGCCGGCGCCGTCGCGGTCGAGCTCGCGCCGCAGGGCGTGGTGAGCGCGGCGCATGTGGTGCTGGCGACGAACGCCGAAACCGCGCCGGACTCGGCGCTGTCGGCCGCGCTGGCGCGCTCGATCGCGGCGGTGCCGGCCTTCTGCGTCGTCACCCAGACGCTGCCGCCCGAACACATCGCCCGGGTGATCCGCGGCGCGCAGATCTTCGGCGACACGCGCAAGGTGCTCAACTACATGGCGCTGTCGCCGTGCGGGACCCGGCTGGTCTACAGCGCGCGCGCCGGCTTCCTCGAGGGCAGCACCGCCGACAAGGCCCGGCGCATCGCGGCGGCGTTCGAGGCGCGGTTCCCGGCGACGCGCGGCGTGGCCGTGGACTTCTTCTGGTCGGGCCGCTTCGCCATCACCGCCGACCTCATCCCCCATGTCGGCGCCGGCGACAGGGTGCACTGGATGATCGGCTGCTGCGGCACCGGCATCACCATGTCGAGCTATCTCGGCCACAAGATCGCTCGGCGCATCCTGGGGGCCGACGACGCCGGAACCGTGTTCGGGCTTCCCCTGCCGCCGATGCCGGCCTGGCAGAGGCGGCCGGCGCTGCTGGGCGCGGCCATCCGTCTTCACCGCGTCTACGACAAGTACACGAAATAGGACAGGACGGCCGGGCGGGAAGCCGGCCGAACGGGAGGTGCGACATGCAGGTGATGGACGATGCGGCGATCGCCGCGCGGGGCGTCAGGGCGGCCGATCTGGCCGGGCCGGTCTCGCTGGCGCTGGCCGCCCATGCGCGCGGCGAGATGCTGGTCGAGCCGAAGCGGATGCTGCTCGCCGCGTCGGGCGCCTACGCCATCGCCACGCACGGCATCTGGGGCGGGCGCGACCTGGCGTTCTTCCACAATCTCGTCGGGCTCGACCGCGAGCCGGTCAAGGGCGGGCGCTCCACCTACCGCTCGGCGCAGGTGCTGTTCCGCTCGAGCGACGCGACGCCGCTGCTGACGATCCACGGCAACACCATGAGCAGCGTGCTGCCGGTGGTGATGACGGTGATCGCCGCGCAGCGCTTCGCACCGGCCGGAACGCAGGCCGTCTCGTTCATCGGCGCGGGGTTGCAGGCAAGGCTCCATCTCGACGCGCTGGCGGCGATGTTCCCGGTGAGGCGGGTGTACTCCTATTCGCGCTCGCGGGGCTCGTCGCAGGCGCTCGCCGACCACGCCGCCGCTCACGGCATCGAGGCCGTGACATGCGCCGACCCGGCGGACGCCGTGCGCGAAGGCGACATCGTCGTCTCCTCCATCTCCGAATCGTTCGGCGTCGAGCCCTTCCTCGACGCCGGCTGGCTGAAGCCGGGGGCGCTGCTGTCGTCGGTCGACATGCTGCGGCCCTGGTCGCCCGGCGGCGCCCGGCAGGCGCTGGTGATCGCCGACGACGCCCTCCAGGCGCGGCAGATGATCGAGGCCGGCCGGGTGCCCGGCGCCTTCCCCGTCGATCACGAGCTGGGCGGGCTTCTCGCCGGCGAGCGGCCGGCGCGGACAAGGGAGGCCGGCCCCGTCATCCTGTTCCATCCGGGCTGCTGCGCCGGGCTCTTCGGCATGGCCATGGCGCTGCATGATAGTTCGGCATTATCTACCGTAGGGTAATTTAAGGACAAAAGTCACCGGCAAGGGCGTGTCGGGGAAAAGCCAGATGCCGGGTTTTTCTTTATTTTACAAAGATCGAGGTTGATCGGGAGATTCATATAATTTATCATTTGGTAAGTTAATTCACGAGGAGGCGAGGGTTGCGCCGGCGACCCGTCGGGACCGTCCGGGTTCCCCGCATTGCAGATGAACGACCGCTCGGGCGCAGTGGCGGACGTGTTTCTCGATATCAGAAGTAACGGAGACAGATGGACCATGTCGGAAAAGACCTACATCACGATGGAGCGCCGCGACCGGGTCGGCTATGTGACGCTCAATCGCCCGGACAAGCTCAACGCCATGCCACGCAAGATGTACCAGGAGATCTCGGCCGGCCTGCAGGAGTTCGACGCCGATGACGATGTCTGGGTGATCGTCGTGCGCGGGGCCGGCGAGCGCGCCTTCTCGGCGGGCGCCGACCTGGAGCTGCTGCACGGGTCGCTGACCAGCGGGCCGTTCGAGTGGAAGCCGTTCCGCCCCGAGCGCTTCGACATGGGGTTGCAGGTGTCGAAGCCGGTGATCGCGGCGGTCCACGGCTTCTGCCTGGCCGGCGGCATGGAGCTGGCGATGAGCTGCGACATCCGCATCGCCGCCGACAATGCGGTGTTCGCCGCGCCGGAGGTGAAATGGAGCGTGCTGCACGGCTTCGGCGCGCTGGTCATGCCGCGCTCGGCGCCGCTCGGCGCGGTGATGGAGTTGCTGATGACCGGCCGCCGCTTCGACGCCGAGGAGGCCTACCGGCTCGGCATCGTCAACCGGGTGGTGCCGGTGGCCGACCTGCAGAAGACGGTGGACGATCTTGCCGACGAGATCTGCAGCAACGGCCCCCTGGCGGTGCGCATGACCAAGGAGATCGTCCTGCGCGGCCGCGAGCTGCCGCTCAACGACGGCCTGCGCATCTACCGCGAGCTGAACAAGCTGATCCACCTGACAGAGGATTCGACGGAAGGGGCGAAGGCCTGGGCCGAGCGGCGGCCGGCGCGCTACGCCGCCCGCTGAGGGCACGGTTTGCGCGGGGAAAGCGCCCGTGAAAGCCGATCGCTTCTGTTCATGGCTGTCCGGTGCAACTACTGTGTCGGCTCACGCAAGAGGAAGCAGCCCCGTCCGGGGGCTGCCTGCAAGTCGGGAAACGAGGATATGGCGACAAACGCCGGCATGGCGGAACAGCCGGCCCCCAGACCGAGAAGGCGCCTGCGGGCGGAGGAGCGCTGGGAGCAGATATTGACCGTCTCGGCGGAGCTGTTCTCGTCGAAGGGGTATCACGGCGCCTCGCTGGACGACATCGGCGAGCGGCTCGGCATCCAGAAGGCCGCGCTCTACCATTACGTCCGCAGCAAGGAGGACATACTGGTCGAGATCTACGACCGGATGCTGACCAGGGCGGAGACGCAGGTGCTGCCGATCGCCGACGAGCCCTTCGCGCCGGACGAGCGGCTGCGGCGCATGGTCTCCCGCTATATCGGGCTGATGATCGAGCAGGCCGACATGTGGTCGCTGATCCACTATCAGCAGAACGCGCTGCCCGCCGATAGTCACGATGCGGTCTTGCGGCGCAAGCGGGCCTTCGAGAGGAAGTTCGAGGCGGTGATCCGGGAAGGGCAGGCGTCGGGTCTGTTCAAGCCGATGCCGCCGCGCCTCATGGTGCTGTCGCTGTTCGGCATGTGCAACTACGTCCACCACTGGATCCGGTTCGCCCCGTTCCCCGAGGAGGAGATCACCGGGGTGGTCTGCGAGATCCTCGAGCGCGGCTTCATCGACGACGGCGGCAAGCGCGTCGGCGCCTGGCCCCGCTATGCCGAGACGGCCGACGCCATGGCCGAGACCGCCGCCAAGCTCGACGCCCTCGACAGGCAGGTGAAGGAGCTTCAGGCCGCCTTCGAGCGCGACCGGCATCGCCTGATCGACGGCTTCGCCGGCCCGGCGGCGGCCGACAACGGGGTGTCCAACGGGGCGACTGGAGACGGGCGGGACGATCCCGCACCGGCGCAGGGCGCGCCGGCGGCGCCGCGCAAGACGTCCGCGCGCAAGCCGACCGCCGGCAGGCCCGGGGCGGGCAAGGCGGCGAAAAAATAGACCATCGGCGCCCGGCAGGGACCGGCAATCCGCGACCTGCGGGGAGCGGGCCGCGCCTGCGCGCCGGCGGTTTCAGCACGACAGCAACGATGCAGGAAACACCATGATTGATCTGAGCGGAAAAGTGGCGGTGATCACCGGCTCGAGCCGTGGCATCGGCAAGGCGATCGCCGAGGCCTGTGCGAGGGCGGGGGCGTCGGTGGTCGTCTCCAGCCGCAAGGCCGAGGCCTGCGAGGCGGTGGCAGCCGGGCTGCGCGCGGCCGGGCACAAGGCGTTCGCCCATCCCTGCCATGTCGGCCGCAAGGAGGATCTGGAAAGCCTCCTCGCCGCCGCGTGGGCGCATTTCGGGCCGATCGACATCCTGGTCTGCAACGCCGCGGTCAATCCCGTCTACGGCACCATGGCGGAGCTTTCCGACGAGGCCTTCGACAAGATCATGACCGCCAACGTCAAGGGCACGTTGTGGCTGTGCAACATGGTGATCCCGCAGATGGTCGAACGCGGCGGCGGCTCGGTCATCCTGCTGTCGAGCATCGCGGGCCTGCGCGGCACCACCACCATCGGCTGCTACGGCATGTCGAAGGCGGCCGAGGCAGCACTTGCGCGCAACCTGGCGCTGGAATGGGGCCCTTCCAATGTGCGCGTCAACGCCATCGCGCCGGGGCTGATCGCCACCGACTTCGCCAGGGCGCTGATCGAGGACCCGGAACGACGGGCGCGCGTCGAGGCCCGCACGCCGCTGCGCCGCATCGGCCGCCCGGAAGAGATCGCCGGCGTCGCGCTGTTCCTCGCCTCGGATCTCTCCTCCTACGTCACCGGACAGGTTCTGGTGGCCGATGGCGGTGAGATGGCGTCCTGACCATGTCGCAGCTCGTCGATCCGCTGCCCGCGCACCGCTTCGATGAAGCGGCGCTGCACGATTATCTTGCCGCGCATCTTCCCGAGGCCGCCGGTCCCTTCCGGGTCCGGCAGTTCCAGGGCGGCCAGTCCAACCCGACCTTCCTGCTGGAGGGTGAGGGCTGGCGCATGGTGCTGCGCAAGAAGCCGTCCGGCGCGCTGCTGAAATCGGCCCATCAGGTGGAACGCGAATACCGCGTCATCAGCGCCCTGCAGGGCTCGGCGGTGCCGGTGCCGCGCAGCCTCCTTCTGTGCGAGGACGCGGGCGTGATCGGCACGGCCTTCTACCTGATGGATTATGTCGAGGGCCGCGTCTTCGAGACGCCGGACATGCCCGGCAGCCCGCCGCAGGATCGCACGGCCTGCTACCGCGCGATGGTCGCCACCATGGCGGCGCTTCACAATGTCGACTGGCAGGCGGCGGGGCTGGCGGATTTCGGCCGGCCGGGCAACTACGTCGTGCGCCAGCTCGAGCGCTGGTCGAAGCAGTACCGCGACACGGCCGTCGACGGCGTCGATCCGCTGGTCGAGGAGATCATCGCCTGGCTGGAGGCGAACCTGCCCGGCGAGGCGAGGACGACGCTGGCGCATGGCGACTTCCGGCTCGGCAATCTGGTTTTCGATCAGCGTGAGCCGGTCGTGCGCGCCGTGCTCGACTGGGAGCTTTCGACGCTGGGCGACCCGCTGGGCGACCTCGCCTATTGCTGCCTGCCCTACCACCTGCCGGCCGGGGGCGGGGATTCGAGGGGCCTGCTCGGGCTCGACCTGAAGGCGCTGGGCATCCCCGCCGAGGAGGACCTGCTCGACGCCTATTGCGCGGCGACCGGGCGCGGCCGGATCGACGGCTGGACGTTCTACCTCGTCTTCTCGCTGTTCCGCCTGATCGCCATCCTGCAGGGGGTCTATGCGCGCGCGATGCAGGGCAACGCCAGCTCGGCCAATGCGCTGGCCGTCGCCGGCCGGCGCAAGGTCATGGCCAGGACCGCCAGCCAGATGATCGCCGGCAAGCAGGACGGGGGTTAATTCCGCCCGGGCCTGAGACGATCTGTGCCGGCTCGCGCGCCATGTCGCGGGCGGTCACGATGCCGCATCTGCGTCGCGCCCTCGCAGACGTCGCGCGGCCTCCGGCTTCGCCCCTCGTGGCAGCGGCTCAGCGGCGGTCGGGCCGGTATCCCACCATCGACAGGCACAGCCCGGCATAGCGGTCGGCGATCTCACCGACCGTGCCCTTGCCGTCGGGCCGGAACCAGGTCTGGACGTGCTCGCACATGCCGATGATGGCCAGGGCCGCCGTGCCCGCGTGCTCCGCGGCGAAGCTCCCCTCGTCGACGCCCTGCTGGATCGTCCCGCGCACGAAGCGGAAGATCCGCCGCTCGATGTCGCTCAGTTCCGCGCGGTTGGATTCGGGCAGGTGGTCGAGCATGTGGCCGGTGGCATAGACGTAGGAATAGGCGGCCACCTCGCTCGATCCGCTGAGCTGGGCCTCGACATAGTAGCGCACGAAAGCCGCGAGCCGGGAGGGCGGCGCATCGTCGACCTTCGCGAGAGCCAGCGCCATGCCGTCCTCGAATCGGTGCAGGGTCCGCTTGATCACGCTGTAGAGCAGGTCGTTCTTCGACGGGAAATACCAGTACATCGCCGATGGCGACACGCCCACGGCGACAGCCAGATCCTTCAGCGACGTCGAATCGTAGCCCTTCTCGCGGAACAGGCGCGCCGCGGAATCCATGAGCGCGTTGCGCGTTTCCTCGGAATTCTTCGGCTTGCTGCGGCTCGTCGTCATTGGCGCCTCCCGTATGCGCTGCCGATGTCGACATGGGTCGCCCCGGTCGCTCTTGCGCTTGACATCGAAAAAAAACCCCTGCCATATGATCCTAATTGAACGTTCAATAAATGATCGGAATACCTCACAATCCGTCTCCGCGGGAACTCTAGTACGCGAAGCGCCGAGAGGAAGTCGATGACCTCAATCGCCATTCGTGATGTGGGAATGAAATTCGGCGCCGTCACGGTGCTCGATGCGTTCAGCCTCGATGTCGGGCAGGGCGAGTTCATGACCATCCTGGGCGCGAGCGGCTCGGGCAAGTCGACCCTTCTCGGGATCATCTCCGGGCTGCGGCAGCCGACTCGGGGGCGCATCTTCCTCGACGGCGCCGACATCACCGACGCGCCGGCCAACCGGCGCAACATCGGGCTGGTGTTCCAGAGCTACGCGCTGTTCCCGACGATGAACGTCTTCGACAACGTGGCCTTCCCGCTGAAGGTCCGCCGCAAGGGCCGCGACGAGATCGGCCGGGAGGTCGAGCGCGCGCTCTCCCTCGTGCGCCTCGAGGGCTACGGCGCGCGCCGCATAGCCGAGCTTTCGGGCGGCCAGCAGCAGCGCGTCGCGCTGGCCCGCGCGCTGGTGTTCAACCCCTCGGTGCTGCTTCTGGACGAGCCGCTCGGCGCGCTCGACCGCAAGCTGCGCCAGGAGGTGCAGGGCGAGATACGCGATCTGCAACGCCAGGTCGGCATCACCACCGTCATGGTGACGCACGACCAGGAGGAGGCGCTGTCGCTGTCCGACCGCATCGCCATCGTCAACGCGGGCCGGCTCGAGCAGGTCGGCAGCCCGTCCGAGCTCTATTCCCGGCCGGCCACCGCCTATGTCGCCGACTTCTTCGGCAGCGCCAACATCGTCACCGGCCGGCTGCGCGAGGAGGACGGCGTGCGCTTCCTCGACGACCGGGGCGTGCGCTTCCCGTGCGAGGGTGCCGATGGCACGGGCGATGGCGAGCAGGCGGCTTCGCTGCGCCCCGAATCGATCCGCCTCGACGTCGAGCCGTCCGGGCGCGGCGTCGGCGCGGTGGTCGACCAGGCGATCTATCTCGGCACCACCGTGCGCTATCGGCTGGTGCTGGAAAACGGCCGGCAGCTCGTCGCCATGGTCCCGTCCGACCGGCAGCGGCACCCGCCCGCCACCCGCGTCTGGCTCCGGTGGCGGCCGGACGACATCTGGCTCATCCCGCAGAATCCCGGCAGCGGCAATGCGGCCGCTTCCGGCGGTGCAGGCAATAAATCGGAAGAGCAGCAAAATGGGAGTTGATCGCATGAAAAGAATTCTGGCAGCGGGTTCCGTCGCGTTGCTGGCCACACTGTCGGCCGGCCACGCCAGCGACGCCAAGAGCGACGTGAAGGAAATCCGCATCATCGAATCCGGCGGCACCAGCGGCGAGTCGATCGACATCGCCTACGGCGCCCCGTTCACCGAGGCGACCGGCGTGAGGCTGGTGCGCGAGCAGCCGCCGAGCCTCGGCAAGCTCAAGGCCATGGTCAAGTCCGGCAACGTGACCGCCGACCTGATGGAGCTTTCCGGCCCCGGCGTCGAGACCGCCCGCGCGCAGGGGCTGATCGAGGATCTCGACTGGGACCTGATCGACCCGCAGGACATGAACGAGGAAGCCAGGCTGCCCTACGCCTTCGGCTACCAGTACTTCGCGCTGTTCCTGGCCTCGATGCCGGACGCCAAGCCGGTCAATTCGTGGCAGGAGTTCTGGGACACCGAGCGCCAGCCGGGCCGCCGCGCCATCCCCGCCTATGCGCGCTACGCCCTGCCGCTGGCGCTGCTGGCCGACGGCGTCAAGCCGGACGAGCTCTACCCGCTCGACATCGACCGCGCGCTTGCCAGCATCGACAGGATCAAGGACGACCTGATCCTGTGGGAGGCCGCCAGCCAGACGCCGCAGCTGCTGAAGTCGAAGGAAGCGGTCTATGTCGCCACCTGGGACAACGTCTTCGAGGAGGACGGGTTCTTCGTGAACTTCGCCCCCGGCATCTGGGACGTCGCCTATTTCGTGATGCCGAAGGGCGCGCCGAATCCCGAGCTCGCCATGAAGCTCCTGCACGAGATGAGCAAGGTCGAGAACCAGGCCCGCGCCGCCGAGATCACCCCGGTCGCCGGCCCTAGCCCGACGATCATGGACCACATCAGCCCGGCCATCCAGGCGAAGATGCCGACCAATCCCGAGCTTCGCAAGACCCAGGCCGGCTCGGACCGCATGTGGTGGGCCGAGCACGGCGACGAAGCCGAGCGGCGCTGGTCGGAGTACATGCTGAAGAACTTCTGATGGCATCCTCACCGGCATTGCCTCTCGCCGGCGGCATCCGCCGCCGGCTGGACCGCGGGGCGCTCGTTCTCCCCGGCCTGGCCATCCTGACGCTGGGCTTCCTCATGCCGCTGGCCCTGCTGCTGCCGCAGAGCCTGCAGGACCCGGATTTCGGCCTCGGCGCCTACGGGCGACTGTTCGGCGAGTCCGTCTATCTGAACATCGTCCTGAACACGGCGCGGCTGGCCGTGATCGCCACCGTCTGCTGCGTCGTCTTCGGCTACCCGCTGGCGCTGTGGATCAGCCGGCTGGGGCCGCGGATGCGGATCGTGGCGCTGGTCGCGCTCATCCTGCCGTTCTGGGTCAGCATCCTGGTGCGGACCTACAGCTGGATCGTGCTGCTCGGCCGCGAGGGCGTGATCAACACCATCCTGATGCGGCTCGGCATCGTCGACGAGCCGCTGTCGTTCCTCTACCGGGAGCTGGGGGTCATGATCGGCACGATCAACATCCTGGCGCCGTTCTTCGTCATGCCGATGGTGGCGGCGATGTCGGCCATCGACCCGCGCCTCGGCCAGGCGGCGCTGTCGCTCGGGGCCTCGCGGTTCCAGGCCTTCTGGCGCGTCTTCTTCCCGCTGACCGTGCCGACGCTGGTCACCGGCGCCTTCCTCGTCTTCATCCTGACCTTCGGCTTCTACGTCACGCCGGCCGTCATCGGCGGCGGCCGCGTCAAGATGCTGGCCACGCTGCTCGACCACCTCATCAACACCAGCTCCGACTGGTCGCTGGCGGCGGCGCTGTCGTTCTTCCTCCTGCTCGCCACGCTCGGCGTCTTCATGCTGGCGCGCGCGCTCGCCGCCCTCGCCCGCGCCGGCGGGAGGCGGGCGCGATGAGCTGGCCGGCCCTGCGTTCCCGCCTTTCCGACGCGGCGCTGGCGCTGTGGTCGCTCCTCGCGCTCTTCCTGCTGCTGGCGCCGGTGCTGATCGTCGTCCCGATGTCGTTCTCGGCCGGCAAGGAGCTGGAGTTCCCGCCGCGGGACTTCTCGCTCCACTGGTACGTCAGGCTGTTCGCCGACCCGTTGTGGATCGAGGCCCTGCGCACCTCGCTCGTCCTTGCGGTGACCAGCAGCCTGCTGGCGCTGGTCGCCGGCTCGCTCGCCGCCTATGCGCTGGTGCGCAACTCCGTCATCTGGCGCGACGGCGTCACGGCCTCCTTCATCGGGCCGATGGTCGTGCCGCCGGTGGTGCTCGCCGTCGCGGCCTATTTGGTCTACGCGAGGCTGGGCCTGCTCGGCACGATGCCGGGGCTCGTCCTCGCCCACACCGTGCTGTCGCTGCCCTTCGTGGTGATGATCGTCAGCAACGCGGTCGCCGCCTTCGACGAGCGCATCGAGCAGGCCGCCATCAGCCTGGGCGCCTCTCGGGCGACGGTGCTCGCCCGCGTGGTGGCGCCGGCGCTGACGCCGCACCTTCTGGTGTCGTGGCTGTTCGCCTTCGCGGTCAGCTTCGACGAGGTGGTGCTGACCTTCTTCATCGCCGGAATCCACACGACGATCCCCAAGAAGATGTTCATCACGCTACGCAACGAGATCGACCCGACGATCACGGCGGTGTCGGCCCTGCTGATCGCGGTGACCGTGCTGATCGGCATCGTCGCCATCCTGCTGCTGCAACGCAGGCTGCTGGCCGTCGTCGGGGCCGAGAAGAGCTGAGCGGCGCGGGCAAGAACGCAAACGAGACGACAGATGAGCCGCCAGCGCACCGGCGTTCCGGGCATGTCGGCGCGAAAAGGAAAGGACCCTTCATGACAGCCACCCGACAGCGCGCCAACCCGGTCACGCAGCGCCTTCGCGCCTCCTCGCCGAAATCCGTCATCTGCCAGGAGGAGGCGGCGAAGGTGATGGCCGTCGAGATCGTCGGCACGGTCCACATCACCAGCCCGGTCTATGTCGAGTCGGTTTCCGGCTCGCGGATCACCGATGTCGACGGCAAGGAATATATCGACCTGACCATGGGCTTCGGCCCGCACGTGCTCGGCCACCGTCCCGCGGCGGTGGAGAAGGCGCTCGCCGACCAGATCACCCGCGGCTGGCACTGGGGCATCCACAACCCGCTGCAGCACCGGCTGGGCGAGATGCTGGTCGAGGCCGCGCCCTGCGGCGAGCAGGTGGTGTTCTGCAACACCGGCACGGAAGCGACCATGTACGCCATCCGCGCCGCCCGCTCCTTCACCGGCAAGTCGGTGGTGGCGGTGTTCGACGGCAGCTATCACGGCGTCCACGACTACGCCCTGCTCGAGGCCGAGCGCTCCAGCGACCGCCACAGCCCGGTCCCGCGCCGCCGCGGCGCCGGCATCCCGAGCGAGATCCTCGAGACCGTGACGATGCTGCCCTACAACGACGAGGCGGCCTTCGATCTCATCCGCGCCAACGCCGACCGGCTGGCGGTCGTGCTGGTCGAGCCGGTGCAGAGCTCGAACCCGCGCACGGATGTCGGCCCGTGGCTGCGCCGGCTCGGCGAGGTCTGCCGCGAGGCGGGCGTGCTGCTGATGGTGGACGAGGTCATCACCGGCTTCCGCCTCGCCTATGGCGGCGGCCAGGAATATTTCGACGTGCACGCCGACCTCGCCACCTACGGCAAGGCGCTCGGCGGCGGCATGCCGATCGGCGCTGTGGCGGGCCGCGCCGACGTGATGTCGGTGTTCAACGCCGGCAACGGCCGGGCGCGGCCGATCTTCTCGGGCGGCACCTTCTCGGGCAACCCGCTGACGATGGCCGCCGGCATCGCCGCGCTGACGCAGATGCGCGACACGCCGGACCTCTACCCGCGCCTCAACGCGCTCGGCGACCGCCTGGCCGAGGGCGTCAACCGGCACGCCCGCCGGTACGGCATGCCGGTCACCATGATGAATGCCGGCTCGATGTTCCACCTGCGCTTCGCCGAGGGGCAGATCCGCTCGTCGCGCGACATAACCAACCGCTATGTCGAGGCCGAGCACATCTTCTACCAGCACCTTCAGGAACGCGGCGTGCTGGTGCCGGGCATCCATCTCGCCTTCGTGTCGGCCGCCCACACCGAGGCCGACGTCGACGCCGTCATCGAGGCCGCGACGGCCTCGCTCGACAGTCTCCGCAACGACGGGATGATCTGAGAGGACACGATGAGGTTCAACATCGCAACGATGCTGACGGAGGCCCGGCGTCTGTGGCCCCGGCGCACGATGGTCCAGTGCGCGGACGCCTCGTTCGACTATGCGACGATGGACGAGCGGACCGCGCGGGTGGCCGAGGGATTTCGCCGCGCCGGGTTCGCGCCCGGCCAGCGCATCGTCATCCACCTGCCCAACATCATCGAGTTCATCGTCGCCTATTTCGGCGCGCTGCGCGCCGGGCTCGTCGTCGTCCCGCTCAACCCGATGCTCACGCCCGACGAGCTGAGGCAGCTGATGCTCGACGCCGGGGCGGTCGCGGCGATCACCGCCTACCGGACCGTCGTCGAGGCCGTCGGCGGCGAGCCGCGGCTCGGCCACGTCGCCGTCTACGCGGTCGACGAGATGCAGGACGCCGACGGCCTGCGACGCTTCGCCGAGCTAGAGGCGACCGGGCCGGGCGACCGGCAGGTGACCCCGGTCGACGGCGACGCCACCGCCATCGTCATCTACACCAGCGGCACGACCGGGCAGCCGAAGGGGGCGGAGCTGTCGCACCTCCAGGCCTATATAAGCTGCACGGCGGAATCCGAGCTCCTGGACATCGGCCAGGACGACATGACGCTGGCGGTGCTGCCGCTGTTCCACGTCTTCGGCCTGTCGAGCGTGCTCAACATCGCGGTGCGCCGCGGCGAGGCCATCTACCTGATGCGCCGCTTCGACGCGCAGGAGATGGTCGACGCCATCGGCAGGCATCGCCTGACCGTGCTCGCGGGCGTGCCGACGATGTATATCGAGATGCTGGCCGCCGACTGGTCGAAGGCCGATCTCGGCTCGCTGCGCATCATCGTCAGCGGCGGCGCGCCGATGCCGGTCGAGGTCATCCACCAGATCGAGCGGCGCCTGCCGCAGGTCAGCTATGTCGAGGGCTGGGGCATGTCGGAATCGACCGGCTCGGGCACCATAAACGGCGGCCCCTTCGAGCGGCGGCTGGGCTCGATCGGCCGCGCGGTGTGGGGGGTCGAGATCAGGGTCGTCGACGAGGAGGGCAATGCCCTGCCGCCCGGCCGCGACAATGTCGGCGAGCTGGTCATGCGCGGCCACAACGTCATGAAGGGCTACCTGAACCGGCCCGACGCCACCGCCGAGACGGTGAGGAACGGCTGGCTGCACACCGGCGACCTCGCCTGGCGCGACGAGGACGACTATTTCTACATCGTCGGGCGCGTCAAGGAGCTGATCATCCGCGGCGGCTACAACGTCTATGCCCGCGACGTCGAGGAGGTCATCCACGAGATCCCCGGCGTGGTGGAGACGGCCGTCGTCGGCAGGAAGGACGAGCGGCTGGGCGAGGAGGTCGTGGCCTTCGTGGTGCTGGAGCCGGCATCGGACGTGACGGCGGAGCGGGTCATCGACCATTGCAGGAACCGGCTGGCACCCTACAAGTGCCCGCGCGAGGTCCACCTGGTCGCGGACCTGCCGCGGGGGCCGACGGGCAAGATACGCAAGGACCTGCTCGCCAGGGAGGCCCTCGGCGCCGCCGGGGGCTAGAGCAGTGAACGCCGCTTCCGCTGCGCCGCATTCGTGCGCCGTCCGACACGCTCCTGTGGCGGCGCACGAAGGCTCTAATCGTTCATCAGCAGGCGGGTGTCGTGCGTGTCCTCGCAAAAGCGCGGATGCTCGGCCACGGCCCTGAGCAAAGGCAGGTTCGTGGTCACCGGCCCGACGACGATCTCCGACAGGACCTGCCGCGCCCGGGCCAGCGCCGCCTGCCGGTCGTCGCCATGGACGCACAGCTTCGCGATCAGCGGGTCGTAGTATCGGGTGACCTCGGACCCCGCCCCGTAGCCCGTGTCGACCCGGAACCATTCGTGGTCGGGCAGCGTCCAGCTGTCGATCCGCCCCGGCGCCGGCAGGAAGCGCACGGGGTCCTCGGCATAGAGCCGGAACTCGATCGCATGCCCCCGCGGCCTGCCGGCCCGAAGGTCCACCTGTTCTCCCGCCGCTATGCGCAGCTGGAGCTCCACGAGGTCCAGCCCCGTCACCATTTCGGTGACGGGATGCTCGACCTGCAACCTCGTGTTCATCTCCAGGAATGCGAACGCGCCGGTGGTCGGGTCGACGAGGAACTCGACCGTCCCGGCGCCGCGGTAGTCGACGCATTCGCCGGCACGCACCGCCGCCGCCAGCAGACGCTCGCGGATCCGGTCGTCCAGCCATCGGGCGGGGGTTTCCTCGACGACCTTCTGGAATCGCCGCTGGACCGAACAGTCGCGCTCGCCCAGCGCGATCACCCGGCCGTCGTTGAGGCCCATGATCTGGACCTCGACATGCCTTGCCGGCCGCACGAGCTGCTCGAGCAGTAGGTCCGGTACGCCGAACATCCGCTCGGCCCTGGCTCTGGCCTGATCGAAGACGCGCTCCAGCTCCTCGGCGGATTCGACGGCCGACATGCCGATGCCGCCGCCGCCCGCAGCCGCCTTCAGCATCAGCGGGAACCCGATCCCGTTCGCGGCCTCCAGGGCCTCGGCGACCGTCCGGGGCGGGTTCCCGGTGCCGCGGGCGACCGGCACGCCGTGCCGCGCGACGAGCCGGCGCGCGCTCGACTTGTCGCCCATCGCCTCGATCGCCTCGGGGGAGGGCCCGACGAAGGCGATGCCGGCGCCGGACACGGCGCGCGCGAACCCCGCATTCTCCGAAAGCAGCCCGTAGCCCGGATGTATCGCCTCGACGCGATGGGCCTGCGCCGCCGCGATGATCCGCGCGATGTCGAGATAGGATTGCTGGACCGGGGCCGGGCCGAGCAGGGCCGCCTCGTCCGCTTCCCGCACGTGCAACGCATCGGCGTCGGCCTCGGAATAGACTGCGACGGTCCGTATTCCCATGGAGCGCGCCGTGCGGACGATGCGCACGGCGATCTCGCCCCGGTTGGCGACGAGCAATGATCTGAACACGATACCCTCTCGACTGCTGGCCGGACGATCCCCCGTCACGGCACCGCGACTTTGGCCAGCAGGTCGCCGGTCTCGACCGCCACCCCCTCCGCCACCTCTATCGACCCGATGGTTCCGGCCGCCGGAGCCACGACCGGGATCTCCATCTTCATGGATTCGAGGATCATGATCTCCTGGTCGCGCTCGACGCTGTCGCCGACGCTGACCAGCACTTTCCACACGCTGCCGCTGAGCTCTGCCCGGATTTCCTGCATATCACCTACCTTGTCTCGATACCTGCCCCGGAATCAGGGGCGCATGCTCCAGGGCCTGGCCCTGGGGCCCAGCCTGGCGCGCATCGCGTGAAGGCTGGCATTGAGGAAACGCGCCACGACCCTGCGCGTCTCGCGCGGGTCGATCATCATCTCGACGCCGAACGCCTCGACCGTCTTCCACGGATCGGAGGCGGCAAGCAGCCGCTCCTCGACTTCCCGGCGGAACTGCTCGGGGTTCTCGGCCGCCTCGATCTCGCGCCGGAAGCCTGCCTCGACGCCGCCCTCGATGGGCATGTCGCCCCATTCGGCGCTCGGCCAGGCGATGCGCAGGCCGAGCGCGTCGGGGTTCGACGTCGCCGAGACCGCCATGCCGTAGGCCTTGCGGACATGGATCGTCACGATCGGAACCTCGGCCTCGACCAGCGCCTGGATCGCGCGCATGCCCCAGCGGACCACCCCGCCCCTTTCGGCCTGCGGGCCGACCATGAAGCCGGGCACGTCGACGAAGTGCACGATCGGCAGGTGGAAGGTGTTGCACAGGTCGGTGAAGCGGATCTGCTTCTCGGCGGCGCTGGCGTCCAGCGCCCCGGCGATGTGCATCGGGTTGTTGGCGATGATGCCGACAGGGATGCCGTCGATGCGGCCGAAGGCGGTGATGACAGCGTTGCCCCAGCCCGGACCCATCTCGAAGAACGAATCCTTGTCGAGGATGACGCGGACGACGTCGCGTATGCGATAGGGGCGGCGGCGGTTCTCCGGCACGATCGACAGGATCTCGTCGCAAGCGCGGTCCACCGGGTCGGTGCGCTCGCCGCGCGGCGGCAGCTCCCACACATTCTGCGGCAAATAGCCGAGAACGGCGCGGATCTGCGCGATGGCGGAGGGTTCGTCCGCGGCAAGATTGTCGATGGCGCCGGACACGCTCGTATGCATGACCGCGCCGCCGAGCTCGTGCTTGTCGACATCCTGGCCGAGCGCGCGGCGGACCACCGGCGGGCCGCCGGCGAACAGGACGCTTCCCTCGCTGATGACGCTGAAGTGGCTCAAGACGGCGCGGCCGGCGGTGCCCCCCGCCGCGGAGCCGAGCACGGCGACGAGCACGGGCACCTCGTTGAGCAGCTCGATGCTTCGCTTCCAGCTCATCGAGCTGACGAGGTAGGAATGTCCGACCTCGTCCTGCGCCGACACGTCGCCCCCGATGCCCTCCATGAACAGGATGAGCGGGATCTTGTATTCGTGCGCGAGATCCTCGACGAAGCCGCCCATCCCGCCCTTGTAGCGGTCGAGATAGGTCTGGGGCGCGCCGGCGCGCACGGTGAAGTCCTCGCCGCCGAGCGCCACCTGCCGCCCGTCGACGGTGGCGAGCCCGCACACATAGCTGGACGGCAGCCGCCCGACATCGTTGCCGTTGGCGTCGCGCACCGTGAAGCCGGCAAACTCGCCGACCTCGGTGAAGTCGTCGGTGATCGCGGCCACCCGCTCCCGGATGGTCAGGCGGCCTTGCCCGTGCTGGCGGTCGACGCGCGCCGCACCGCCCAGCGATGCGGCGATCTCGCGAGCCTCGGCCAGCCGCTCGAGCGCCGCTTTCCAGGTGAAGCTCACGATTCCACCTCCACGACGGCCGACGCTCCCGCGCGGTCGACGATGTAGGGGGCCGTGCCGTCGCCCCAGTAGAGGCGGGCGTAGTGGGCCATGTAGGCGCCCGCATCGAAGGCGTCTTCGGGGGAATGGACACCGGGCGGCACCTCGCCGATGTGCAGCGCGCCGACCACGGCGGGACGCGCGGTCTCCAGGCTCATCGAGCCGTCGACGGGCCCGCCCGGGAACACGACGACGCCGTCGCGGCGGCCGTCGCGAGTGCCCACGGCGGCGGCGCCGATCTTGCGCGGCAACGGATCGCCGCGCCGTTCCGTCACGATGCCTTCCGGGTTCTCGCGCAGCTCGCGGGCGATCTCGGCAAGCGCCTGTTCCGGGTCGATCTCGTTGGCGACGACGCGGTCGAGGATCGGCAGCATCAGCCGGTCGGTGCCGGCATCGACGGTGCCGATGTTGAGGCAGTCGCGCGTCGCGACGGTGCGCGGAAGCGTCACCGGCTCGGGATGGCCGATGACCCGGTAGATGCCGGTCTGCCCGCGCGAGGTCGAGACCCGGTAGGCCCTGCGCCAGGCGCGCTCGCGGATCGCGGCGTGGCCGCGCCACACGGGGACCTCCGAGGAGGTCTGGGCGATGAGGTGGGTGTAGGCGGCGCGGCCTGTCTCGAACGCCGTGGCCAGCGCCTCGGCGCGGGCCGCGGCCTCCTCGCGGCCGACACCCTCGGCCGGATCGCCCCAGAAGGTCGCCAGCAGGTCGACCGTGTCGAGGTTGCTTGCGGCCACCATGGCGAGATAGTTGGTCACGCCCGGGCTGACGCCGAGGCCGATCACCGCGCGCACCCCGGCTTGCTTCGCCGCCCGATCGCGCTCGAGCATCTCGAGCGTCGGCTCGGGATCGTCGCAGACGTCGATATAGTGCGTGCCCACCGCGATCGCCGCGTCCAGGACGACGGCGCCCCAGCGGTCGAACGGGCCCGACGTGTTTATGACCACGTCGGCGTCCTCGATCGACGAGCGGATGGAGGCGGGGTCGCCAAGGTCGATCCCGACGAAGGGCTGGCCCGCATCGTCGGGCCGCACCCGGTCCGCCACGACTGCCGATACACCTTCGTGCGGCACGAGTTCCGACACGACGCGGCGCCCGACGCGCCCTGCGCCGCCAACGACTACAACCTTCATTGATTCCCTTTCTGACGAATGGCGAGCGTGACCTCGAGGTCGATCGTCGCCCCGGTAACTCCCTGCGGGAGGAGATGCTTCTGGATCGCCCCGGTGCCGGGGCCGCGGACGATCCGGCTTTCGTCCACGATCTCGACGAACCGCGGAACCGCGAACCGGGGGAGCGAGGATCGGCAATAGTCGCCGAAGACGGTGAGATCGAACTCCGGGGCGACGGCCAGGACCGCCTTGATGTCGTCCTCGCCGCCCAGCTCGTCGCGCACCGCCAGGGCCGCGGCGGTGCGGACCCCCGGGGCGGCGGACAGCACGCTCTCCAGCTCGAAGGCCGAGATATTCTCGCCGCGGCGTCGAAGGCTGTCCTTCTTGCGGCCGACATACCAGACGAAACCGTCCTCGTCCTGGCGAACGAGATCGCCGGTGCGGTACCATCCGTCGGCGAAGGCGGCGGCGGTGGCGTCGGCGCGCCGCCAGTAGCCTTGAGCGAGCGCGTTGGCCGAGGAGGGACGGATCAGCAGCTCCCCGGCCTGCCCGCGCGGCGCGGGGACACCCGAATCGTCGACGACTTTCACGTCGAAGCCGGCACAGGGCCATCCGGCCGCGCCGCGGCGGCGCCGCGCCAGGGTGGAATAGAGGGGTCCGTTGGCCTCGGTCTGGCCGTACATCTGCAAGATGGGCACGCCCCATGCGTCCTCGAAATTCGCGAACGCCTCCTGCGGCACGGGCGCGGCGACGATCAGGCGCAGACGGTCGAGAACCCGCTGCGGCGGCCTTCCCCGCGAGACGAGGGCGGAAAGCATGGAGCCGACGGCGCCGAACCAGCTCGCATCGAAATGCGTGACGTCCTCCCAGAAGGAACTCACGCTGAAGCGGCTCGCGAAGGCGAGCGACGATCCCCAGCGCAGGCAGGCCGGCAGCGCGATGTGGGCGTCGACGTGGAAGAAGGGCAGGGTGAAGTAGCAGGTGTCGCTTTCGCCGAGGTTCAGGGCGGTGCCGAGGACCGACGCGAAATAGGAATAGTAGCCGTGCGGGATCATGACGCCCTTGGACGGCCCGGTCGTCCCGGACGTGTAGAGCAGCGATGCGAGGGCGTCGTCGCCGGCCAGCCGGAACGTTTCGGACGTGCCGCGGTCGTGGCGCAGGTCGTCGAGGCGAAGCGTTTCGAGATCCGGCCGCACCGACCGGACGACGGGGATGAACAGGTCGTCCGCGAGCAGCAGGGCCGGGTCGCTGTCGTCGAGCACATGCTTCAGGAGCGGGCCCTTCAGCTCGCTGTTCACGGAGACCTCGACGGCTCCGAGGGTCCAGATCGCATAGGTGGCGACGAGCAGCCGGTGCGAGTTGGCCGCCATGACGGCGACCCGGCTGCCCGCGACGACGCCGTGGTCGCGGAGCTCGAGCGCGACCGAGCGTACCGCCGCGGCGAACCGGGCGACGCTCAGCTCCCCGTCGCGCCAGGCAAGCAGCCTGCGGTCCGGCGACGTGGATTCGGCCAGCGCAAGGTCGTGCAGCGGGCCGCGGAACGTTCCGGGCGCCGGAGAAAAATCCGTCACCTTCGCCCTCCCCTTGCCGCCTGTCCCTTCGCGCCGGTCGCCATGCGCACCGCGAACTCGCCATTGGCGGCCGCCACCGCCTCGATCGACGAGGGGCCTTCGGGCCGGAACCACAGGGCGGAATACTCGCAGATGTTGAGGACCGCGAACGTCAGCGCGTTGGCATCCCCGGTGTCGAACAGCCCGCTCGCGAGGCCGTCCCCGATGATCGCCTTCGTCCGGTCGACATGGGTGCGGATCAGTCCGTTGATCAGCTTCGCCCGCTCCGGCGACAGGGCCGCGAGCAGCTCGGCGGAAGCGTAGGTGAGCGAATGCACGGCCTGGGCCTGGTCGCGAAACTCCAGCTGGAGCGCCGTGTGCGCCACGGCCAGGGCCCGCAGCCGGTCCACCGGACATTCGATGCCGGCGATGGCCGCCTCGACGCGCTCGTTGAAGGTCTCGATCGCACCCTGGAGATACTCGAACAGCACGTCCTCCTTGGAGGAAAAATGCCAGTACAGCGTGGCCGGCGTGATGCCGACCGCCCTGGCGATATCCATCACCTTGGTTCCGGCGTAGCCGCGCTCGAAGAACAGGGCCGCAGCCGTGCGCAGGATGGTGTCGCGCGTTTCGTTGTCGGACCGGGTGGAAACGTTCATCGCTTGCTCCTCATGGATCGAGTGTCAGCTCCCGCCTGCCGTTCCATGTGTCGTCGCCTGGCCCTCCGACGCCGCTTCGGCGGCGTCGGAAACCTCGAAAAGCAGTTGCTCGGCTTCGGTGAAGGCCCTCGCGCGGCGGCGTGCCCGATCCCAGGCCACGAGCTCAGCGCGCGAGGTTGCGTGAAGATGCCCGCGGCTGCCGAAAATCCTTTCCGAGACACAGACCCTGCGCGGCGACAGGAGCCGTGCGGCAATAGTAATACGGATCGGTCCGTCGGCGGGCAGAATCTCGCGATGGAACTCCAGCTGCTGGGTCGCCACGACATATTCGGGCAACTCGCCGCCGGTGGCCTGGCCGAGCCAGTCGACCCGGGCCTCCTCCAGAAGGGCCAGATACGATGTCGCGGTCATGTGCCCGAGATAGTCGAAGTCGCGGAACCGCAACGGGGTCAGCGTTTCCCACTGCTGCTGCGTCATGGCGCGATCTCGCCCGTCTCGCGCGCGCCGGGAAGCAGGAACTTCCCGCTCCTGACGACGAGCGGCAGGCCGAAGACGACGAGCAGCGCGATCGCGCCGATGAGGTAGCCGATGGCGATGAGATGGATGATGCCGATCTGCGCGAGCAACGCGCCGACCAGCAGGGAGACGAGCGTGATCGCGCTCTTCTGAGCGAATGTGAGGGTCGGCCTGCCGGTCTCGATCAGGGTCTGGTCGACGCGGATGATGATCGACTGGAGGATCCCGACGGCCGTTGCGACCAGGGTCCAGCCGACGAGGACGCCGTAGATCAGGACGATGAAGCCGGGATGCTCCTGGAGCATGACCAGCCACGGCACGGGCGCATCGAACACGACGGGCGACGGGTAGAAGCCCATGAGGGCGAAAAAGGTGAGGAACCACGGAACGACGAAGAGGCTGCCGGTCAGGATTCCCGCGGCCGCCGCATCGCGTCGCGATTGCAGGTGCCGGACGGTCATCAGCGTGGACGGGTATACGACAAACCCCAGCCCCACATAGATCGCGCCGACGAGGAGCGCGTCGCCGATCCCCGCATCGGGCCTGAGCGAGTGGTCCATCGCGCTGAAGACGCGCACGAGGTTGTCCCAATGCGTGGCGATGACCAGGATCGAGAAGACGACGTATCCAGCCATCAGCAGTACCGTCCCGATACCGTTGAATTTCTCGATCACGTCCGTGCCCTGGAGGGTGACGACGGCGCTCACCACGACGATCGCGGTGACGCCGACCCAGTAATCGAGGCCCAGCGTGTCCCGCAGGATGTTGCCCGTGGCCGAGGACAGCACCGCGAAGATCGCGATCGCGAACGGGATGTAGATGACGTCGAAGAGCCAGGAGAAGCGGCCTATCAGGTGGCGCGTCATCGCGCTGTAGTCGAAGAGCCGGTATCGCCGGGCGGTCTCGTAGACGAGATACGACAACACGGCGCCGACCACGGCCATCGCCACGCCGGCTCCCCACCCCAAGGCGCCAAACACGGCGCCGAACTCGATTATTTCCCGTCCGGTGGCATAGGTGCCACCGATCGCGACCGCCTGAAACATCAGCGCAGGCACGAATATTCGCGCGGACCCCTCAACGATTCCATCCCCGGCGACGCTCATCGGTTTCTCCTCCCATTGATCCCGAATAACGGTTATTCATGACGGGGCGGCCATGCTTGTCAAGGAGAAAGTGAGTCTGCCGCCTCCCGGGGCAGGGAAACTGAGGAGGTACTGGCCGGGGGCGGAGCGGGCCGGATTTCGTCGAGCCGATGGATGCCGAGGGTTTCGTCGAGCGATGCAGAATACCCCTGCCTGGACGGCGCCCGCCGCTCAGGGGGTGTTCTCGGCAATGGGCCGGTCGCGCGTGCTGTATGTCTCCGGCCTGTTGCCGCGGTGCGGTGACCGCCGGCCCCGATGGTGGCGGTCGGTCCTTTGGGAGTGCGGCTCGAAGCTCCGACTATGCTGCGGGCTTCAGCGGTCAGCCGTCGCTGCTGTTGCGCGGGTGTGCCGGCATGGAAAGCTTCGTCGCGCATGAACGCGAAGACGAAGCGGGCGAGTATCAATCACCCGTGATCGCAGATTGCAGGCATCCGCGAGACCGGCCGGTTCCTGCGGCACATATCGATGCTGCTCGCGGGATGCAGCCTGTTGTGTCGGTTCCTTCCTATGCGCCGAAGATCTCGACCGGCGCGTCGAGGCAGGTGGTTTCGAGTGACTGGCACAGCGCCAGCCGCGTGATGGAGTGCGGCAGCTCATACCGGCTGAAATACCGGGCGGTCACAATCTTGCCTTCGTAGAAGCTCCGGTCCGCGTCCGAAAGGTCGTTTCTCGCGAGCGCGTCGGCGGCTGCCAGCGCCTGCTGCAACCATATCCAGCCGACGACGATGTGGCCGAAAGCGTCCAGGTAGATGGTCGCATTGGCGAGGCGAAGGAGCGGATCCTCGCACGCCAGAAGTGCCCGCGTGGTCTGCGTAAGCGCGTCCAGGCAATCGCCGAGTTGGCGCGCATCCGGCTCCAGGCGTTCGACGGCAAGCGCTGCCGCTACCGTTTCGCGCATCGTCCCGGCGAAGCGCTCGAGCGTCTCGCCGCGGTCGCCGGCGACCTTGCGTCCGAGCAGGTCCATGCCCTGGATGCCGAACGTGCCTTCGTGGATGTGATTGAGCCGGTTGTCGCGATAGAAGCGCTCGAGCGGGAAATCGCGCGTATAGCCGTAGCCGCCGAGAATCTGGATGGCCCATTTGTTCGCCTCGAGGCAATGCTCCGAAGGCCACGACTTCACGACGGGGGTCAGGAGGCCGAGCAGGCTCCTCTTCCACTCCTTCCCCTCCCCGTTCTCCAGCGTCGCAAGCTCGTCTACGAGCGTCGCGCAATAGAGGCACAGCGCCTGCGCGCCCTCCGTGGCCGCCTTCTGGGCCAGCAGCATGCGCCTGATGTCGGCGTGCTCGACGATCGGCACCTGCGGGCTCGCCTGATTCTTCTGGTCGGGTCGCCGGCCTTGGGTCCGCGTCCGTGCGTATTCGGCGGAATGGAGGAAGCCGCCCAGCGCCGCCATCGTCGAGGCGTGGCCGACGCCGATGCGGGCTTCGTTCATCATGTGGAACATGTATTCGATCCCGCGATGCCGCTCGCCGATCAGGAACCCGAGGCACTCGCCTTCCTCGCCGAAGTTCAGCAGGCAGTTTGTGGTGCCGCGCTGGCCCATCTTGTGATTGAGGCCAGCCAGGGCGATGTTGTTCGATGCGCCGGCCGTGCCGTCGGGGTTGACCCGGCGCTTGGGGACGAGGAACAGCGAGATGCCCTTCGTGCCCGCCGGTCCGCCGGGGATCTTGGCCAGCACCATGTGCACGATGTTCTCGGAGATTTCCTGGTCGCCGCCCGATATCCACATCTTGCTGCCCCTGATGCGGTACAGCCCGTCCGCGCCCTCCGTCGCGGTCGTGGTGATGTCCCCCAGCGAGGAGCCGGCCTGCGGCTCCGACAGGCACATGGTTCCGAACCAGCGTCCCTCGAGCATCGGCCGGAGAAATGTCTGCCGCAGCGCATCGGAGCCGAAGGCGTTGAGGAGATTGGCCGCCGCAACGGTGAGAAAGGCGTAGTTGCTCACCGCCGTGTTGGCGCAGCTGAACATGCCGGTAATGACCGTGTGCAGGAACCACGGAGCCTGTAGCCCGCCGATGTCTTCCGCGAAAGGCAGGGCGAAGAAGCCGGCTTGCGCGTAATCCGACAAGGCCGCCCCGACGCCCGCAGGCACCTTGATCCTTCCGTCGACGATGACTGGCTCGTTGGCGTCGACTTCCGCCGCGATCGGCAGGAACTTCTGCTCCGCGATCTTCTGGCCGACATCCAGCATCTGCTGGATTGCGGCGCGGTCGTAGGCCTGGAAGCGGGGGTGCCCCAGCAGGCGCTCCACGCCGAGGAACTCGAAAAGGACGAAATCCAGTTCGCGGCGGTCGACAATCATGGACATGGGCTGGCTCAATCCGTTTCTAGAAATCTCAGATGCGCGGCCGAAGCTGCGTCCCGCCACGAGGTCGGGGAGGTTCCGCCGAAGCCGAACGCAGCCGGATCACCGGAACCGTTGGCGATTGGCCGCGATGTAGTCGCGCAGCGTCTGTTGCGGCCGCCCCAGCAACCGCGAGACGGTCTCCTGGTGAGTGACGCTATGGCAGGCTTGCGTCTCGTGGCGGAGGCGGGTCATCGGCCTGTCGAAGTCGTCACCCGTCACGTCGCGAAGCGCCTCGTCGACATGAGAGACAGGCTCGTCCGGTTGTTCGGAAAGCAGTTGTGCGACCTCCGCATGCGTGTAGCGTTCGGTCGTTATCAGTGCATGTTCCCGCCCGCAATGGCAACCGGCTGGCTCGGACAGGATCCTCGCCATGCTCGGAAACCCACATGCGGTTCGCGTCGGCCACTCCCGGCATGACGATCCGCCGGCTCGCCGACCGGAAGTCCGCTCGCATCGAGCAGCGGCCTGGCGACCGCGTGCAGGTTGGCGCCGCAACGGGCAGCAGCAGCGCGTCGCCATCGTTCGCTCCCTGGCGATGAAAGCGCAGCTCATGCTGTTCGGCGAGCCGGAGTCCGGCGGGCTGCAAAGTGCTGCGGCACCGTTACCTTGAACGTCCTGATTGCGTTGTGGGCGGGGCGGCCGCGTTCCGGCCACCCCGCATGGACTTGACGGCTGACTGGCGGACTATCGGGCCGCTATGGCGCGGTTGAAGGCCTCGATCACGCTCGAACGGTTGGCGTTGATGTCGTTCCAGTCCGGCAACGAAAGGCTTGCCACGCTTCCCTCCGGCCCCCAGGGCATGCGCTGCCGGGCGTCGTCGCTGAGCTCGACGTCCCTGGTGGCCGGGCCGACATAGATGCGCTCGGCCATGCACTTTGCGGGCTCCTTGCCGATCGCGAAGTCGACGAACTTCTCGGCTGCTTCCATGCGGGGCGTGTTGGCGGTCAGATGCAGGCGGATGTCGCCGCCGATCGCGCCTTCCCGGGGAACGACGAAGGTGATCGGCAGGCCCTGGTCGCGCATGGCGAAGGCCGAGCTGGCATAATGGGCTCCGGCAATCACCTCGCCGCTCTGAAACAGGTTCGTCCCCGCCCCGGCAGTGTCGAAATAAGCGGCAACCTGCAACTTCTTGATGTCTTCGAGGGCAGGTTCGATCTCGCTCAGCGTCGTCTGCTTCAGCTTGGCGATCTCGGCCAGGAACGGCACGCCCATTGCGTTGGACGGGCTGGGGAAGGTGACGGCGCCGGCAAGCTCGTCGTTCCAGAGGTCGTTCCAGGATGCCGGCGGCGTTCCGACCTCGTTGGCGTTGTAGGCGATGCCGAGCGAGTAGAAGCCGGTGCTGACGGCGAAGATGTCGCCGTCGCCGTCGCGATAGACACCTTCGTCCACCATGCCGGCGATGCCCGGCACCCTTTCGGGAACGATGGCGGCGATGACGCCCTGCGCCGCCGCCTGTTCGGAGACGCCGCCGTCCATCCACACGGCGTCCAGGACCGGGGCGTCACGCTGCTGCAGCAGCTTGCTCAACGTGACGGCCGAAACGCCGGGTTCGGGAGTGACCCTGATCCCGGTCGCGGCGGTGAAGGGATCGATGATTGTCAACGGCGGAGTAAAAGTCGGCCATTGGGCGGCGCAAAAGTAGTCCACTTGGCGGCGCATTTGGGGAACGCCGGGAGGGCGTAGCCCGAC